>NYXK01000130.1 GCA_002685535.1 Deltaproteobacteria bacterium
TTTACAAGCTGTTATTCCAACACTGTTCCCACTATTTGTGCTTGTCCGCGTAAAAACGAATCTGCGTCCATTTCCTGTTTTCCTTCCGGTTTGAGGCGTAAGATTTTTAAACCTCCAGAAAGAGTCCCCACGATCAATTCCGGATAAATTTTTCCCGGTTTAAAATCCCCGTTTACAACCTCTGCTATTGTAAACTGAAGTCTGCGCTTATTTGCGGAATTTTTCTCAAGGCAGTAAAAACCGAATATTCCCGGCCATGGCGAAAAAGCCCGCAATTTCCTTTCTATTTCAGCAGCACTTTCTTCATCCCAGCGAATGTGTCCTTCCTCTTTATTGATGATCCTGCAATATGTCGCATCCGCATCTTTCTGTTCAGTTTCAGTAAAATCACCCGAGAGCAATTTTGGNAAATTATCNTNAATTAATTTNNCGCCAATTTCCGCCATTCTACTGCCGAGCAACGGTGTTGTGTCATCCGGAAGAATCGTTTCTTNTTNGGANGCAGCAANNAGCGGTCCCGCGTCAAGCCGCAAGACCATCTTTTGTAAAGAAACTCCGCTGGTNNCNAATCCGGAGGNAATTGCGGCCTGTATCGGNGACGCACCACGCAATTTCGGTAANAAGGAAAAATGNAGATTGAAACATCCGCCTTTCGGAATATCCAAAAACGGCTGTNCCAAAATTTGACCATAAGCGCAAACTAAAATAAGTTCAGGATTNAGAGAACTNACCAAATCCAGGGTTTCCGGNCTTCNCGCTTTTTCTGGAGTGTAAACGNTCAAATTTTGCTCTAAGGAATATTGTTTTATCGGCGAGGGCTTCAATTGACGTTTACGACCAAACGGACGATCTGGTTGAGTAAAAACCGCGCTGATTTCACATCCGCTGTCAATGACAGCTTTTAAAGAAGGAATCGACCACTCAGGTGTTCCCATGAATATTATACTCATTATTTTATTCAGTAGAATTGATGNTTCTGTAAAAAGCTCTGAAATCGTGTTATGTCGAACAAAGCGACCCCGCACCTNTAAACCTCCTGATTATTTTTGTTTCCGGATNGCNGATNTNTGTGCAGGTGAAATTTNGACTTTTTTCGAAACAATCAGTGATGAAAATNTATAATTTAACNGACTCACTATAGTTTAACTTGCTTTGCGAGCAATTTGGGATTAAAGTTCTTTTTATCTCATTTTTATTTGAATGTCTAATTTTACCGGAGTATTGCCCGTGGGAGAGCTGAGTCTAGAAAATCCATTTTCCCCTGAAAACGCTGAAGANGATTCTGTTAAAGATAGTCCGGAACNGCTTTATGACCAGATGCTGGCACGTGGTGAAGAGTTGCTAAAAAAGCCTTTGCACGGCGGCGGTGAATCACGTGTTCGTGCACAGCACAGCAAGGGGCGGATGACAGTTTGGGAGCGCATCAAAGTTTTGACTTCCTCAGAACCGCACATAACTTTTCAAAACTGGGGTTCGGAACTTGACGGTGACGGTATTGTTACAGGAATCCTCAACATTGACGGACGTGATGTNGCCGTTTACGGTCATGATTTTACGGTACGTGCCGGTTCGATAGACTCTACAAACGGGAGNAAAATCGCNCGCCAGATTTTAATGGCGGGGGAACACGGAATTCCGCTGATCGGAATGAACGATTCCGCAGGAGCTTATGTTCCTGCCGGAGTNGGAGGACTTGACGGATATTCCGAAGCTTTTGCGGCGATGCGGAAAATCAGCGGTGTTGTTCCGTCAATTATGATGATGTTCGGTTATAACGCTGGCGGAGGAGCATACCTTCCCCGGCAAGGTTCTTTTGTGATTCAGTCGGAGGATACGTTTTTTGGATTAACCGGACCGGATGTAGTTCGTGAAGCGCTGGGAGAAAACATTAGCGCTGATGATTTGGGTGGACCGAAAGTTCACAGTAAGAGTGGTGTGGTTGATCTGATTGCTCCAGATGAATTGGGAGCATTACGTTCGACTTTGCGGCTTTTACAATATCTTCCGGATAATAACCACTCTGCACCACCTGCCCTTTCCTCCTCCTCATCACTTGACAATTACGTTGAAGAGGAAGCAATTCTGCTCCACAAGACATTCACCAATCCTGTTACTGGTTTCAATACGCCTTTTGATATGCGTTTGTTTTTACAGCAGTTGGTGGATTATGGAGATTATTTTGAAATTCAACAGGTCAGGGCAAAACAGTTAACCACAGCATTTGGTCGAATGGGTGGAAATGTAGTGGGTTTTATTGCCAATAACAGTGCTTATGCGTCAGGAAATATTGATACAGAAGCTTCCAGAAAAGGGGCGAAATTTATTCGTTTCTGTAACCTGTACAATATTCCAGTTATCTTCCTTGAAGACGTCAGTGGTTATGCTCCGGGCTCTGAACAGGAACGCATGGGTGTCGTTCAGGCAGGGCGAGAATTGCTTGATGCAATTGTAGATTTGCGTGTGCCTCGGCTGACTTTGATTGTTCGAAATGCTTTTGGCGGAGCGTATTGTGCGTGGAACAGTTATCATGTTGGTGGTGATTTTGTTTTTGCTTTGCCTAGTGCCAGAATTGCTGTGATGGGTCCAGCAGGGAGGCAATTCGTCTACAAGGATGAATTCCGCGAAATTCTACAGAATTATCAGCAGGAGCTTGATTCCGGAACCGAAGAACCTAAAGCTGCGGTTGATCGTGATGAGGCAATGGCAAAATTGACCGCACGTTATGAAAGGGAATTACTCAATCCTGAAGAAGCCCTGCGGCTTGGTTCTGTTTCCAGGATTGTGATGCCAGGACACAGCAGGAAAGTTTTAGGCAATACCCTTTGTTATCTGTTACGTCATTATCAGCCAAGTGCCATGGACGGACCACAGAGGGAATAGCTGAAACAGCTTGAAAAATATACTAAAAAGTCTATCCTGAGTAGTCTATTCCCAGCCACTCAACGGCTGAAAATTCTCACAAAAATTTAAAATGCTTAAATTTCTAGGTCACCGCGGCCGAACACTTGTTATTCTTATTTTACTTGCCACTATGCTGGGGATAGTTTTGTTTTTAAACAAAATTCTCTTTCCCTTCCTGTTGGCCAGCTTTCTGGCTTATGTGCTTGCTCCAGTAATTGAAAATCTTCACCAGAGAAAAATTCGCTCGCATAGCATTTCACGGGGACTCGCAGTATTGCTAGTTTATTTCGTGATTCTGATCGTACTGATCGGCGGAGGCAGTTATGTTGTGCCAAATGTTTCTGCTGAAATGGGACATATGATTCAGGAACTTCCGAAAGCAGTTACNAAGGTTTCTAAGGAGTGGGGTCCTGTTTTTGATGAAAAAATACGGGACATTACTTCTCTGTTTCCTGAACCAGAAATTATGGAACCTTTGCCCGTAATTGAAAATAATGAACCGCAGTCTAAGACCACTGTGACACAAAAGGAAAACGGAGAATTACTGAAAATTCTGGACGGTTATACTTATGAAATACGCGGGNTGGATTCNGACAGGATCGAGNTTGTGCCNCATNGAAAGATCGGCAGAGAAAGTGGANTTGAAGAAAATGAGCAGGTTCCTCTTGATATAAACACGCAGATTTCCATCCTTGCGGAAGAGGGAATGAACCGCTTAAAAGCGGACATGGTTCGTTTTCTGGGATTTGGGCGTCAACTGATCACGAAAGTTGTCGGTTCTGTGTTTACTTTGTTTTTAACCTTTATGGTCGCAGCATTTATTCTGGTTGATACAGAAAGAATTTTATCTTTCTGGCGCTCACTTGTGCCGAAAAAATATCATTTGCGATATAACGATTTACTGAAAAGCCTGGATAAAGGTTTGAATGGGGTGGTGCGTGGCCAATTGATGATTTGTTTGATAAACGGGATTTTAACCTTTATCGGCTTGTTGATGATTGGCGTTCCCTTCGCCTTTACNCTTGGTCTGGTAGCCATGGTTTTTTCATTGATACCTATCTTTGGTACGATCCTTTCGAGCATACCAATCGTNATTATGGGACTGACTATTTCCTTGNGCACCGGACTGCTAGCGCTGGCTTGGATTTTATTGATTCACTTTATTGAAGGAAATTTCCTTAATCCAAAAATCATGGGAACTTCGGCACAAATCCATCCCGCCATAATTGTGTTTGTCCTTGTAACAGGAGAACATATGGCTGGAATTGCNGGTGCNNTGCTGGCGGTGCCAGTCTATTCCATTCTGCAAACTTTTTTCTTCTTCCTTAAATCTATGGTTGATGAACTGGAAAAAGATGCAGCCTCAGTAGTGTAAAACTCTTACAAAGATTAATTTTCATTTTACTCAAAGCTAAAACTGATGTCAGAATTTGAGCTATTTTCCCACGAACTGGCAGATGCGTCNGGAAAAGTGATTCGAAAATATTTTCGTTCAAAAATGACGGTTGAGGACAAAGCGGATGAGAGTCCGGTCACGATTGCGGATCGGCAGACCGAAACTGTTATGCGGGAGATGATCTCAGTAAAATATCCGGATCATGATATTCTTGGAGAAGAACACGGATACGAGNCAACCGGAAGCAGATGGAAATGGGTGCTAGATCCGATTGATGGAACAAGGAGTTTTGTGGCCGGGATGCCAATTTTTGGAACACTGATTTCCCTGTTGGATAATGATGTTCCGCAATTTGGGATTATAGATATTCCAATTATGCGTGAACGCTGGTTAGGAATACGTAACCAGGAAAGTTTGTACTATCCGGATCAGCAAGGAGGAACACCGCAGCTCTGCAAAGTATCCGGTAAGAAAAAAATCGAGCAGTCAATTCTTTATAGTGCGGATCCCGCAATGTTCAACATTTCGCAAAAACCTCACTTTGACCGGATTGTCGCTCAAGTAAAAATGGTACGATACGGCGGAGATTGTTATAGCTATGGTCTGTTGGCNTCCGGACACATAGATTTGGTGGTTGAGGCTGATCTCAAAATTTATGATGTAATGGCACTTGTTCCTGTTGTTGAAAATGCAGGCGGCGTTATCACAGACTGGCTGGGCAATAACTCCTTTGATGACGATTGGGATGGATGTCTGCTAGCAGCCGCGTCCTCCGAACTCCACGCGCAAGCTCTTAGCCTGTTGCAGAATGATTAACTTATTATTCTATAAATATTATGCACCTCTCACGCTTCCCACGACTCCATTTTTCTCATCTGCCGACTCCACTGGAACCTCTTGAAAATTTAACTAAACTGCTTGGGGGACCAAAGATTTTTATCAAACGTGACGACTGTACTGGGCTTGCCACCGGAGGGAACAAAACNCGTAAACTTGAATTTCTGATGGGCGAGGCACAGCAGAAAAAGGCTGACACAATTATCACACAGGGTGCTACGCAATCGAATCATGTGCGGCAGACAGTTGCGATTTCGTCCAAGTTGGGATTACGCTGTGAGGTTTTGCTGGAACACCGTACAGGCAGCGAAGATCCGGATTATCTCGAAAATGGTAATGTTTTGCTGGACAGGCTGTTTGGTGCGAATATTCACTCAGTTCCCGCCGGAACTGACATGGATGCGGCAATGCAGGATATAGCCGATGATTTTCGCAAAAACGGTGCTAACCCATACATTATTCCAGGAGGAGGCTCCAATCCTACAGGTGCGCTGGGTTATGTGAATTGTGCCATGGAACTGGTGGGACAACTCAATGACCGCAGTTTGAAAATCGATCATCTGGTAACTGCAACCGGCAGTGCAGGGACGCAGTCCGGGCTTGTTGTTGGTCTGGAAGGAACTCGCAGCGGAATTCCCGTTTTGGGAATTTGTGTGAACGCGGATAAAGAAAAGCAGGAGGAAAAAGTATTTGTGCTGGCAGAAAAAACAACCGAATTTATCGGAATCCCAGGCATAGTCAAACGCGAGTCAGTTGTTGCCAACGGTGACTACGTAGGACCGGGTTATGGACTGCCNACAGANGGTATGATAGAGGCGATAGAACTANTGGCCAAAGAAGAAGGTATCCTGCTGGATCCTGTTTATTCCGGAAAAGGAATGGCTGGTTTGATAGACCTCATCCGCAAAGGTAAATTCGGAAAAGATCAAAACATCGTCTTTTTACACACCGGCGGTTCCGCGGGTTTGTTTGCCTATCGTANAACTTTTACTGCTTGAAGAAGTTATTTTTACTTCATAAGATCGTATTGAGGGAGCGAAGAAATAAGCCTGATTGCTCTATATTGCAAGAGCGAATGTGGAGGTTTGAGGCAGGAGAATAACAGGAAGTGGATTCAAAGGGATTCGTGATCGAGGCGGTTCATTCCGTTAAAAGCTGCAACACGGTATGCTTCGTCGAGAGTCGGGGAGTTAAAAACTGTGTTCAAGAAATATTTGATAGTTCCGTCAAAAAACATCACTGAATGTCCTAGATGAATCAATTCTGAAGCACGCGGTCCAATGATGTGAATACCCAAAATTTTGAGTGTTTCCGGATCAAACAGAAGTTTGAGAATCCCTTCATCCTCGCCCATGATGTGCGCACGTGAAATTTCTTTAAAATGCGCAATGCCGATTTCGTATGGAATGCAGGCATCAGTCAATTCTTCTTCCGTTTTTCCAACCATCGAAACTGCCGGAATTGTCCAGATTCCAAGCGGTAAATCTTTTGGCATAGTTTCAGATTCCAATTCATTAAAGACGTGCAGAACCGCAATCCTCGCCTGCGACATTGATGTTGACGCCAATCCTGGAAAACCGATCACATCGCCAACCGCATAAATATTTGCTTGCGCAGTCTGGAAATTTTTATCAGTTTTAATCAAGCCGTTATTACCCAATTCCACACCAATTTNTTCCAGATTTAAGCCCGTCGAATTTGCACAACGTCCAGCCGCAACCATTACAGTTGAACAAGGCAGAACTTTCTGACTTTCCAGTTTTACGTGAATTTCATCGGAATTTATTTTTTCAATATCTTCAACATTTTCTCCCAGCCGCAGGGTAACGCGTTGGTTACGCATCTGGTACATCAAGTTTTCGGCAATTTGACGGTCAACAAAAGGCAGAACGTTGCGGTCACGAGCGATCAGATTTACACGGATTCCCATTTTTGAAAAAATAGAAGCATATTCGCAGCCGATCACACCGGCACCGATGATGGTTACTTTTTTGGGCAGATGTTTGATGTTCAGGATTGTGTCTGAATCAAANACGCATTCGTTGTCAAAAGGTGCCCAACTTGGTCTGCGTGGAGATGAACCTGTGGCGACTATAAAATAATCTGCAGTAATATCAAAAGCTTCTCCATCATCAGCAGGAGTGATTTCCAGCGTTGTGGCCGATTGGAAGCGAGGTGTTCCCTGTATGACTGTAATACCGTTTTTTTCAAAATTTCGACGCAGGGAATTTTCCTGATCCTGGATCACGATTTCTTTCCGGTACATCAACTCCTGGGTTGTCAGATTTTCTTTAAAGTTAAACTCTATTCCGTGAGTTTGCTGACGCAGGAGTGCCAGATGCATCACAGTTTCGCGCAGTGATTTGGAGGGAATTGTACCAGTGTGAAGTGAAGCACCGCCCAGACGCGGTGATTTTTCAATAAGCGCAACCTGTTTTTTGAGNTTGCTGGCCTGCATGGCAGCTTTTTCACCAGCAGGGCCCGAGCCGATTACAATAATGTCGTAATGATGTGTTTCCTGCATTAATATCCTTTTTATTCAGTTATCTAACAGCGTCGCGTCTTAACAGAAAAGTTGTTCGATGTGCGGAGTCGAGTTGTATTTGCTGTAAACTGAGAGATTGATAAACCATTTGCCAGTCACACTATTATTATAGCAATTTTAGAAATAATTTCAATTCTCTATAACTAGCAGTTGTGATAAATAAGGAGGGCGTTTGTGTAGCTTCAGCTTAGTGGTTCATTGAGTTCAATNACGTAGCCGTCAGGATCTTTGATGAAAGCCAGAATCCTCGTACCGTTTTTCATTGGTGAAGGTTCCTTGGTGAACTCTACTCCCTGCTCTTTCAAATAAGCACTGGCAGCATAAACATCGGTTACCTTGAGCGCAAGATGACCCCAGGCGTTACCTTTGTTGTATTCTNCAGGCTGATCCCAGTTGTAAGTCAGTTCGAGGTTGGTTCCTTCATCTTCACCGACATAACCAACGAAAGTGTTGGTGAATCGGCCTTCAGGATATTCAGTTTTACGGTGAACCTTCATTCCTAAAATTCTTGTGTAAAAATCCAGGCTGNGTTCCAAATCTTTGACGCGCAACATTGTATGATCCAGACGAAAATTCGGTAATTGTTTTGCTGTTTCAGTCATTGTGTTATCCCTGTAGTTTGATGTATTTGAAAATGGTTGTCATTCAGACTTTTTGCGGNANGATCATGTTCTAGATATTGATAAANCTGGGCGCATGGAATCCGCAACCAATTCCTGAAATTTGCGTACACTAGATTCCCAGTGGGGTGATAAAATTCCGCCCAGTCCGCTTGCTCTTGAATAACGTCCCTCTTGAAGACGTTCGCAAATATCATGATCCTCCTGGTGTACACTGGTCCANAGTTTTCTTATTTTTTCAACCTCTTTTTCATTATGCTCCACATTTTTGTGCTGATAGATCACCCTTCTCTGGCGGGTGCTTCCTGCGGAAATAGGTTGATTGAGGTGAACACCAAGCTGATCCGGATAATAAACACCCTGTACGAAGTTGGGAAAAAGAGTCAAATACCTTGAACTGACGGATAACGTTCCTTCTTTTGCTTTGTTTTGTTGTTCGGATGTTAAGTCTACGGCACTGCCCAGACAGTGCCCATCCTCGACGACATAGTGATTAGCCAACGGTTGGCTTGTTGTGGTTTTGTGTACAAACTGAACATGATATGGTTCAATGAAATTTTCCATCAGGAATTTCCAGTTCGTTTTTATTTCGTTAAACTCTATGCTGGCGACAGCAACAAAATCTTCCAAATTAAAATCTACCAGTTGTTTCTTCAAAGGATCAATGAAAGACTCAAATGATGCAACGTCACCATTGAGATTAATAAATATCCAGTCATGAAAAAGTTGACACGGGACCTCCAGCAGACCGTTTTCTTCCAGTTTAAAGTCTTGTGGCAGTTCTGTTTTGTTTCCTCCAAAAAAAGGTGCTGCCCGCAATTTTCCGTTAAGGCTGTAAGACCACATGTGATATGGACATGTGATCAGNCTTTTACAGTTGTGAGACTTGTCAACCAGTTTAAGGTTGCGGTGACTGCAGACATTGTGAAATGCTCTAATTTTATTTTTAGTACTTCGCACTATAAACAAAGGCTGACCGGCCACTTCTAGTGGGATTATGTCTCCTGCCCGGGCAAGATCGTGGGCGAAACCAACGAATGTCCAGGCATTTGCGAACAAATGCTTAGCTTCCTGCTCAAAAAAATAATTGTCAGTATAAGCAGCGGAAGGCAACCCGTGTTTGACAATACGGTTTTCATCAAATGCTGAAAAAAACTGTGACATCATTGATTGAGCTATAAAACGACAAGCTATTTTAGGAAAGATAGTACCGTTGTAAAATTTATATTGACAAATTTTACGGATATCGTAAAAATCTATCAAAATTTTTGATAATCTTCAATAATAAATTATTTTATTTTTGAAATCGTTATAACTGAGCATTTTGTGAGGACATAATTCAAATTGATTTCAATATCGAAACCCCGGTACTTGACTCACCACATGATGACCTGAACCGTAAAATCGTGCAAATGCTGCAAAACGATGGCCGCTTGCCCTATAAGGACATAGCCGAAGTTTTGAGTGTTTCTGAAGGAACGGTTCGGAATCGTGTGCAGAGAATGCGCGATGCAGGAATGTTGAATATTGTCGCCCTCATTGATCCAATGGCCATTAAATATCAGGCCGATGCAATGCTCGGCATCAAGGTGGCATCTCCTCACATTCCCAGTGAGGTTGCTGAACGTTTATCGGAATTTGATGAGGTTGTGTATGTCCTTTGGGTTTCCGGACGTTTTGATTTGATGGTGGAGGTCGTTTGTGACTCCACAAAAAGCTTCCAGAATTTTCTGGAACGCCACTGTTTTGGGTCTGATGACATCGATCAGTTTGAAATCATGGCTGGAATAGAAATGTTCAAAAATCAGTTTCTGTTAAAACGACAGGCTCTGTAATATAGAAATATTATTTTCATCACCTATAACTTAGGTAAATATTATGAGTATGAATTATCACGAAAATTTCTCGGAAGCCCTCCCTGATCCTAAACGGGTTACGGAAGAAAAAAAGAGACTTGAAGCTGCAGGCGTCAAGTACGTCNTTTCCTGCTGGATTGACCTGCTTGGGGTGCCCAAAACAAAGCCAGTGCCGATCAGTGATTTTGAATTGCTCTGTCAAGGCAAGGGACCACAATTCGCGGTACATTCAATTTCCTTCGTGCCGGAACTCGGTCCTGCCGATTCCGACCAGATTCCGGTACCGGATCTGGACAGTCTTGTGATNTGCCCCTGGGATAAAACCTGTGCCTGGATGTTTGCGGATCTCTGGTGGGAAGGCCATCCTTACAACCTTTGCCCTCGCAGTGCCCTCAAGCGTATAGTGAAAAACACGGCGGATCAGGGCTATGCTGTTTTTGCCGGAATTGAGCCGGAGTTCATGGTGATGAAGTGGNAGGACGGCCAGCCCGTAAAAGCCTTTGACAATGATCCGAAACCCGGAGAAGGCTTGCGCCCGCGACGGCAGGCTTTCGGTTATGACGTGGAATACTCGATTGACTCGATGGGTTTTTTGGGGGAGATGATTGACATCATCGAAGGACTCGGTTGGAACCTGCACGATGTAGTCGCCGAGGGAGCATATTCCCAGTTTGAATTGGATTTCCATTACACCGACGTACTCCAAATGGCCGACCGTTTGGTCTTTCTGCGGGTGTTGCTCAAGGAAGTCGCCAAGAGTCATGGAATGTTTGTGACCTTTATGCCCAAAACCACGATTGGNGACTGGCGTTCCGGCGCGCACTTGAACACGTCCATGCAAACGATTGACAAGCTGGGAACGAATTGCTTTGAAAACGAGTCTGGCGGTTGGGCTGATGCCGCGTTTAACGCGGTGGGCGGATTGCTTCGTCATGGTGGAGCATTGACGGCGATTGCTTGTTCGACTGTAAACTCTTATAACGGCCTTGTTCCGCGAGTGGGAGGTTTTGAAGGTGGAACCGTGACTTGGGCGCCCACTCACATGACCTATGGTTACAACAACCGTTCTGCCATGCTACGCTTGCCGCAGAGTCGTTTCTGCATTGAGAATCGNGCAGCTGACATGTGCATGAATCCATACCTTTCGCTGGGTATGACTGCCGCCGCTATGACCGAAGGAATCATCAACAAATACTCCGCCGGAGAACCACTGAATCAGGATTTGTACTCGATGAGCGAAGACGCGATTAGTAAATCCGGAGCTCAAAGGCTACCCCGTAATTTACTGGAAGCTATAGAAATCCTGCANTCCGACGAGCTTGCCAGAACCGTTCTTGGAGACGCGATGCTGGAGTCGTTTTTACACTATAAAACGGACGAATGGGAACGCTATCACCAGGCCGTCACCGATTGGGAAGTCGAAGAATATCTGCGACTTTATTGAAGTTGACTACATTAATATTAATCAANTAAGTCAAAAATCATACACCGGATGTGAACCCCGTTTGTCGGTTCAGCCGGATTTTGATAGCNACACTGTTCTGGCTTTGGATTTGGTTTTTGAAAACTTGGAACAGTATCTCAAAAGGCAGGAGTTGAAAATTGTGGTTAGTCCTGATTTAGGTTATTGAATGATGCAAAGTCATCTACAACATTTTCAACTTGGAAACGTCAAATTACTTTCCGGGGAAGAACTTCCTGATGCAGTTCTGGCTTACAGAACTTATGGAAAGTTGAGTCCTAACAAAGACAATGTAGTACTGTTGCCTACTTTTTATACAGGAAGCCACATTCGGAATGAAGGATTTTTCGGTGCCGGACGAGCCATTGATCCCGCAAAGCATTTTGTTGTTTCAGTCAATATGTTCGGTAATGGATTTTCGTCTTCACCGAGTAACGCCGCCGTTCCGGTGAATGGTCCGAACTTTCCGGAAATCACCCTCTACGATAATGTGTTTTGCCAACACCGTTTGTTGAGTGAAATATTTGGTATCGAACGCATCCNGNTGGTTGCGGGTTGGTCAATGGCGGGTTGTCAGGCTTATCAATGGGCCGCGCAGTTTCCGGAAATGGTGGAGGCGATTCTGCCGTTTTGNGCNTCGGCCAGAACGTCGCCCCACAATTTTGTNTTTTTGGAAGGAGTCAAAGCCGCTCTGACTGCTGATCAAAATTTTCGGAGTGGACATTATGATTCTCCTCCCGAATCGGGATTGAAAGCATTTGCGCGTGTTTATGCGGGATGGGCATTTTCACAAAGCTTTTACCGCGAAGGCCTTTTCCGAAATTTGGGTTTTGAAACTCCCGAAGATTTGCTAAAGGACTGGGAAGAGGATCATTTGAATTGGGATGCGAATAATCTGCTGGCAAAATTAAGAACCTGGCAAACCGCGAACATAAGTGCAAATCCGCTTTATGGAGGAGATTTTCAGCTTGCTCTGAGTACGATTCAGGCCAAAACAATTGTGATTGCCTCCAGTTCAGACTTATATTTTCCTCCGGAAGATAACAAACTTGAGGTGAGACAGATGCAAAACGCAGAGTTGCGAATTTACGATTCGCCGTGGGGACACTGCGTAGCTTCACCGGGCAACGATCCGGAATTCACCAGTTTCCTTGATTCTGCTATTTCAGAGTTGGTGGAAACGGATATTTGCTGATGTTAATAAAAACATCAGCTCACTTTCTTAAACACTAAAAGGAGCAGACATGCCTAAACCTACTGTTTTTAAACGAGCCGATATTCAACATCGCAAAGATGGACTGGAAGACGGCGGAACCTTCATCAAGCCATTTGTAACAATACGCAATAGCGAAAGCATGGCGGGAGGAGTGAACTTCCTTAAAAAAGTTTCCATCCCCTGGGATTTAACATGTGACGAAATTATCTATTGTCACGAAGGAAACTTTCGTTTGATGTGTGATGGGGAAGCCTACAATCTTGGTCCCGGTGATATGATGTTCGTTCCAAAAGATAATCATATTGCCTACGAAACTGATGATGAGTGCAGCATCTTCTATGCGGCATATCCGGTTAACTGGAAGCAACTTGCCGGACTAACGGAGGTTCCAGGAATTGATCCAGACGATATGTAAAATTATGGAGTTTTTCTAAAGTCGAGCATGCTGAAAATCCAGAAAAGCTTGCAGCCCTCATACGGAATCAGGCAAAAATTCAGGCAGGGATCAAATCTGGGCGTTCTTTCAAAAATTTATCCAGTCCGGAAAGATCCTCACTGGCTGCTTTTAATCTCCGGACACCTTCTTCCAGCACTGCTTGATCCGCGGCTATTGAAAGGCGCAGAAAGTATTTTCCGTCTGCGCCGATTTGTCCGAAAGATTTGCGGTCCAGTACTGCGACTTGATGCTCATAAAGCGCGAACATCTGGAAAATGTAGTCCGGGGAACTTTGCTGCTCTTTGCTGAGACGCTGGTGCTTTTCGATGAGACCTAGATTTTCACAAACTCCGGAAATATTTGGAAATAAGTAAAACGCGCCTCCGGGTTTTTGGCAGGTGAATCCGGGGATTTCATTGATTTTCAGCCAAATCAAATTACGGCGGGCCTCAAAAGTTTCCACCATCTCTTTTACAGCAGCTTTGGAAAGCGGATTTTCAAGTGCTTCCTTCGCTGCTTCCTGATTGTAAGGTGGAACGCAGGAAAAATAATTGATGTTCAGAGTTTTAAAAACGTCTGCCTCTTTTACAGTCGGAAAAACAGCGTAACCGATTCTACCGCCTGTCCAGGCATAAGTTTTTGAAAAACCACCGGCAATAATTGTGCGTTCCTCCATTTCCGGAACAGAGGAAATTGAGCGGTGCTGTTGTGCGTCAAAAATTATGTTTTCATAGATTTCATCGGAATAAACGCGTACGTTTGGATGACAGCGTTCCAAAATAACTTTAGCAGTTGCTTCAAGCAGTGCCTTTCCAGCAACCCCTCCAGTAGGATTGGATGGAAAGTTGAGGTAAATCAGCTTGGTTCTGGGCGTAATTAAATTTTCCAGTTGTTCCGGAGAAAACGTAAAATTTGCGGATTCCTCAAGATGTAGCGGTACCGGAATAGCACGGACATAACGAATGAAAGATTCATAAATTGGAAATCCTGGACTCGGATATATTACCTCGTCTCCCGGTTCACAGTAAACTTGCTGAGCCAAACCAATAGATGGTTTCCCTCCCGGAAAAACAACCACCTGTTCCGGATTAGTTTTTAAACCACGGGTTTCATTGATTTGGTAGCAGATTGCCTGACGCAGGGAAAGCAGGCCTTTGGGATCACAATAATGTGTGTTGTCCAGATCCAGTTGCCGTTTGATTTCCGCCTTAATATGTTGCGGTACCGAAAAGTCGGGCTCACCCAAATTTAATTTTATTACAGCACATTTTTGTTGTTCTACGCGAACAATGTGCGGTCCGACCTTGAATGCGTTTTCGGTTTCAATCCTGGAATTTCGTTCTGCGAATAAATTCATATTTTTTTTGGTTCTTGAGTTGGTCTAAGCATTTTAATTTCTTCAGTGTTTCTTATTTTATTTTCCGTCCAAAACAAAAAACAGTTCCGCTTACAAAAATGAAGTGCAGACAAAAACCGATAAAAACCTGGTCGACCAGCAACAGCGGTTCTATGCGTTGAAAATTAGCAAAGGCGGGTGAAAAAACCGCCACTATAAATGAAAGTGAACCAAAGACTACAATCAGCTCTACCTTTTCCCGCAGAAAGACAAGAAATAAAGGCAGCAGAATAAGTGCATTGAGGAGGCCTTGCGCCCACAGCAGGAGTATCTTTTCCTGCGCAGAAATAGGCGGTAAACTTAATAATTCCTCCAGGCGTCCCATCCAGAACGGTGCAGCAAAACTTTCATCAAAGATGCTTTGAAAAATCAGGAATAACAATGCGTAAAGCAAACCGCAACTGAACAATTTCAGCAATCCGGAAAGGTTTAATTCTTTTTTATATCTTCTCCAAAGCAAACCCGGACTGATGGTTTGCTGCTGTGCAGGAAGCAGGATGGTTGCCAAAATACTGACAACAAATGCCACGATAATTTCAGCAAACAGGAGCAGCCAAAAAGTGTCATCAAACGGGATGCCCCAAATTCTCTGTCGTAATATTTGTCCAATCGGTCCGAGGATCAGCAAAAACATTGAGAAAAACAGAATAGAGGTTGTTCTTTTCCAATATATCTGGTTTGTAACAGGCCGCAGCGCGAAGCCCAGAAGAATTCCGGCTAGAAACTGATAAGTGAAATCCTGGGTAATTGCCAACTCTGGATCCAGCACACGCAGTGAGAGCATTTTGGTGATTGCGTATCCTGCTCCGAGCGATGTCGGTGCTATATATTTCCCAAGTCCGGAAGACAACATCAGTATATCTTCAGTTTTTGAGTTGAGTATTTTGGCAAACTGGTTTTGTAATGGAGGAGCATTTTTTCTTTATTATATAATAATCCTTAAAAAGACCGATGTTTTCCGCACCGTTTGAACTACCCTCACGCACACTTCATTCAAGAGGAAAATCATTAAAACTTGATAGTCCACGCTTGATGGGGATTCTGAATACTACCCCGGATTCTTTTTCTGACGGCTCACTTTATTTCAAATTTGATGCCGCTATTACGCAGGCCCGGAAAATGATTGCAGACGGTGCAGACTGGCTCGACATAGGCGGTGAATCATCCGGTCCCGGAAGTACTGACGTATCGCTTGATGAAGAACTGCAGCGGGTGATTACTCTCATTCAAAAAATTCGCGCAGAAAGCGAAATTTGGATTTCAGTAGACACCTGGAAAGCAGAAGTTGCCCGTCAATCACTTGAAGCCGGAGCCGATGCCGTCAACGATGTAACTGCCATGCGCGGTGATACAGAAATGGCAAAAGTGATCGCGGAATATCAAGTGCCTGTGATTTTGATGTTTTCCAAAGACAGTTCAGCACGTACAAGCAGACAGGATTCAGATTACGTGG
Organism: Deltaproteobacteria bacterium; assembly: GCA_002685535.1. Taxonomy (GTDB): domain Bacteria; phylum SAR324; class SAR324; order SAR324; family NAC60-12; genus Arctic96AD-7. The sequence goes on from NYXK01000130.1 coordinate 16,119, forward strand.
ATGTGTTGGACACCCTCAAGAGATTTTTCCGTGAACGTCTGCAGTTTGCTGAATCAAACGGAATTGCTAAATCACAAATTGTGCTGGATCCAGGGATGGGTTTTTTCATCAGTGGAAAAGAAGAATACAGCTTTGAGGTCATCCGGAGAATTTCAGAGCTGCATGAATTCGCCTTACCTTTGCTGCTCGGACCTTCCAGAAAATCTTTTCTGGCTGGAGTTTCTCAGGGACGCATATTAAATATTACGGAACGTGATATCCCTGGAGCTGCAGTTTCCGGCATTGCTCTCTGGCAAGGTGTCTCGCTGCTCCGTTTTCATGAAGTTGAACAGGGACGTTTATTGATCGACACAATAGAGGCTAT
>NYXK01000131.1 GCA_002685535.1 Deltaproteobacteria bacterium
AAGCAATATAACTTCTTATATTTTATTATATATACTAATATTATAATAGATTAAACCCCTTACTTTTTGGCTTCAAAATAAAGAGAAATACCCTGTATTATCTTTAATAGCTAGAAATTTCTTACAAATTCCGGCTACTTCAGCGCCGAGTGAGAGGGTTTTTAGTCAAGGGGCTCTTATTATTAATAAGCTAAGAAATCGGCTAGCAAAAGATACGTTCGAGAAGATTATATGCTTAAAAAGTTGGGGAGTTATCAAAGAAGAAGAAGAAGAAGACGATATAAGAGAAGAAGTTATAAATATAGAAAATAATAACTTATTCTTTATTGAATAGGTTTAATACTTAATTTATCAATTAGTTTACTCTCAGTTTATTGCTTATTTAATCAAATAGTCTATTAAATTAATTATCTTTTAATTCGTTCCTTATTTATTACAATACTCGCTTATTTAACCTATTTTAATATTATATATAAGTATCTAAAGAGAAAAAATTATTAATCAAATTAATCTAAATTAACCTAAATTAATTATTCAAAATCAAATCAAATCAAATCAAATTAATCGAATATTAATTGATTTATATGATTAATTTTGCTCACGCTGAGCGAGTGGATTTGATCGGTGTCTTCTGGTTGGGCTGGGCCTTCCGCACATGGGAGCCAGTTTCTCAACTGAAGTGAGTAGCTTTTTTAGGAAGCAGAACTTTCATGCGATTGTGCTAACATAGATGCAGGAAGGACATCCCTGAGGAAGTCACGGAGTACTTGAAGGGGGTGTCATGATGCTGGTGCTTGATTTGAACTTAGAAGAACGCATCGGGTACCGGCCATTGGCCAAGTACGAGTATTGACTTCTACGAGGGACAGTAACAGATCGAGTATTATCCTGAGGACAAATTGACTCTTACAGCACCTAGTGAATATGTCGACCAATTCATCCTTCAGTCACTAAAGCGATAGTCGAAGACGCTCGCTTGATGGTTCAACTTGGCGACAGCATCATCACAACATCCCCTTTGGGTGCACAATTGACCATCCCTTCCTGACTTCGACACATTATCGACTCTGCATCATCTCGACGAAACTGCTGGGACACTGCTACAAACAAACCCAACAGAACTTAATCAACATCCAAATCATACCTCACAATGTCTTGTATTGCCAAGAGCAAGGCCGGACGCAAGCAAGCAACTACTGGTGGACGAGTCACCAAGACACCCTCGACTAAGAAGGATACTGTCAGGCAGTGGATCATAACATTCCTACACGGACACGAATTCATTGATGTGTGTACATTGCAGACTGTTTACCATTGTCACTTCCAGGTATGCTCAAAGGCTGACCTATATCAGTTCAGGGTGTCGAAGTTCTCGGTGTCTTCTGGCTCGGATGGAGCTACCAAGCCTGGGAGCCCGTGTGGTCGTTGAATTAAGTGCTACTACCAACCTTAAACACGTGTTGAAATGCTTATAATGGTACAGAAAGGACATTCCCGAGGAAGTGAAGTCGTATCTACGAGAATGCCGTGAGCTAGGGGCCTGATGGACTATCAACATCATGAAAAAGCCTCCACTTGCCCAGACATATACATTTGGCTTGGATGGAGCAAACTTGAGGGAGTAAAAACGCGGAAGGAAATCACCAGTCGACCCTGCTAATATTTCCTGTAATCAGCTGGTGATGATTCTGAATGCACTGGGTTTTCTGAGGTTGGTTGAGTGTATTTGAGAGACTGCACGGGGTATTGGAGCAAACAAGGTCAAGCTGACTCATACATGTGCAAATGAACATCCATTTGCAACAAGACCGTGAACATAGACTAAAGTCCCGACAATAAAATGTGAACTTCATACTGGTCCTGACCGGCTTTGTGGACATTACCGTCTTAACTTGCTCAACCACTGACCTCAAACAGACACTTCTCACTCGCACGTGGTTGTAGGATGGAATCAATCGTCATCCTCCTCCTCAGCTGGCGCCGCAGGAGCCGTTGCATTCCCCGCTCCATCAGCAGGAGCCGCAGGAGCTGGAGCAGATTCTTCTTCATCATCACTGTCCTCCTCTTCCGCGGGAGCCACTGGTGTCGTCGAATTTGTCGCGCCATCTGCAGGCACAGCCGGCGCTGCTGGCGTAGCCTCCTCATCATCATCGTCATCGTCTTCCTCAGCTGGAGTAGCTGGGGCTGTTACGTTCGCACCACCAGCATCTGGGCCGGCCGGAGCTGCTGGTGCGGCTTCTTCCTCGTCGTCGCTGTCTTCTTCTTCAGCGGGAGCTGCGGGTGTTGTTGCATTTCCGGCACCGGCGTCTGGTGTGGCGGGATCGACGGGAGCTGCTGGGGCTGTTTCTTCATCATCATCGTCGTCGTCGTCGTCTTCTCTTTTGGTGCGAATTGGATTGCGGAGGGTGAGCCTTGGAAGAGTGCTTTTAAAAACACGTGTGTTAGCCTGGAATATGTTTAAGAACGAAGAGGGCACCGACAGGGAAGGGTCTCGAGGAGCTATTGCTACTGCTGAAGACTTCTTTTCTTGAAGAAGCCCTGCTAATGGGGAAGCATGGGCTGATGCTGCGATAAGCATGAGGATGGTGGAGGCTTGGAGCTTCATGTTGACTGATGTTGTGTTAATTGAGCTGATATGAGAGACTGGTATAATTTGAAAGATGGACTGAGTGGTATGGAAAATATGAAATTGAGCGAGGCCGGCTCTGAGTGGATGTGTACTGTTGAGGGTTAATTTTTGATGGGGATGATTGACGGAGGTTCCGTAGGAGGCAAGACAGACGTTGTTATAGACTTTGACATTCTCTCAAAGTGGACGAGGTGGTATTGAAGTGAGGTTGACACACACATCAGGCCAAGAATAGATGCGGATGCTTGTTTAGAGTTTGGAAGGGATCGTTCCTGGACTGCCCCAGATATATTGCGGCCTTTATCTGATCGGTCCGTTTGGATGTAGACTAAAACTCAGACTCTAGATGGCCTGTACACTATTGGGATTTGACAACATTGATATGATCTTGCCCCCAACTAGATTTGCTTCTAGGTCAGAAGAGGAACTGCTACTATACAGATAGCCTGTAACATTCCTGTTGCATTGATTCTTGGCAGACAAGCGCCTGGCAAAAGTCTGGACACCACGGAACGCTTTTCAGAACAGACTCCAGCGAAGTAGCTTAAATCATATGGATCAGTACCCCATCGAGAAGTTCATGAAGATTAGTGATTGCGCAATTCGAGAGAAGCCGCAAAAGCTAGATTTGGAGAAGCTTTTCCGCTCTCAGAATGTACATGGAAACCATGTGCAAATAACCCAGATCTAAGCTGCCAGCATCAGACGAGAATGGGGATCTGATGCGAGTGTTAAACAGATGAAACACTTATCGCGGTAGATCTGATAACCTTCTGCACCTTCTCTTTCCCTAATGGTGGAGTGTCCAGTCTGCTGACAAGTGATACTGATTCTAAGCTGCCAAGCAGGATATATTTAGAAGAAGGTTGAGTTTCGGGAACTAGTAGTAAAGTTTCGAAGATCTGATCTGCAGAATCTGGGGAAGGCAGTGCTTTCTTCCGAGAAGGGAAATATCCAAGGAGTTTCAGCTTGTTGACTAGTTCTCGGTTGTAGATTTTAGCGACGGTTTTCAGGGAGGCGAGACGGCTTGGCGATGTTGGCCTTGAAATAGGACAAAACATCATGACCGTGCTGTGTGACGACCTAATCATCGTCTCTAAGAACGACGGTCAGAGGTGTACGGCCTGGACTTCTTGGAGATGCTGTGGCTGACATGCGAGTTCGACGGCTTATGCATCGTTTGGTGTCGAACTTTGGAATTGTACAGCTACAGGTCCCGAAAGTGCTTTCAGATATGCTAGGAATACATTGTTACAGTCGCTGTAAGCGGGTGTGGATATCTACATACAACTTCGAAAAGGAGGATTCGGCGAGACAAGCTCAGGCATCGTCATCGCCATTCAAGAAACTACATTGCCCTCTCCTGGTTGATCTTCTCCACCCTCTGAAAGACCTCTGCTGTTTTCTCCCATATAGTCTTCGAGACTTGCTGATGATCAAGTCCCGAAAGCGTAGCCTTTTTGGCCTTTTCCCCCTTCCAAGTCACGAGATAACCTCCACTTCCGACCTGGCCATTGGCACCAGTAAGAGCAGCACATCCGGTTGGTAACGGAACACCACATGCACTGGGTGAATTGGGTGCTGGCTTTGCAGGTGGGTACATACTGCTTGTTGCATGGAACAACTGTCGTTCGCCTGTCTCTTCTGCGCTCACGAAGAAGGGATAGAGGAATGGTGTAAGTATCTTCGTGCCGACACGTGCCCATAGCGGAAGTTCTCGAGAGAAGCCTGTGTTAACGACAGATGGTTCTGTGTGGATGAAAGTGATTCCAGGCTCTCGGCTTCCATATTGCTCTGCCATGAAGTCATTCATGATAATGGTGTGTGCAGCATTCTTATAACCCGAAAAAGACATCTTCAGCTCAATATCCTTCAAGTCGATTGTACCATATGAGTTGCCAGTACCAAGAAGACTGACAGAGCGAGCGAAGTTTGGTGGGGTTGTGCTGGCGGTTCGAAGCTGAGGGAGAACATTGGAGATGAATCGCATTCGAGACCAGAAATTGAGGGTTTGCTTTCGATCCAAGCCTTCTGGGCTCTCTGTTTTCATATAGTCAGCAGAGCTCGTTACATGGAAAGAGTTCCGCAACCTACCGTCTCGTCCTCTCATGTTCGCATTGCCTTGTGTCTGAAAGATCAGATTCACACTCTTCTCCTTCTCCCGTATGATCTTGCATGCTCTGTCCACCTCCGCCAATTCCGAAACATCTGCCTTGATAAATTCTATTTTGCCATTTGTGTTCAATACCTCGCATTCCTTGATGATTCGATCTGCGGCGGTATCGCTTCTTCCGACTAAGTAAACTCTGGGAGAGTCTGCGTGCTTGACGAAGGCTTTGAGCGTGAACTCTCCAATACCGCTTGTGCCGCCAACTGCAGCTGGTTAGTATCTGCTCAATCTATATGCGACACAAAGCCACGTACCAAAAAGAGCTACGAGTCCAGGGCCCAGCTCGCGAAGTCGTGCATTGGATGCATGTACGATATCGAGGGCGACCATGATGGCTGTGATTACAGTGGACAAATGGAGAGAAGTGATTATTTGATGATATCAATCAAATCAAGAGTATCGTATGCAGTCGGGCTGGGAATTTCCATGCTTCTGTCGACGCGGTGCGATGCCTTTGTAATTAATGGAATGTTGTATGATGTCGCGAAATTCGGCCGACGCAAGGCTGTCGCTCTGACGCGGCCGCATTAAGTCTCAGTTCAGATGCAAGCCGGTCAGCACCTCACAGACGCAAAGCCACGCTTGCTCTGTCCGTATCGCCGACAACACGGAAACCCAGCGAGCGTATCATACGTATGCTTTGCTATAAAGGCAGTTTGAGAAGGAAGCCTCAGAAAAATGCTGCGCCTTGTCTCCTTCGTCGTTCAGCCGGACTTTGGGTTGCCCCTTCGCCTCTCCGTCATCTCTTCATATGTCCGACACTCACTCCATCATCACTTTCTCGCTTGGATTTGAGGCGCTGTCGTCTGTCTCTGTTGTTGATGGACTATGCGAGCTGGTCTGGCGATTGAACTTCCATGATGAGGGGTTCTATGTCATGGATACCTGTCGGTCCTTACGAATACTTCGCCATGATCTCTTCTGAGGCTCAAAATTGGGCAGTTTACCGATGGTACAGTTCTCGGCTGGGGTATTCGAAGTCGTCGAGCTTCACGAGGTGTTCGGCTTCTCTGGAAATTGCTCGGCGTGCATGTGTCGTTACTTTCCTACTGAATATCTTAAGTTAACAGGTTACTTTCTCTAACTTTATTAACGTATCTTCCAATTTCGATATTCTGATTTAAAGGGGTGTTCAGCGTCAGGGATCAGCAGCTCGCTGAGGCTGCCGGTCGCCCTAAAGTACTTCTACGGTTGCATACCAGTACCGATTTCGCCATGGATAATACTCAAGCTTCACATTGCCTTCAGCCGAAGAAGTACAAGCTTCCATCCAAGTCAGATGCATTTGCGAATCGGGACGGAATTTCCGGTCATGTCACGGGAAGTCATCGAAGTTGTTCGGATGAAACGCCCAGAATCTGCCAAGAAGTAATAATATATCCGCAACCTTATAACCCAAGTCACGAACCCTTTTCCAAGATCATTCTTCCATCTGTAGGAAGAATTGCATGGTTCATATTCGGAAGCATACTCGCTTTGGGTCTAGGCCTGCATATATCGGATGGAAATGCACATTCATTGCACAATTCTCCGTCGCGATATGCGCACAAAAGCCATCAGCGTTATGGCTGTAACCTGCCTGCCAATCTGAGAGATTGCTTGCATGTTGCGGGGCATTTCATTTCGTTCACCATATTCTGCATTTATATCGCTTGGTCCCCTAATTGTTTTTGATGTACCTGTGTATCTTAGCCTTCTTTGAGCCTCCGTACTCATCCCACTTTCGTTAAAATGAAGCTCTCTTTCTTGTTGCCGGCAACTCTTTTCTCTGCTTTCGCAGAGGCAATTACTCTTACTACAGCTACTGCTTCGTACACCGTCAATGCCGGATCAGCAAATGCCTTCGAATTTGTAGTGTCGAGAACGAATTGTGATATCACTTCGTTGAAGTATCGTGGTGTTGAAGCCCAGTACAAGAGCACTGGCTCTCACATAGGATCTAGCCTTGGATCAGGCACAACCGTCACTGCCCAAGAGCTCACAAGTAGGCAATTTACTGGATAGAATCAGGATTGTTCTAATCACTACTTGATCAGGTGGCTCTACCAAATATGTGAAAATTACCTGCGCGACTTCGACACTGACCCATTACTATGTGGTGCGAGATGCCGAAAGCGCGATTCACATGGCAACCCATATCACTGCCGAACCAACCGTTGGCGAGCTGAGATTTATTGCACGTCTTAATGAGGCTGTCCTCCCTACCGATGATGTCAGCCAGGCATCTGATATTGGTGGGTCAAGCAGCACAGTGGAGGGCGAGGATGTGTTCGTCGTCGGCGGACAGACTCGGAGCAAGTTCTATTCCAGTCAGAGATTCATTGACGACCAAGTACACTGCATGAGTGGTTCCGACATCAAGGCCTGCATGGTTATCCCCGGTACTGGCTATGAATTGTCTTCTGGTGGACCGTTCTTCCGTGACATGTACGTCCTGCTCCTTGGATGATAGGATCATGCTAATAGGAACTCAGTGACACCAACCCAACTGGATCCTACAGCGGCCTATACTTCTACATGAACTCGAACCATGCTCAAACCGAAGCATACAGAATCGGTCTCCACGGTCCATACTCGCTTTTCTTCTCTCGTTCCGGCATTCCAAGTGCCAAGACCGATCTTTCATTCATGGGCAATATGGGGCTTAAGGGATGGGTTGGAGCAACTGGCCGTGGAACGGTGAAGGGTAAAGCCTCTGGTGTCGATGGATCCAAGTACCAAATCGTTATGCACTGGTACAACGTCCACGCGCAATATTGGGCATACGCCGACTCAAGCGGAAACTTCGTCTCACCAGCGATGAGACCAGGAACATACACCCAAGTTCTCTACCAAGATGAGCTGAAGGTTGCATCGGCCACAAACGCTGTTGTGATCGCTGCTGGCGGATCTGTCACAAGCAACATCGCATCAACATGGAGCACACCAGGCGTCACTCTCTTCCAGATCGGCGACTGGGATGGTCAACCAACCGGCTTCCGCAACGCCGACAAGCAATTGCGAATGCACCCAAGTGACTCTCGCATGAGTTCCTGGGGACCAATCACCTACACCGTCGGGTCATCAGCCACTAGCGACTTCCCCATGGCAATTTTCAAGGGCGTCAACGACCCTGTCACCATCAAGTTCACATTGACTGCTGCTCAGGCCAGTGGTGCTGCCACCCTCAGGATCGGAACGACTCTTGCATTTGCTGGTGCCAGACCCTCTGTTGTGATCAATGGAAAGGCCGGTACTGTCCCTGCAGCTCCGACTGCTATCGACTCTCGAGGGGTGACAAGAGGTGCTTACCGTGGACGTGGAGACATCTACAACTTCGCAATTGCCTCCGGAGGCTTGGTGACCGGATCTAACACCGTAAGTTATAGTCTCCTGCTGAATTGAAGTGTACACCCGTTCTGACAAACTTGAACAGATTACGATTGCTGTCGCTTCCGGATCGAGCGGAGCTTCCTTCCTCTCCCCCAACTTCGTGAGTCACCAATGTTCCTGCTTTGTATATTCAAGAGTACTAACGGCGTAACAGATCTTCGATGCAGTTCACTTGTTCCGCTAGAAGCGCGACTCGTCCCGAGCAGTACCTTTTCGATTCTTTGTCTATTCTTTGCCGTCACCTCGGTACATTCTACTGTAAATATTTAGCTGCTCTGTGGTGGTAGCATACAAATCCAGCTCAGTTCGAGCGAATGAACCTGTCACTATGGTCAGATCCCCTATCATCGAGTCCTCCTATTGTCTCCCTGACTGGAAAATCACGAGCACGTGCTATTTTGAAAAGGCCTCGCTTAGATGCAGTGAGACGGGCTTGGTAAATAACCAGATCCGACACAAATAGGGCCATATGAGAGCTTCGGCGAGGGTATGCAGCGCGTGAGATGTGATTACAACTAACGCATGTTTATTCTGCTGCTCTCCCTACTGTATCCGAACCCCTGCTACACAGCGAATTTTCTCTTATCGACGTCCAGAACCCCGCAACGCAAAAACTAACAAAGCTATCTTCCCTCAACTTCACCCCTCACTTCAACAACACAGTCCTTAAACAAATCACTCTCCACCACCTGCTCCTATTTAGCCACTAACTCATCCACATCCGCCTCACTTCCGCAAACCTTTCCGCCAGAATCTCACCTCCTCACTCGCGGCCCAAACCACAAAAGCCCCCACTAGCTTCCGATCCAGCTCAAGAAACACGCCTATTAACCCCGACTTAATATTCATATTCGTCTTGACCGTGCCGGGATGTATAGAGCCAGATCGTGCTGTAATTCTGGAACGTTACAGCCTAGAATCTCTGAGAAGCGAGCGAGAGCCGATTTGCTCCCCGCATATAGTGCGTGCGTGATTCGGAACACGGATGGAGAGCGCGCCGATGGGGTTTAGTGTGATGACCACGGCTAGCGGGAGGGGTATGGAGAGTTTCTGCTGTTAGAATTTACGGTGGTGGAGAAATTCTTGTACTATGAGCGCGGTGCCGTAGACGTTTGTCTTGAAGACGTTCCAAAATTCATCGAGGTCTGTATCAATGAAATTGACGGGGCCGATTATGATGCCTGCGTTGTTAATGAGGATATCTGGCGAGGGGGTGAGGGAGTTGAAAGGTGCGTCGACATCGGTTCTGGATGTTATGTCGACTTTGTGGTGGGTGGCTTTGGTGTGAGGGAAGGTGGAGAGGGATTGGGCTGTTGCTTGGAGTTTTGATTCGGTGCGGCCGATGAGGATTATGGAAGAGATGTTTGCTTCGGCGAAGGATTGGGTGATGAGAGCACCGATTCTGTAGCCGCCTCCTGTGATGATGACAGATTTATATCGCTGAGTCCAGTCTTGAAATGGGCGGGGTCGAGACGGAGATGAGGGTGAGATGTTCTATGGTTGTCATGATGGATGGTGGGGTGATTTGAGATACTGTCAAGATCTGGAGGATAGGATGTTTAGAGATCCGATGGGTTGTCTTAGTAGTTCAGGTGAAGAATATGTCTTACGACTCAAGCTTGGATGTAGACCGTTGACATATATGGTGCTATGCCGTGATATCTTGTAAGCACGGCAGCTTGTTAGATCAATGGGAGCGATAGCCCACCTCGGCTAGTTCTACAGAAAATATAATCCAGACAAAACTTTGTATTTGTCTCAATGTGCTTGATTACCAGTTGATCCAAACCTAATCTATGAAATGGTATCAGACAGGAAACTTGGCAACCCTTTAAGCCTGTCATATTTTAGCACTATTATCCGAATGATATCCAAAGCATCCAATTGATGAGATATCCCCAAAAGGTAACATCGAGTGTTGACTGATCATTGGGTGAGTAAGAAGATGAAATTGGAACTCCATTCCTATGTATCAGGATGGGCCCAAGACTATTATACCAGAAGGGTCCCTCGCTTCCAAATCCTGATCAGTAACACCAGCACAATCAATTTCAGTCGTCACATGCTCAGACGGTGGAAGCTAAGCTAGTGCTTTCTCCCATTTTACAGCATCCTCGGTGATAAGCTTCCAAACCGGGTCGTTCTCCTTCCATGGCTCATCCATCGGCAAACCAAGTCGTTTGTCCTGAGTCCTATACATACTATCGATCTTGCGAACATCAGGTGTATTCCTCAAAAATCGAAGCTCCTCAGAGTTCAGGAAGTCGTCATAGCTCTCAATATGCGGGTAATACTTTGCTTGATTCTTCACCAGCTGCTGACGCACTTCGAGTGAGCATGACTTCGGCGCGTGAGTACCCTCGAAGATACCATTGGATGCTGTGGCGGTATTGGTGACTTGCACATGATTGACAGCGAACTGAACCAATTCGGACTTTGCAGCGGTCGCACGGATTTCTTGAATGCCAGCAACCGTGAAGACTGTGCGGCCGAGATTCAAAGACCGGAGGGCTGGAGAGAGGATGAGGGGCTTCAAGGCTTCAATGCAGGTGTCGTCCAAGTAGTTGAATTTTTGCCTGTGTGCTTTCGTGGTCTGGGATGCACCGAGGTCGAGAGTGTGGAGAGGATGAGCTTCATTTGTGAGTGCTTCAGCGAGAAGAGAGATGCCAGTGCTAGTGAGACCAGTGGAAGCAAGGGTGAGGCGTTTAAGGGTCTTGTTCTTCGCTAGCCCAGGAGCAAGTAATGCCTGTGTCAAACAATAAAGGTTAATAATATTGGGGACCAGATGCAAATTTCTCGGCTTAGGAGAAATTTGGGGACTTGTAGGAGATGAACTTACAATGCCGGCATCGCCAATGGGATTGGTCGATAGGAACAAACTCTCCAGCGCACATTCGGGAGAGGCGAGATATTCGGACAGACTAGCGCAAGCACTTTGACCGATGCCATTGGCATTCAAATATAGATTTCGCAGTGAGGATGGCTTCCCAGTGATTGCATCGATGAAGCGGCGTGCCCCCTCATCGCCAAGCTCAGTAGTCTCGAGATCCAAAGTTCGAAGATTCTGGGTCTTGAGAACAAGCTCTGCAAGAATTGAGCTAGAACCAGGACCCAGGGGATTCCGCTTGAACCACAGATTGGTGATCGATGTCGAGGTGATCATCTGCGAGGCGAGAATCTGAAGGCCGGTTCTAGTGATGTGACAGCCCGCGAGGTACCAAGTCTCCATTCGATTTGGGTACTTGGCAATGAAGTCTGCAATCATCTTGGCACCAGTTGATGAAATTGCGTTATTACCCAAGAGAAAGTGCTTGATCTGGTGATTGAACTCCAAAGACGTCATCAACTGTCCGATGTGGGTGGGACCTACCACTTTCTTGCAGAGATCGAGACGACCATCATCGTACACAATACCTCGCTTGAACTCTAGGAGAGGACTCTTCCACAGTAACTCAGTACCTCGAGTACCAGTGAAGTTCTTATCTGCAGATACAAACTCGAATGTAGACTTGAAGGGTCCGGGTCCGCTGACGTGACCAAATGCAGTGTCCTGTTCTAAGAAAGCAAAGATGGGCTCGAAGTCCTCGGCTGTACCAATCGCAACAGGCATAGGAATGGCTGTGGGTCCTTTCAAATCAATTGGATCAACATCCTGTCCAGCCCAAGGCCCTTGAATCCGGATCAACTTGCCACCTGCATTGTTCTTCGGTTGCAGCTCCAGTGCCAAGCGGTCTCGTTGCTTTTGACGAACAGCTTGCTGAGCAGGGAGGGCGAGGCGCTCGTACTGGATGAGGGCAACCAGATCAGTCGTGTGGGGGAAAAGTTTCTTTGCAAGCTGTAATGCGAACGGTCTTTGTGATTTGTTCCGGCGACGAGGCAGGGTTTTGATCGCACCCTCGTTACTGAAGTCTCCATTCTGGATGGAGATCAAAACATCAAGGCACTCATTGATGGTGTATGGAGAATGTGCTTGAGTTGCCGAGATGGTTGGCTCGTCAGGCTCGATGGTGATGTTCTCGAATGAAGATGTCGAGGTGTCGGACTCGTATGTCAGGCTCGAAGGAGCAGGGGAGGTAGAGCGCTCTTTTTCTGCCGTCCTGATGGTCATAGTGAGGAGATTCAAGTCGGCTGGCTATATAGAACCAGATTTGAGAGCTTCGATATCTCTTGACGAGAACTTGGTGATTGGCAAAATGATGTTGGTGTGGCTTTCCGCAATCAAGGTTGCAGGAATTGAGGTCAAAGTTGTGTGACGTGATAGCAGAACACTCGATACAAGAGGATTCGCAGTACTACATCCAGATCTTTGGCTAATGCTCTAGATTGAGTGGAAAGCATCTTGTTTATATAGAAAGTTCAGGGACCTGCTTCTCGAGGCTGAAACGGAGTCATCCGGCCAGCGAAAGCCAGTCACCCCTCGCCGAGTATTATTGCCAACAGAAAGCATGGGACATGTCGTCCACAGGGCGTACAAATATCTCGCAGCACCCAAGCTCAAGATGTTCGAACAGAATGTTCTGGAGACAATGATTTGCCTATCAAGAGGACCTCTTGACATTTTCGTTGTTGATTTGAAGTGGCCGTGAAATACACGTGTCTTCCTCGTCAGCCCCACTTAGATTTGCCAAGGACATTCCCTCAACAAACACCCATCAAGCCACTGAAGCCCGCGAGCATCAGCATTTCCCACTACATGGTATTTTGGGATTCAAGATGGCGCGTGAAATCTGCGCTTCCATACCTCCAGTCGGTCTAGGTACATTCCGTCTCAAACACGACGCCGTGAAGCCAGTTTTACGCGACGCGATTCGACTTGGGTACCGTCACATTGATACAGCAGCCATCTATCGCAATGAAGCAGAGATTGGCGAGGTTATCCAGGAATTCTATGCCTCAGATGAGTACAATATAGCCCGGGAAGACCTCTGGATCACGTCCAAGTTATCTCCTTACGATATGGCAACTCCACGGAACGCGCTCCTCAAATCACTCGCGGCACTTCAAACACCCTACCTGGACTTGTATCTCATCCACTGGCCTGCTATGGCGAGAAAGCCAGCTTCTAGCCCTGAGAATAAAAGGTTGCGGCTTGAGGCTTGGAGGGTGCTGAATGAGGCCAGAAAGCAGGGGTTGGTCAGGCACATCGGAGTTTCAAATTTCACGGTCGAGCACTTAAGAGAGTTGAGTGAGACGGAATGGGGCATCAAAGATGCATTTGTTCAAATGGAGATACATCCTTGGTATTGGAGAGACGCAGCCGAGATCCAGACAGTTTTTGAAGGGCATAATTTGAGCATGGTGGGGTATGCCCTGCTCGCTGAAGGCAAGTTAATGGCTGACGATTGCCCTGAACTTATTGAAGATATTGCACAGAGAACAAGCTTAACAAAGGTTCAAGTTGTGCTCTCGTGGGCGCGGAAGAGGGGCTGGGCTATCTTGGTCAAAAGTGAAAATGAAACCCACCTGAGGCAAAATCTGGACATACCGGAGGTAATGGATACCTTGACGGCCGATGATATCTCGGCCATCGACGAGATTTCCTTGGGCGGAGAAGAAAAACGATGCTGGGATCCGAGACTTGTTAAGTGAAGTGCATAGCTGAATTTGTTGACTATCTTCTGGTAAGCACAATATCGCCAATGACGACGTCGATCCATGCTCTCTCTCCGGTCGGAATTCCCGTGCCAATTACTCAGACATGCGATAGGTAGTCTCGGACTACATTCTCTGGGATGTCTTTGTACAAGTAATTGGGGTAACGCTCAAACAGCTCCCAGGAGGTTTGCTTCAACAATGTTATCTGCTCTTCGACCCACGGTTCGACCTCATCTCTCTTCGGAGATTCATGAGCAGCATCATCTGCCTCAACCTGCGCAATGGCATTGTTGACATTCTCTTGCAGTCTGCGAAGCTTGTGAAGGAGGAAGTGGTTCTGCCATCCGGCGATGTTGGGATGATCAAGGTTGACGCTGCGCAGCGAGGTGCCACTATCGTCAAGTCTGGTGTCGGCAAATGCAAAACTTGTCACCATGCTTATTCTTTCCGGGGCATTCGTGGCGCGGAGAGCAGCGTGCGTAAGATGGGCTCCTTGAATCAGAACTGCACCTCCCATTTTGGCACCACGAGCCTTCAGGATCGAACCGTCTCCGATGCGAATCGCTGTCTCGCCGCCATCCATGGTGCTTGTGTCGCTCAGCATCACGACACAGGAAATCTGTGTTGAGTCTCGATGCCATGCATCTGTCATGATCTCGTCATACTGAGATTCAGAGCTACTGGAGGCTGCCAATGGGCCAGATGGCACTTCTCCCAGCTTGTAGACACCTGCAAGTCCCTCAGGTCCAAGTTGGACGTTGCAGTAGCCCGTCTCCCCCTTTCTGCCAAGCAACTTCAATGGAAGACCGAACGCCTTGCTCACAGCTTCGACTGTGGCAGGGTGGTTCCATGCTTTGTTGATCCAAGTTGCAATCTGCGTTGATTAGCGAGCTTCTGTTTAGCTATCAATTAACGTACCTCCTCATGCTGGCTGATTGAGCAAGGCGCTCTGACCCATGCTTGCATGTGCTTATCAAGGACCTCTTTTCTCAAAAGATCGCGCCGAAGCATGCGCACGCCTTCTTCGGAGAATAGCTGGAATGGTTCAGTGAAGCACATATCAGGGGCAGTCTTCGGCCTGGGCAGGCCCAG
Source organism: Deltaproteobacteria bacterium (assembly GCA_002685535.1). Classification (GTDB taxonomy): domain Bacteria; phylum SAR324; class SAR324; order SAR324; family NAC60-12; genus Arctic96AD-7. The sequence continues at coordinate 14,859 of NYXK01000131.1, forward strand.
CTCTGTGAAAGAGTGGCGAGTACTTGGCTCTTGGAAGGCCAAATGTATAGCTGGGTCGAATGGAGGCATTTCAAGAACATTGGAAGATGTGTCGACCGGAAGCTTCTCCGACGGTTCCTGAGACATGGTGGGCGCGATGGTAGCCATCTTGATATCAACCAGGGACGATATTTTGTGATTCTAGTAAATCGAACTCATATCTAAAGTCTGTCAGTGATATATATCGATAAGTGGCGGAACAATATCAGGCCAACTGACGAGAAAGTCCAAGACTTGGATGGTCTGGATTGCTATCACTACAAGACACAGGCTATCGTTTGGTTTTAGAAGGTGTGTTGCCACGTTTTGGTGTTCTATTACTCGAAGAGGCCAAAGAACACCGTCAGTAAACCGACTTCAAGTCGATATATCGAGATTCCTATTTTGTACAAAGATCACAAATCTATGAAGCATTCGCTGCGAAGCAGAAACATAACCGTCCATTCCCAAGAGAATCGAGATGTCTCCCCCACTTTTGAAGGCTGGTTAGTGATTCTTGGCGGATCTATCCTCAAGTTGTCAGACTTCACGAACATGTAGAACTCCGTATATGGTGGGCTTTCTACACTACGTCCGTCTGTATTGTTGCCAAAGAAAAGGTTGCAAGACATCTCCAAAGAAGTGGCCTTTTGAAGTTCTCGCGCGCCGCCCGCTTGAATCTGTCAAGCATTCCTTGCTGTTTTGGACGAGCCCTATTTCTCTCATGTGACTCTGGGCCGATCTCACACATACAAGACTGTATTACCGGACTGTTGATGTTTCCATAGCTTTGGGTTCAAGGGCAACGCGCTGATGCTTTTTGTCGACTATTTCGAGGGGTGAGATGTGGATGCTATCTTCTCCGCTCATGCATGGATGCATGCTATCTAGGGGATCTCCCTCTTATCGAATGCTTGGCAACGGCACATGGTCCTCCTTTTGCATGGCAGGGGTTCAAGTTATTTCCTACTGGCTAGGTTCCAAAGTCAGACCCGTCTTCCTTCATCAAGAATGGGATATCACCAGTTCGTGTGATAGCTTCATGCTTCCCTACTTCTGACACCTGCTTCCCCAGGTATTCCCAGATTATCAATGTTCTGAGTAGAACGCTCTCGCGGTGCAGCTCAATTGGGGGTTATCTCTTCAGTCCCACTGATGCATTCAGGGATCATGCCTACCTATCTCTCGGGTCTGATAGCTTTCCAATCAGACGTCTTTTCAATACAACAATTTCTACTGGCAGAAAGGCGACAAGACGAACGTTCCAGGCCTGCAAACAACGAACGGTATTGATTGTGCACTGTGCAGCTGTTCCCTTGTGCGACTTCACTTGGTATTGTGAGCATCGAGATGTTATCTATACTCCACTCTGCACCGTCCAGATAAGATATACTCACCACCTTATCTCCTTGTCATTTCTATAACTATCCTCATCTTGCCCCTTCAGGGAGCCGAAGTTCTGCAAGCCTACTATACTCGACATCATCACTATGTCCGTCCTCGATCGCTTAAAGCATTCCCCCGCCGTGGTCACGGATGGGGTCCAACCCGCCTCCACTAGTTCTGGTAGCGACGCCAACCCTGCGACCAGTGGAGAAAAGTCTGAGAAGACTAGCTACGGCATCGATAGTTCACCCATGGATGTCGATCTCGAGGTCCAAAAGCCTGTCATGGTGGACATCAAGCTCGGTGAACAGGGAGCCCAACGTATCGAGTTGATGCAGCAGGTTTGGGGCAAGCATGGCAAGGAATATATCTTCACGGCGTATGTTTCATCCATACCACATCCTCTTTGAGGAACCGTCCTGACATGAATATAGGTTGGGTCTATGTATGATCGCTTAGTGAGTAAACCGGCCCGCGAAAATGAATCAACATTCTGACCCTCCCTAGCGAGTTTGATGAAACCACATTCTCAACGTACTACAACTACGCCATCTCAGATTTCAATCGAATCGCTTCAGCTCCTGCACTCGCAGTTGCTTGCAATCTGAGTTTCTCCCTGTTGAAGCCTATCTGGGCCAAGTCTTCTGATTTATACGGTCGAGCTGCCATCTACCCAGTTGCACTTGGATTCGTTACCCTCGGACTTGTCCTCGCGGCGAGCGCAAAAGGATTTGGACAGTTCTCCCTGGGAACGGTCTTGAGAGTTTGGGGTATCACTGCTTTGAATACTCTGAACACCACTGTCATCGCAGATATTACCACGACTAGACAGAGGGGTTTCGGAGTCAACTTCCAGTTCTTTCCATATCTGGTTCTGCCAGTAAGTGTTTTTTTTTCTTTCGTCTTAGTTCGATGCTATACGTTCCGTTGCTCATCAGAAATAGTGGGTGTCTGCGTTCATCGTCTCAGATATCGTAAGTCCAGGTGGTATCGGATGGGCGTGGGGTATCGGAATAATCGCCATCATCTTCCCATTCGGTATCTGCGCCATCACATTCCTGCTATTCAAGTATCAGCGCCGAGCCAAGAAGCTCGAATCCGCACTTTTCCAAAGGCCACGCATGACAATCTCGGAAGCCGCATCTGCGATCGATCTTGGTGGTTTGATGATCATCATCTTCGCCTTCGCGTTCATCCTGATCCCACTGTCACTTGCTGCACTCCAGCCACAAGGCTTCAAGACACCTTGGGTTATCGCCCTCATCGTTCTCGGCGGTGTGATGCTCCTTGCACTTCCCGCGTACGAGAAGTTCATCCCAGCACAACCTTTCGTTCCTTGGAGTTGGTTGACGCACAGAAGCATTGGACTTGCGTTCCTTCTTTACTTCTCTGACTACATGGCTGCAGCGGCGTCACACAACTTCATCTACAACTGGGCGTTGATTGCACACAATTTCACCATTGTTCAGGCTGTCAACTTGTCTTACATCAGCAGTGTTATGGTGTTCTGCACGGGAATGCTGTTTGGATTGGTGATGTGGAAGACGAAGCAGTACAAATGGTGGATTATGGGTGGTGCTGTTATCAGGATTATCGGATATGGTGTCATGTTCCGCGTGCGAACTGCCAACCCGAGCAAGGCTGAGTTATTCATTGTGCAGCTCATTCAGTAAGTCTTCGTTTCGGTCCATGCTATCACGTTGCGGAATACATAATACTAACAAGTCGCCAGGGGTCTCGGTAATGGTATCGTTCAAACTGGTGGATACGTTGCAGCCGTCGTCAACGTGCCCCATTCCAAAACCGCACAGATGGCATCTCTCGTTGTAATGATCGGTACACTCGGCGGCGCTATCGGAACCGCCATCTCAGGAGCAATCTACACCAACACCTTCAGAGAGGAACTCGCCAAGGCTCTCGGAGATAACTCCACTCCAGAGCTCATCGATGCGCTCTTCAACTCCATCACATCTACCTTGATCCCAGCATGGGGAACAGTCGAGAGGACTGCTATCAATACTGCTTTCGACAAGGTCACCTCTTACTTCTTCATCGCGGCGATGGCGATCATTGTACCTTGCTTCCCGATCATTTGGTATTTACCGAACCAGACTTTGAAGTATGTATCCCTTCGCTATATGGGTGGAAGATGCTGACAATTCCATAGTGACAGCCAGAACTTGGTTGAAGAGAATGGTCTTCTAGGCGGGAAGATCGATCTCATGCACCGGACGACTACCGCTGAGGAGCAGCCAAATGTCCAAGGTAAGACGAAGGACTCCAAGGAGGTCAAGTAGTGGGAAGGAACATCAGGTCGGGAATGTCAAGCATAAAGTGGAGGATGGTTCTGTGTAGTTAATGTATATGCTCCAAGATCTGGTAAGATGAAAGAAGTTAATTGAAATCCTTTAAGAGGACATATCTTTCTTTACCAATAGTAGCAGCATCTCAGCTCTTGAAATCGTACCCAGCCAAGTCTGTGATTCGCAAGGATGAAAAGGCTGCCATTTCAAGGCCAGTCTCGCGAAATGTTTGGCCTGACAATCTGTAGTGTGTCTGATGCAAGGTCCTCTCCTTAGGAAGATGGGGCCTATCGGGAAATCTATCGCCAGGCAATGTTCGTTTAAGTGAAGATAGAAGAGAAGTAAACAAACCATGCCGAGCGAGGACTTTGTTCAGGGGTAAAAGCAAGCTAGTCCGATTGGGAATAGTGCCTGGGGTTCTTGTTCTTTCAGCCTTGCGCGCCTTGTTTGTTGAATACACAGCACCGGACTTCATGTCCCAGGCCATACCTCGACAAACAATTGAAATTCCAAACCATGTCCAGCGACTCTCATCTAATGCTATAAGATCTGCTGCACTATCGCTTCCAATTTAATTGTCTGCGACATCCGCAATGGCCGTCCTTGACGAATTCCTCTCCTCCATCCTCAAATTCCTCAAAGCAAAGGATGCCGTTCAGCTGCAGAGCTTCCTTCAAGTCGAGCCTCCACTGCCTGCTGAATATCTACAATTAAGCCAAGAGCTAAGGTCCTCATGGAGCGACAGCAAGAGGCTTGAGCAACACATTGAGAAGCTCCTGCCGTTCAACGACGATGACAGGGCTGACGAAGGAGGATCATGGCCTGGCTTCCTTGTATTCATACAAGAATACCTGGAGTTTTGGAAGGATGCGGACTTCGATGATTTGGTCTCAACACATGTGAAGCTATCTTCGCTAATAGTGTAAGATGTTCTGGCCCCCGCCACGCTGTCCTGTATACTGAAAGTGTGATGCGACAGTTCCTGCAATACCGCAATGTCGAACGCAACGTATGGCATAGTGATGCTTCCCACTTCCATACGCCTGTGTTCAAGTCTCGCGAGACTCGCTATTATGCTCGACAAGCGCCCAGACTTGACGCGGAGAATGGTGGAAGTGAAGGATGTTGATCAAGGAGAGAAGAAGACATTGGTCGAGGCCACTGCGGAAACTATACAACGGGCATTTACACTGTGCCTTAACGAAAGGACGGCTAGCAGGAATGGAATAGGACGAGATGGGAAGCCAGAAGGAAAGAAGATTGGAATATACTCGTTTGCGAATATGGTTCTCAAACTGCTCTTCAAAGTACGCAGCACGCATTCGATTCGATATTCCTATGTCTAACGTACTACGCAGAGTCGGAAAACTTCATTGGCCAAACAGCTCTTCACAAATATTGTGGCTGCTTCGCCCCCTTTAGGTCTCTACCCCGCAGCGCAACGCGTAACATACCTTTACTACCTCGGCCGATATCATTTTGCGACTGGTCACTTCTATTATGCGCAGCAATGCCTCCAGTCAGCCTATGATCAGTGTCATAATCGTTGCATCAAGCAGCGACGAACAGTTCTCATATACCTCGTTTCAGCAAATCTTATACTAGGTCGTCTCCCATCCCAAGCATTTGCTGGTCGCCCGGAGTCGGATGTGCTCCAGAAGTTTATACCGATCGCCAACGCCATTCGAAAAGGAGACATGCCAGCATTCAAGAGAGGTTTAGGGCCAGAATCTGGAAACGAAAGGTGGTTCTTCGAACACGGGATTCTTTTGCAGCTGCAATCGAGATGCGAAGTTCTGGTGTGGCGCTCGCTGGCTCGTCGAGTCTTCCTCCTGACGTACAACTTCCCCTGGGACCCAGAATCCAAGAAAGCCCCTACACTGAGTCTTGAGGATGTTGTAGTCGCTTTTCAGCTTTGCCAGAAACTTCTGGAAGGCTGGCAGAAACCAGTTGATCCACACGCGTTCATGCAATCGGGACGCACTCACGCCAACGCTATGTTCATGAAGACTCCAGACCTGGTGCCTCCTCAGAATAGACCCCAATCTCTTCGTATTGGCAGGGGCACGATCTTTGGAAATAAGATGCCAGAATTGAACGATGTTGAGCCGATCATTGCAAGTCTTATCCAGCAAGGTTTGCTGCATGGGTTTATTAGCCATACTCAGGGGAAGTTTGCCATCATCGGAGCGAAGCAGAAAGGTGGGCCACTGCAAGCTGGATTTCCACCTGTGTGGGAGGTTCTGCATGATAGAGCTGTATCTCAAAACAGAGTCGCTGAATGCCCTGGTTGGGTACAGAGAGAAAAGAATCTTGGAATGGGAGGAGTGGTCAACTTGACCGGGGCTCGGCCGGCTGGTGAGAATAGCTGAAGAAAGGTTGGACCTGATTTGGAAAAAAGGACGGTGAATTAAAAACGACCAGGACGACTTCATACAACTTCGAAGACCTCTGCCCTCTTATCCACTACCTGCGCTGTGCGTTCCTACATCATCTGGCCATATGTACTCGAAGCATTTGACGACATATCGTTCTTCTCGCTTTCCCATCCATCAATTAGAGGCCCATCTTTAGTCAAGTTTCGTAACAGCTGGATGCTCTGCGGACACCAAATTCTTCACTGCCTGTGCATTGAAGCTGGGGTTCATGGTGGATCCGCCATATGGTGATTGATATAGTCGTTGCTGCTGCATCAAAGACGGAGCGGTTGCCAACAAGCCAGGTAAACGCCGTACCATCGTAGTATCAGGAGCTGGCGTAGCCTGCAGCGGAGGAGGAGGTGGGAGACCTAGTAGTCGAGGATGGACATTCTTCGATGGTTGTAAACAAGTAGAAGCGGAACCACGATCCTGGCTTCGGCTTGGCAACGAATTTGGCCAAGCGAAAGCTTCCTTAGCAGTAGCCTCCGGTCCTGGCAGGTAGTTTTGGATGTAATCAAATCTCTTCGACGGTCCACGCAGGCGTGCTGCTTCTTGGCGAACTATTTCACACGTCAGATCGACATGCATATGAATATGGAGTACGAGAATCAACTTACTTCTTGCATATTGCATCACACCATCTGCTCCCCAACTTCCCAGAACTGCTTCAACCGGAACTCGTCCCCATACGAGGAACTCCTCGCCAATGACATGATCCGTGTGGACTACTCGTCTATCATTCGGACGGCCAATGGTGACGATGGCTCGTCCTCTGATAACCGAGACACCCATCTCCCTTAACTCAGCGCCACGAACACAGTAGACCCTATACTCGGTATCGGTTCCCACCCTGAGCAGCTCCGCCTCTCTCTCGGCCAGCTTTCGGGTAGAAAACAGACCAACAAAGTGCGCATGTGTATTCGTCTTGAACGTCAATGGAAAGTTCATGATGCCGCAGTAGTTATCGTAGAAGACCTCCAGGTGGAGCAAAGATGCTGGGAAGGCGTCGGGGTTCTCTTTGCTTGGTACGAGGCCGCTGCTGCAGGCTTCGAAGCCTCTGAGGGAGGGCGAGGTGGGTGATTTGTCGGACCAGCGTTGCGCGACTGTGAAGAGGTATTCGGGTATGTCGTTGGGGGGGAGGCGGGGGTCTTCGGCAGGGTCGATGACGGTGCGGTTGGTGGTCGCCATTGTGGTATCGTTGAAGGGTTCAGGTCAAGTGGTATGGGGTGCGATACAAGAAAGGACAAGGTTTCCTCCGCTGTTGTTGGATTGTACAAGATTTTCTCGGTCGAGTCGAGATTGAGATCGAAGACGAGTGTATGGGAAGTAAGGAGAGTGAAGAGTATAGTCAGAACGGGAGAACAAGGCTTTGTGTTATTTCAAGGTGCAGGTTGAGGTGCAGCTAAGCGCGAGCGAGGTGATAAATTCTCTGCTCGAGTGAATATCAGGACGCATTTTCGCTTCAGACTTGCTGCCAGTAGGTCGCTTGTAAGGTGAACTCGAGGTGATTCTGGCACACATGGTAAACTTCGCTTCATGAAGCCATCCAGCCACAGCTGGACAACTGTTTGGTTCTTGTCGCATGCTTTCATAGATGTATTAGATATATTGTATGGCAGACAGAATAAGTGTCTTATTACCATCAATGCTGCTGCTAGTCTTATACTCTCGCCTTATATAGAAGTCCTTCGCTCACAACTTACAAGGAAGCACGTTATTCGCAACACAGACTTGACGTTTGCTTTGTTTGCCTGTCAACACTTCGCCCAAATCTCTACGCACAGCAACTACAATAAAACCATAATAAAACCTCACACTAAGTGCCTGCTCCATGTGAGACTTTCAGACATTTCATTGATCCTTATTGGCTAAAGTGTAGGAGTCCAAAAACAAAGAGTCGCTCAACAGGTATGTCAACACAGGGTAGTCAAACACAGGCGGTAAATACAGTGCCGCTAACTCTCGCTCGCCAGTATATTTTTTACAGACGAACAGAAGCCATTCGTGGAAAGTTTTTTTTAGCTCTATACGTCTGAATAGCTCTGCTACTAAAATATGATAAGATAAATACCAAGCATTACTAATTTCACTTACATCCAGAGTTAATTTGGTATATACTTCTACACATAAGAGGTCACAGGACTACTTGATGACAGTTTCTATTGCAAATGATCTTTGACGACAGTGAGCTTGAAGAAACCCAACTGATGACAGCGTGGAGCTACATTTCACTTTGCCGCGTCTTGACGTGGGACTGGCAGCAAGAGGCATTTCCATTAGTCGACTCATGGGCAGGTCAGTTCGTTAAGTAAATGAAGGGAGTTGGAAACAAGACGTGATCTTACCCATCGCGGGTTGTGTATTGATTGTAACATTGTGCCGTGTGTGTTCGGTTATAGGCTTCGATAAGGAGATATAGTCGCCAGGGGGCGCTAGAGCCGGCCTGAGTCACAAATAGAGGCTTTTAATACGTTATAAACCTTGTCTCGAACTTAGAACTTAGAAATCAACTCTTTACAACCCCCTCCTCGAAACATACTACGTTCTCTGGGGAGTCGTGAGTTGCAGACTTATCTTAGCAAACAATCTCCGTTTTAAAGAAGATGTAAGAGAAGATGTGAAACCAGCAGCGAAGCGCCATGGGCAAGCTCTAGATAGGAGGCCAGAGAAGAGTATCGTTCTAACAAGCGAGAATATCATTCAAAACAATCTAGCAGGCTAGAACACTCATTACCAACATCGCGCGTTTCTATGTCTAATTTGGCTAATCGTTTACCTCCTCAAACCTCAACGGCGGCTCCCCTCTACTCCTCCTCCAAAAATTCGTACTCTCACAAATATCCCTACAACCCCTAAGCAACCAACTATACTTCCTCGCAAAGCCCTCCTCAACCTCCCAACTCCCCGTCAACCACGGATCACTCCAAACAATCAGCCCCGTCCTCCCATTTGAAATCCCCGCCACCTTACTCATCCCCTCACACTGCCCTTGCCCTTGCCCTCCCCCTCGCCCTCGCCCTTGCTCTCCACCATCTCCAACATCCTCCTCACTAGCCTCCACCCCATACAAAATATCCATACAAAATTCCTCCGTATCAAAGCTCTCCCCCGCCCTAATGAAATTATCCCTCAACTCCCTATACGGAAAGCCATCGACCTCAGGATGATGCGGGACCTCGAGCTGCAACTTGGTTGGTTTCAACGCCTCGGGCAATCTCGCCATCAGGCCCTCCAACATATCCTGCGGACCCTGGAACGGAGACGGGATGTCATCTTCCATGAGATCCGGGTCGAGACCGAGGATGTGCACGTTTTGGAGGAGCCCACGCACGAGGTTGAAGTGGAGGAGGGTGAGCAGCTTTTGGTCTACGGGCAGGGGGGTGAGGAGGAAGGTGGTGAAGGAGGGGGGGCTAGAGAGAATGAGGCGGGTGGTGGTGTAGATGCAGGGGGGTGGGTGGATGGAATTGGAGGTGGAGGTGCGGTTGGGGCGTGTTGATATGGAGGTTATGTAGGCCGTGGGGTTGATGGGGAGGACTACATCTTGTTGCTTTTGTGGACATGAGGTGTCTTGGATGAAGACTTGGGGGGTTTGGGTGGCGAGTTGTTTTCGGCGTTTCCCTTTGGTGTGTTAGTAGGGTATACATACAGGTAGATTGAAGTGGAGGGAAGTAGGGACGGAGAAGGAGAAGACCTACGCGAGGCTCGCTGGTTCAAGCGATTTTGCAGTTTACGTCTGAGAGCAGTGCTGTTTTTGCCGGTCCAGTCTTCTTCTTGATCTTTGATTTCTGATCGTTGAGTCATATATTGAAGCTCTATTTTCCCGGGTATGGGTCTCATGTATTGCTGCTCTGCAATTGGATCTTCTATTCTCCAGCCGGGGTTTGGCGCCTCGGGTAAGGGGCCAGAGAGCATCGTTGTCTCTTGGGTTTCTGCACCTTGATGGAACTGGTATGCTCAAGTAGTGGGTATATCGCGAAGAGAATGCAACGTGCTGACTTCTATATTTTTGGAAGGTTTCTTTTACTGTTGGTAGTCACGCGGTATTAAGAAGGTATCTGTCCGTGGTCGTCAGCTTTTGGTGGTTATGCAGCATGCTGACAACGCTAGGTCAAAAGGGGTTGGACTTAGTCATGCCCCCTGTCACTTTGTCACTTTTATTGATGCGCGTCTCGCTTGGGTTGACCCCTGTTTGGAGAATCCACACTCCAGACTGCCGGAGGAACCATAGCCAGACTCCACAGCTCCGAGACAACAATTCACATTCCAGACAGAACAAAGACATCAAGACATTCGCGTTCTTGAGTAGCAAATTTGGTGTCTCAAGGCTGTCAAGGTATTGTAAAAAGGCCTTTTGACGGCGCCGGGTTCAAGTCCCCAGATGGAATAGTGAACGATCAAGTCCGATACTGCATTATATTCATATCTATCTAATTATCTATATTCGTAAACATTTGCCTCATTATAAGCATAGTCCACTCCATGCCCTTAACACAAGATATAAACCAAAATAAATGCCATCTAAATGCAAACAAATTCACCTCCCAAACATTCTGTTAAACCTCATACCATAACCTCATGCCATATGATTCCAGCCAGTCCAAAATAAACCCCAAAAGGAAAAAAAAT
>NYXK01000132.1 GCA_002685535.1 Deltaproteobacteria bacterium
GCTGCAACCAGATCCTCCTTAGACAAATGCAAGTCCCCGTATCTTGTATTCTTGAACTTGCAGTCACCCCGATTGCACTGTGGATCGTGGAGGCAATGATGACTAAGGGAGCAACTATAATCGTCGCATGCCGGGCCTGCAGGGCACACGCTCGTGCGTGCCTTGTAGCGATGGATGGCGACCTCTCCGGGCGTGAGTTTTGTGCTGTGGTCCCTGTCGCATTCATCTCCCCATTTGCACTTGCCAGCTAAATAGTGGTGGTTGCAAAAGGCGGTCGGCTTGACCCTATCCGCCTTCGCCTTGTAAGTCGCCTGGGAAGGATTATTATTAAAGCCAGGATTCTTGATCGGTGGATCAAGGCGTTGGTGATACTTGTTATATTCAATAGTCTTGGGGTTCTTGGTTTTTGCAGCTTGGATGGTGATATTTTGGTGTCCACTGGCACTACCCGCTGCGGCATAGCTGGAAGGATACTTTATAGAAATGCCGCCATTGCCGGAAGTGGAGACGCTCGCGGTAGGAGTTGATGGCTGCACGGAGGAAGCGGCCAGTAATGCAGCCGATAGCGTGGGAGACGGCGAGCCGGTGCCCTCGGACGGCGTCATTGTCAGCAGAGACGCCGGAGACTGATGTATACGAGATGGCTCAGGGGGGCCACGCGAGCCTCCGTCGACGGTCGACTTTTCGAGCAGCACTGACGAATGAACGGATTGACTAGGCAATGGGCGATTCGGATACGTGTACTTTCTCTCGTTCCCAAGAGGCTCAGAACGGAAGACAGTGTCGAGGCGTATCATAGAAAAGCCCAGGGTCACAAACCCTGGCTCCGCTGGTGTGGTCTCCAGAAGGACAATACGCTCCTTGGCATCTGGATCTCCTACGTGCTCCCTAAGCTCATGTAGATAACCATTATCATGGCAGCCTGCGAAGAAAATCTTCTTGCACTGAAAGTTCTTCAAGAAATGTTTGAACATTTCTGTCGGTCGGTGAGTCTAAACGAACTAGCGCGTAGGTTTGAGCAACTGGAAACTCACTTCTCATCTTAGAATCGGCATTCTCCTTACCACGTCCAACATTAATAAAGTCGAACTCAGCACGACTATTGGTAAATTGCTCGGCAAACGTGCGCATGTCGTCGGCCGACTCGATAATGTTGGAGAGGCGAAGTGACCTCGCCAGGTCGTTTAGATTAGCGAAAACGCGAACTAAGATAGGAAGGTCCACAGCTCCTAAAGGCGTATCCTTCAGATAATCTTTAATCTCTTGTTTCAGTCTCTGGGCGGCTTTGGCAGCACCTGAGACTGGGTCTTGAAGGAGACCATCCAGGAACTTAGAGCCATCGCCGTCTACAAGGACAACAACGTAGGGGTCTTTATTCTGAGGTGACATTAGCTGCTGTTAGAATCAAGTTGACGGGAAATGGAGGATCACAATTAGTTGCTCAATCTCCCTCTTCTGTCCTTCTAGGACGCGGGCTTCTTGCTGGTATATCATGCGTGATTTCGTCTGGTCTTCTAGATCCATCTTAAGTCTATGAATTTCCTGTTCATAGCTATAAAGTCTCTTCAACACGCCCTGTACGACACAAGGTTAACAAGGAAGCCCAAAATTTGTGCCATACGATGTGAATCCACTATTTTTCGCGATTCATACCGACTTTACCAGGCTTCAGTGGTTAGGGACGCCTTACAAATGTGAGTTCAGATCTCTCTTTATCCTGCTTAGCTAATTGTGCAAAGTGAGCATTCAGTGCCTCGACTGAGGCGGCCGAGGCAAACTGCGAAAGCGAATTGTCGCTCATGATACCAGACGTCGTTGGCGTAATGAGCGATGGTGAGATGGCTGCAGCCCTGTTTGGTTGGAAGGTAAAACTAAGGATGCGCCCAGATACAAAGCCACCCAGAACTGCCCAAATTCTTGGTGCTATACGATCACAGCGAAAATCTCTCTTCGCGGAGCCTTAACGTGGTAGAATGAAGGATAGTTTGACCGAAGAACGTGAAAGATGAAACCGATCGGGCACTAAGGCGAGCACTAAAATTTAATGGCACGTGGGACTCAGACGCGCCTGAGCCTTGGATTCCTCAGGCCATCCAGTCGCGCCTTAGGCGGCAGATGGCACTATACCTAATCGGTAAGAAAAGTCTCTTTCTCGATATTTAACACGCTATTCGAGCATTTCACAAGCTCACTTCTTACTACAATGGATGTCATTCCCTACTCCGCGTCGCCCTCTCTCTACAGCTTCGTTAACCACCTTTCCTCAAAGAGTCTCGGAGAAAATCGAATGAGTCAGACAGCCTTCATCCGCATACTACAGTCTCTTTCAGGGCCGCATGCGGCTTGAATAAGTTCTGGTTAGGCGGCAAACCAGGTAGGACTGACCACAGGCTGTGCTTGCTCATGCTCCTGCTTGACGGCTCGAGCTTCTCCTATACAGGAGCGCGAACGTCAATGAAGCAGTCAAGAAGGGTTCAAGAACGATCGGCCCTTATACGGGATCGCTTTTTGAATTTTGTTGAACAGCGAACCCGGATGGTCCCTTCACTCCGGCCAGGAAGGGCAGCAAAGATGTATTCCCACGAACGGTCTTCGTTCCACATTTGGAGCAGTTTTGCATCCTCTTCTTCGGTCCATGGAACCTTGCTCTTCTTTGGCATCAACGGTGCTTGGTATATCTTGGAATGTGCAGCATCGTCGTGATTGATGTCTAATGCCCCGGAATTAATCGGTAAGTGAAAGTGTTTTGAGATCGGTGGCAGTTTGAACTCAAGATTGTACGTCACATCATCCCCGATCCTGGTGCGTTTGAGGAAGCCTTGGAAGGGCCACTCCTGATATTCAGCAACTGGTGCCGACTCTACCGTAATAGAGGAAGTTCGGGAAGTTCACGAAGTATGGTGGTCGTCGTTATATACGGGTGTTGGCTCATCAGGTGGTGTCAGAGCATTGTCGGTAGGTGCGGTGGGAAGGTTTCGCCGTTTTGCAGGTCGTGGATTCTCGTCATCTTCGTCGCTTGTGTCATAACTGCGATCACTACCTTTGAGGTAGTGATTGCCGCTGGCCTCTTCAAGCCCGTCCTGGTGCCGCCGCTCCTCACCGTCGTCGTCATCCTCCAGTTGCATGTCTCTTTCAAACTCAGAGGCGTTTTCGTCACTCCCTCCACCGTCTCCGACAAATGGTCGAGGTAGAGTGTGAGGCGCTGGCTCGGCCGATTCGCCTCGCGTGGTTCCATTATTATCACGTTGGTTAACCTGGTCCTGTGTTGGCCCAGGGGAGTGGTGGCGAGAGTACGGCTGGCCTTGGGCGAGCATGGGCGTTGAAGGTAAGCGGTCTGCTCGAGCGGAAGAATTGGACGGAGGCCTTCGTCAACGAAACAGCCGTCTTCGACATCCCACCATCGTTCATCACTGGACGGATCAATTGGCTCGCTGAAGTCAAAGGCGAGATCAGCACCAGCGGCCACTGAGGCGGAAACGGTAGTGGCTTCGGGGTTGGGAGTATCTGACTCATCATCTTCGAGAATTACCGGTTTGTCTCGAGTGCCGTGGCTACGGCTTCCATTTGTGTCAAGAGCAGACCCTTCGGGGGGCTTGAGGGCGTCTGCATAATTCAGATATTCCGTCGAGATCCCCTGTCGTAACGTCTGACTCCAAAGCTCTTCGATCGATGGTAACTCGCCGTCTGTATCGTCGTCGTAGTCGGTACGGGCGTTATCGCGGCCTGCTCACAACAATTAGACAACATCAAGACCGTTGGCGTCAGCAATTGAAATCATGTCCCGCATCCGACGAAAACGGCAGGCCAGGTACCCCTAAAGAGCCTGAAGGTCAACCGGTCAGCGAACATCTGAACATCAAAGTAACCGACAACAATAATGAAGTCTTCTTCAAGATCAAGCGCACCACATCGGCATGAGTTATTGAGGGTAAATTTCCTTCCACCGCTCTACCAACAGTCGTTTCATCAACTCCCATTGTAGTAACGACTGCAGATGGTGCCATGGCTTCATTAGTACCTTGTCCACGTGTGTCCTCTCTCGAAGTCTCTCGAGGCTCCATTGTATTGGGCTCGGTGATGGCCGGTTCCGGATATTAGAACCAGTTCAGGAGTCTGTTATCCATAAATTCGACCCCAGATCTCTGCACCTCCTGATGTTGTTGATATAATCCCAATTGTCCAGCTGATCACCCTCCCCAACCATCTTGTTGCACCTTCGCTCACTTCTCTCGGCTACCCGGCCGAATATAGGGAGCATGGTTGCGAGTGGCGTGGTGTTCGTGAGGTATTTCGTGTAGGAAGGTTTAGCGGAGGTGGTTGAGAGTATAGAGGCCTTGCACCGTTTGGAGCTAGGTGCGGGAGCGGGAGGAGGCATGTTGGATTGACCCTTGGGCTGCTGAGGTAGTTAAGTGTTTGGTGAGTATGGAGATATAGTAAGTAAAACCGCTGTGAAGATGCCATGCCGGAGGCAACATTCAAGGTGGCATTCGAACTAGATCCTTGAACCCGTGGCAACAGCACTCTGCTAGCTCCTGAATCCTACCAGTACAATCGGTGGCCCAGAACGCGGGAGTGGTGTGGTAAAGGCCAGAACTGTTGATGATGTCGCGACCTGAATCGTTTGTGAAGCTGTGAGAGCAGTAGAAGACATGCAAGATCGTTCGTCGCTTATGCCTGACGATTACTGCATATGAGATGCGTTCACGGATCCGTATAGTCGATATTGCCGAAGAGCCGCATCACCACGTCCAGCATTGCAAGACAAAGACTTCCGTCATCACCGCTGTCTCCGCCAAATAGCCTTTGCTGTTTCTGCTCTAGCAGCAACCTATCCATCTCTGCTTGTGCCTCCTCCTCCACCTGTCGCAATTTCCAGCGCTGCCAACATTGATCGAAGTCTTGACGTAACAGAGGACTAGGACTGGCCTTGGAAGAGGGTGGGAGGGGATCAGCGTCGTGAGAGTCTGGGCAGCCTTCGTTGCAAGTCATCGAGGATATTGGCCTTGCGGGAAATGGTGCGACGAGTTCGAGAGCCAGGACGCTCTCTGCGTCTGTTCTGACGGAAAGTAGTAGTCCAACTAGTTTTGATCGCCATTTTGATTTTAAGTGATGAGATGAGTGTCTCCAGCCTTCGACAATGTGGAGATGCACTGCCCCTTGTTCCCACGCCAAGCGCCTTGTCGGAAACCCAACCGAGTTGCTGCTGTTGTGCGGCTTACGGGCCAGGCCGCACGCCAGATGCTACAGGCCCGTACTGGGCGCGCCCATTCGTCTGCATCCATCATCCCCTGACCGCTTGGTGGATGGATGCACAAGTTTGACCGCAAAAGTCGCTCCCTTGTTGGAAGTGGTGTCGCAGCAAAATGGCTGCTCATTCAAAGGATGTAAAAGTGTGATGGCAGAAATGGCAGCTCTCTGGAAGAGGTGTGGTAGCAAAAATAGCTGTGTGGTACTCTGCTTGGTCGAGGAATGCAGAGCTGCCTGAAGAAATGGCTGCTTGTCTGGCACGATGCAAAATACATGGCAGCAACAATGCGGCTAATTGGAAGTGGTTTTGGTAGCAAACGGAAGAGGACTAGAATAGCGGTCAGAATTGGAGCCAGCGCTTGGGTTGAATTACAAAATTGACTCTGAAGAAGTGGTAGAATCGAGCCACAATCTAACCACGGTGCAGGCCGAAAGTGGAGCAAAAGGCTGGAACCAGGGTCAAAATTGCTTGCAGAGGCAGTTGCAACCCCTGCACGGACCTGCTACGATCACGTGATAGTATTCCAAACCACGGGCAAGTCTGACCCTGCAGACTCTAGCACAGTTTCAAATCCCCAATATCACGACCTTCATTTTTGGCCAGAAACACTTCTAACGATCAGAATGCGTCAGTTCCGGTCTTTACAACTGAGTCTGGCTTTACGTCTAATTCTGTGGCTGCAAAATAGTAGCTTCTTGGTGGGAGGCAAAAGTGCGACTGCAAAAGAGGGCTGGCAGCAAAAATCGCAGCTTGCTAGAATAGTGTGGCAGGAGAACTGGCTTCCCCTGGAAATCGAAGGTGTGATGGGCTCCGAGGTTAGCGAAGAAATCTCGGGAATCGTCCTTCGCTTATCTTGCCCAATGATTTGGAAGCCCTTACTAAGCAGTATCGAATGTTTAACTCGTTTAAACATTAAAAGTGACATGCGAGCGAAAACCCGAATTTGCGTTCACGACCAAGTAAGGAAGTTACTGCGATCAATCGGTGGTCTTTGCTCTGAGGCTTTACAATACGAAGGCGAGCGGCTTTAAAAATCGTCCATCTTGCTAACTTAAGCGAGAACTTGGAAATCATACCTCGCCTGAAAAATCTTATAACAAAACTCCTTATAATTTTGAAACTGCCAAGACTCTACGAAAAGATACCTGGACTAATCTTATATCGCATCCAGCTTAATTGAAGTATTCGGATCTGTGGTGGCGTTTTGGGGTGCAGTTTTCAAAAGTGGAAGATTTCGGTGTTCCTTACGCTTTGGAGATGGCCGGTTTTTAGCGCGGCGCTCTTTCGTACTCTATTTCGGTTCGGGAAAGACGCGCGGCACGGGCCGGCCCGTATTCCAAACCCAGTAGGGCCTGTAAGCCCTACTCTTGCCGCGTTTCCCTGACTTCGGTAGAACAATACATTCTCTGAAGCTTTGGTCAACATAAAGACTGCCAATAACTCTCGCATGGTTTCCATTAAGTATAGTTGAGAAGCATATTTTTCATACCGTATGTACTGTCTTTGCCGATGTCCTCTAGCCTAGCCCCACTGAGGACATTTCTTGCACTTTGTGCTCTGGCTCCAACGCTCTAAATCCATTTAAAATCTTATATTCCTGAGTGGTAGCAACATACCAAGTACGAATCTTTTCTGTTTTCTACGTATATGTACGTTGGCACTGCCAAAAGCGTTCCCCGAGTTCAGATGACCATCAAGACCCTTCAAGACAGAATGGGATGTGCGAGGATATCTGAGCACAACCAACCAGGCTCACAAGCTCCTCCTTTCGTGGTGAGTTGTTCAAGAAAGCGTGCTGGGACAATCAGACATATAGAAAGTGAGGATTCAAGTAACTTACCGACAAAAGTTCTTCAGCCGAACTCGATGCTACTAAATGCAGAAATTTCTCTGCCTGTTGAGACCACCTGTCGGGATGCTCCAAGGCCAGTCTTCCACGGGGGTGGCTGCCCCGCTCCATAAGCTGGAGCATTACGAAGCCTAATGCTTCGGTATCTTTGCGCAGCCCGTGACTTCGCAGACCAATGTCCATGCAGCCTTCAGGATTGGCTTAGACAACAGATTAGTACAGCAAGCAGTCCTTAGGCCGAGGACGTACCGATTTTAACATCTCCGCGAACAGACAGTAGTATAGTAGAACATGTAATATCTCCATGTATCATATCTCGAGCGGCGAGGAAATCAAGTCCCGTTAGCACCTACCACATTAAAACCAAAGCCCAATGATATTTGGGTAGTAACAGCTCACCTCATGTGCGATTGTCGCTACCTGAGTCTCGTTCGGTGGTAGAGCAGATCCGTTGAGATCCATCAGGGAGATGGCCATGCATTCGGAAATAGTATAGATCGCATTTTCATACGCAAATATTTCAATGCAAGTGAGGAAATTTTCATGTCTAATTTGTCGGAGGGTCTGTGCTTGGTCATTAACCTCGGATCCAGCTGTGTACTTCACTACGAAGAGCTCAAATGTGGCCGGAACCCTGCTCGCAACAACTACTGACCCCCCCAGCTCACGGCGGTACACCTTAGTATAGTATTTCCATGGGGATGCCCTTCTCAGCGGCAACAGATCCAACGGTGGCTCCTCTGGGCTGCAGATTCCTTGTGGTATGAAAGGAGAGTCAACTGGACTGAGCGTTGGTGGAAGTCGGCGTGAACGCATGTCATTGATGAACTGACCAGCATCGTCACCTCTTGTGTCAGAGTCGGATTGCTCTTCACGATGTCTCCTCTTCCGTGACCGGGGGGGCTGATGGTCGGCATGTTGGTTCCTCTTTAGCGATGTGATGGCGTGAGATTGTAAGTTTTCTTGCTCTTCAAACGAAACCGGGCCTGGAAACTGCGTTAAAGTTGAGTTGGATCTCTCTAGTCGACGAGCCATAGGTGTGACGATACGAAGTCAGTTGCAAAGGTCATGAGAGCGGGTTGTTAATTTGGAACTTTCGTAAACCAAAGCCGGTTTTGNTGGTTCAAAGGCCTTCGCAATATTTTCTAGGAGAGTACAGTACAGTACTGTATCTCGACTTCTCAAATTCTAATTTAGGTGTGAGGCGGTCCTCATCACGTACGGACAAGCGACGGGCTAAGATTGGAGTTGCTTGCCANAATTNGATCGTCAACGCCGAGACTNGAGCCACATAAGACGGGACAGCAGGCGCTCAATTNGCATCATTNGTAGCTAGAGAGGCACGAATACTGTACCATCAGACACCTTTCAGGTAATCGGCCAGAGAATATTAGTACCAAGAACAGGGGTCAGGAGCCAAAATGATATGGTTACCTCTGAAATGCCTTAGGGCGGTAGAAGTGGACATATTCAACCAGTTCTAATTCGGCTTTTGCCCAAAATGGACCCGATAGACGAAGTCTATTCTCACTCCTCTCCTTCTTCTCGTCACTTGTCTCTCTCTCTCGCGGGCGCGCAACTGAAATACGACGGTGAACATGCAATACGATATCCAATATCACGCTACGGAGCAAGAGAGGCAGCTTGCCGAAGATCGAGAACAGAATTTTCGAGGGACAGCATGTGTCAGTCTAAGAAGGCTNAGATTTGACCTCAAGTACTCGAGAGCNGTAGANAGGAAGAATATTGAAAGGCTAAAGAGAATCTTCGCAAGACAAGGCTGTCTTCGGCTATCACCACCTAACCATGTACCAGCAATCATTACCGAGCAAGACCTAAATATNGCACTACAACAATCAGGGAGGACGCTCAAAGATCTTCTTCACAGTGCGCAAGATGCCCCACCGAAACTGACGTTACCTCCAAAGTACATGCTTGAGTGCCTCCATGGCCAACATAGGATCCTGGCTGCTCTNGNAACCTTGGCACCGAAAGATGAATGGTGGACAGTGGATTTATATCTATCAGGTTTGACCATGAAACCCTCGATTGCTCCTAGGCAGTCACTAATGCTCATCTAGCAATGAGTCCGGAGGCTCAAGCCGCCCTGGGCGAGGACTACTCCAACTCGTTGAATTTTGCTGACGGGGAAATCTATGGAAAGATCCGGGATTACCAACGGCGAAACAAGCCCTTCGCTGAGAGACGGTGGCGGGCGTACTTGTCCAAGAGCAAGCAGAAAGGTTTGGGCCAGCTTCTCAAGCGAGAAAGGTACAAGGATGCTTTTGATGCCTTGCTGGTNGTTCGTGGTCTCTGGCCAGGGCCTGGATTCTCGCTTGGCAATATGCAGGAACTTCTCGTCATGCGATTCGACGAGGTCTGCTAGACAACTCTCATCGCAACCGTGTGAACTGACCTTTTGCGCAGGAGATCCTACATTACCTTGACCACATCTTCCAGATGTGGTCTTTCATCTTGGACGGAGACAAAGATCTCATGNTGAACACCGACCGATTCACCGTTGAAACTTTGCAGCTGAGAGCCCCGCAAGTATCAGGAGACGACTTCAGTTTCCTGAAATCGCTCTTCGATTCGGGCAAGCTCTTTTCCAGAATAAGCGAAGAAGAGAAGCGGCGGTCCATCTGGAAGAACATTGCCACTATAACTTGTCTCATCCCATCACTGTACACACTCTTTGAAGATCTAAAGTTGCTCAGCCCATGTGTGAAGATCATGAAAGCTTTAATTGAGCCGCCATTTAAGGGATCATTGCATGACATGATGGAGCAGCGATTCTCTGGCGCGAACCAGACGACTGGTGAGATCGTCACGCAAGAGACCGAAACAGTGTTTAGCACGCGTGCAGGGAGTGGAGCGGATCAGTTTGAATTCGGCTACCGACAGCTCTATCTCTTTGCACTGCGACATTTTGCTCGCATGATCGGAGAGTGTGCGAAGAAGGAGAAAGATCGACCGAAGCCAACGATCGAAGAGCCTGATCCCGTTACCTGGCACCGGTTTGCGCTCTTGGCCGATCGGCTGGGCTTCGATTCGGAAANCATCCGGAAGCTGAAGACTGATGATCCATTCCGGGCCGAGGCTCGTAACTTCGTCCTGAAGCACAACCCTCCGGAGCTGTACGACCTCAACCCGGAGGTCTTTGAGAACTGCGTGGAGCAGCTAGCGAGAGCACGTGCAGAAGCCGTCGAGAAGCAACGACAGTACATCAAGCCCCCGGCGGTGGTCGATGGGCCCGGCGAGTCTCTTCCGCGACGGTGTGGTCGGTTCTTCCAGACGGCGTACGAGTACGAGCGGAACTACCTCTTCTTAGGCGTTCTCTATGATGGTACCAATGCGAGGGGGAAGGGCATCACATCAATCTTTGTTCGGAGGTCAATATATTTTGCGTTCTTCGGTAGGCGTCTGCCAAACGCAACGGCTGAGGCACCACGAGGGCGACCTCCGCAGAAACCGGAAGGCATTATGACCGGAGGAAGCGATGGGTCATCACCCCATGATGCCGTTTCTGGGCCGGCCCCGACCCAATGCATACCAGACGAGCATGCAGCGCGGCGAGGGGAACGGAGAGACCGCCCGACACCCCCGCCTCCGTCAAGCCAGGCACAGATGGCATTAGTGCCCACTTCGCAAACGAGCGAGATGGTATGTATTCATTTGTCCGCGATTGTGCACATCAGAAAACTAAGACTGACGAAGGAGGTTGTCACGCCTATTGATGAAGGCAACATGAAAATCCCTCGGCACCGAATAACCTTCCAGGTATATCAGAGTGGAGGTCTTCAAGACCAGCAGCGCTCCATGTCATATAATGATCCTTCCGAGGTAAAGCGAGTAGCTACCAAGTATGTTCGAAAAGGTATGCATTTAATGACAATGAGAGGCCGCGGCCTCACCCCAGAGAGGTGCTATGACGCAGTAGTTAGCGATGGTACATATACTGTGGTACTCATACCAAGAGAAGAGAGCGAGATCAATAAATTACTCATCGTTTCTGGAGTGGGTGTTGCAAGAAAGGAGCCGCAGAATCCAATACTCGAGCCAAAAAGGAAAATGATTACAGAAAGATGACCATACGAACTCATACAAGCCTTGGTTCTCGTGCTAGACTTGATTCTCGTAGTACCCATGATGCTCGTGCTAGACTTAGTTCTCGTGCTAGACTTGATTCTCGTAGTACCCATGA
>NYXK01000133.1 GCA_002685535.1 Deltaproteobacteria bacterium
CTCGGATGAAAGCCAAGCTGTGTTGCCCATACCAGAAGAGTAGAAGCCGACGTAGATGATCATACATGCGAGGACAACATAGGCAGGCCAGCCAATCTCAGTGCTCTTAAGAGTCAGATCATGATTGATTGGGATCCAGTGGAATGCAACAGCTGCCAAAGCCAGGAATAGTGCCATTCCCCACATCGTGCTTAGCAAAATTCGTCTTCGGCCAAATCGGTCGACGACCATCAAATTGACCCAGGTGAAGAAGAAGTTGGTGGCTGCAATGATCGTCCCAACAGCCACGGGATTCGAAAATCCGACGAGTGCGAACAGAGTGGATGAGTAGTACATAAGAGCATTGAAGCCGCCGAGTTGACTGATAGCCATGAGACCACAAGCCGCAATCAAAGCTCGGAGATTACCAGGCACAACGTAGAGTTGCTTGATCAGCCAGAGTTGCCCCTTCCCTTCTTTCAAAGCCTTGGCTTCCGCGACATGTCCTGCAATGTGTTGAACCTTTTGTTGAACCTGTAATTCTGTTCCCTGGGGGAAGATCTTTCGGATGACATTGGCAGCTTCGTCATGTTTGTCGTGGTAGATGAGCTGGCGGGGTGACTCGGGACAAAATGGAAGAAGGCAGCAGAGAACGATTGCGGGGACTGCTCCCAGACCGACCATTGCTCTCCAGCCGTGAGCAACATGTGCAAGTGCTGCGCCAATTCCGTAAGAGATAAGTTGACCTCCTGTAATGGACATGTTATCAAGACCGATCATCCGTCCTCGATATTTGGCGGGTGCGATCTCGGCGATGTAAAGCTGCGAAACGTTCAGCTGACACTCAACACTCGGAGAAGATGGTGGTAAACTTACAGGTACTATCATCGCTGCTGAACCGACACCGAAACCAACGACAAGTCGGCCAACGGTCATTTGAGCGATAGAATAGGCTGCTGCTTGCAACACAGCCCCCACGATGAAGAGGAAGCATCCCATGTAGATCGCACCTTTGCGACCAAAGCGATCAGCTGTGAGACCAGCAGCAATTGCCCCAATAAAAGCTCCACCGGATGTTATTGAAGTGATCAACTCCTTCTCACTCGAGTCTAAGACCTTTCCGAGATCATCGTTGAGGTATACAAGGACTGCTGAGATAATTCCAGTGTCATAGCCTGTCTCGAAAGTTAGATGAAGTGCTTCGGCTGTGTGGACCAGATATGCCTACCAAATAGCAAACCTCCAACACCTGCTGTAATAGCTACAAGCCATGCATATTTGCCAGACTGAGTCTGCTCGATACTGTCTAGGTCTTCGAGGTGTTCTGATTGTAGAGCTTTGGAGGTCGAGGAGGCGATCTCAACATGTTGAGAGTCCTCTTTGTCATCAGATCCTGAGTAGTGACCCATCATGATGAATGGCGAAATGTGTAGTCCGAAGCTGAAGCACTTGTGTCTTGAAAGTGTTGCTGGGCAGTATTATGGAAACGGAGTTGATGATTGAGATGATGTAGAGTCAGATGGAGGAGGGAGGATCGGATAACTTATAACATCAAATAACGATGGGAACCACGCTTGCTTTTCAAATCGATGTTATCTGACTTCATGGTCCCAAGAAATCTCCATGCGCGACAATCTGGAAATTATTACTAGGCTAGCGATCAAGTTTACGGAAAAAAACTTGATCAAGGTGGCAGGAGGACTGGAACGGTGGAGGCGTCCACTAAGCTGCCACCAGAGGGGGAATCGCGGGGAAGTGGGGAAACCCCAGACTGACCCAGACTGCCCGACACGACCATTGACTCCCCGCCAATTGCCATTGCAAGGCATTCCATAGCAACTTTAGATCAGATGTTAAGTTGTACCAGTATGCATGATCAATTGATAATTGGGACTTGCACTGTTCCACTTGATGTGAAGCGGTAAGTGTCGGCAGACATCAGCCCCGGTCGACTGGATCCTTGCTTGGTGAGGGGTCTGCATGCATTTGAACTAGCCTGACTCGATCCAAATCGAGTATTACTACTCCCATTTCCCCGCGTTTGGAAATTTCTACTTTGCATCCAGATTATTACGCTTCAGACATTTCCTCTACACGGTTTGCAGTTGTTCTTAATCAAATTGTGGAGGCAACGGAGGAGGCCACGCCGATGTAGGGAAATTCCTAGATGGCAACATCTAGCCCAAGGTAATGAATGACCTTCGGAATTTACGTCACCGAATCCAATACTGACAGATGCGTCAAGGTTAGCTGCGCACAAGCAGAATAGCGATGGTACGCTGAATTGTTCCCAAGTCTCGTGACATACACGTGTGCTGGTAGCCTTCTGGCCACGACTTAGATACTGACTGGAAATTGGCTAACATATGTCCTCAGCCAAGGACATCACGGATGTCACAGTAAGATCGACTTTCGGTAAACTCAAGTTTCGGCATGGGAGTTCTGCCAGATACGATACCGACTTTGCAAAAGACCAGACATGGGTCAGAGTATCAGGCAAATGTATGACTGAACCCCGAAGAAAGAGCTTCGCATCTGATGCCTATACTGAAATTAAAGAATAGTATGCTCTGAGTTTGTAGACGAACTTCCAGAACTCGAAGAACAATATTCGGTAGTGCCAAAACCAAAGACTCCGATAGCAACATCCACAACCGCAACCCCTCCAACCCAGTCAACCCCTACAGGCTCAGCAACTCCAGTATCAACAAATCAAGATAATTCATACCTAGCTTCTTCTTCATTGTGGACTCCTAGATCTTTGTTTTCGGTAACACAGGTCAGGTCACCCACAAAACGGAGGCGAACCAACGAAACGAGCAGTGACAGCGGCTGGCCACCAGCAAATGCTCATGAGGAGTCTTCTCTCTACTTGCCTTCATCCTTTCATGAAAGAGCTACCAGTTTCGAGGAAGCGCAATTTGGACACGAGGATGCCATTGACTCGCTCCTCCGTGCCGCAGACTTCTCAGAGCAAGCGGTCAATGAAGAAGTAGCATTCACCTCCCCTCAGAGTCAGATCAGGACACAGTCCAGAGTAGCTAATGATGCACCACGAGCTTGGTCACTGGGAAGTGTTCAAGAAGCCTGTCTAATGAGGTACTTCATTGACGAGCTTGCCTGCTGGGTGAGTACTCCTAGTACTTCAACATTTGCTGATGCTTACACTCAAAGCTTGATCTATGTGATCCGCAGCGACATTTTGCACTCACTGTTCCGAAAAGAGCCAGGGATTGTCCAGCACTTCTGAACGCCATCTATACTGCGTCGGCAAGGCACCTGTGCCGACTTGACCGATACAAGGACCAAAACACGGTGAATTATCTCGACAAATGTCTCACTGATCTTCACATCGATACGGCTGTGGAATATCATAGCCGGTGCATCCAATACCTCGTTTCCGTCTCCGATGATCCTGACGCAGTTTACGATGAGAACCTTCTTGCTGCCTCTATCATTTTACGCTTTTACGAAGAACTGGACGGTAAATTTAGACAACCGCAGCCGAGTGATCAAGCTGACATCAATAGCCTCACTAAACGGCGGCGATTGGGAGACGGCCCTCCAAGGCACCCAGGTGTTCATCGAAGCGCAAGCACCTCTCGGTACCGAAAGCGAGCTCCGACGAGCCTGTTTCCGCGTAGCATGCCGACAAGAAGTTTACATGAGCTTTGTCAAACAGCGACCATTTCAATCACCTCTCAATTGTGATGAGTATCGGTCCCTTGGGCCAACTGACGATGCTACATGGGCCCATCGCGCTGTCATCCATACAGCGGATGTCCTCAGCTACTGCTATGGAGAGCCGCATGCGAAGAACGCCGATTATGACCAACTGATGGAGTATCATCGCGGATGGGATATGTTGAGACCCAGTTCCTTTGATCCAATATTTACTCAACCGCCGGATACGCCAAAAGGGGGGACGTATCCTGAGATATACTACTTATCGGACTGCCATGGTGAGCTGCACCGAATTTTGTCGTGATAGCGATTGACTGACGATCATGTAGTTACTGCGGTACAGCATTTCGACCTCGCGAAGATCTTGCTCACTGTTTACGACACCAGGATTCCCCGACTGGGTCCTGCACAACGCACAGCGCTCAAGCGAATTGAAGTGAGTTTTAATCTTACGCAAGGTTCCCTTAAGCTGATTATTGACGATACCAGGAGGAGGTCAGTACCATAGTAAAGCGCGTTTGTGGTGTCGCAATGTCCAACAGGCGTGCTCCCCCGAATTTGATCACAGCATGTATGGCTATTGCCGTTTGTGGAGATCAGTTCACAGACTTAGAAGAACAGAAGAGTTTGCTTGACATTTTGATTTATAACGACACGAAAAATGCGTGGCCTACGAATGATATGCAGAGTCGGTTGAAAAAAGCTTGGGGTTGGACGGAGTCTGAGGATTGAAACTATCGTGCAAGGAGTATTATTGTGAAACTACAATAACCTAGTGCACTCACCCATTCATTGTAGACATGGGAACCTGTCACATGTGACGCTGTCTAAATGAGGATTCAATGTATCATGAAAAAGCCTCGGATTGAGAAGTATGACAAGTCCTTCGCCCAGACTCCAAAGACAAAAACTGAGAATCATTCAATCTCATCTTGAAACCTCCTCCATACTTTCAGCGGCATAGGCCCAGGCGCCAAGTTGAAACTCTCATACCTATCCGGAACCCAGCCCTCACAAGGCAGCGCAAACTCGAAGCGATGCACCACACTCGCCAACAAAACGGTCTGCTCCAAGTAAGAGATGTTCCGCCCAATACATCCTCTCGCGCCGGTACTGAATGAAATGAATGCAGCCTGCAAGTCCTTTGCATCGTCCCCGAGCCACCTCTCAGGACGAAACTCCTCAGGCTCAGAAAATACCTTCGGGTCTCGGTGCGCAACATAAGCTGATATCGATACCGAAGTTTCGCCAGGAACGAAGTCTCCCAGAATGGGTGCACCTTCTGGTGGCGTCCGACGAGGAAGTCCGAATGTAGAGGGTGGGTACATTCGCAGCGCCTCATCGAGACACGCTCGCAGATACGGTAGATGCCTGACCTTGTCGTACGGAATAGTGACTTCAGACGGCTCGATCACAGCATCTAGCTCTTCTCTCAGCTTTGCCAAACACTGCGGATTGGCGAGCAGTAAATACATCGCGTTGTTCATGGCGATGGCAGTGGTATCCGAGCCGGCATTCATCATGATTGATATCTCGGCGACAATTTCGCCCCACTCCATGCTATTCGGATTCCCATTCTTGTCTTCCATTAGCGCACTGAAGAAGTCATCGAGCTTCTCTCCTGCGCGATACCGAGCTAGACGCTGTGTGGCACGGTGCCAGACGATATCATTCCATCCCTCGTTCAACTCGATCATCTTCCGATAACCCTTCGAGACGAATTTTGACAGTTTCCAAAGCACAGGGAACCAGTTGTAGCTCCACACTAGCCCACTCTGAGCACGAGCTGTGGCGTGTAGGCATTCTCGATAATTGGCTTTGTACAACTTTCCGCCCATTGTCTCGGCTGTGCAGAGATCGTGCCCCTGATCGAGGAAATTCAGACGCTCTGAAAGGCCAATGTCGGCTATGGCGTCGAGAGTGAAGAAGTTTGAGTAGGCTCGGTAGTCGAATCGCAAGTCTTCTGTCGCTGGCTTCATGCCCTTCTTCAAGGGTTGAGTACATGCTGCGTCTGCGGCTTTGATGAAGCGATCCGTCTTATCTGCTACTTTGTGTTCCCAGCCCTCGAGGTTCTTGAGTGCGTACGCGCTGGAGAGAATGCGGCGTTTACGCTGGTGGTCGAGTTTGTCTCTGGCGTCCGCGAGATGATGATGGGTACCTGCGAGTGTGTCGTAGAATACGTCCTTGACGCATTTTGTATTGTGCCCGTAGATATCCTGCGTCTTCATGAGAATGCTGTTGTACACGACGGGGTCCAGCAATATATCATACCTTGATAGCTGAAATGTCCGAGTACGACAATGAGTTCGGTCCGATGCGAACCACAGGCGATGTCTGATGTGCTTTGAGAAGTGCTTCTGACCGAAATCCTTTGTGTGCCTCATAACAGAAACTCAGATCTGTGATACCGGAGAGAATATTCAAATTTGGGTATCTGCGGAGACCTTTGGGATCGCGGAAGTATTCGACAATAGGCCAGATGATAAAGTATACAGTCAAAAGGAGCGTGGTCGCTCCGAACAAGAGAATTCCATACATTGCGGCGTTTTTGTAAGCAAATGATGTTCAAAAGATGAAGTTTTGAAATAGGTCGACACTCCTGTGTGCGAAAGTGGCCTTGGAAAAATACAGGATGCGAGAAGGGTTATTCAAATTGAGTCCAAGATGAACACAGGAATATAGATGCCTGTTTATCTTTGGTTGTCTCCTAGAAATACAGAATCAATAAATTGTTCCGAGTATCTAATATCACTGCAGCGAGCGAGGAAGGTTGCCGGTTCTGCATCTCCACGTTTTGCCAAGCTCTGTCTACATGCGGGGATTTCTCACGGCCCCAAACAGCTTCACCATGTTACGTCCGGCAATGACCTGGATCGGCCAGCACAAAGTAATTCTTAACGACTGCTCCAGATCCTGTCGAATGCAGGTTAGGCATATTCAGATACTCGAGGTGTAGGCTGAGCACGCTGTAAGCGAGGAGCTTCAAGGAGGGAAATTCTTAATGCTGTGCCGATAATTTCCATTGTGGGATCGCAAAAGGAAATTTTCACCCCATGCCCCACACATAGAACAGAAGCATGAGAAATTCCCTCGAATTGGAATTACCCCGCATGGCGACCCTAGAGGGAATCTCCGCATCGCGAGCAAGTAAATGATGCTTACCCCGGGTTTACTTGTTCGAGAGGCGGAGGTGGCGTAAAACCTTTTTTCTGGTCTGTCTTGTCAGACGAGAGCCAAGTGTACGAAGTGTCCATTTCCAGTACTCTCCCATATATGAACTGACTGAAAAGTAAGTCCTGGTGTCAACTCATGCTTCCTTGCAGAACATTTCACTTTGACACACCATAACGACGATGTCAACATTGCAGCTGCAAGATGTTTCCCTCCTCAATGTGAAAAGCATTTTCCAGTACCACCAAAATGATGATGTCGCGTTCGTTGCAGTTCTGCTAGTTTGCTGCCTCTTTTACACAATCAAGATTCGGGACAAGCCGGACCCTCATCACCATCTTTGGTTTGAGAAGCCACAGACATCGACCTCCAATGGTCACAGCCCAGAGACGAGAGACATTGCACAAAAGCTTGAGCAAACAGTGAGTATCAGCTCACCAGAAAGCATCCTTATCAAGCTGTATACTCCCTTACTGAATATTTAACAGAACAAAGATTTCGTGATATTCTGGGGATCCCAATCTGGTACTGCCGAGGGACTTGCAGGCAGACTGGCACGAGATTGCAGAAGAAGATATGGCCTGGACGCCTTGGTAGCAGACCTCTCAGATTATGACCCTCAGTCGATCTCTAGAATCGATGAGCTAAAATTCGCGGTCTTCATCATCTCCACGTACGGGGAAGGAGATCCTAGCGATAATGCCACACCCTTTGTTTCCTGGATCGGATCGGACAAAGACACCCAGCTTCCAGCTTTACGATATGTTGCCTTTGGACTTGGCAATAGCAAATATAAGTTCTACAATCGTGTTGTGGATGTTGTGGTCGACGGACTGGATAAACTCGGAGCAACTGCTTTGATGCCTACAGGAAAGGCGGATGATGCGAATGGTACCACGGACGAGGACTTCGCAGAATGGAAAGAAGTATTCTTTGCTCTTCTGAGAGAGGAAATGAGAGTTGAAGAACGACCAGAGCAGTATGAGCCGGTCTATCGCATCGTTGAAGACACTTCACTTGATGTTATCGATCTTCACGTTGGCGAGCCGATTCCGCCACGGGGCAAGAAGAACATCCCAGCGATATCGTCAATCCAGACTTTGTTAGTGAGATCGGCGCAGAAGCTTCTCTCGACAGCTGAACGCAATTGTCTCCATATTGACCTTGATACCAGCGAGTTCCCAGAGTTGAAGTACAAGACAGGGGACCATCTGGCCGTGTGGCCTTCTAATCCCACAAGCGAGATGCGCCGTCTTGTCGACATTCTTGGCCTTCAAGAGCACTTGCAGACTCCACTTCTTATTTCCTCATTGGACCCTTCGGTCCAGATCAGACATCCGTCACCCACAACCTGGACTGCCCTCTTCCAGCACTACCTCGAAATCTGCGCACCTGTGTCTCGAGAGACTGTTCTGGCACTGGCACAATTCGCACCCTCCGCTTCAGCAAAATGTCAACTAGAAGAAATAGGGAAAGACAAAGATGTATACCACGCCTACTGCTCGCAGAACCACGTCACTCTCGGTAGACTTCTCGGAAACGTTTCTCTATCTGGAGAATCTTGGTCTCAACTCCCTTTATCCTTCGTTCTGGAAACTATCCCACCGCTTTCACCACGGTATTATTCGATATCCTCGTCATCTGTCGTCTCACCAAAGCAGATCTCTATCACTGTGGCCACAACTTCTGAGGCTTCAGTTTCGTCTTCTGTTGCTATTCCAGGCCTCACAACGGGGTACCTTGGAGCCATTGAGTCCAAACATAGCAATCAGGCCACATCGGCAAATAGTGACTTCAATGTCGCCGGCCCCAATTCGCTCCTCGACCAAGGAAATAAGCTTTATGCGCATATTCGGAAATCAAAGTTCCGTCTTCCAACACAATCCAAGACGCCCATCATTATGATTGCATCCGGAAGTGGCATCGCTCCCTTCCGCGGGTTTCTCGCCGAGCGTGCACGTTTGTCTAGCATCGGACGCGAGGTTGGCCGGTCGACTCTCTTTTTTGGTTGCCGTTCGCCTGAGGACCTCTTGTATGGTGACGAACTGCGTGAATTGCAGAATAGCAATAAGAGTATGGAGTTCGTGACCGCGTTCTCACGAACCGAGAAGAGCATGCGAGGCGGGAAGATGTACGTGCAGGATCGCCTTGAGGAAAGATGTGAGGAAGTGGTCAGGTTGCTGATGGAAGAGAATGCATACTTCTTCATTTGTGGTAGTGCGAGCATGGCGAGAGATGTTGCTGACCGGCTTGGTGAATGTGTGAGGAATATTTTGGGTTGGAATGAGGACAAACTGAGGCTTTGGAGTGAGGCCATGAGGAAGGGGAAGAGGTGGCAAGAGGATGTTTGGGGGTAGTTTGATAAAGCTGCATGTAAACTTGAGTGAACAACAAAAAGAAGACGTCACCATTGGTACATAAAACTTCTTCCACGTCGTCAACTCCTCACTCCCAGTTATGTGAGGTTTCATTGTTATACTTTCAGACTAGGCGAGCCACTAGCTTCTCTGCCACTCGTCGCCGCCTCAAGCAGTCTCATCACCCTCAAGTTCGCGAACTCTCAACACCGGAACACACGACTTCGTTGCTGCATAGACCATCGAAAGGTCACTGCCAAGATGGTAAGCAATAGATGGCTGGCGATCCTCGATCGAGCCTTGCGCAAGCCAGAACTTGTCATCAATAGAGTCTCTACAAGCTCCCATCGCAAGATTCTCCAATGCTGGGTCGACTTGATCATGGGTCAAATCCAACGACGACCTCAGGATACTCATGAGGAACGAAGAGCAGCAGCAGAGGTGGCATGGTGGGACACTCTGTGTAAGTTCAACAGCCTCTGATTACAAAACAAAAAGTCTGACAAGAATGCTGCCAGTTGATGACCGCCGCTGCCCACAAACTCCGGAGGAGATCGACGCGTTGGTGGCTGCCAATTTATCTCATTTCCAGAGTCTCCCCACACATGCCCGTCAATGGCGGAATATTGTCAGGAAGGCTCTTCTATCCGGCCATAGGGTTGCGTCACTCTGTGAATCTTGGTGCAAGGTTCATATCAAGCTGGCATCGCATCCTGATTTCCACCACCTACAGCAGACTGTTGTCTTCGCATACAAATCGGAAATGTTATGGTTCAAGCTCCTCTGTGAGTTCAACGTCAATGTTGCTTGGCGTGACAAGCTGACATCCGTTTGCAGTTCCCCGTGAAGCATTCCCAGGCACGCCCCCAAGAGAATGGCTCGAGTTCAAATTCGCCATCGAATCTGCAGCTCGCAAGCGGAAAGATGAAGAACAAAAGCTCCTAAGTGCAACGACTATACAGCTCTGGCTTCGGCGTCTACCTGTTGGTGCGGGTTCACCAGTCGTATCACCTTCAAATATCGTCCTTTCGTCTGAAAGTGGCCCTCGTCAAGCATCCAGGATGAGCTCTGCCCCATCATCCATCACATTGCAAGCTGAATCCCAGGATCACGAAGCTCAGAACCGCCCAAATCTCACCTCTGGTAATAACTCGTGCAAACAAACTCATAGTACACGTTCTGCACAGGGCAACCCAGACGAGCCCCTCCATCCTGTACTTCAATCCCTGGACTCCTCTCACAACGGGCCTGGCGATACCGAACGTGTCAACACAGCGCCTTGGGAGCATCAGGGAATCTCGGCAGATGAGTGGTCGGTTCTTTTCCTGGATTCCGCCATTCGTAATACTCAGCAACACAACCAAAAGACAGATCATCAATTTGCTGCCCCAAAGCATCCTGCATGGAGAATCAATAAGCGGCCTTATGAAGATGACAGGGAGGGTCAAGATCAGAAGCGGGTTCGATCTGAGTGACCTAGCATTGAAGGAGAGTATTGGTGTACTGTCGAGATCAAAAATTTAAGGCTTGGAAGATCAGTGGATAGCTGAGGTGTTACAAACTTCTACGTCTGTATTTCGCGCTGCACTGCTGTGGTTCTGAGGGTGGAGAAAGGTAGCGTACATCAGTACATAATGGCGCACACAAAATGAGGAATCACGCTCAGAAACTCTATATCTACAAACAGAAAGACCTCTAGTAGCTTCAATGTGAAGATACCATTAGATATTGCGCCTTTGGCATTGCACTTGTCTCACTCAAGTACTCGCCTTGTGTACAAAGTCGTCCGCACGGAAATTGGGACCAAATGCTTTGGCGAAAAGCCTTCCAAAAGTATTGATACATAACAGCTGAGATTCTGTACGAAAACTTAGGCTCTGTTGAATATAAATGAACCCCATCAGTGGGAAGGCAGTATTACTGATGAGACATGGTTTCCACGATTGTCAAAGGAAGCCCGCTGACTAATGCTCGCTTGTCGAAGAACATTCATAATTGTTCTGTCAACTGCAGTACAAATAAGATCTTTCTATTTGAGTTCTTCCTAGTAGAAATGCTTCTATATGCATACAAGATGGCTTGAAAGTTCTGCGAATCCTGGATTTGGTCCTTGATATAGGCCGTGCAAGTTGTAGCTTTGGAGTTTAGGCCTACATTCATCTGTTTATAAAAGTGAATCATCACATTCATGACCGTAAGGTATACTGCCTCAAACTCTCAGGCAGCAAGACAGCTCGAGTTAGCTCCAGCACTAGCACGAACACGCCCCCACAGGCTTAACCTCGTCCCTCGAATCCCTCCATTCCCAAAGTCTTTTCGAAGAACATATCTGGCCGCCCTCGTCGATCTACGGCAAAGTGCCTTGCACAAGGACAATCCTTTGATCATGCCTGCACCTCACGACCAAAGATTCTGCATTCTCTTTAAGTTTGCTCAGCAGAAGAATCGGCATGCTGATCAATAGCTTCTGGCCTTGTTTGAGTCTGCTTTGGAGCAAGTCCTCAAAGACGAACCGAACCTTGATGAAGATGAAGCCATACCCAAGGCCATGCGATCTTGGTGCCATAGTCTCAGTATGTCACCCATATACCCCGTACCGCGTTTCCCTTCGCTCAAATTATTCTAGTTCCAGAAGAGGGTACGCCCGAGTTCTTGAGCGAAGATGTGCACCTCAAGCGACCGCCTCGGTATGGAGACGCAGTGGTCGTGCCATCTCAAGCCAAGGGCACCTTCTGGTCAGTACCTAAGCTTTCTTTCCATCACTCCTCATGAACCTCACTGCTGAAGACATCACGTTCTTCGGGGACCAGCGTTGATCTGTTTCTTTACAGGTGGAACCGAAAGACGAAGAAGGTCCAATGGGTCTGGTGGGATCCAGATCCAAGCAGAACTGGACAGATTCTCCACACG
Source organism: Deltaproteobacteria bacterium (assembly GCA_002685535.1). Taxonomy (GTDB): domain Bacteria; phylum SAR324; class SAR324; order SAR324; family NAC60-12; genus Arctic96AD-7. The sequence goes on from NYXK01000133.1 coordinate 12,102, forward strand.
GAACCGCAATCCACAATTGGTCATCCCTCAGAGGGCCAATATTCATCGAAAATCGTCATCAAAACCGAACCCCGGGACAACGAGGATGAGATGGAAAACGTAGTCTCTTCGGGTATTGGTCAGACCGGAGCGAAAAGAAGCAGACTCGGCTCCACCTTACCTGAAAGCACCGAACGAAGTGATCATATCCGAAAGGAGAAAGAAAATTTGCCTGAGAACAGCAGGTCGCCTAACTCGGAGTGGTCCCACTTCACGCCCAATGCACTCCATCAGCGCTCTTTTTCTTACCTCCTTACGACCCCAACTCCAAGAGGTTCGCGACCCAACAGCATCAACCTCAAAGCCACCAAAAAGGACAAGAAGCTCGACAATATGACGGACAACTCAACTCCGGCACCGCGCGAAGAGGAAGGTTCCCGTTCTCGTACCTCGTACTCTGTCCAACCTGTTTCGCGATCCCCAAGCCTGGTCGGCAACGACTCGGCGGATAAGTCCATCATCCTCACCGGCACCCACACCTACAATCAGTACCCTACCATGTTGTCCTTCATCACGGACAAGGCTCTGAAGGATGGCTGGAGCAGAGAAGACTGTGATAACGGATGGCAGAGCTGCCTTGCGCAATCCAGGAGAGAATTCAGAGACAAGGGTCGGGCGTACATCCAGTACAATGCTGAGATGAACTACTGGTGCAATCTATGTATGTATCCTGCTCTGCTGACCACTCGATTCCATTCGACTGACTTTGAAACAGTCCCAGACGAGGTATTCCATGGAAGAGATCCACGCACCGGCGAGATCAACATGAGCACCGGCCGCGAGCTATGGGCAGCACAAAGACGAAGACAACGCGGCCAGGAAGATGATGATGATGCCTCGGACCTCTCCCGAACACGATCCCCATTCTCCGAGCCTCCACGCCAGCGGGCACGAACTGGCACGATGGCCGACGTCCACGCCAACGGCAGCCGTGCCAATGGCAACGGCACAAACGCCAACTGATCTCAACAACCTTGCGCATGCGGGTACTCGGCTGGAAAGTGTATATTGGAGTTTGGGACATTGAGATTGGAGCCTTGAGTGATGCAGCCTGGGTACGTGGCGTTGCAGAGTCGATTTCTTGGGTGGATTTGAAAGTGCGCAGTCAATTCGAGAAGTTTGATAGAGAGAATAGAAACATGACCTAGTGACTGTCAAATTGATCTTTGAGCCGACTTGTGTAGATATATGAGCCAATTACTCCAGATCTGTCTACCCAGAAGACCTCATGCAAGGAGAAACATCTGTGGTAGATCAAATACGTTGCGCATATGAAGGTTTCTAAAGGCGGGCCAATCGTGAAGAGGATAATTGCCACTGTATTCCATCATACTCTTTGATCACAAGAGAATAGGAAGATTTACTATCTTCATATATGCTTATTGATCTCCAAATCTTGGTCAACAGTATGCTGCGTCCTTTTTCCCCCAGACCATGTGAGATGTCACCTTAAAGTCGCGCCAAGTGGGGCACAGCCATGTGGCTCGCTTAATTTGATTGTTGACTTTTGAAGCCGCGCCATTGTTGATTTGCAGTTTTCCACAACACAACATCTCCACGATCTGCTTCTCAGGTCTATCTCTTCGACTGCACAGTTTTCCTACAGTAGCCGCATCACGTCAGCCATCATTGCCATTTACTGATTGATGAGAGACGAAATGGCGACCTCCTTACCAGCCCAGTCATCTACTTTAGACGATGGCTACACCTCGCAGACGGAACCTGCTGTATTCGATCTATCTGGTGAACGAGGTGTCGATTCTATGACTGAGGGCTTTAGTGGGGTATGTTCTCTCGTGATCCTCTCACCTTCGCCCAACCTTACAGGGCAATCTTTCTGACACGATTGAGGGCTGGTTTGATTCAGATTCGGCATTATCTGACATATCGACTGCCACGAGCGATGACGACGACACTTCAAAGCTACCATTGTAAGCAATATCATTTCTTGTTCTCATTCATGATTGACCAGTCAAGGCCAAGACGACTTGCTGTCCAAATCGCTGAGGTCGTGGAAAGATGGGGGTTAGAGCCAGAAGATGAACTCGAAGATTCCCCAAGCCACAAGACGGAGTGAGTTCCTAATCAGCCAAATACCAACTGAGACAGTCATTTGCTGGGCAGCCACATTCATTTCTGAGCACAGTGAAACCAAGCTGACATTCACGGGTTACAGATCGACCGGTTCGGTGCTCCCTCTGGACAGCCTCGCCGGCGAAGATGATAGCAATACCTTGCGAGAAGATGAATCAATTCAGTAGGTCGAAACCTCAATTTTGATTGATTGAGTTCTGACCTATGTTTTCTCTCTGCAGATCTGATGCATCATCCGAGACCTCATCTTGTGATTCGTCCAACAACTCGACTCTGGTCGAACCCCGACGCAGCCGATACATTCGGCGTGAGCATCCCACTGGACACAGGAAACACCAGGCTTGGATCAAAGTGTCCTCTCTTACTCATTTGAGCACCGGACGAGTCGAGAATATTCAGGACGGAGTACAAGCAGGCAGCGGCAGGGGATTCAGTTTATCGACCAGCCAAGGAAGCAATGGCAAGAGTGATGACACCCCTATTCCACCATCCAAGCTACCTGCAAAGTATAGACATGGTCGAAAAAAGAAGACTGTTTACAGAGGACCCATCTGTTATAACTGTGCCGGTAAACACCATATCAGAGATTGTGGTCTAAAGATGCTAAAGGGCAAACGGGCCAGAAAGGGAAAGAGAACCGAGAAGAGGAACTGGAGCTAGTCCAAGCCTACACCAGTCATGTACTTATATGTGTCTGGGAAAGGCAATTGTTCTGTTTATTGTAAAATAGTGGAGGATCTATCATCCATCGCAAAGCTCGCGCTGGTCAGAGCCTAGATGGTACGGAGAATGCGCTTGCGCAAAAGCTTAGTATGACTTGGACGTCTGGACGAAAAATGTATTCTTGTTAATGTAGCGCTTGAGGGGATGTCTAAGGTAGATTGAAATGGAGCAATGTCGAATATTAGTGGACTGTGGGTGGACTGGAACGAATGAGCTTGTCGCTGACCAAGGTCGCGATCTGTGGTCGGATCCCCTGATGGCAGCTACTTCGGATAGAGAAGAACAATACAAACTTCAAATCAGTGGTTTGACGTTCAATCAATTACTAGATTTGAGTGAAATTGATGTACTGAGATGGATTGGTCTCTTTGAAGGCGGATACACAAAACGAAAGATTCAGAGTCGGCAAGACCGGAGATTGGAGTTTCACGACGCTGTAGTAGATACGGTCTGAGTCATTGAAAATAGTCATTACGGTCGATACAAGTATATACTATGGCAATCAATATTACTTTATCCCTTCCAGTGTCAACAAACGTGCCTCGAGAGGCACTCGAATATGTGCACAGAAGAAGCCTTCTCCGTATCGCGGCGGAGTGGTAACAGCCTCCGTTGGATGGCACAGAACACACTTGGACACAAATAAGCCATAGTGAAAACAAAAGGATGTACTCTAAGATATGGAGAGTGGCCAACGCAGCTTGAGGCCATGGCTACGTACGCTCCATTAAGCACGGCTGAGTCATGAATTTATCAGTACCTTAGGCTCCGATCTTAATTGGAAGTAGCTCGTCGATGAACAGCGCATACATTATTCCAGTCAGGAAGAGTGGTACGGAGGACATTGCGAAGCTCGTTGCCTAACGCAGGGATGCTTGAGTTATGCTGCAAAAGAGATCAGGGTCCTGCAAGTACCCAGCTTCAAAGTGCAGAATAGAAGCAAGCTTTTGAATGCAGGAATCGTGGAAGTTTCTAGGGCCGAGATCTCAAATTCATATTCCAATCAGGCACCTGGGAGGAATTTTCTCTTTCTCTAAAGACCCCAAGGCTCTTCGGTGTGCCTCACGTGACGTTTGGGGTAGCGAAAGTCAACAAAGGGTACCTAAGTTTGAGCGCGTTTTGAGACTGCCGTCTCATTAACGACGTGTGGAACGCAGATACGACCTCAATCGAAAGTCAGTCCACGCCACGAAATAGTGGCATACAAGATGGCAAATCCTCCTCAACGGTCACACCCATCTCCTTGCCCTCGATCACCTTCTCAAGCGTCCGCCGATGAGGAAATCAAGATCGAGCACGACGATGGCAACGTCAACTCGCCTTCTGAAATTGAACAGTATCAATCGGCCTCAGGAGAGCACGACTTCGGCGAATTGCTCGATCGTACAGCCATGCAGAACCAGCAGCTCGTAGATATGCAGAGATTGCAGTTGATGGACAAACCGCAAAATGACGCCACCAACCACGAGGGTCAGTGTAGCCAGGCGTCTAAATAATCAGGCCCAATATGACCATCTCACTTTGTCTACAGCAATCAGCAGCTTGGATCTCTGCAGATGCAAAGGCCGTGGAACTTTGGGGGTCCGCCATACATGCCTATGCTTATGCATATGATGAACCAGGGCTCTGCATACCTGGGAATGCTAGGACTTGGGCAATTTCTTCCTTATCCGTGGGCTCCACTTCAGCCATTAGGACCATTAAATTCACAACAGATGTTCCCAAGTATCCTTGGACAGTACTATGGCACCCATCTAGGACCTGGTGTCTTCCATGGCTTTACGAGGCCACAATCACGTGTATCGAGAGGTGGCAGACGGCTCCAGTGGCAGAATAGCGTGCAAGGATCGACTCCGGGATATATAAAGAACGCAATGCCATCTATCCAAAAATCTCCCATGGTACTACACGGGCGAAGAGGCATACATAGCGCACCCCTATCTCGAGGCGACCAATTGTTACTTCGGCGGCGTGGAGACACTCAGCAAGAAGAACTATTTCATCAAGACGCACACACAGTACCTCGTGGACGAAGGAATGTGCCAAATGCTGAACTGTCACGAGATAATGGTGCGGCGCCCTACTTGTCAAGGGCGAGCAAGCATACAGAAACATGTTCAGAACAAAGAATTATGGCAGCCAGATCCTAGCAAGCCATACTGTCAATGCGGATCTCAATTCCACCAGCTGAAGCACCACCCCAATCCAAACACACCACAAGGAGACCTGCGGGGCTGCTTTCACTGCAACAAGCTCTCGCACTCCGTTTCGAAATGTCCATAACGTCACAATCTGAAGAAGCTCAAATGGTATTACCTTCGAAAATGCCGAACTGGTCTCTGTCCTGCAGAAGACTTTCGAGATTTCCGAGAGAATCCAAAGCTGGATGACAACGACAAGGCGCAATACAACGTGGAGATGCATCTTCCTGCGACTCCTCAATTTGCTTTGGATCATCTCTACCCGGATGAAAAAAACTTTCGGCATCCTCTTGAAGGCGGAGATATTGTGCTGTTCGAGGATCCGTTCTGGGAGTCTGAAAATCCACTGGCAAATTAGGGATGTTTTGAGGTTGAGGAGGTGCCGGCTGATAATCGTGAATAAGAAACATGGGTTCATTATACAAGTCACCGTCGGACCGAGTTACAGAAACAAGTTGAAGAGAGAGCCAAGGCATATATCGTGTATAAAGCTCCCCCTGATGAGCTGGGCCTGGTACCGATAGATAATCTGCATGGCCCTCGTCGGACGAAGAGTGAACGATCAAGCACACCACCTTCGCACCAGACTTACTCGATTGAACATCCAGTCGGGCTATCTTCACACAATAATCTTCCCATATCGAGTAAGGTAGAGTCTTGGACAGAAGACGTTGAAAACATCGCGGGGTATGTTCCCCATTTTTGATCTTCAACGAAACCTTAAAAATCTTCGCCCCGAACAAAAGTGGGGTTGACTGATAACCCGCGAATCTGATTCATAACATGACTCTCCTCCATCGATACGTGACCTGACAGAGGTGTGGGACGCCCCTTCAGCTTCTGTACCTGTATCTCCATTCCCAAAGGATCTCGACAAAGCGAGGCCGAATATCTTACCCGGCATCTTCGTGAAAAGTCTCTCCTCGTATGATTTTGGGTCTCCCAGCACCCCCACGAGCCCGCATCTTTCCTCCACGATTAGCGAGTAGCCCCTGAGCGTGATAAACACATCTTCTCGATACTGGGAAGTGTCACTTAAGGCACTGGAGACGACGATATAATTATCCTTTCATTCGCAGCGATCAATGTCCACAATGTCAGGGGCTCTACCCTTCGCCACGCCACCCGACATGCACGCAACATCAGATCTCTTCTCGCCATACATCACGCTCCCAGAAACTCCACTACAAGCCAACGTCAATGGCTCCACTCATAATCCTACAGTGGTATCTCGTCCTCCGATCGATGCAAGAAACACTGGTGCTCCGATATTGAACGATCCCCAAAAAGATGACCCGGATCATGGGACACCGTCGTCGCCGCCTCGGAAGCGACGGAAAGGGGGGAAGATATTCTCGGTTCGTTTGTTTACTTTAGTATCCCCTATAGACAAGATAGAACAGAAGACTGATGCTTTTTAGGGATGTTCGACATGTCGACAGCGGAAAATGAAGGTCAGTCGCTGTTTCCCCCTCGTATCGTCTGGCTTGGAAGTAGATCATGGCAGCATGCTAAATTCAGTAGTGCGATCAAAAACGTCCTGTTTGCTCGAACTGTGCCAGATCTCGACTGTATGTCTGTCGAGGTTATGAGGATGATTCCATTCCTAGAGCATCACCCGATGCTCCTTGTCCTCCACCTCGCACTCGACCTCATCCAAAGGATATTCGTCAACCGAAACCACCCGCTAGTGGACTTCAGGATGGATCACTGAACTTCCCTACAGAGATGAACAATTTCTCTCCGTTCTTCTTCCAGGATGATATCAGCCTTGGCTTCAACTCACCATTCCTCGCTCAAGCGTCACAACAGCAACCACAGCCATCTCGAGCCGCGTATGGAAATCAGCTTGAGGCTCCTCTAGCACCATCCGAAATCCCATCATTCCTTGACGACGTTTCATTCTGGGATCAACTCCTCGACTCCAACGACACCACACAGCAAGACTCCCAGCAAATCCGCGACCTCATCCATCTCCCGCCTCTCTCACGCGTTGCCTCCCCATTGTCCTCCCTCCACAATCTACACTCATCTTCCATACCCTCCTCTCTACCAAACTCGATCAACATCCCTGCCCCCTTCTCCGAACTCCTCCACCACTACCGTACACTTGTTTCCCAACAAATGATGCCGACCTCTGCGCCTTCACAGAATCCCTGGCTACAACTCTACCTCCCTCTCGCACTTCAGGAGCCGCGCACTGAGCCGAAACAGGTACTTCTTCACGCTATACTGGCTGTCTCGGCCTTCAGTCTTGCGGCCCTAGCGAGTGGCGAAGGAGAGAAGTACAGGGCGCAAGGTATCCAGCATGGGGAGGAAGCGGTGAAGAGGTTGAGGGAAGCGATCGACTATGGGAAGAGAAATGGATCTAAATCTGGCAAGGAGAAGGAGGAGATGGATCCAGTCGATAAGCAGGCGCTTTTGGCTGCTGCTCTGACAATTAGCACGATTGATGTAAGTTGTCTCACGTTCAACACACATTCCATTCTATCCAGTCTATCTTTAAGAAATCTAAATTACATTTACTGACAACCGTAGGTCTGGAGTGGTGCCAATAAAGGAACAGGTTACACGTACCTTCGCATGGCTAAAGAGGTTATCCACATGACTGGCGGCATCTCCTGGTGGCTATCATCAGCACCGCCAACCATGACTATCTTCCAGATCTTCCGCTGCTACAATATCATTGCATCGACGACGAGCTGGCCAAGTCCTCAGGACCCAGATCAAGATAAAGACCGATTTTTACTTGAGGCGAATGATGATGAAGATCAAGCCAGCACCCCCCCTGCTATGATCAGAAAAGGCGACGAGACCACTTCTTCTTGCTCACCAAACTCAGACCAGGAATCTGAATCAACGACTTCACCCGACCACGACAGCCAACGCTATCACGACAACACAACCCCTTCGCCTCTCGATACCCACCACCCCCTCAATCATCCCAATGCTACCCAATACACCCTTGACATTACCTTCGGCATAGCCATCAAAACCCTCTGGTGCCTCAATAAGATCGTCTCCCTCTCAACCTTGTACTCCACCTTCCCACCCGGAAAAACCTGGTCCCCCACCCAACTCCTCGAAATCCGCGAACTGCAAAACGAACTCGATTTCCCACTCAAGAACCCCGAAGCTTTCACAGCCAGTATATCTAGCTCCAACTCCAATTCCAACCCAAACTCAAGCTCGAATCCAGGAGTCGGAGGGAAATGGGAATACGGCCACGGAACCGGGATCTCGCAGATGGTGACCGATGAGATCAAGGAGAACCACGTCTGGGCATTCCACTACAGCGTAATCCTCTTCTTCCGGCGGGCTCTCTCTCACACCCTACCTCTCTCCTCCTTCAACTCATCCAACCCCAAAACCGAGCACATCCCCTCACAAACCCTAATATCGCACACCCTAACGCACCTCGAAAATATCGACACCCTCACCCCCTCCCTCCCCATCTCCAACACTCTCTGGCCGGGCTTCATCGCCGCCACCGAAGCCATCGACACCTCCCTGCGTCACCGGGCCCTAGCGTGGTTTATACGCGCGAAGAGACATGGCATAGGCAATATCGATGAGGCGAAGAAGTTGGTTATGGAGGTTTGGAGGAGGCAAGATAGGGAGAGGTATGTGGTTGGGGAGAGGGAGGGGGTGCAGGGGTTGAGGGGGGAGCTGGGGGACGTGGATTGGAGGAGGGTTATGAGGGAGATGGGGGTTTGGGTTATGCTTACTTGATCGAGTGGGCGAGCGAGCGAGCTGATGGGTTTCGGGATGGAATGGCATGGCATGAACTAAAATGGATGCGAGTGATGTGATAGGGATGAGACGGGGGGCGTCTAAGAAGTGTTGTCTTCGTCTCTGTCTCTCATAAGCGATTGGAAGCAGAGAATTGTTTGTACGGTCTAGACTAGACCACTGGGAGTAAGAATCGGGCTGCATGAAGACAAACCGCTTCTTGCAANCAAGCAAGTATCTGAAGAAGTAGCCGGTAGAGTGAACCTTTCAAACACTGGATGAAGATCAATTGCTGTGACTTCTGCGCTAGTCTAGCGATCCATCCAGTCCGGCTGTAACCTCACCCCACCTGGCAGTGCAGATACTGAGGTTGCAATCTGCTTAATGGCATCTCCTAGATGTTGTTCGAAGAAGAGCTTGGTGCACAAGATCTGTCTTGTTATGGTGTCGAGTGATGCAATATCAAAGCCAAGGCAAGGTCATATTGTTCGTAGCTGGTCTCATTCATCGCTATCCATACTATGCTTGCTCGCTCGCCTGCCATGCATCTTTTTGTCCTAACCTAACATGCCGTATGCTTCTCCCATCCACTCCATATCCCCTTCCAATCAAGTCTACCGTCATCCATGTCCCCGAACCTGACCCCGACAATTCCACCACCTTGACCCAGCCCATCCATCTACCCAAGCGGCATACCTCAAGTAAGTCCCAACACTAAATGTAATGATACCTCTCTTGGCCATGGCAGCCAATCCGCGTAGAGAGGTGTATAGATTGAATAGAGTATGGTACTCTCTCCCTTGTCCGTTTCCCACCTCGCATCTCGGCACGTATCGCTTGCGGTCCCGGGCCTGGCATGCTCACAACTCATCCAAGCACACCGCGAAGCAAAAGGCACACACCGCGCACAGTCAACAGACAAACAGAGCCACGTCCAGTCCAACATCGACGGATCAATAGACCTCCAAACAAGAAAAAGAACACCTCATAACGCCTATCCCATCCAGCCAGCCAGCCCAGTCCAGCATAGCCTAGCCTACTGATATCCCAACCCAGCAAACGATAGCAACAATGTCATATTTCGTTAGTCTCCTCCCCTATAAAAAAGATGTCGTACCAATCTGGTGGAAGAAGAAATGAAGAAGAGGTAAAAGGTCCAAAAGAAGTAGTAAAAGAAGTTTCTGCTCGAAAGATGTAGTTTTTGATAATTGATAATGTTTTGCGTCTCCGGCAAGAGAGTGTGGAGTTCGCCGCTTTTCCAGTTTGAGCAGCTATTACCACCTCAGAGAATATTTGGGTCTGTACATGGGAAGCAGATTAGATGTTAAGGGTATATTCGTTCAACGTGATGGGCTAAAGATGCGCGTGGCTCGAACTGTTCGACGCGAGCGACTGTATCAAGGTGCCTCAAGGCCGGGTAGTTTCAGCTCAATTGTACTCGACATAGATGATAAGCTTGTCGTTCCTTTGGAGTGCGAAATCCAGATCGTTATTGCTCAACAAGCCAGGTCGCTCCCCACTTGCCTCGTCCTTGTAGAACAGAGCAATTTCCTCGCCTTGTGGAATCTTTAGTCTCTCGCGGATCTTCTCATACAGCTGCTGGTATTGGATATCGGTCGGTACGCGAATAGCAATGAGGTCATCGCCAAAGTAGATCTTGACTTTCATTGCGGAGGGCTGTTGACCGTTGAGGCCTGGGGACAGAGACTGATTTGAAGGTTGAGACATGGTTGACAATTGCCGAGGTTGAAGCCCGCCGTTTTGGGAAAGTGATGCTTGTCCTCGTTGGTGAGCTGGAGCAGCTGAAAGCCCTCCGTATCCACCGCCATTAAGATTGCCTCGCGATGATTGTCTCGAGGCGCCATTCGTTGGCGAGTCATTAGAAGACTGCTGAGAGCCTCCAGACAAACGGTACTCCTCGTTCACAGCATTGGGGTCCATTTCGAAGTCTCCCTCTCTTGGTGCGAAAAACTGCTTTACCAGAGTGCACCTTGAGATGTATGGTGGCTGTGTAAGCAGGTTCTTGACATATGCATCCAGGTTGTGCTGCCTTCCTTCCGTAATTGCATCTGTAACGTAATTGACAGGTCCCGGCATATATGGCAGAGTTCTCTTCTGTTGTCCGGTGTTGCCTGCCTCCGCGGGGAACTCTGTCAACAGAGCAATCTGAAAGTCGTAAAAGTCTTCATAATATCTGGATAACTCCCAGTGCCGTCCATCTTCCAGCGCTGCCTCAATGACAAACCAGTATTTGTCCTCCGCAAAACAATATCTCGGGATTTTCGCGGATATAGGGGCGTACAGCTGAGATGTGGACTTCGAGGCATAAGCGTTCTGTTGGGGATTCTGTTGCTGCTGGAAAGCTCTGGCTTGTTGTGACTGTCTCATCTGCTGTTGTTGCTATTGACATTAGCCTCGCCCGTGAGTAAGAACTCCAAAAAACTTACATAGCCATTCTGCTGTTGGCCTTGCTGCAGACTCATCCTATCCATACTCTGTTCCAATCCCTGCTGCTGTGCTTGCTGTGAATTGGGAACTTCAAACTTCCCTAGAGTGATGCTCGAGTTCTTGTAATCCGCAGCCATCTTCTTCCACTCCTCCACCTTTGGTACACCTGCTCTTTGGACCGCTTCTGATGCATCCGGTACTGCTTGGCCAGAGCTCATGTCTCTTATTTCGATGAAGGACACTGGGATCAATCCCGGACCTCCTAGTCTCCCGATCGGCTTCGCAACAAACCATTCCGGGTTCGATTGAGCGATCACAATAATTGCCTCTCCGGCCTTCGCATCTAATTCGTCTGGACGCTCCGCCGCAAAGTCATACATGACGATGCCGTACACCATCGCTCCCGAGCCTTTTCCCATGGTCTTCGACGATCGTGCAGTATCCGTTCCAACCAGAGTTCCTGAACCAGAAGTATCCGAATATCCAGAGTCGTGATCGGGTGCTCGTACAGCTTGTGGTGATTTCTCGGACTGTCCGCTATCCCTCTCAGTCTTTCCTAGAGCTTGGAAGAAGGCCACGGGGACCAGTCCTCGCGCGTCAGGAAGCGCCGGGTTGCAGGCCTCGTACCAATCCGTATCATTCTCCCGACCAATAACGTGAAAGAAGTCACCTTTTGTGAACGAGAGCTCCTGGCTGGTTTGAGCCTCATAGTCATATAGTGCGCGGATTACCTGGTCGAAGAACACTCGCCGTTAGTATATGTACCCCTCCCTTGTGTCGCGAACTCGGAGCACAAACCTTTTTGGGCGGCACTATCGCGATCGCAGACTTGGGCGTGATGGATATATGGTTGACTTTGTCCTTGTCATTCTTCAAACTCCTCCTGAGAGCCTGGAGGAAGAGCATTGTTAGCCAGTGTTGTGAGGGGAAAGCGAGGGGATCGCAGCGCAGCGCATTCCTCGCGGCGGGTGGGCCGTGTATCGATAGGAGATTGGAGATTGGGGTGACATGCCTTCATATTTGTTTGTGTTTGCTTTACGTCGCTATAGTCCCGTCGCACACCACCAAAAGCAAGTCGCTCGTGTGATTCTTAGTCCTCCTCTCGCTCTGGCTTGTGTCCACGGTCACTCGGGGTGCGTCTGTCGGTTGGTCAATATTCGTCCACAGGCCGGCTGATTTGTTTGTTCTGCTTCTGCGCAACTCCTTCTTCCGGCGATCTGAGAGCGATGGCGACGACAGCAGAATCGATCCGCAGAGATGGACGACGACGGAGTTGAGGGTCGAAATGCAGATGCAGTGATTCGCGATTTGTTTGTCAAGTCTCTGCAATCCCTTGGTCGCGATTGTTCTGGTGGTGTTGGAATGAGAGAAGGATGGAATCCTGTGAAGGTGGGAAGGCCTGGGAGGAGAGGTGCCAAAAGGGTTCTAGCGTCAGCCCCTCAAAGAACGGAAGTCCAAGTCCCAGCCAGTTCAGCACAGACGGCGAGCGAGGGAGGGAGCGAGAAGAAATATAAAGAGGGGTTGGTATATGCGATTGGATGAGGTATGTATGGAATTTTGAGGGATTGGATTGGAAGCAAATATGGACAGCTGATAGATAGATGAAGCTATCCAAATGAATGGTTGCCACAGATTCAAGCGCAAAGATTTGTTCGCCAATCCTTCAGGTACTTCGTAAATATTCGTGAGTGCTGGTGGTCCCGAGCTGCAAGTCCTCAGCCAACGGAGTGCAGTGCAGCACTGGGCTGGCCTGGGCGGGTTGGGTAGAGATGCCTAGACGTTGGACTTGATGCAAGGAGAATCCACTCTGGCGACTACCACAATGCTGGTAGGAAGTACAGAAGAGTACCTAGGTACTCGGCGACACGACGATAAGGAGGATATCTAGATGCCAAGATAGACTTTTTCTTTGTACTTCTTTCCAGCTTCTACTGTATGTAAAGTTGTGTCTTTTTTATTCTACATCCATGACAACGTTCTGTCTGCGTCTCAGAAGTGATGGGTGTGCGTGTGAAGGTTGCATGTTCTGGAAGGAGGGGTACCCGAATGGTGCGAGATATATTAAACTTGATATTGCGAGTTCTATAGCTAGGTATAAAGGAACTTGTAAACAATTCAAAGACTATGTTCTTACTCTCTAATGACCTTTCAGCTAATTATAATCACAAATAAAATGCATCACCAGATCACAAATCCCTCAACCAGCTCCTCCCGAAGTCACAGCATCCAGCTCGCTTCCCTTGTTCTCTTCCCAATAGAATCCCATCACAGCAAAACCAAGCTTACACAACACCAAATCCCGAGCATATGCATTCCAATAGCACACACTGGACGAAACTTGCATCGATAGCTCCCCTCCTCTGCAGGTCCATCTTCCCTCTCTGTGGTCTTTCCTACACTCGCCTCCTCGCTTACACCCCACCCATCAACCTCTTCATACCCAATCACATCCCGCTTCAGGCCTCGCAAGCGCTCTCAGCCCCAACGGGCGGCAGTGCTGGCGTCGAGATAGGCTCGTGAGGTCGCCACCAGGGCTGAAGAGCGCATACGGTATGTACTCAGCCCAGCTATGTACCCGTACCTGTACCCGTACCTGTACTTGAATTTTGAGCTTGGGATTGGGACTCGACTCGTCAGGTTCGGGCTGGGCTCAGCGACCGGCATGAACATATTAACAGCCTCGCCACTCGCCAGCACATAATGATCATCACAAGATCTACTTCTGGGCTTCAATGGATGATTGACACTTACCTAGGTATACCTGGTCCTGGCATTTCACTGGGACCTCCGCTGAGTTTTCTGGCAGGAACACCACCAGACGCTGAACAGGTACAAGTACAAACAAGCAGCTGCCATAACCCCTCCAGCCGCCATAAATCAATTAGACTTCCAGCTAGCATGCAGCAGGAACCACGTCAAATCAAATCAAAGCAAATCTCCTACTGTACCCTTCAGCACGACCGTTCCGTGCCTTCGGAAGAAGAACTTTACAGTACAGTACGGTTCGGTACGGTAGGTACCTACACCTGCATCTCTCACTCACCACTACTGCTGTACAACCTCGTGGGCCCTCCCTCCCAGCCCACGCGTTACGGTTACAGGCGCAATGCCGTCGCCCGTCGCGATCCACAAACCGAAAAAGGCACATCCACATCCCAGCCAACCCCTGACATGCGCATCTCCCATGCCGGGATGATACTTGGGACTGAGACTTCCCACTTCCCTGTGGAGACCATGAAACTTTCCTATCGATAAGCAAAGACCAGGCATGACCAGGCAAGACAAGCCAACGAGCTGGAGCCGCGGATGCTTCCGTGATGAGCTGAGGGGCTGAAAGATGGAGACCGGGGGCACTTGAAACTTCTGGAGGATGGAGTCGAAGGATGGGAACGGAGATTTGACCGCGGTGATGAAGTGAAGTTATGTCATGAGTGGTTCTTTTGAAGATTTTCAGCCTCTTCAATTTATATTCCGGATCTAAAGAAGCTCTAGAATGGTCGAGGCCTGCTGATCTTCTTGACTATGATCAAAATTCATCCCGTCCCTGTCTACAGTAGGAATTATAATCTACTGGTATTTTTCTTGCTTGTCTGGTTTTTACATCATCGTCGACGACCTCATTCATTTCTTTTGTACAACACACCATTTCTGACCCACTGCTCCAGTCTCCAGCATCTGTACCTGCAGCTTGCATACTTCTTATACAGGATTTTAATCAATCACATACATATGTATCCACCCATCAACCCATCAACCAAATAACAGTTCCTTCTGTAATTAATATCCCCNACCTTCTTCTCTTCTCTTCTCTTCTCCACCACGTTCTTCCAATTCCTCCTGCTGTGTCCCCATAGCATAACTCACCGAATATCAAAAATCTAATCCTTCCAGAACCCTTCCATCCTTCTATCCTTCAATCGCCAAGCCCAGTAAGTCCCCTCCCTCTCAGATCAAATTAAGTACCGACACCCCTCCCTGTCACCCCTCCCTCCTCAGCGAAAACTACCGGCAGCCTCACGATCCGACAAATGCAATACAGATGACGCACTTCACCTCCCCTATCAAGCCCCATCATCAAATCAACCCTCCACGATACCAGACTTAGACCGGGTCCTGGCTTCGGGAACGAGCGGAGGGAGGGCAGATAATTCATGCATAAAGCGTTAACTCCCTTAGTAATCTTCGTAGGTGAGGCGGGGTCTGGTGTGGAGGGGAGAGCGTGAGGATGAAACGCTCGCGAGATACGGTACGATAACACACACAGGCCGGCCATACCTAAGTTGGTATCAACGTCGTCATTCCCGCTATCAAGGTACCGTATCTACTTCGAGATCCCGAGGCTTTTACTTCTGGTTCTGATTCCGTATGTTGTGAAGAAAGGAGTCGCTGATTAAGATGGGAACACTTGAAGCTGCTTCGAAAACCACTGGCTATAGATAGGTAAAGTAAAGTAACGTAAGATTAAAGCAGGTCAAAATGAATGAAGCCGCATAACATATCTTATCGCATGATCGATGCTTCTTTTCTTTTCCTATCTTCTCCCAGCTTTTCTTGTTCTCGAGCTGATTGTTCTCGTGGACTTCGCTTGCTTGAATAATGGTGTGGTTGTCCTGGTCACCGATTGGGTTGTTGACTTTGTCTCGATTTGAAGACAGGCTGTTACAGAATGCGGGACGAGCCTTTTTTTTTGGCCCATTCCTTTCCGTTCCTATTTTGCCTTGCTGCATGGCACGCCACCCTGTGATTCCGATATTTCTTTTGCCTCTTCGCATCATGGAAGGGAGGGAGGAAGGTGCGTTTCTGCATACCTTTCTCTCACTCGCTGGCAGCTGCCAGGTGACATGCATTCGTTAGTGTCTGTCAGGGCGAGTGTCACCTGCCAGCTGCTATGACTCGGTGCTAGCATGAGGCATTTGTTGCGTCTTGACGTAACTTGAAAAGAGGCTGTTCTTGAACAGTATTCCTCCTCTAGTAAGTCTCATATCTGAAGTAAAGAGAACAGAATTACCCCCAGCAAGTGATGACTGATTGTCTTTCCAGCCACGGCCTACTGGGCGCAGCGCCGTATGAATATGTTCTTGACAAACAAAATCTCATTTCAATCTGCCAAGGCTCTCAATAGAGTAGCTTCCTGACTTTTATGTGACTGCATGAGAGAGAACTACTGGAATGGAAACACGTGATGAATGCAAGTCACGGCTCCGCAGTTTCCAAATTTCGAAATCTAGAGAACCGCTATATACTGCGCTGTCCAATCTCATCATTCCATTTTTTCGCCTCATATCTGCTAACAAGATATCTCTTTCTCTGCTGTCGACTCTTGGACTGCTGTCGATCTGAATTGCGAATGGGACCTGTTCTCCTACCTTTCTTGCGGCAAAGCGTTCGTGCCACTTACAATCAAATACACATTCTTTATATAATTCCTGAAACTCTCCGTTTAAAATCACACTTCCAGAGTTCCGCGTACTCATTCCCATGATCGATCCTCTGATGAAAGTCTCCACGAGTACAGACCAAGCCCATGCGCGATGTCTAGCATCAATTCTATAGCCTGGCTCGTTCATCGATGATCAGAAAGTAAACAGGAAGTTCTCTAGCGTGTCTCTCTTCCTACCGGAAAGAGCAATGCAGAACTTGTATGTAGTCAGTGAATGCTCGTTTCCGTCATGTCTGCTAATCCACATGCCAGTGATCCCACTATTTGAATCTCAAGAATATAATACGATCCTGTCACCTAAGTTCCTCGCTTGTCCAGATGACAACAATTCCAAATCACGAGAACGCAGGATGGAAACTTCACTTAGCGCTTTGCATAATAGCCTTTTGTTGAGTGAGAGCACTCTTGCAGTTGATGATCTAGCGTCTCTCTCTTTGCTGTAATCAACTTTCCACACATAGCCCTTACACTTACAATTACCAAGACTGTATGAAAACACCTCTACTTGCCGTTATTTCACTTTGTACTGTCATTTCTGATCCGGGTCTGTTTGGAGCTGGACCTCTGCTTAATGGCACCTATCGCCCGAAAGCTCAGAGTGATACCCTCGTCGAGAGTCCAAACTTTCGTTTGATAAATGAGAGAGTCAGGCACTTGAATGAAGCATGAATAGGACAGACTAGTCCCTGGTAATCTTCTTTCTCCACTCAGCTTATTACGGGGCTTTAATTGAAGGAGGAGATGCATTGATATATGCGAATTCTCAACATCACCTTCTCCTCCAGAATCCGACGAGAACTGCTTTGATAGCCTTTCAGTGCGGGGTGCGTACGTCAGAGACTTACCTGCTTCGCCTGCAAAGAAAAACATTTATTAATCGAGGTGTAATCAAGTACCTGGTTCTAAGTCTTTATAAGATCTTTGCCAAGTTCTTTCTGGCATGACAACGTCTCAGGCCAGCTGAGCTATATCTGTACAAACCACTCCTGCTTTGAAATTATTCTCGTACTAGAATCTTCTGCTATGGGGCTAGCTCCTCTTTGCCCTCGCAAAGAATCTGTTCCAGCGGCGCTGCCTTGCTGCCCGTGTCAGGTCTTTCCCACTCATCACTGTCTACTTGTACTCTGCTGTCAACCCTCCTTCTCTATTGTTTCGCCCTTTTGATTATACAAACGACAGAGGATACTGACTAACCTATTAGAGCAGCATAAGCTCCCTGCTTATGAACCATGCTCTGCCCTTCAGACCTATGTTGAAAATGAAAGAAGAGAGACGAGTGTCAATCAAGATTCTCTCTCACTCGTTGACTTAGCAAAATACAGTATAATGTTAGCCAAGCCTGCCCTTTATTCATTGCATCACTTATGGAATGGTAGCAACTTCATTGAGAACCGCTTTTTAGATGATAATGGATCACATGTGTTGCAATGGTTGTCCCAGTACACTCTAGTCAATCGAGTTTCGTCTGCAAGCCTCTCGCACAAGCTGCAACAAGTACCGCGTATGGAGTGCCGAACGCATAATTACTTCGAAAGCCGTAATCATCTTTGTGCTTAAATATCTGGCAGTCGGAACTGTTGACATTTCCGCGGCCTCCAGAATGTTACTTCCCTTGAGCGTAGCTTCGTTGGCGTTCTTTCAATGCAATCGATTTCCTTTTTGTCTTAGGGTTCCTTCGTTTTGTCGCCTCTCTTGCTGCTGTGAATGTGGTCGCTTCACACCGGATTTCATGTCGGATGCATGAGAGATATCAATCATCTTGCAAAAACGATGAGTACGTCGGGAGGTTTCGACACTCTCAGGTTCTCTATTTACTGGAACGTGGGTTCTTGTAACCCAACTAGAGCCTTGTTCTATACATGTAATACAGTACAAGTTGTAGTGATTGCCAATTTCAATTAAAGAGCAACAAGGGCGCCGTCGACACAGTGTGACAATCAACCTTGCCAATACAGCGTGTTTCAATCTGTCGATGATGCGGCCCTCGACGGGATCGCTTTTCAGGCGGTACTCGGTGAGAGATTCGGAATCTCAACCAATAGAAGGGGAAAATAAGGCTTCGCATGCCAACGGACTTCATGCAGGTCACCGTAAGAATCTCTCGAAACCTGATTGGCCAAGGCAATCTGTCGTGATAATCGGTCCGTCGCTGAGGCATTCAGCCTTGAGCATCATTTTGTCCACAATCCTAGTGCTCATGTTTGACAAATTCATTCCTACATTCCAAGCACCTGAATTTTGACAACGAAGAGGCTTAAAACCTATAGTCTCTGTCCCACACAATTAGCTCTAGGCTGCAAAAAAGAAAACTCGGAACCATGGTTCGTACGAGACGCTTGTTCGAATACTAGGCGCTCCACGACAGCAACAACATACGGGTCATCGAGCTTCTCCCCGCAATCGACAGGAACAAACCCATCATCATCAATATTCGAGAGTCTTCCTCTGAGTCTCCCATTCAATATGAAGCCTTATCGTACACATGGGATGACCAGAAGCCGACAAGAGATATCACCTGCAACGAAGCGAGGCTACAGGTCACAGAGAATGTATTTCAGGCTCTCCGACAGCTGAGAATAAGCAGGNAACCCCNNAAACGCATCCTCTGGATTGATTCAATCTGTATCAATCAAAATGACCAAGAAGAGAAAACCTCACAGGTGTCAATGATGGGAAGTATCTATGCCAGTGCTGAAAGGGTAAATATCTGGTTGAGCCATTCCACCGAGGCGATGAGAGGAATGTTTGAATACATAAGACTTTCCACCAGCCCGAAGTTGTGCTTCGACTACGTATCAAATGGTATGCCCACTCATCTGCAAGAATTCTGTTGACTAAATACATCGGCTTATAAATTTTGTAGAACAGGTAGCTTTTCTGAGGGACGGCCTTATACAATTATCGTCTCATCCCTACTGGACCAGGGTTTGGACTGTGCAGGAAGTTGCATTAAACGAGAACTGTTGGATCTACCTAGGTCAACTGAAACCTTTAGGAATGTCGGTATTCGGAGTAATGCTCTATGATGTAGAGGGTTATATGAACCAGAGATCAGAGGAAATTGCACAGCCAGACCCAGCATTTTTGTATCCTGTGGACTTCAAACGGGTAAGCCCACACCACGCAATGGTGCTCCATCGCTTCTTCGAACCACAGCCTTCCGCCCTGGATCAGATAGACAGACACACGCTTAGACACTTGATGGCAAAGAAAGCTAAAGATCCTTTCGATGTCATCTTTGCCTATAGGGCATTGTTTCCTGGCTCCATCGGCCTGATTGAAGTGGACTACAAAAGGAATCTTATCGACGTACTTAAGGAATTTACTTTTCGCATTCTACCGCAACTGAAGAAGGTCGGCGATCTCCTGGAGACTGTAAGCCATTGTCCTGACATTCCTGGCGCACCTTCCTGGACCTTGAATATCGTTGGCAGCGGACACGTCTGGAATGCTTCACATTATTTCGGCGTATGGCGTGCCTCAAGCATTGTGGATGATCCCGGATCTAGGAATACAAAGGGGACGATGACGCATCGTGTCTCCTTAGATATGGAAACTTTACACGTCAAAGGTAGTATAGTCGACCGTGTTGTTTTGGTCAGTGACGAATTTCCGAATTACTTATTGGTAAATCAGACAACATGGCACGAAAGGGTCCGCGATATACTGATCGAGTGGCGGAATCGTATCCAGAAGGCCCTTACTGTCGAATTTGAAGAATCTCTCACTAGAATACTGTTTGCAACACCAATCGCTAATGAAGAAATGTCTGATGAGATTAGTCAGACTCTTCGCTTCGAAAAGGTCTATCTGCCCTTTTCCATAAAGTTGTGAAACAGTGTCGTTCTGAGCTAATGCGACATCTCTCAGGTTTTGGTCTATGACGAAGAAGAAAAAAAGCTTCTCACAAATTCTGTGTACAAGCCTTGCCGCGTAGAGGATCCCCCGGATCGGAACCTTCAACTTGCCGAACGTTAAAAGAAGAATAGGGCACGAACCTTGGCGCTGCGTGAGTGGATAGAGGACCCGGACATTAACTATCGCTTGGATAACGAGGAGATTCTGAGTAGTGCTCGCTCTGAATCTTACTGCCAGCCCATGGTTCATTCACCAGCGCTCAGTGGCCGGCGCCTGGTTGTTACATCGCAAGGTAGGATGGCGTTGGGCAAGAACATTCAACATGGCGATGATATTGCTTTAATTTCCGAGTGCGATGTTCCTTTCGCACTCAGACCTGTGCAAGAAAAAGACAGATACACGCTTGGGATGCCAGTACTTCTTCCAGGAGTCATGCATGGTGAGGCCTGGCCAGAGAATGGAATCGAGGGTTTGGAAGAAATTAAGATTGTATAGACTTGTCAATCGGGCTAAGCATACTTCCTGTGTCTTTCTCAATCAAACCGTGGGGAGTTTGTTGGAGTATGTCAATGGGACTATGTTCCACGTATGGAATGTGTTTGGGAGAAATCTCAATGTGCACACACGAATCAAAACAAGTCTAGCAAGCGATGCTGTAAGCGCTACGCCGGAGGTCATCATCATCGTCTTCATCCCACTCTCCAATAACACCAGCTAAATATTTCCCGAGACCAACGACCAAGGTCATTCGAACGGTCCGAAACTTACAGAAACTAGATCTCAATAGTGCGGGATGAACATGTCCGAAACACCAGAATTTAAAGTCACCCTCGTGACGCCGGAAGACCTTCCTTCAATTGGCACTCTCCACGCCCGTGCCTTCCACAAGAAGAGCGACTGGCACCGCAAGGTCTTCCCTCTCTCCATAGCGCCATGGTGGGAATCCAAGTATGCCCTCGACATCCCTGACCCAACAACTCGTCTCCTCAAAATATCTTCACCAGATTCTCCACACACCGTAACTGGGCTTCTCTCTCTTCGCAAGTACACTGCGGACGAACGTGGTGTCGGACGATGGAGTTCGACTCCGCCACCACCGGAAGTCGACTCTGATATATACAAGGCTATGATTGATGCCATGATCGAGTATCGCGAGAGGTACATGTTTGGAAAAGAGCATTTCTGTGTTGACCATTTTGGCGTTGATAGCGGGGTGCAGGGGAAGGGGTTGGGGAGTATTCTTTTAGGAAGAGCGTGTGAGATTGCGGATGAAGAGGGGTTGGATGTTTTTGTACAGGCGAATGAGTTTGCCGAGAGTTTCTATCAAAAGTTTGGGTTTAAGACTGAAGGGACACTTGTTATGCCTGGTGGGTTGACGGAGTGTTTTCTTGTGAGGAGGTTTGGTAGAAGCTGAGAATATTCTTGTTGAGATTAATTTTAAGAAATCTCACAACTTAAATAACGATTTGGAGGTTCAGACACGAAGACGCCGAATCTGCCGCTTCATAACCTCTTGCGCGGTCAATTCTGTATTTCTCTTCAACTTCAACGAAAGTGGAAGTACGAGGGGCTGTATGGCGGAAACGAACCATTACCGAGATACAAGCTTCTGATCTCTTCTTCATGCAGCCTTCTGGATTTAGAGTACATTCTAGTTGCTTGATGTCTAGTCGCGCCATAGTTCACGTCTCGATGTTGAGAAGTTTGAAGTATAAATCATGCTCCTGAGACTGTGGAAACCACAGAAGCGACACCAGAGCTAGACGCAGCATTGTCACTTCTGGAGTCAGATCATACAAGTCCTCTCAGGCGTTCAGAGAATCAGGGCTCCTCCGAAATATAGGATATTCCTTGTAAGAGGCTGCTAAGAAATACGCCTGTCCAGTGATGGAGACTTGATCTGGCTTTGTAAGGCTCCTCGAGTATCATGCGAAAACCTTGAAAAAGCGACAGCAAGTGACAAATTGACAATAAAGTNCCACACAGATAAAAGGAGAGCCAGAATAGAAATACGCCCGTCAGTAATTCACTATGATACCCTGAGAAGGCTGTGTCAGACTCGTGACCTCAATGGTCCACACTTTTTGGGGGGAGGAGGGGGGTTGGCATCTTCACAGAAGTCGATAACAGTTGTTTGAGATGAAGCTGTTGAACTTGGTCTTCTCAACAACTTTCTTCAGAGTTGAAGGAAGGTTTCCATAACATTTCAAGGCTCAGCACGATCTTTCTCGTCTTATGGAATCGATTCACTTGAACCAGCCCTCGCCTCGAGAGGCAGAAGTGAATCCGCATTGTGCACATCCCCTCTCGAATTTTGAGCAACCCGAATGTTGAGCAACCAGAATTCTGAAAGCATGGGCCCCCCCCAAAAAAACCAAATCAAGGTCAGAAATTACCCTGCAAATTCTACATCTCAAGAACATAGCGCCTTGGACTTCCAGCATCTCGTTACATGACGTCCTTACCCCGCCCCCACTATCACCATCTCTCCCGAGCTTCCCAGTTCCCCTCATCCATCACAGCCGCGTCTGCTTGGCATCTAAAACAATAGAGGAAGGTCGAAGTAACACCGTCTTACCCGCATCCATGATCTGGTGGTACAATCGGCTTAACCTGGCCATCCGAACTGTGATCTCAAGACTCTGGGCAGGAGGATGACGGCATACCGATGAGGGATTTCGCTTTCGCGTTGGAAAACCAAGTCCGGCTGCATGGGAGCTTGCAGCTTGGGACTTCGAGATGGTATTTCGAGGAGGTTATATATGGGCGGGGATGGCAGCTTCTAAGGCCTGGAAAGCGAAAGCACGTCGTTCTGTCTCATTCACGAACGTGATATTCAGCCTGAACATCTGGCATCATGCTTCGCTTCCTGTTATCCCTCTCCCTTGCAACTCTCGCCTTCGCCTGCCTACGAGAGTTTAACCAAGCACCCAAGCATACCCACCGCAAGAGAAATATCAGACGCCAAGCAGACTTCCCACCAGTCCTCACAGACCAAGAAACCATCCTCGTCAACTCCTTCGACAACAACACCATCGATCAATGGGCCTACTACTATACCCATGAGAACAAACTAGCCGGACTCGGCCGTGCAGCTGCTCAATGGACAGCTGACAAATGGGCCGAATACGGATTCCAGTCGCGACTAGACGAGTATGAGGTGTATTTGAATTATCCCGTATCTGCTTCGCTTCATGTTACTTATCCGAACGGGACGAAGCAGGAAGTGAATCTGAAGGAGGATGTCCTGCCCGAGGATGATGTTACGGGTAGGCCGGATAATCAGCCGACTTTTCATGGGTTCTCAGCAAGTGGAGATGTTGAAGCGGAGTATGTTTATGTTGGGTAAGGATAATCTTCATTCCAAAATTTGAAACCTATACTGAATGATGCTAGACGTGGTCAGCAAGTTGACTTCGAGCGCCTGATCGAGCTAGGCGTTGAGCTTGAAGGCAAAATCGCTCTCGCGAAATATGGAGGCCCTTTCAGAGGTCTCAAAGTCAAAAACGCTCAAGATCATGGAATGATCGGCACGGTCATATTCTCCGATACTGATGGAGATGGTGAGATTACTGTCGAGAATGGATACGCAGCATATCCAGGTTTGTACTTCATTATTCTACAAAGTCACATGTGCTAAAACGACATCCAGATGGTCCAGCAAGACACCCAAACGCCGTCCAGAAAGGCTCCGTTCTCTTCCTCTCCACCAACCCTGGCGATCCTACAACGCCAGGCTACCCGTCTAAGCCTGGTGTTCCACGCACGGGAACAGAAGACGTGATGCCTCAAATCCCATCCATCCCCATCTCCTACTCCGCTGCCCAACCACTCCTCCAAGCTCTTGACGGACATGGAACGACCGGCGAAGAAGTCAACAGAACAGCTTGGGTAGGAGCTCTGAATGCAACATACAGCACTGGCCCGGCGCCTGGCGTTACTCTTTCCCTGCACAACTTGATGGAGAGTAATATCACGACGATTTGGAATGCAATCGGTTGGATCAATGGTACAAACAGCGACGAGACTATTGTGGTCGGTAATCATAGAGACACGTGGATGATTGGTGGAGCTGGGGATCCCAATTCTGGATCAGCGATTATGGTTGAGATGTCGAAAGCTCTTGGGAAATTGCTCGGGTCAGGATGGAAGCCAAAACGAAACATGTGAGTAGGACTGCTAGGTTTGATGTGAATTTACTCACGCGTTCAAGTGTACTCGCATCTTGGGATGCCGAGGAATATGGTCTGATTGGGTCTACCGAGTGGGTCGAGGAGTACATCAACTGGCTCACCGAGACGGCCGTCGCTTACCTGAACATCGATGTCGCTGTCTCCGGACCCCGTCCAGATTTATCTGCTACCCCAGAACTCCATACAATCGCATTAGAGCTATTCGAGAAAGTGATTCATCCCAACGATGGAGCTTTCAACATTTCACTCTATGATGCATGGAACGAGGTCTCAGAAGGTAATGTTGGTGTTCTCGGCAGTGGTAGCGATTACACTGCATTCTTACACAAGGGAATTAGTTCTGTAAGTCAACCTCCCCCAAAGCGATCTCATTTCCCAACGTTTCTCGTTGAACTCCATTCCTAATATACCCACCAACAGCTCGACGTTGGTTCAGGCGGCGGCCCTACAGACCCAGTCTGGCACTACCACTCCAACTACGACACTTACCACTGGATGTCCAACTTCGGCGACCCTGGCTTCCACATCCACTCGACAATGGGCCAATTCCTCACTCTCCTCGCCTATCACCTCTCATCGGACGAACTACTCCCATTAGACCTCCCCAATTACGGCGTCGAGCTTCAAGCTTACTATGAGGATCTCCAGGACGTCATCTCCTCTGGTTCCAACGCCTCACTCGACACATCCCCCCTCTCAGCCGCCATCCAAACCTTCCAAGCCCGCACAAAAGAAGTCAAAGGTCTAGAACAGATGGCACTGATGACCAACGATGCGGAGCTGATCGAAGTGGTAAATCATAAATATAGGGATTTCCAGAGGGGCTTTGTGTCGCAAGGTGGATTGCCGACGAGGGAGTTTTATAGACATGTTGTTACGGCGCCAGGACTGGATACAGGGTATGCGGCTGTGACTTATGCGGGGATTACGGAGGCTGTGGAGGCGGGTGATTTTGATGTTGCGAGGGATTGGGTGGGGAGGACGGCGAGGGGGATTGAGAGGGCGAGTGAGATTATTAAGACTTAGGCTGGATGGGATAGGATGAGGAGTATGCTTCTATTATGGAGAGGGCGTCAGTGTCGTAAGTCCTGATGTTGAGATGGACGGGATACTTGGTGTCATCATACAAAGAAGTAATGTTTACACCAAAGAGAGCCTAAGCGAGAGTATGAGTCCCATCACATCAGCATGATCCAAGCCACATCATTTCATATCATAAGGTATACTCAAACAGGATATCATTGACACCCAACACCATTACAAAAGACTACATATAACTGATCCTTTCGAACCTTACGAGGTACAGACAAGGTATCTACCAAGCAAAACTATCCTCATGCAAATCAATCCTCGTCCCCCGTTCCCCATGAAACCTAACCACCTCCCTCCTCACCCCATCCGCCAACCCCCCCGGCGCACAAACCAAAACCGCCAACCTCTTCACACTGCCCACCTCCTCCATCAACACTTGTCCAACATCCAATCTCCCCACCCCAATACCCTCTTCTCCCTCTCCTTTCACTCTAGCTTCAGCACCCGTACAAGTCCACAAACACTCTACACCCAATGCCCTCGCATCAACAGGTAACATCTCACGGACGATATCGGCAAATTCCCTCTCGCGATAACTCCATGCAAGAACCAACCTGCTAGCTTTTACAGCCGGCGAATTCGTGCGTCTCGCTTCGACGAAATATTGGACGTAGGATAGGAGTGCGGTAATGCCTATTCCGCCACCGATACACAAGATAGAATCAGCATACGAGAGATCGATAGCGTGTCCGTAAGGACCTTCGAGTGTGAGTGGGAGGTACGTTGGTTTCGTGGGGGTGAGAGAGATATCTCTGTGGAGGGAGGATGTGAGACCAGACATAGGGCGGAGGAGGAATGTTATGCTTGGCCGGGAGGCGAGGGCAGGGTGGTTGTGTGTGTAGTTGGGGTTCGGAGACTGGGAGTGTGTGATGTGCGAGGATGAGGCGTGGGATACTGGTTGCGAGGAGGTGGAATTGGAGTCTGGGAGGGGGGCGGTGGTGATTTGGAGGTCTTTTTCAATGTCTTTGTGATGCTCTACTGTTCCGGACTCTTGCTGTGTGCCATTGCCGCCAGTATGTGTGAGTTTTGTCATGGATCCGGTGTCCCACCCTGCAATGGAGAAAGGATGGTTCTCCCAGAATCGTCCTGTGGAGGGGAAATATAGGAATGCATGTTGGCCGGGCTTGAACGTCCAGTTCTTGGAGGGGTAGACGGTGAGTTTCATGAATGTACCGCCGGGNGTGAGTTCGGCTACTGCTTGAGTGGTTGTGCTGCCAACCATGTTTCTGTACACGACGATGGCCATTCTGCTGAGGCGTTCGAATCCCCAGAATGCGAAAGCGATGTAGAGCCAAACTTCATAGCCCCAGTTGTAGGTGAAGCGGAGAACGACGTGGTACCAGCAGCCAACGAGAGCAATGATGACCATAATGATGTGTAAGACGAGGAAGATCTCGTACTGGAAGCGGCGGATGGGTAGGATGGAGAAAGTGATGGCGAGGCAGAGGAAAATGGTTCCGATGATACCCCAGTAGTAGTAAGGGAGCTTGACATTAGCGTAGTACTTGGCTGAACCACCACCCCAGAAGTCGAGGTACGTGTAGATGATGGAGTGAACGACTGCTTGGACAGTCGCCACGCGAGCTGCCCAGCGATGAAAAGTCAGACATGTGGTCTGACTGAGGCCAGTCAGCCAGATGAGAGGGTTGTTGCGGCCTGCAAAGAGGATTGACAGTGCAATGTTGGCGAATGAGAGGACACCGGTGCGGTTGGTCACGTAGGTTGATATTTCTGATTTCGAGTCTGCGAACCAAGCGCTGGTGGTTTGGGGAAAGACGGATTTGTATGGGACGCAGGAGAAGACCAGATTAAGGNAGACGTAGATGAAGATCACAAGCGAGAGTATCCGTGAGGGTGCGTAGCCGATGTCTGAAAGCTGTTAGGAAGAATACCATAACTGAGGAAGATGGACACTTACTGCCTGCTAGGGGAGTCTGATGTTTTCCGTTGAAAAGGGCCGGGAGTAGAAGGACCTTGGAAAGCTTGATTGGAATCATGTTTCCCAAGCTAGTGGCGCTGAACTTCATGTATTTTCCAGCAAGCAGAGTAAATCCAACAGTGATAGCCATGATTGCGACACTGAAACCTGTCAGTAATTGCGAACTTCATATCAGAGGGATCAAACTAACGAAAGCTGAGCATGCGTATCTTCTTGATACTCAAACTCTTGCAAAGTCTGCCTATTCGAGAAGTACAAGTCATAGTTCACCAAACTCGTCTCATTCAGCCACATAGCATCAGCCTCCAATTCGGTTGTCGGCGCCGTAGCAGGTAACATGTCGCTGTACACAGCGGTATCAGACATCGAGAGCGTGCTATACGCTTTGGCGATCTTCTTCTCTCCCACACCATCGATTCCACAACGGTCTTTCAAACAATACGCCAGTGTCTGCAACCAGGGCATGTTGCTCGCAACACACTCCATTGATGTTGTAGCCTCGGCTTCTTCGTCCATATCCATCCGTTTGAGCAGCTTCATATCCATACCCGCCATGTCGTCGCTTCCGGTGGAGAATGTCGTACAATTGAGCCAGAGGGAGGCGAGGGAGTCGTGGCACGCATATGCGCAGACAGGTTTGTACATGGAAATTCCCATGCCGATCACGCCATGTTTGACAGCTACAGCGCCCGAAGACAGCTGTGCGAGCAGGAGAAGCTGTATAGTGAAATGCATGGCTGAAAATGGCGAAGTGTTCGCCAGCTGCAATAAGACGTCGCTCTGGAATCCAAATCCGTATCAAGAATACCTTGCGACTCTGCAAATCTCACCAGAACATACGAATNTCAACACAAACGGAATATCGAAGTGGAGTAAAGAGGTCATCGAGACAGAAGAGCAAGAATGCCTAGAGTCTTATAAAAGGTCCTCTTATCTACCCAGCGGATAAAAACGTGCTCACTCATGGGTGCCGTCCCCCACAACAGTGCATGGATTCTCGGCTCGTCCCTTGGCAGTAGTAGCTGCATGTAAAAACCCGCTCAATCGTTCTCGTGTGGGACCAATCAGAGGGAATGTTAGCCAAACAGAGTCTGAGAATTGCCAATAGGCATTGAAAGATGGAATTTTATTGTGGATGGATGCCAATGGTGGAGTCATGTCCTTTGGTCTGGATATCGTTTGGAGCTGTCATTTGCGACTTCGTCTGGAGGGACCCTGGGCCTGGAGCTGCTTTTGGGGAGAGTCCCGGGTCACGTGGTGTGGTGGTGCTGTGATGCCAAGAAGGTCAGTGTGCCACAGAGAGGGTTTGAGTTGTTAATTGAAGACTTTTTATGGAGCGAGTATTGATTGGTGTTGTTACTGTATAAGTGGCAACGACTTGTTGATTCATTTTTGCTTTTGAGGTGATGTTGGGGGTGGCGGTTTGTCGCTTTAGGGTTGCCTATTGGTGAAAAACCAGTTGACTTGTTTAATTTGTGCTCAAAATAGCGCGGGGATTGTCCAGAAGATCGCTATGAATTGGTAACCAATAGGTAAGATATCAGTTCTTTCGAGAATGAGAGACTGTGGAGGGCTTTAATTCTTTTGTCCCCCAGGGCTCAAAATTGTGATACTGCACAAGTTCCGAGAGAGCTGAAGTACACTGAATGAACATTCAATCATTGGTGGTAATTTGAGATGGCTATTGTAAGACTATAGAAAAAAACGAAAGGAAATATTGAGAGACCTTGAGGCTTCGCGAGGCAGCGGGAGGCGAGTGAAGTCAGATGGGGCCAGTCACAAGTCTGATGAACAAAAGCAGAATCTCACCAGGGTCGAAAACCCCAGCTAGACAATTCCCAGCTAAAAGGAGCTTACTGCCCCCATTTATGAAGGCTGATGCTAGATTGACACTTCAATTGTGGGTTGACTAGCGATTAAATTCAAGTCACACAAGCATAAACCAGGAATGGTTTCTTGTATCACTTTATTATTTGATAGTTTGTGCAATAGAGAGGTATTTTCCATTTCTATAATCGATATGAAGTGCACTCCATCACAGATTTGGTGCTCTAATATCCAGCATTTTGTCTGTTTACTCCTCGCTTAACAGCCCCGCCTACCTTTCTCGATCCAACTAGCCGCGCCCCTGGACTTGAAAGGTATCCTCACCACACACGCGAAAGGGTNNGTAAAGTAAAATTGGATTTCATGAAACATCAGAGCGTATCTTTGGTAGACCAGTTCTTGCCATCGCCGATCTGAACTAATTCAGTTTTCGATTTCCACTGGAACATGCTACAGTGATTTTCCCTCCAACTCTCTGGTGACCACCTCCCCGCATCCTTCACTTCACGTAATTCTTGCCCAACCACTCCCTAACAAGTCCAGCGACCTCTTCTGGTCTCTCATAAGGTGTCCAATGCGCCGCATCCAACAAAGGCCTCTCATCCAACATCGGCAACCATCCCTTCTCAACAGCCGGATACATGACTTCAACACGACACGGCGCATCGTCCTTCCCTCCAACATACAAAACCGGAACATCAACCTTGTCTCTACCCTCAGGAAGCTCTTTATCGCACGAGTACTGGTGCTCGACAAAAGCGCGGTACCAGCACTGCGGCGCGTCGAACCCGTCACGACGCATCCTGTCGACAAAATCCTGGCGGAACTTTGCGTCCTGAGCATAAGGACGGAGCTCTGGGTCTGGATCGCTGTTATCATTGGCGAGGTGCTGACGAAAAGCATCTGGGACGCAGAAGAAGCGCTTGGATGTGTCGCCTGTGCCGTGGAGGCAAGGATAGAGACGCTCAACGTTGTCCGTGAGGACTTGACTACCATTTGGGTCGGCGAAAAGGTACCTAACAGGATCAGAATTAGTTCGTGTCTAGGCCAAACCCGACGTATTTGCTTACCAGTAATGCAAGGTTCCGTAGCCAAAAGCTTGCTCGGCCATCTCGTTCCATTTTGCGATATCGAAAGGCTCACGACTTAGAGGGGTGTAAGCGACGTTAAGAAAGACGCAGCCGACGACACGATCGGGGTGGTAATGGTAGAGACGGGCGGCACATATGGCTCCCCAGTCATGGCCGATTGAGATAACTTTGTCGACCTTTTCTGTGTCGATGATGTCGATGAGATCCTGGGTCATCACATCCCACTTGTACTCGACTGGATCAGTTGGCTTGTCGGTGCCATCGTAGCCAAGCATATCTGGAATAATAACTGGGAACTTGGTATCCATAAGACGATCCGCGATACCCTTCCACATCTCGGCGTGGTCGGGCCAACCATGCTGGAAGAACAGGGTTGGAAGAGACCTGTCGCCTTCAGATGTGTAGTATGTGTAAGTATAACCTCGGGAGGTCTTGAGTGTCTTCCTCTCGAAACCGTCCATTTTTAAGTTTGTTTGACAATCGAAGTGGCGGGAAATGTTGGAGATTATTGGGCAACAATACCAGATGCTTGAAGAAGTATAAGAAACAGGTAGATCAGGGCCCTTCTTAAGTAGTAGATCTGATATACGCTGTACTTTTCAAAACCTTCGATGTCCGAGAGGGGAAAGGCATCGACGAGTCGTGCGAAGACTACCTTTGCTAAGAATTCGTAAGATGATGCAGGATAGCGCACGTAAAATACCGGCTCCCACATTCTGTTTATGGATCGTGGGAGGGGATCGTTGACCACGATGGCCATTTGGAAAGGTCAGATGCTAGCACGTGATTTGTACCAGAAGCTGCGGCGACACCCAAGTATTTCCGAGGCACGCAGGCTGATTGTGGGACAAGCAATAGGACAAATTGAAGTTTTGTTTAATAAGCTGAGTACCTGTTCCGGCGCCCACGAGGCTAACGGATTCCGTTTCTCTTAGTTCTTCCTATGATTACTAAACACTATGTTCTCCCTCGGCTTGATCCTGACAGTTTCAACTCCCTCAGCAAATCGAGCTGTCAAAAGGTTGGTATGAGATCGTTGAAAATTGGTATACAGAATTGATCAGATGAGAAAGAAACGTCATACTAGAAGCTGAAGTAAGGTATTCCCCCAAGGAGTCTTTGAGGGTTTCGCGATCTTACGAACCAAGGAAAGTTCAAGGAAGCAGTGAGAATCCTAACGAGTGACCAATTTTCCGGCAACCCTGCAGAGATCTAGTCGTCTGCACTCTGTCTCTTTCTCGTTGTTGTATCACTGGTGCACTCTTACCATATAAGTTGCGATCAATTGAGCCTCATCCCCACGAAGATGTCCAAGTAACAAGGTAGAAGCGTCATGTGGCTTACTGGTGTTCTGAGTACGAGAAAGTTGGAAATTTATTGGATATTGGGTATTGAACTCAGTATCAGGTATACTTACCAAAATTACTTCTTCAGGCATTGGGAGCTAATCGATTTACTTGAGGAAACTACTGCAGATATTGTTTTCCAACCTCTAGATGCAGTTCTCTGATCACCCCACAGATTGTCTCGGCCATCCACTTCTCACTCAAACAAGATCACCAACGTCTATCTAAAAGTGCCCATGATCCAGGTTTCGGACCAAGCTGGATGCGGCTATCTTGATAGCTTCTTATCTGAATGCCGACGGTAATCGGACACGCACAAAAGTGCGCTATCGGCCGTACGGTTAGTGAAGCTGAGGCCCAAGAATGCGACACTACACCTCGCTTAGACGGTTCGACCCCCCTACAGCCAATCAGCTGTTTATTTTGAAATCTCTTGGACAATAAGAGTACTCGCTAAACAATATGCCTTTACTTGTAGCTCCACTCAAGCTCCGCCAGGAGATGTCATCAAAAAGGAACACCCGCATCTGCGAACCAGCTAGCCATTCGCATTCCGCAGTCCTGGTACAGTAGGAATACTTACAAATTGCTATACATAGCTTATAAGCAAACAAATGGCCGGCCGGTCTTTGAGATATGCCGTGCTAGCGAGTACTTTATCAATATCCGATGGAGCTCGTGATTGACTGATTGTCCATGGTGTATCCAAGTGATATATAAAATAGAATCATAGCCCGCCTCTTCCATTTCTCAAGCTGTTCTTCCTCAGAGGAATCTGCAGTATCAGTTTTCACTCTCATCGATCGAGCCACGATATCATTGTTCGTCGCCACTAAATCGTCCAACTATCGCCGAATCTAGTAGAGAATCTTTCGACTTCAATTTCGACCTCCACTTTGACTCGATTCCATTCCATCGTCCAGTACAACCATGCCTCAGCCTCCCACATCAGCCCAACGTACAATTCTCATAACCGGGTCAGCGAATCTCCCTCATTCTCCTCCACCTCTACCGTCAAATTTCGCGACGAGAAGCTAACTCCTCATCCAATAATATAGCTGCTCCGCCGGGGGAGCAGGCCACTCTCTCGCCCTCGAGTTCGCCGCCCAAGGCATGCGCGTCTTCGCAACCGCCCGATCAACCAAGTCCCTCGCGCACCTAGAAGCCAAGGGCATCGAAGTCCTCCCGCTCGAAGTGACCAGTGCCGAGAGCATTTCGTCCCTCAAGGCGGAGGTTGCGAAGCGGACGGGTGGGAAGCTGGATATGTTGTTCAACAACGCTGGGACTAGTAAGCGCGCGCCCCCAGAACAGAATCCCTTCCTCTTNTTACTTTAATAAATTTGAAGTTTCCCTTTNTTGCCCCTTTTTTGAAGCTGCATTTACTAGTACAGGTACCTAATTACTCATAGTGTATGAAATCCCAGCAATTGAAGCCGACTCGACGCGCGTGCGGAAAATGTTCGACACCAATGTCTTCGGCGTCTTCGATATGATCAACGCTTTCATTCCCTTACTCTTAGCCTCCGCTACTGATGAGAATGGATCGAGACCACCGCCAACAATCATCAACACTGCTTCGATCCTCGGCCGGCTACCATTTGCATTCAGCGCTGCTTACAACGCCACGAAAGCGGCCGTGATTTCCTACTCCGATACCCTCCGGCTCGAGGTCGCGCCCCTCGGTATCAAAGTCGTGACGGTGTTCATGGGCGAAGTCTCGACTGGCTTGATGTCTGCTGATAACATCTCTTTCGGGCAGGAGAGTCTGTACAGTGATGTCGAGGCGAATGTGAGGGAGAGGAGTCGACAGCACGCGCTGAAGAGCATATCACCGGAGGAGTTTGCGAGAAGGGTTGTCGGTGCGGTGCTTAAGGAGCCGGCGATTGGGAAGGGCGAGTTTGTGTGGAAAGGCACGAATGCTTCGTTGGTGTGGTTGCTGGATGCGATTGGCTGGAGAAAGATCTTTGATGGGACTGTTAAGTCGCCTGTTGGGCTTGATCAGGAGGGGATTCGGAAAGCAATCTATGACAAAGGCCAGCGTAGTGTTCAGCAAGGGCGTTGAGGAAAGTAGCTTGCTGTACAAATCTCCACTTTCTTTTATGTTTCTTTTTCAGTTGGATTTGGCTTCGCTTCTGATGCTTCCTCGACTAGTCGGCCATCACACGCAGACCTTCCACGAACGCTTCACTTACACCACACCAGATCTCGCTCACTACCTTCTTACAGTACCGGCGCAGGGTCAGACATTGCCTTGACCTATTTTTCAGGGCCGTCACTTCAGTGAGGAGCGCAGAGCAAGGTAGTCGAGTAGGAAGCTGGCGAGCGCTGGATGATTACTATGAGGTGGCTCGGGAAGATTCACGTGGATGGCTCCCAAGTTGCTAGGAGAGGACAATGCTGTTGCGCTCGGCTTCCGAATGTGAACCCCCACCCTAGGAGCCGGCGTCTGCTCGAATGGACTGGCCATATCGTGAGTCAAGGATTATTTGCTGCAAGGGAGATTCTGTTCTCGAGGCTGCGGTTTGAAATATGTGACGTGACCATGTGAATACAGGTCTGATTTACTCGCTTGATTTGCCAAGTCACCAGTGATACCTTTCCATCGAAGGAAAGATTGATTCAGTGTAGCTGATCTTGCTGACAAACACAAGTGAAAAACCAATATATATATATATATATAAAGGTTCACATCAGCTGTTTGGACTGCCATGTGAAACTGTGCTGCTTGATGAAGAAGGTCGATTATTGCTCCGCGCTAGATATGAAGCTGGCAACTACAACCTGATAGAATATCATGCTTTCATCTACTGTTTAACAAAAACGAAGGAATCCCCACTAGTCCTACATGGCAGTCTGACTAGCCGTGAAAGCGCCCACGACAGTAAAATGCAAGATAGGCGAAATCGCTGGAACGTGCCGAGGATGAGGTTGTTCAAGTACAGAAGAGCGCTTGCTCGAAACTTACAGCCTCTGTCTACGGCATACGGTTTTTAAGTTGCACTTAAACGTCTTGACTGCCAGCACAAAACTTTCAAAGGTCAGATGTTCTTTTGTATTATCCTCGCTCCATCATGAAGTCCTGAGGACCAGCGCGTATATACAAGGTAGAGCAAAAGCTGATCCTCCATGCAAAATATCATCGTCTATCCCATGCCCAAGGGTCAAAAGCCCTCCGGACCCCGCAATGCACTCACGCCAGCACCAACNCCCAAANCCAGAAGGTCGTCATGAACAAATGCGGGAAAGGGTATAACAAAGCGTATCAAGCGGTCGTCAAGTCGAAAAGAGAAAATTGGAAAGTGAGCCATGGCAACCATACACTCCATGTCGTTTCGATGCCATCACATAGTGAAAGATAGGAAGAGATGAAGGATCCGTATTTCAACCCGTGAACCCAAGGTACAACGATGATTGGTGTGATCAAATCCCTCATCTCTTTCACATCGAGGCAAAGGGACCAGGGATCGTGC
Organism: Deltaproteobacteria bacterium; assembly: GCA_002685535.1. Classification (GTDB taxonomy): domain Bacteria; phylum SAR324; class SAR324; order SAR324; family NAC60-12; genus Arctic96AD-7. Next base: position 47,595 of record NYXK01000133.1, read on the forward strand.
CACACAATACCAGTGGAAGGTGTGAAGGAAACAGGAAAGAGATCCGAAAGCGGAGCTACAGATAGATGGCAAGGGGTGGAAGCCGAAGTGAAGGTTAGATTTGGCCTTTGATGTCGACTTTAGCAAAGGCTGCACTCTTAGCGGCCTCAAACAGTGCGCCAGCCTTGCCAGTGAGGAATCGAAGTTCATCGTTCTTTTCTTCAAGCAGATGCTGACCGTTATAATCGCAAATGAACTGTGCGGCATCGCCATCGGACTCAAATCCAAGTTCCTCGGTGATGAATCTCAACTTGATATCTGGCTTGTATCTGTGGGTTGTTAGCGGAGATCCGATAAGGAGGAATGATGGAACATACGCTTTGCAAATATTTGACAGAGCAACCAGACGCTCACGAACGACGAACATGTCCATGAGATAGGCACCCATGTTTGGCGTGTCGAGATAGAGCCTGAAAAATCTGTGGTAGTTGCCCAATGCTAAAGCCGACCGCACACCAAGAGCATGCTTGATGGCTTTTTCTTCCTTCTCTGCTGTGGTTAGATCCGCCAGGACGTCATTCAACGCCGTGCGGTTAGATGTGTGAATGAAATACAAGATACGATACGCCTTGAATTCCACCGGGTTGCCTCCCAGATTCTGCGTATAAAGCGCACGAAGCTGGGTTTGGCACTGATTATACTCACCAAGATCCCCCTTCTCCAGGGCGATCCGGGCATGGATCTCATACACTGTGACAGTGAATTCGTTCTTAATGCGTTGCACGGTAAGGTCTTGTCGCATGGACTTGAACTGGTCGCAGATGTAAGAATAGTTGCCCTCCTTCTTCCACTTCTTCTTCAATAGATCAAGAGTTTGTCTCAAAATGGGTTCAGGTCGGACTTGTGACGGGACTGGAGCTGATGTGAGGCGGAAGTATTGCTTCTCAAGGACTTGACATGTTCCGACTACTGGGCCAGATGATGGCACTGGAGATGGGGATCGAGCGTAGGTTGGTTTGTAACCGCCATCGAAGCGACGAAGACGCTTCTCCAGATTCTTCTGGGACTTACTTAATTTCTCCTCCTGAAATGGCTGCTGGCGTTTATCGGTGATGCGATCTTCGAAACGGTTGTTAGTTCGCCAAGGAGGCATGGAATTGTCATCTCCACCGATGTCTTGGGATTTTCTCTTCTTGGATGCAGCGTGGTTGCCATTGGCATTGCCATTCGCACCTATCCGCAGATCTAGAGACTCCTGTTGCCATGCCGCTGCCTTTGCGTCTGCTCGCGCCTTGTGTATCATTTGTTGGGGAAGGGGTAGATGATCCCAGTCGATTGTATCCAGAGAATTACTATCGGTCGCGGCTGCGATGGTGTTTCTTAGCTGTTCTTCCATCTCTTTTCTAGTCACATCGGGAAGAAGGTTATCGATTTGGAAGGATCTCTGTACATAAAGTCGAACTGGTGCGGGCCAGTCGATCTTCTTCTTCTCCGCAGGTGGAGCAGGCATGGGCGCGGGTGGAGGAGGATGTTGGACAGCGGGCACGAAGTGAAGGGGAGCTGACGCGAAGCTTTGTCGGACTTGGACGGGATGGAAGGCTGGCGGTGCTGTTTTCTTGTTAGAAGCCATGTTTCGAGGAGTTGAGGATGGTGATGCTGGTGATGGTGATGGGGATGGAGAAGCAGTCGACGATGCAACGACAAGAGGTGCGGAAAGCGACAGGATCTTACCTTGCGGGTAGCCATACTGGCTTTGCGTTCCTGGAGGTGGCGGGATAGGCGCCCAAGGTGAATTCATTGTGGTGAACATCCAGGAGGGCACAAAGAATCGCGAAGGCGAGGAATGTAGCTGTGTTAGTGGTGCGATTCAATAATCGCGACGTGGGAGCGGTGGCTTCTTTTATGTGGGTAGGTTGGGTATCTTTTCTGGAGGGAGAAAGGAGAAAGGAGGATGGAGATGGGATGTCGTCGAGAAGTTTGGATGGAAGAAAGGAAGAACCGAACAGGTGGAAGAGGCGGGTTTGGGTCGGTCGGTCACTTCAGCACGTGCAGTGGTGAATTCGAGACTCGCCTAAGATACTAGCGTGCGGAAAGATGCCACTTCCATTATGCCCCGCGTAATTTCTATCACCAATTGATTCCAGATAAGCACCTGCATCACGATAACCAAGCTCAGCAGTGCAGCCAGATCAGCATCCTGCAGGCATCACTTCTGCCCCTCTTCCCTTAGTTGTCTTCTACGCCAATGTCTACAATTTATATCCTCACGCGACCACTCCCAACAGCCACTGGCACAGTACTGGCTGGGCCGGATGTTTCTTAAACACATAGACCTCACTACTGCGTTGAGGCCGTCATATCTGCCAGATGAGGTCTTGCTCTTTGTCCAGGACAATGTCGGGCTTTATGAGGGGTACGCCAACATGTTCCAGATACAAATGCAGTTGCATACGGGATGCTGCAGAGATTTCTTTGAACAATAAAGCTAACCTGGCTACCTGCAGGAAGTTCAAGATCCCGGATCACCAGAATGGACAAGTGTATTTGACCTCACATCGGATATGCTATGTGGACAATGGAGATCCTCGAAAGAACTCTACGGCTATTGATCTGAAGGATGTGGAACGATATGAGTTCTATGTACGACCTACTGACAGACAAGGTTCTGGCTCTTCCATCTGCTAATGCAATGCAGGGTGGCTTCTTGAAATCATCCCCAAAGATTACGCTTGTTCCTAAACCTATCAAACGGTCCTCAATCCAAAATCGAGCAATCTCAAGCCTCAATGGCCCATCTAGAAGCGCAACTGCTTCACCATCTCGGATCGACAGTCCCTTCCATCTGCCTACTCCCGAGCCGTCACCTGCGAGCACTGCGACTTGGATCTGTACAATATGCTCATTCTCGAATCCAGTCCCATCAAACTTCGATCCACATACTGCAAATGAACGGACACCACTGGCACCTTGTTTGGCGTGTGGGATCAAGCCAGCCTTTGCGCTGGTGATGAAGGCTGCTATATCAAACGCGACAAGTAGACCTGTTGCTTCTCCTGTGCCAGTGAGAGCTACAATACCTCTTCGTGGCAGGACAGACGCTCCTCGACCGCAATCAGATACCTGGCCAGATAGCCCAGCAGCTTCTGGGCAGGGTGCGGTCTCTCAGCCCGGAGCCGGGGCATCGTTTCAATGTCCTAGATGCACATTCCTCAATCATCCATCATTATTATCTTGTGAGCTCTGTGGTGCTCCACTAATCTCGCAAGATGTCCCGACGGGACTTGACCAAGCCCCAGTACGGTCAGAATCTCCTGGCCCGATTCTGCAAACACTTCCTCTTCCCACAGCTGAGAATGGAGAGAACATTAAATTATCGTTCCGTGCTGGTGGAGGGCCAATATTCTATGAACGATTAAAAGGCTCCATGCAGCAGAGGAAATGGCTTCTACAGGGTGCCCCGCCTATTCCAACAGCTGCGGAGCAAACTACATCTGGATCTGGTACATCCACGCCAACTGGGGAGCGTGTTGTCAAAACTGTTGGAATTGCTGGATTGGAACAGCGGCGGCTTGATATGCGGAAAAACAATGAGCTTGTCATTGGGAATGCCTTTGAAGATCTAGAAGCACTAATGGCTTCAGCGAAAGAGATTGTTGCCCTAGCCGAATCGTTTTCGTCAAACGGAGGCGGAGCAGAAACAAACGCAGTCGCCAATGCTCTCGGTCTTGTCACAACGAAAGAAATGCTAGGAGGGGGCAGCAATTCCGAATCACTTTACATTTCCGAACTATCTCGCAACCTTGCAGAATTCCTCACCGACGATGCTCGCGGTGTTCTCCGCAAAGCAGGCGGTATCATCAGCTTAGTAGACCTCTGGGCAGTATTCAATAGAGCCCGCGGAGGCGTCGAACTAGTCAGTCCCCTCGACTTCGAAAAGGCCGCTCGTCTCTGGGAGAAGCTCCGCCTGCCAGTCCGTCTCCGACAGTTCAAGAGTGGCGTCTTGGTCGTACAATCATCCGATCGAACTGATGAGAAGACCATCAGAACTCTTCTAGCTTGGCTGAACGACCTTCACGTCTTCCCGCCAGACAAAGATCTTCCCTGGGACTGGCAGGTTTTCGGCCGTGGAGTCACGGCTCAAGATGCTGCTGAGCGGTTTGGGTGGAGTATTGGTGTTGCAGAGGAAGAATTGGAGATGGCTGAGGAGAAGGGGGCGCTGTGTAGGGAAGAAGGAATTGAGGGTTTGAAGTTCTGGGAGAACTGGATCGATGATGGCCAGTTTCCTGATCGCGGGTCTGCTGTGTCGGTAATATGATTGGATGCCACCGAATCCCCCGACTTGTAACCACTCCACATGCAAGAAGGCAATGTGGTAGCAGCGGGACTGTCTTCAGAAGAATCACGATGCAAGTCAGTCACGAGAGGAAATACAATGGATTCACAGCCAAGCAGCGCAGCTCTTTGTCGTTTCTCTCGCGCCTATCACCAGCCTCCACGTCTGTGGTGTTGGTACTCGTGACATCCATCCATCAACTCTGTACTATGCGCATGTCAAGCTTACCTGTTGCTCCTCCTTCTACAATCCTGTTACTCGAACATCGATTCGCTTTCTTTTCCCCCCTCTCCCACTCTTTCGCTCTTCTATTCCTCCCTTCTCTTGCTCCTCCTGTCTCCCTCCTCCTCCTCTTTCTTTCCTCCTCCCCGCTCATCACCCATCCACACCCAACCAAAAGTCCGACCACCTCTCAACACTCCTCCTCAAAGCAAAACAGTATAAAAGCAATGTAGCAGCACTCACGGAATGAACGACATCTCCTCATCTTCCTAAACGCCACATCTCCCTCCCATCAACTCACCACATCCAGAACCCATCAATCAACAAATATGTCCAGCATGAAATCGCCAATCGAGCTGACAATCTACACACCAGCTAGCCCGACTACGACTACGAGCCAGCAGCTGGAATGTAAATCGAGGACCAGGAAGCGGATGGGAGTGGGAGTGGGAGTCCCGAATGAATTCTGGATCTGCTGCTGTTCGTATATGCCGGGGCAGCAACTATCCGTACGTCCATCGTCATCCTTTCACCCATAAATATCTCGTCGCTACGCTCCTACCTAGCTTGACATACAGATTGGCGAATATCTTGTAGTTCCTAGCATGATCTTATCGATCTTCCCATTACTGGCTATTTTGCGGCTGCGGAAAGGCGACTGCTAATACGTAGAGTGGATAGTGCGGAATGATGAATACACATGATTCGATGGTATGCCAGAGATGCCAACATGATAAATGTACGGGGTGTACGCAGTGGAGGAGGCAGGTATGATGTGATGTGAATGCTATGAGGAGCTTGAGCTCGATACTGCGTCTGCGATCTTGTTCACGATTTCGGGTCTCAATTGATGGGATTTGGGACATTGAAAAAGCATAAACTGGAAATGGAGCGATAAATTTCGGGCATATTGACCTATGCGTAAACCAAATTGACGTTTGGGGGGTAGTTGTAGGACGTGCTTTGAGGCAGGCGTTTTGTCTGTGTGTTGATGGTCTAAGATGGGACTCTAAGATGGGACGTGGTAGGATTAAGCGAGATCATATCTGCTATAGTGTTAGATCGTTGATCAGATGGATGGCACGAACTGAAGTCCCATGATACGAACCTGTTCCACGGGACGGCGGAATGCAGGTGTGACGGTGGAGCTGCTGGAAGGGTTAATTAAGCGATACCGCCAAGCCGTCAGTCAACAAAACCGGTCATTTATAGCAACTTAGAATTAAGTAAGGACAGCCTCCATATGTCAGCTTTCGCCGAAGTGATGATGCCATCAAAGCTGCTGGATATATCTTGTTATGGATGAATATTACGTTACATGCAAAGCTTCCACCCTCCTGACATCTGACTTTAACAATTGCCCCAATCTCAAACGTCCCTTAAACTCCCCAGCACATTGAACTGTCCATCGATCCATTCATCTAATCATGCATCCAGCAAAGCAGGGTATCAATCCAACATCAAAGTAACAAATCCTCATCCTCAGCCACCGAATCCGCCGACGGACTAGCACCCACGTCCTCACTTTCACTCTCACTTCCACTTCCGCCCAATGCCCCGTTTCCTCCACCCACCCCACCACGCTCTCCAGCTGGCAAAAAGCTGGTATGAAACCTCCCAACATGCCTCTTCAACGCCTCATTCGTCTTAAACCCCGCCCCCTCACAATCATGAAACGAGCATTTCAGCAAATGCACAGCATCAATATGCTGCACCAACCCAAACTGATGCTCGAATTGCACGAAGCAGAATGGACACTTATAGCCGTGGTAGGAGGACAGGTGGGTTGTGAGGTCTGCTGGTGTGGGGAATAATAGGATTGTGCAGTGAGGGCATGGGAACGAAGCACCAGAACTGGCGTGAATGAAATTGCCATTCTCGTTGCCATTGATGGCAGTAGTATTCGTCTGTGGTTGTGGCTGTGCTTCTGGATGAAATACTCTGAAGTGCGTGTCGTAAGCTTCGATGGTAGTGAAATAGACACCAGGGCAGGCTTCGCACGATTGATGGACTTGCTCGGGGTGTTTAGTGAGGACGTGCTCGAGGAGGCCGAGTTCCGTGGTATAGGGGTTGTTGGGGCCGTTGGGGCCGCGGGGACAGAGGTGGCAGAGCCAGTCGTCTGACAATGTAAGTTCAGGTTCTGGCTCGGTTTCTGGCTCCTCGTGGATGGTGTGGAGACTGTTTGAGGAGGACTTGGGTGGATATGCAAGCTCGCCGCAGAGACCACATGCTACGGCTGAAGCGTCACCGTGGATTATAGCTGAGTGTCGAGCTTTGGCTCCTTCGCTGAGGAATACTGTGCCGATACAAGAGTCGCAGGTCAAGAGTGGCTTCTTTTCATGCATAGTCCTCAAGTGCTCATCGAAGGGCTTTTGAGTGAGGAATGACAAGCCATCACAGAGACAACAGCTAAAGCGTCGATCGTGGAGTGAGGCGGTATGTTGGTCGAGCGCAGCCTCGGAAAGAAACACGATATCCTTGCAGTGATAGCAAGCAATCGTCTGCCCCTTCTCGTGCACAGCTATGACATGGGCTTTTAGAGCAGCCTGGGTGAGGAAGAGCTTGTCGGGACAGGCACCACACTTCAAGCCAGCTTGCTTGGGAACGTTGTGCTGCAAAGTGGCAAGGTGCTCATCAAGCTTGGCTTGGCTCTCGAAGAATGGAATAGGGCAGCGAGTGCATGTGAAAGCAGGCTTCTGCATGTGACAGATTGTGCCATGATCAGTCAAGTCCTTAAAATCCTTAAAAGTTGCCTTGCAGGAATAGCAGCGATGGAGATGATGTTGCTTCGTGTGTGGAATGGTGTCGTTTGGACCGTTGAGCTGATCTTGGCACTTTGGGCACGAGATTTTGTGGACCTTCTCGTGGTGCTCAGAAAGTGCCGACTCGGTCTCGAAGCTCTGTGAGCAGCTGGTGCATTTCAAGCCGTGAGCTGCGACCTTGTGTTGATCAAGCATAACAATAGTCTTGAAGTCCTGGCCACACTCGACGCAAGTGAAGGCGTGCTCTTTTTCTCTGTGCTTATCTCGAGCATAGCTATCTGGGAAGCATTTATTGCATTTGGCACAATGAAACTCATGTCTCTTTGAAGCCTTATCGATGATTGGGAGCGGGACGACGCAGATCTCGCACCGGCTGACATGGCTGGAGAATATGTGGCTGGATAGCTCATCTGTAGACTTGAATCTGATGGAGCACTCTGAGCATTCAAAGCAATGTCTCTTGAGTACATGACTTTTGAGATCTTCCTCGCTAGGAAGCACTTTCTGGCAAGTCTTGCATAAATAACGATGGGCCTCCTTCTTGTGTGCTTTCAAACCCTTGTCGGTATCGTATTTCTTCTCGCACCATTGGCACGTAAAGGTGTGTGTATCTAGGATGTGCTGACCTCGAAGTGCCCATGTTCCGAAGATCAGAGGACATTTGTCGCATTGGAAGTGTGCAGCTGTGAAGTGTTCGGTACGACCAGCATCAGACTTGAAACGAGCCGGGCAGAAGTTGCATTTGAAGGGATGGGCATCCGAATTTTGGTGTGCATTCAAAGCATCCTTGGACTTGAAGATCCTGTTGTTGCACTCCTTGCAATGAAATGTATGCTTCTCAGCCACGTGAGTCTGCAGTTCCTTGTCCGTAGAGCAAATTGCCAAACAAAGCTCGCACGGCTTCTTGTGTTTGGCTTGATTGTGGTCGATGAAGTGCTTCTCGTTCTGAAAACCGAGCTTGCACATGGAGCAGTAAATGTTGTGGCGGACTCGATTGTGTGCTACCAAGGCGTCGATTGAGCTGAAGTCGGTACGGCAGACATTGCATTTGTTTATGTGCTTGACCCTGGTATGCTCTGCGAGTTCTTTGGCTGTTTGAACAAGCAAATGGCAATGGGGGCATTGAACAGCCTGTTTATGTTTCTTGGCTTTACAGTGTGATTCGATAGCTTCTGTGCTGGAAAATCTGCTATCGCAATCCCAACAGTAATACTTGGTCATCTTGGAAGACTTGGAGGAGGCCTAGGATGTGGTCTGTCTCGTGGAATCAGTGCGAGGTCATTTGTATAGATCTAGCCTAGACTTACCCTGCTGTTTGCCTTGATCAAGTTCTGAGGTGATGGTAGTGGAGATAGACGCGTGTTGAGTACAAAATTCGAAGGTGAGGTCTCGGTCGAAGGTGACATGCAGCCGCTTTACCCCTTTGGAATGAAAGTAAACAAATACCACAAAGCTGTTGACAGATCGCATCTGAATCATGACAGATGATAAGCTGGCAATCAAGAGTGTCTCAACAACGATGGGAAAGATCTCAACCGAATCAATGTGTTGTTCGTGTCTCAAGATAAGGAAGACGCGGTTGTGGAAAGAATACCTAGCCTTGGCGTTGGTGGAGCGCTAGCTCCTCCTCAAGCGGCGAAACTTTTATCCATCGCTTATCAGGTGGCTCTATCTCCATATACAGACCCGAATAGAGGACTATTTACCTCCAAATCAGAAGATATGTCACCAGGATCTCAGAACATTGGGAGACGCCGGATGTGGTAGCCTGACAACCGAACCTGCAGGCCTCCATTGCTCTTTGTCTCAACTGCTACTTCCTAACTTCTTGATGACAGCAAACAACGAGCAAGCATAGACAGGAGGACATTAGACTCGACCAATGTCACCAAAACTGCACAAGGCTTTCAGGAGTAGTGATATACAACCCTCCGCTTGCTGATTCCTGCTACGCAGTACGCATGTCCTGAGCAGCACTGAACACATTGGCACAACTCCGTCCGTAACTCGACATTGGCTGATTGGTATCCAGCTCCTCTCGCTAGTTTCATTGTGAACATCTCAATCTCTACAGTACTCAACATCCTGGTAGGGGCATCACTCCGAGCCTCTGAGGTAAGGCCCATTCTAACACTGGATAGATCAACGCCTTACACACAATGCCGATTCATGGGCCGCCATGCGTCTCAAACTTGATACAATGGTATATGTATATCGCCAACTTGTGCCTTCAGTCTCTCTCTTCACACTCGCATAGCTTCAATTAAATTTCAAACAAGACAAAGGAAAGGGCTGAGGAATCACTGTTTGATTGAAATATGCTAATCCTACTTCCTACAGACCACTGCAAGCACGCTTTCACGCCCGGTTATCCTTTCCAAGCAATCTGATTGAATCAACCGACAACTAATCCAGATATCCATGTCCACCTAATCAAACAACCCATTCTGATTCCTCGAAACCGGCACACCAACGACCCTCTCTCCACCAGGAAACGTAGCCTCATACTCCAACGCCAACCTAACGCCTTGTCCCGGATTCAACTTGACATTCCAAATAACCTCTCCGCCCTTCTTCGTTGTGGCCACAGCACTTCCCCACTTTCCATTCTGCGCAGCAACCTCCTTTCCATCAGTACCATAACGCTCGCTCTTACATCCTTCGCAGTACCTCTCACACTACCAGACGAGCTTGTCACAGCAGGAGTTGTGAAAGCGCTTTGTCCTGCGCGAACAGGATCGCCGCCGACTTTCAAGCCTCTTGGGTTGGCGATCTCGATCTTGAGGCGTTCGTCTTCGGAGACGGGGACTTGGTCAATGACGGTCAAATCGATGGGCGCGTTGTGCTTGGTATTGGTGATGATGACAGTCCGGGTGAAGACGTTGCTGTCTTCCTTGGTGAAGATACCGGTTTGGCTGCGGCGGACGGTGGGCTTGGGGTAGGCGATATTGATTGCGGGGTCGACGCCGAGAGGAAGGGAGAAAGACTCGCCGGCAGAGCAGCGAGGGAATGATGCTTGGCCGAGGAATGATCCGTCGAGAGTCAATCCTAGTGGGCCCTTCAAGAGCGTGATCTTGGATGTGTTTCGAAGGCGAGCCTTGAGGAAAGCAACTTGTCTGAGCTTACCAACGACGATGTGAGAGAAGACAACATTCTTGAAGTCGATCTTGGCGATCTTGTGCTTGATGGTCGAGTTGTTGGGCGAAAGCGTCTTGGTTCCGGGGACATCGTAGGTTGTGGTCATACCGGTCTCTTCCCATGCACCCTCTTCGAATGTCAACGATTTAGGAGCAGGTGTTCCGTCATCAAATAGACCAAAGCCCATGGCTTCCTCGTCGTCCTCTGACTCCTCCTTCTCTTCGCGACTGTAGCAAGCAGTTGCTTCATATCGTTCCTCAGCATCAGCACGACGAGCTCGGGACACAGCACCAAACAAACCACCGGCAGGAGGAGGGGGGGCTGCTGCTGCTTGTACTGAACCAAACATTTGTGGCATGCTGTTGGTGTTTCGGCTGAGCATGTTCTGTGCTTGGTTGAGGCGGGCAGATTTCTTCGCCATCACTTGTTGGTTCTGTTGGGCGATCAAGGCATTCCTTGAAGAGTCGTCCCGTCCAAACAGTTCCCATCGAGGCTTCTGGTTCTGGTCACCCTTGGTTTGGCTCCATTCCCTTTGCTTAGCCTGAAGCTCGTGTTGACTGAACAGAGAGCTATCTGCATTTCGAGCTCCCTTCTCCAAACGGACATGCCAAGGTAGAAGAATTGGAATAGTCTCACTGAGTCCACTGAATGTCGTTTGAGAAGTTGAGAGAATGACTTTGGCATCACGCCAAGTCTCGGATGTCGTGTTCTTCAGCTCTGCACCGTACTCCAGGAGACCAGTGCACTTGACTGTATTCAGACTCAGATCATATCGTGGACTCCAGGAAGCACCATGAGTGATGTACGACAGCGACAAAGAGATCTCGCCACTCTTGAGCGGGGTACTGGATGGTTCGTGGAAATCGGTAGTGGCGAGATTGACAACAGTATCTCCATCGATCGAGCTTCTTCGAGATGAGCCAGGAGTAAGGCTGGAAGGCTCCAAGTTGATAGTGATGCAGTACACCTTTTTAGGCCAGAACGACTCTCTTTCTGCTCTGACCCTCTTCTTCTCTTTTGCAATTTCCGCCTTCTTCCGCAATTTCTTCTCCCTCTCCTTCGCCTTTTCCTTCTCCGCCTTCTCGTTAGCCTTCACCAGCGCCTTCGCTAACTTCATCTTCTCCTTTTCCGTCTTGCGAATATCTTCTCGAAGATCCTCCACAGCACCAGTCGCAACCTCGTGATCTCGATAGATCTTCTTCCGCTCAGTGTTGTACGCCTCAATCAGTTTATCAAGATCCGCGGGGGCAGGACGTTCCTTCTCGACGCTCTTGCCGAAATTATCACAGATCTTCAAGCGGTTTGCAGCATTGTTGATCTTTTCCTGTTCGTCCAGAAGACGAACGTTCAATCTCTTAATTCGATCATTGATACTCTTCATCTCATCAACCTCGGCATCTGAGTCCTCTGACTCGGAACCATCTTCATCTTCGGAGTCGGAAGGATAGACGTCCTCGTAGACTTCACGATTGGGCAGAAGATCGACTGTCACGTCTGTGATGGTTGCTGAGCCGGTGCCTTCGACTTTGATGGAGTGCTCGTCGACGAGGGGTGTGAGACCGTCGATCACAATTTGGTTGGCACCTGGCTGGAGGGTGATGTTCTTGATGTCTCGAATGACTTGGGCTCGGGAAGGGAAGAGAAGGACGCTCCGAGTCGATAGATCTCGGATGCGAAATTCTTGTTTATGAGGAATATCGGTCGCCATGATTTTGTTTGCTGCGGGTTGTGGCCAGTGGCGTGCTATAAATGCTGCTTTGGCTGGGTGTATTGACATACGACGCTTTTGATGATGGTGCGGTGCAAGCTAGCTATTGGTTAGCTATTGGTGACAGCAAGGAAGGATCGATGGACGAGAGAGATTGGATTTTGGAAAGAAGTAGGTCGTCTACTTATACCTTCTCATCCTCATCATCGTCCATCAGGCAGTCATCATTCCATCCATCGAACCAGCCTTACAGTCAGCCCTGCCCCGCACTTCGCCTGCAACAGCCTGCATATCATGATCCTCCAACCAATTGTGGAGGCTTCGTACCTGGCTCACTCCCAAACGAGCTCCCAGCTATCAAAGAACCAGGCATCGTCCCGAAATCATGCATCGGAGGCTTGCTTTGAGTTTGAGTCACTTTGTTGTATGCCGTGGAATGATGGCTCGTTTGTGGTCTCGAAAGAGCTGCTAAAGCGCTGTGGTGGCGAAGCGTTTCTGGGCACTGCGAGGGCTAGTTTGAGGCGCGGGTGCCTACTTTGGTTACGCGGTGGGGGACTTCGAGAATGCTTGAGTCACGCCGTGAAAGGGGATGAGATTGTTGCATCAAGTCGACCAGAAACTTCAAAGAAATGTTTCAAGTCCCAGCACTAATCCTTCAATGAAGGAGCCCATTGTCAACGCGGAGGTCCTACAGGAAATGGGCAATTGTGAGAACTTTCACAAGGAAGTAAACCCGAGCTAGGACCAAAATACCGCTGTGGAGATGGTTTGCGCACTGAAGGGTCAATGGTTGGATCGCTTACGAAGTTAAGCCCCTGGTTCTCCAGGCAGTTGAGATGCGGGCAATGCACGATTTTGGAGCTTGCACTTTGAGGAGGAAAGTCCCCCCGAAACAAATGATGCGGTCTTTCAAATCAAATTCCAGGAAGACTACTTATCAATCCATACGGATTGTAGAGATAGTAAGCAGGAAGCTTGCCTATCATCAGACCAAAACTGATGCCGGCCTTGTATCTCAGCCTTGCATGGTCACCTGAAATACAAAGAGCTGCCCGCAGGATTCATTCTGCATTCTTGCCACCATTTATTTCTTCTTCTTAAAATCGAATGTCCAAACGATTCGAATCTAATCGTTATGTAGGTTCGAAGGTATGCTTCTTATGTTCCTTTCTCACATCTATATGTAGGCCTACAAGCAAACATCCAATCCGATGCTTCCCTTAACCGCCTCGCTTGGCGCCCCCCCTCCTTACATCGAATTCTGTTTCCAACAACACAACTCACCGCCTCCAACACATCTTCCCAGCTCCACGGCCTCGGTAAACCATAGCACATCCCTCCTTACTGCGACCGCGCATCAACTCACTTACATGCTCTCCTGACCTGTTCTTCTCGTTGGCCACCGCTTTCCCCCTGGACTAAGCCCGGGGTCGTAAGTACGCTGCAACTCATCAACACTGCCAGCGATTGGTCAGAATATCATTTGCCAACAGGAATGATAATACTCATGGCCGGAAAGAGGGCGGGTCTTACATCTGGAGGCGGGGAGATCTGGAAACTCTATCTTTAGCGTGGAATGCGACGTGCAACAAAAGATTCACGCAGTGCAACTGTTTTTGATGATCGATGGTGAGTGAGTATGATTACCTAGAGGCTCTAATGTTTGGGATTTGAATGGAAATCTATGCCCCTGGAAGTCTAATTTGGCAAGGAGAACATCTCTAGCTGGAGAGGTCTTGATGAGGATCGAGGAGGGGGGGGGAAGACTTGTGTCACAGTTCCTAAGTCTGCAATCAGCCGATATCAAAAAGGAATGCTGGCTATCTAAGTAGGATGTGTTGATCATTAATTCGTAATGTCAGCTACTAATCTAAGCTACTAATCTAAGCTACAACAGAACACCTTATGACAAGATCTACCCAAATACACCTCCCTAGGACCTCACAATCCCATCTAACCCAATGAAAAGGAAACCTCCAAAAACCATTACCATCATCCGTCGAGTTCCCAACTCCCGCGAACCTAGCAAAGAAATCATAAACAGTACCTCCACCTCCTCCTCTCCCCTTCCGGCCTCCTCCCTCTCTCATGCTCCTCCCCACCCCTAACCCTCCCATACACCAACCTACTAACTAACACCCCAGTCCCCACATCCACAACCATCTCTCTCATCCTCATTCCATCCCTCCTCCTGCCCAATCCCCCCTCTATCTCCCTCTCCCTATCCCTCCCCAACGTCGCTCCAAAACTTGCCGCAGCCGTAGTCCCAACCCTCAACCCCTTCCTCCCAATCCACTGCCCCTCCCCATCATCAACGTGCAACGCCTCCACCAGGCCCGCAACAGCAGCTACTTTTCCCGCATGTATCACACTCTCCTCCTTTTTAACATCAAGTTGCGAATGCTGCGGAATCCTTCGAGGGATCGAGAAATGTCTCCGGTGTGGATGATGCCGCGAATATGATCGTGCGCGAACGAACCCTCGCTCTCTTTCTCCGTCTCGAGTCCTGGAGAGCGAATTCGAGCTTCCTGATGACGAAGAAGAAGAGGGAGAGGAAGAAGAGCCTCTCCATCTCGGCGGATCATAACGCTGCTGCGGTCTAGGGACATTTATCTCCTTCTCCCCTTCCCTATCACCAAATCTACCCTGTTCGAAAGGAGCAGGAAACGACAATGGCGGTGTCGGAGCAAATGGCATCCTCACGAATCCTTCTTCCCCATGATTTCGAAAATCCTCAGTATGCAAAGCTCGCGGATCTCGCACCAAAGACGGCGGTCTCGGTGAATTCGGTACTGTCTGGGACTTTCTCTTCCCGCTTGCGATATCCCGATTTCTTTCTGCGTGCTGGTCGCTTCGCTTCAAATCGTCTCGCAGTTTCGTGACTTCCTCCCTCAGTTGCCTGACTTCCGCTTCTTCTTCTCCCGGAAAGTCGCTCCTCACTTCTTTCCTCCCTTCTTTCGAATGTCCTCCTCTCGAATACTCTTCGTCGGAGTCATCCTTCTTCAACCAGTGGTGTTCCGCAACGGCCGCCAGGCCCGTCAACAAGAAAGGCCCGAATTTCTTGATTGCTGTTCTGGTGGCTTGTTTCATGCGTGTGTACTTTGCATCGGAGCTGGATGAGGAATTCGAACTGTTTCTTCGCGATTTGATGTTTTTCATCGTTCTGCGGTATGCGGGTAGAAGTATACGGAGGTCGAAGGTATTGTGGATGCAACCGAGCGGTGGATGGAGTCGTCACTTGAATGTTACTTGCGCAACAGCAGAACAAGAGACGTATAGTTGACTGTAATATGGATAGAACAGGAGAGCAAAGCGGTTGCGAGATTATTTGAACGCAGTAGGCATTTGAGCTTTGAGACATGGTCGTTGAGGTTGTGCGCGTGACCGTGCCTCACGTGGTGAGTGGCAACACGTGAACTGTCCAGCGAGAATAATTCCTAGACATCCCTCTGAGCTGCAGAGACTGGTGATTTTTACTCCGTGTCTACGATCTATTTTTAGGCATTCGGGGCGTGACTACGGACACGTCGCGGGGTCGAAAGCTATGTGTAAGTTGACATCCAATAACACGCGATGGCTGCTAAGACCTCAGCGATCAGATCATATTGATTATTATCATCACTCTGGTTAGACTTTGCAGATTTGCAGCTTCGCAGCCAGGATAGACCAGAAATGCCTTCTAGGCCAGGGCTCGGGAGCAGGACTTAAGTCAGATGTGTATACAGTCTCCATGCCAGGAGTGATCAGTATTCTTCGTGACATCGAAGAGAATGAGACTGTAAGGCTCTCAAGAGATGAAATCTCTGTGATTTGAGCTTTGGCTGAGAGGGATACATCCAATTCGGTGAGAGGTGGATGGAGGAGAAGTTGGGGAATCAGTACAACATTCATTATCCATTACTAATAAGAGCACTATTTTTCCTTTTTGAGGGTTGTCTCTGTCAGTTCTTTTTGAATTGTAGTTCTCAGAAGTATCTAACAGTCAGAAAGATGTATGAACTACTAAAATATAATAATCTGAAGTTGTCTTTTCACCTTTGCAAATCTTGATTTACATGTACATTATCACTTACTGTCCTTGTCCTATTCGCTGTAATAAGATGAGTAAAGCAGCATTCTCCTGTCTTGTTAGAAGAAGCTGACATTTGTAGAAGCAAGTACATCGTGACAGAGAACACTCTTTATACGTGTATCACAGTGAATATGTTCCACACTTAAGACTGTTACGAACTAATGATTCTGAGATGTACTTGTCATTGCCGAGGAGAGAGCGCGGCCAAGCATCGCCATTGATTATTCAAGAGAAAGAATATTGTATATTCATTCCGGACAACATTTCAGTAATACTATCATCGTGAATGCGAGAGCTGACACTTATCCCACACGAAACTTGACAGAATGATACGGAGAGCGGGCAAGCTTTTCATTGCTATTCGATAATCAAGACGAGGACTGATAATCTTGGCAGCCAAAGAGGTTAGAATCATGTTCAAATCAGGTACGAATGGCTCTCGAGAAGAGCCTCCAGAAATGCGTTCAGAAATGTCTTAAGTATGTTGCTCTTTGTTCTGAAATATCGCCATCGCCGGAGCCAGCATATTACGACTCGGAATGTACCATTGAAGCATTACTGGTTAATTGTCGCCCAAAATTCGATTACTAGGTTGGTTGAGGAAACAGATCCTGTGCCTGCTTTATTCACTCGACCCTTCGATGTAAAGTTTACTTTTTCCTCAAATTCTGCCTGCACACATCGCCCATGGCAAGCATCCAGTTTCGCCGGTCTATTTACTCGCTTCCCAAGACCCATAGTGGCCCACTTTCATCTCCCCCCTTTTTAAGCGAGCGCCACGTCTCCGCCAACAGAGCCACTAGCGAAGATTCTCAACCCGATTTGGGCTACCAAGGAGCCATTTCAGCCTCATGGCGTCAAAAAATGCAGCGCTTCGTGTATTGGGGCTTGGAAAAGTAAGGAACCGAATTATTGATTCCGGTAAGCTAAGTCCCTCTCTCTTCGCGTTGTCCTTCTCGCAGATCGCGTCGATCATCTTCTATTCATCTTTTCAAGGTCGTGATATCAATCTATCAGCATCTGAGCTTGCCTTCCTGGACATCCTCACGATGCGCACCACTCTTTTCATCTCGTCTGTCTTTACCCTGTTTGTCGCATCTCCCATCCTCGCTCAATACCCGAAATCCCCAAAACGCGGCCTCGTATCCGTCTCAACCAACAACCCCCAAGACGAACCCCTCTTCGTCAAACCTAACAATGGCCTCACCTGGTACTACAACTACGGCATCTCGCCAACCCCAGCCTACATCAACCTCACCCAATCTGACATCGAATTCGTGCCTATGCTCTGGGGTGTAAGCAACGTCACCGGCAGCACTTTCCTCAAGAACATCACGACTCTGATCGACAAGGGCCGCAACATCTCACACGTCCTAAGCTTCA
>NYXK01000134.1 GCA_002685535.1 Deltaproteobacteria bacterium
AGTCATCCGACCAAGCGTGGTAAGGTACACGCAATTGCTTTTCGGAGTCGTAATCCTAAGCAAACGTCAAGAGCTGGACACAAAATACAGGCTAGGTTAAAAGGGACAGCATGAGAAACTTACCAGCGGCTTTTTTTCTTATCATGAGTATGCTGAAGTACCGACTCAAAGCTTTTTCTTGATGATGCGAATAATGTCATGTTACCGGAAGATCGAGCATCTCGGGCCATCCGGTAAATGGATTCCAGTTTCCATCAAGACGCACTTTCACATGACCCAGCAAGCCTCGAATACTGCACAGATCATCGAATCCGATCGCATGAATAATTCTGAATATGACAGCCTGCCCGCCATCGTGCTTCATGTTCTTGGTAATGTACTTGTGGCGAGCTTTCATTGGGACCGACGGACTGAAAAACGTACTGAGATGTCTCAAGCTAGGTAGCGCCTGCAGACCAATAATAGCGTGTGCTGCAGTGACACACGTCTCCGAGCCTCCTCGCCAATTGAAGCAGACCGAACTGAGGTTGGCTTTCAGATAGACCTGATACTTGCAATCGAAGAAGCGCTTCATGAGCAGTATGCAGTCGAAGTGAAGATACATACCCTCGAGTGTGAGTAGGTCCTGGAATTCGCGGAGGATCTGCTGGCAAAAGAGGAGGATAGGAAAATGTGTGTCTATCCCGAAAATAGGACTTTTCGCCACAAGTGTAACAGCGGCTGTTTTTGGCATCGTCATGGATGAGGGAGGTGCCCTTTTGGAAGGTGAAGTGATCCCGGTAGATCTTGTCACGTAGCTCGCGGGGAAGGTCGAGAAACTCAATCCTCTTCTTTGAGGGAG
Source organism: Deltaproteobacteria bacterium (assembly GCA_002685535.1). Taxonomy (GTDB): domain Bacteria; phylum SAR324; class SAR324; order SAR324; family NAC60-12; genus Arctic96AD-7. Next base: position 842 of record NYXK01000134.1, read on the forward strand.
TGTCGATGCCTTGGACAACCAGAAGCTGGAAACTGGGTTCGATATATGGAATTGGAACGTTGTACTTAGTGATGTCCACAGACTATGTTAGTCAATGAGCCATTTTTAGAACATGTGCTTGCTTACTTTCACCCGCGGCTGTTTGAGGATCGGCACTGGCTGCAACCATTTCGGGGTCGAGAAAATTGCCGCGACTATTATGGTGTACGGTTGCCAAAATGGGCGGTTTGTATGGGGTATGGAGAAAAATCTGCAAATCGAAATACGCAAAGCTTTATCTTGAAGAAGGGATGCTTGATGAGGGAAGTGAAATTTGATTTAGGCGGGGGAGGGAGCTGAGGGAAGGTGCGACTACTCCGCACCGTAACTTCAACTACTTTATTGATTCACTAGCCACCTGACTAAGCTACAAGATAGTATATAAGAAAAAGTATGTAGGTAATATCTTCACTCAACAACAGTATTTTGTACATTGGCGTGCTCACTCACCATTAGGAAAGTCTACCCAAGCAAGGTAGTCCAGCTCATCTGCTATGGTTGGTTATCCAGGTCACCGTAGCAGCCGAGCAAACCAAGCCTCGAACGACGACGACGACACTTCTCACATCACACTCTCACCGCAGAACAGCAGCTGAATACCACATCAAACACAATCTTTTATAGCCTAGCGCTGAAAAAGTCGCAGCTTCTTACCATTTCCTCATCTTGAGACTGGCTGAGGCAGCCTGAGTCCCAAGTGGAGGCTGATGAACTGCACTCGATCATCCAGACAAGGTCATTGCACAACAATCTTCGAGGTCCACCATGCTGCTCCCCTTGAATGTGATAGAAACTCAGGGACTCAGAAAGACAAGTTGGGTTTGTCAGGTTGGAGATCCTGTCAGATTCTCAGACAGTGTGCTGACCGAACCCTAACAGTGATGTAACACTGAGAACAATGGACCACCACGAGCCCAGAATTTTCAAATCTTGAAAGAACATCGGATCAGACATCCACGCGAATGATTGGCCCCCACCAGCCCTCGAAGTCTTGACCGGAATGGAGAACATAGGCCAGATGCCTCCCTTAATGTGATCTGAAGATGTTTACCTGAATATCCCACAAGATGCCCTCCCGGCACATCTGATCCACTGCGGATAGCTGCAGTACAAGACCACTTCTCGCCTTGAGACTCCGATCAACCTGTACTTTAATATCACCTAAATCCTTATAGATACATCGGAAGATATGAGAGAAGGCAGGTTGCAGATATTGGTATATGCAACTTAGACTTGCCCGCGGAAGGGTGGGCGGCTGCAGGGTCGAGTCAACTTCCGCCTTGGGTCCCTTCCCTTCTCCGTCTGTCTCTGGCCATAGCCAAAATGTCATGAAAGATTTGGCGACATTGTCGCGGAGATTGTCGGGTCCATGGAGGCCTGGTTGCCTGGGGGGTGTCTGGGCACTAGCGCTGTCCGGGCCCCCGCAACCCGATAAACAAGGTCAATCCGATTTCCCATGACCGCCGATAGCCTCATCTTCAACACCAATCTCGTCTTTCTACTACCCTCAAGAATTCAGACCAAATTGACCCAGCATCACTGTGACACCAACGGGCTACCTCCACGAGCACCATGGCGGCGATCCGGTCTCCAGAATCTAGATTCCTGGAGGACGTGTTCAACCATGTCGCCCTTCCGCCGCGTCTTCCTGGTCGGCAAGATGTTAATATCCCCTCGATAGAGCGTGCTCTGATCGACAGACTTCTCATAGCAACCTCGAAGGTGTTCTCTGGGGTAACAGATGGCGGAGCTGAATCTCTTCGCAGATCCTTGGAGATTGCTAAGCGCGTCAACCTCAATGGCCGTCTTACCAAGACCTCACTGCTTGCGGCATTTCGCGATCTCAACGACACCGATTTCATTCTCGTCCATGTAAGCCAGCAGAATGCAGCGCTCATCGTTCGGCGAGAGAAGAGGCAAGTACCGTCGACATTCTATGAGGATTCAATTTCAACTGACACGAAGCATAGTGCGCTTTCAGAAGAGGTGGTTTTCGAGGCATTCGAAGCTTCTCCATTGTCCGAGAATGTTCTTGCTGCCAAGGGTGCCCTCCAATGGGACTTCCCTGGGAACTCAGTTGCGATTCCTGTCTCTGATTTTAACAATCCGCAATTCCAAGAAGAGCTTGCGACATTTCTCGAGAAGGCAAGCACTGAGTCAATCAAATAATTCGCCGCACATATCTACAAAGCTGGCTCACTCACATATGAAAGTCGCGATACTGTCGATCCCGCGTTGATCACGTCAATGCTGATGACAGTTTTGGAAGTGATGGGCCGACGAATCGCTCCCAGACTGCTACGCAAAAATGTGAGAGACGATGTCTCGTGGAACAATGGAGCAGTACCATGGCGTCGATGCCCAATGTGGCTTGTGCTTCGGGTTGCCGTACAGCGACATCTCTGTCAGACAAATGGAGGTCACCTAGGACGAGCACAGTATAAAACTATGATGTGCTTTCTGCTTTCCCGCCTGCTCAACGACTGCATTTCCCAGATCCATCCAGAGCTTTCTTCCCACCTCAAGTCCAAGCTATGCCGCCGCATTGTCAAGCTCAAGCGCGAAAAGGAGACAGTCCCACTTCAACGCCTTGAAGAGTATGAAAAACTTCTTGTCGGAGCGAATCCAAGCCTGAAGCAATCTGTAAGTTTCGCTACGGAAAAAATTAAGGTCAAATGGGATGCAACGAAGAAAGCATTGCAACGTCCAGTTTTGCCTCTTCCACAACGCTGGCTCAACTCGTACCTTCATCTCCGGTGCAGTCGAGGATACCTGAAGCAATTTCTGGATAGCTGGCAATCGCAAAAGCTCGTTCGAAATAATCATATTCAATCTTTACCACAAGCATACCGCCATGCAGCTCGCTTTTCGAAGCCAACTGCAATTTTCGCTAACCACTACTTCCTGTTGTCTGACAAGGAAGTTGAAATTGAATACGAGTCAATCGAGACCATCGGAGAACTCACTGCGATGCAATGCAAAGAGAATTGCATGGGCATCTCGGAAGCCATCAATGACTACTTGGATCAAGTAGGATCTTCCTATGACTCCAATTCCGAGCAGAAAAGCTTGATGCTCTTGACTGTCATGGAACTCTGGATGGCCATGGACTCGACCGCGATCAAGGCATTCGGTATCTTGGGAGCTTTCAACACTGGATTCGCCGCCAATATCCTGGATGTCCTTCAACTTGCTCGACGAAAGGACATGCTGCGTCTAAAGAAGATCCGTGCATATATTCAACTGCGGGACAGCAATTCCAAATACCCTAAACTAACAATGTTCAGCAGTGTACAGAAAGGCTGCTTTGCGGAGCGATTCTATGACGAGTCACCGGATAGTCACGCCTTATTCGCACTGCACAAGCTCATTGAGGAGGATGCTTACCGTTCAAGAGAGGAAAAAGAGGAGGAGTTACAAACCAAGACGATGGAATTCGAGGAAATTGCTAGAGAATTGATGGTAGCTACGGTAAGTCACTGCACCCCGCCTTTGCTTAAGACCACTTTTCTGGTACACAATCGTGAAATTGCGCTGCACGCACGAATGAATGCTTATTGATTCTCCTATAGTGCACCCGTAGTACCATCGGACCTCATGGTAGGGCATCTTCTGACGAAGGGTGTCGCCACTGTCATCTGCTATTCCGAAAGTCTCATTGTGCAATTCGAGTTCACGAACATCCGCTGCCCGCTGATCCGGCTCAGGCGAAGGCAGCAGTCTTTGAAATGTCTGGCCCCGAGGCGCTACTTGCATACCGAGAGGCAACTTGGAGAATTCTGGGCACGCTTGGGTTGGTTCCCCAGTTTAGCTCCGATCCAGCTAAAGGACAGATACTAACATCTGGTGTGATAGACTGTCGAGCCCGCTTCCAGGAGAACACCCAAGAATGCTGCTTCGGAATTACAAGAGACTCGTGCCATACGCGACGCGATCAAGACGACAGAGCTTTTGTCTTGCTTCAACTTCAAAGTCATTCAAGATCACTCATTACACCATTGTCCCACTTCCGACCACTCTTGAAGCTGTATGCAAGCCCAATGGCCTGCATTTGAATTACTACGATATCCGACTCGAATTATGGCCCGGAGAATTGTATCAAAGACCTAGCTTCGCTCATCATTGCCGAATGGACATTCCTCAGACGTCCCCATTCACAATCTTCAACAACTCTCCCAATTTCGATGCCGCCTCAGTGGGCCCTTCTTCACACGAGATCACAGCGAGTCAAACTAGGTGCCCACAGGGTACAAATGTACATGAGTACTTGGCTTTTCAAACCCTCTTCGCCGGAAAGTCTCGCCGTTGGCCACAAATGCTTGTCGAACTTGGTTCGTCAAACGTCAACTTTAGCACTGACGCTGTTGCAAGCCTTGTCCAATTCCTCGCTCTTCAGGCCGGACCAGATCAAGAGGGCAATAGTCTTGGTATCATATATGCAGTCTTCGAAGATCCTAGTTTCTGCGAGAGATTGCTGAGTCAACTCGATCAACGCTTGACTGCAATCGCATCAAATTGGCGTGACACCAATACTATGGAGTCGCTCATCACGCTGGGTCTCCGAATTTTCGAGCTCAGTACTGAGGTTACTGATGCTGCTGTTATCTTTCTGAACAAGGCTCGCATTGTGACGAACAATTGGGTATTGACGCTACGAAATGAAACTCAGCAGGCCACGGACGCAGATACTGCTTTACGATGCTCGAAGTATGCCTTGGCGGCAGCTTTGCTTTGCAGACGAACTTTCGCCATTTATCTCGACGAAGAGCGTCATCTTGATGCCAATGCCCTCCAATGTTTTATACAGAGCTCAGTCACGCTTCAGGACAATATTGGGGAGAATCCCCATCATCTGACGCAGGTTGTCAAAAATTCCTTGGTTCGCGATCTTAAGATGGTGTCTCAGCTCAAGGAAGTGCTATTATCGGCCTTGAAATGTAATGAAGAGGCCTTGAAATGTAATGAAGAGACCTTGGTCACTTCAGTATCGAGCTTCTGGCACGGTGGTAAAGTAAGTGATTCGGGATCAGCCCCACGGGTCGAATATCTTTTGCACCCGGACGACCGTTGGATCCAGATCGAGATCAATACGAACTCATTTGTCCAGCAGCAGATTATCCACTTCAACTTTCTAGAAGGCCATCTTCTAGTCATGGGAAAGCCTGTTGGAAAGTTGCCATCAGAGTATGCCGAGTCTATGGTACGTAGAAGCGTGGTCTTTCCATCCTAGTTAAATTGCACGTCGCTGACATCATGTCGCAGGTGGTGCAGCGATTGTTTGGCACTCAGAACTTGCTGACATTTCCGTCACACCTCCCCGGTATGTCATACATGCTTGCTGTCTCAATGAATGGACATGAAATTCATCTGGGGCGCCGCAAAGACGAGTTAATCGTTAAGGCTTGCGCTTGGAATACAATATTAGAGCACATTCCTCCAGGCATCTTCGCCAATGAACAGGAGTTTGATTTGCCTGCGACCTTGGTTGATGACTGCGTGCATTGGCTGGATCTCAAGACTTGCATCATCGAGATACGCCCAATCCGGTCAATGTGGATATCAAAAGTAGGCAATTGGCGTCTTGATATCCGATCGTCTCAGGCGACAACACCAAAGCTCACCTTGGTTGATCCCTATTCTCATGCATTCAAACTTGTGGCTGACATATTCGCTGGGTTTGAATACCAACGCTATATCACGATGTATCAACCCAAGTCGATTGGCAGCCGCTTGACAGTTGAGCTCCGCCGCCTAGAACTTCTGTTCTTCGTCAACCGGCGAGGCTATCTTGAGTGCTCTCAGCTGAGAGCTGAAATAGACCCAGGCAAGTCTCCTTAGTGTTGTTACATCGGGTTTCAGGATGTCATCNTATCATACTAATCCATGGAGTAGATCAAGATGCTGGCACCTGGTATGGCTTGCGTGCCAAANTTGTTTTGAGGGATGTCGCAAAACAGAGGGATCCGTTTACGGGTCATCTATTCTCGGTTCCACTGCGCCAGCGAAGTATTTTGGTTCCAATGGGGGATGTCAGAACCGAAATATTCGGTCCGCACATCTCAATGACTGTCAGCAATAACGGAGATTATGGAAGATATGTCATCAACGATACACTCGGACGTCTGGATTGTGCTGCGGAGCCTCGTCTGCTTTACCTGAAGGCAGCATATCACGCATACACTTCTTTTGTAGTCCCAGATCCCCTGACGGGTCGCACAGGAACCGAGGAAGCAATTCACTGCTTAAAGTCGGGTACTTTGCAGCCCTGGATTCCCGTTACGCCTGGCCCCTATCGTGGACTACAGCTGATCTCAAGATCAACTCCATTGCGAGGATACTACCGAAGGAACTCCAAGGTCATGCAACAGACCACTTGGCAAGTGTAATTTTCATTGTTTCAGTCTCACTTGAATAGTTCCGCTCATTGAAACCTGACTGTCAGAAACTCACTTGCTAATATCTTCCTGCAGGGATGATAAACTCACGACGAATATTCAATATGATGGCTTCCGATGCTTGGTCGAAGACATCTTACGGAAGTCCGAGGAATTGTCCAAATTTGCCCTGACAAAGGTTGAACTTGAGCCGCTAAGCCCGTCTGGCCCTACCCATCTAGTCTTCCGCAGTCAGCTCCGACATCAATGCTACTCTCGGGCAACTTCCGCAGATCTCTTATCACCTATCGAGAAGGAGATTTACGTTGCCAGAGACGCGAAAATCACTCGAAGACGGGCTAACGTTGCAGAATGCGCCAGTCTGCTTCAAAAATGGCCCAGCTTACTGAAAACCACTCAAGATTTCGCTGGTATTCTACAGGATTGGTCCAACTTCCAGGGTTATACCGCTCCTTTTGATAAGGCGCTCTTGACTGATGCTCTAGAGGTCGATTGGCAAAATGACTGGGGATCATTGGCTACTTTTTGTCGCAACTCAACGTGTGATGATGTTTATCAACTGACTTTTCTGTTGGGCACAATGTCCTTTCGCTCAGATGCGAACATTGCTGCGCTCCGAACCTTAATTGCGTATTCGGTCATTCATGATCTCAAGCTACCTGATCCACCAGCACATCCAGCCTATTGTGCCTTTCGACCGGACCAAGTGCCAAATCTCGCATACGTTAAGCAGCTTCTGGAACCATGCCTGGTAAAGTACGGTGGCGATGAACGTACAACAGCCGAGTTCAACATCAGTCATAAGTGGCGAAAGAGACTCGAAGCAGCAGAGCTCGCCCACAACCAACAGCTCGAAAAGGATAAAAAGGTTCTCGCGGATTTCCTGCTGAGACAATGGCCTTGTGCTGAGCCTAATCTTGATGGTTTTACCACCCCTGTCCTCATCAACATGGGTGAGGCTATTGGGGTCATCCGTCAGGAGTGGCTGAGGCTATTTCGGAACTTGGAGCTTTCTGCCTACGTGTCCCAAGTACAGCTGATTCTAGACAAGCATCGTAGGAATGAGAAGGAGACTTGCGAACTCGTGGACTTTGATTCCCAACAGCTTGAAACCTTCTCAGTTATCAAACCAGCACCAATTCTACTCACTCTGCCTGAGATCTTACTAGAAGTCAGATCGGACACTTTTACCAATCTCAGTGATACGGGATTCGGAAGCCTACAAAAGCATACGCAGTATTCCGTCCATCAACAGGTCCTGCCCAACCGTCAAGGGCTTAAGTCGCTGCCTACGCTTCCTCTGAATGAGATCCAGCAGCTTCAGCATATTATGGCCATTACTAATCAATCAAGCTCGACTGTTGAAAGAAGATACGGAGAGGATCTTGGCAGAAGCTTGGCTGCATTAAAACAGTCCAACTTCAAGTCTTTATCACGGCCCTCAGCAATCAGCCCCCAACAACTTTTGGCAGCAATAGGCGAAGCCAAAGTGGACACGCAAAGCAAGTTGCAGGGTATCAATGCTATATTGGAGAGCAGCAACTATGAGGGTGTCTATTGGCTCAAGCATGGTGGGATGTGGCCGTCTGTCAAGCCAGTCACGATTCTAGAAACACTCCGTTCGACCTCGAAAATTCCATTTACCGATAGATTGCGGGACATTTTGGTGAAATATGCATTGTCTATTACGGCCTTGCAACGACTACTGCGACTAGAGGATGCTTCCAAGAAGGGTAATTTGCACCGTCTCGCCGAAGAACAAGAAAATACGGGCCATCATAATTGGAATCCGTCCCAGCATCCAGACTGGGTTCTTCTAGAGATCGATGCGAATGTCTTGATTCGTCCGGGCCAAATCGATGTGGCACTTGCAACTATCTCTCCTGCTTCTGATTCCAATTCGGTCCTGCAGATGAATATGGTAAGTGTGCCATTGCCCGACCCCCTCTTCTGAAGGATCGTTGTTTAGTATAACTCTAATTATTGCAGGGTCAAGGAAAAACTTCCTGCATCATACCTATGGCTGCTGCTGTACTGGCAGACTCTAAAGATCTTCTCCGAGTAATTGTTCCCAAATCATTGTTGCTACAGACGGGACAGCTACTCCATGCCAGACTTGGAGGGCTGATCGGCCGAGAATTACGGCATGTCCGATTCTCGCGCAAGACCTCCACCGATTTTGACACTATTGGAGTATTTCTGGACATACACCGAAATATGCAAGAGTCGTCAGGTGTGGTTATCGCACTACCAGAGCATTTACTTTCATTTAAGCTGTCGGGTCTTCAACGACTATCCGATGGTCGAATCCCAGAAGCGAAGTCGATGATTCAGGTCCAGAGCTGGCTATCTCAGCGGTCGCGGGACATCATTGATGAATGTGACAGTATTCTAGCATTGCGTACGCAGCTAATATACCCTTCTGTATGTCACTCCTCCCTTGGTTAGTCTTCGATTAGTCAGTGCTGATTTTCACCAATTCAGGGATCGCAGAAAACAGTAGATGGGCACCCCGTCCGCTGGGAAGTCATCGAAACCCTGCTCAGCAGAGTTGATGGCCACTTGTATGAGCTGCAGAAATCCTACCCACGCAGTATTGAAGTTGTCCGGCGAGAGCAAGGAGGCTTCCCTGTAATGTTCTTTCTGCGAAAGGATGTCGAGGACGAGCTGTGAGTATTGGAGAAATGCTCATCATTCCATTTCCCACCTGCACTTGCCAATCTCGACAGAGATATCTGCATGATGCACAGGCTAGCAATTATAATCGCTAACCTTTTCCTCAGTATCTCAAGACTTATCGACGATATATACCGTGGCCGATCTTCTATCTTCCCAGCAGATTGCACACAACGTGAGCGTCAAATCATTCGTGACTATATCTCTCAGCCAAAAGTCAAGAAACAAACATGGGAGCGTGTGAACAAGATGTTCAGAGACAAGCGTCCACTACGACAGTCGATGCATCTATTGCGAGGCCTGTTTGTCCATCGAATTCTGCTCATGACACTCAAAAAGCGCTGGAATGTTCAGTATGGGCTACACCCGACTCGCGATCCTATCGCTGTACCATACCATGCCAAAGGAACTGTAAGTTTGAATGTCCTGTTATAGGAGGTTAGAAATTGCCATCAACAGCTGACGAATGGACAGCCTAGCGACCAAGCAGAATGGGGCCACCCAGATGTTGCCATTCTATTCACGTGCTTAGCCTTTTACTACGATGGTCTCAGCATGGCACATCTAAGCCAGACACTTGAACATGTTCTGAAGTGCGACGACCCAAACCAAGTATATGACCGTTTTTCTCAAAAGTCAAGCCTTCCCGATGCCTTGAGAGAGTGGAGCGCGATCAATGTCGATGACGAGATTCAGCTTACGGAAGTTCTAAGTCATCTTCGATATAATGTCGTTGTGATTGACTACTTCTTGAATAATTTTGTATTTCCTCGACACGCGAAGCAGTTCCAAGTCAAGCTTCAGGCTGTACGTATTTCCGAGCTTTCACCCATTTCATGGGCTTTTGATTGGTGACTTCAGTTATTGGGGCTGACACAGCATGATGAAATGAGAGCAGTGCTGACAAATGTACAGTCCGGGTGGGATATACCTCTAGCTTCTACGACATCGAGCAAACGCTTGACCACAGGTTTCAGTGATACCAATGATGGCAAGCGAATGCTTCCAATGACAATTCAACAGCACGATCTACAAGGTCTTGCACACACTAATGCTGAAGTCTTGACATATCTGCTTCGCAATCAAAGATATATCCTTGCTGCTGATAATTTTGGTAGACATATATCGGAGATTGCTCTGCTCCACAAAATTCATGCAGCGAAAGGCCCAAAAATCAGAGTGCTCATTGATGCTGGTGCTCAGATACTTGAAATGAGTAACATTGATCTGGTCAGAGCTTGGCTCGACATCGACCTTGAAGCACAAGCTGCAATTTATTTCAATGAAAGCAGCAAGCCGATGGTTATTTACCGCAACAATTATGCTCGACAAACTCCACTGATAGCCACGCCATTTGCAGATGACCTGAGTGGCTGCCTGGTATACATGGATGAAGCCCATACAAGAGGAACAGATCTGAAGATGCCAGCAGATGCTCGTGGAGCTCTGACCCTTGGAATTGGACAAACCAAGGATCACACTGTTCAAGGTCCGTGCACACCCTCCCTCTCCTATGCACCAAGAGTATTTGGTACGATGATTCTGCCAACCTCATTTTTCCAAGAAAGCCTGGCATCGAAATCAGGTAAGTTAAGCGTTTCAGAGTCGTTTACTAACCTATAGCAGCTGCTATGCGATTGAGGCAACTTGGCACTACCTAGTCAATTACCTTTTTTGCTCCACCGGAAGTCAATCAGAGCATTCTAGACCTCAGTCGTAAGATGACATGGGAAGATATCACCTCATACGATGTGGTCCGTTGGCTGCTAGAGCAAACATGTCGAGGAATTGAGCAGCTCCAGCCACTGTACTTCTCACAGGGTGCCGATTTTTGTCGAAGAGCACAAGCTGAATTAGATCACCCACCACATCTTAGTGATCCCAATCAGCGCGAGGTCTACCTCGGTTGCCTCAGACAGCTTGAACAGCAGACTCTAGAGCAGCTTTACGGGCCTAACATGAGAGCAAAGTCAGCCATCGACAAGTACGCGCCGGAACTGCGAGTTCTGGTCGAAAAGCTTCAAGAGGATCGTGATGGATACCAAGATAATGCTAATGCTGTGAATGGATCGGCACTTCAAGAAGTAGAGCAGGAGCGAGAAGTCGCGTATGAAGTGGAGGCTGTGCGTGAAGTACAAGTCCCAGTCCACTATGTCCCTTGGAAACCCACTCCAATGCACAGAGATCTCTTTACATTCGCCAGTACTGGGAGAATGGCTGCAGATTCGGCAGCTTATGAGCTTGCGTTTGCTACGATGCAGCGGTTCTCTATTGGCAAGAAATTTGGAGTCAGCAACCTCGGAACTTCCGGCAAGCCTTACGTTTCAACCGAATTCATGAGAACTGTGAAGGTGCAGCCAGGAGATACGGCATACGACAATTTCCAACGTCCAGTTCAATGGGTTCTCTTCAGCACTGTCGCGGACGTTGCAATAATCATCGTCCCGGAAGAAGCCGAGCAGCTATTGACCAGATTGCAAAACGTAACCTTCCCTGCTAGCCATATCCTGTCATACGCAGCTCCTATTACTCGAAAAATGCTCCACTTCAACGACCTCAAATATTACGCAGTTCCCGCCCTTCCATCAAATTGGGAGGCTCCAACTTGGCTTCATACCGAATTGGGAATCTACTCTGGACGACTGTACTTCAACTTCGCTGAATACAGCTCTATTCTTGCTTTTTTGGGCGTCAAGGAAACCACGAGCAGAATCGAGGAGGACGAAGATGTTGAAGATATCCAAACCAGCGAGGAGTCTGCGGCAAACGAGAGCAAAGAGAATGGCGGAGATGTGAAGACTCGGAAAAATTTCACCAGGAAGCCTCTTGCTTTTCTCCAAGAGTGGTTGGCAGTGAGACGTAAAGGACAGGATTTTGCAGAGACTCCAATGTAAGTTCAAATCTTCAGTGACTTGAGGATTCTCACTAACCTCACTGTTTTAGGGGATACATCTGCCAAGGCAAACAGTTGTCAGAGAACCATCCTTTCTTCCGTCAGCTTGAAGCTGAAGGCTGCTCCAAGAAGGCACCTGTGGCGAAGGCACGAGTTGTAGCAGAGCAGTTGGATGATGATGATGATGATGATGACGATGATGATGAAGGTCACGACGAGTTTCATGATGCAGTCTATGACCCTGTTTGTGATGAGGATGATAAGTTCGACTATTCTGCTCACAATGAGGACGAGGGCTCGGAAGATGATGATGTCAGCGATTAAAAACAAATTTCTAGGCTTTGCAATGTTAGACTATGTAAATTTATAAGTCAACCAAATCGTTGCTGCATCGGCTTCAACTGTGACCTCAATAATGAGGTGATCCGGCGAGCTGCAGATAACACAATGGCTCGTGAAGGCGAAGAGTGGTGAAGGTATTTTGAACAGACTGAGACGCAGGACTGACGAAGTCGAGATGCTGATCACAGGCTTTGACTAAGTAATTGATTATTGAGGGCTGAGATAGAATAATAGAGCGGAAAGTGGTCAGAGATTCTTCTGGTCAGAGGTAGAGGGAGGCGCTGCGGGCCGTGAATTGAAGAGCGCTGGAAATGAGCCAAGGAGCAGTAATTTAGAACATGCGGATACATAAAGTGGCCAGTGTCTAGGAACTTCTCTACTACCTCATTACTGATTGTATTCACGGCTGATGGTGAAGTCAGGAGCTGTGGATGCTACATCTCTCAGAAGTCTGTTGAAATGCTTCCTCGCGCAATCACTCCAAGGCGGTGCAACTTGGTCTATACTAATCTTCTACATGTCAGCAAGGTCCTATATCATGATAAGAACATTGAATGATCTCCCATTCACCCTCGTCGTAAAGCAAATTGAAGTGCACAGGCCTGATTTCTGAGTAGTTCATATTAGGAAGGAACACTAGCGTCAGGCCAGCCCACAAATTAAGCGAGGAGGAGCAGGGAAGTCAACAGAAATCCTTCCGCCGCTTCTTATTCTCCTTCCCTCTACATCATTTTCAATAGATTTGAGATCGAGATGGAACCTCCTCCTCCACCATCGTCTTCAAGCGACCAGACCCGTGACAATGCGATCATCAGCGGTGAAATTACTGCGACAGAACTTGCTACCATCCGGCTGAGAGTACACCGGTGGCTAGATAGCATCCCAGACGAAGCACGAGAGCAGTCTGCAGCGAGACTCGATCCATCGGATCAACAAGATCACGACAGAATTCCATCTGCCGATGGAGAAGGTGAACACATTTCCGCCTCGAGTGTTGGAGACGTAGAGGATGGAGTTCCTGAAGCACGCAGAAGCAGACATCATAGAGTTATTGACGATAGCGTAGTCAATGCCCGACGACGAGATATCGAAGACAGCGTTGTTGAGGCGCGCCAACGTCGGCAGCAGCAGAGAGATATTGACGACAGCGTAGTTCTCGCGCGACGACTTGGAATCGATTACGCTTACTACCCTGACGGAGAACTTGAGGAGAGATACGAACACAACAAGCGACCATCGAATGGAGAATGCTTCATTTGCTACTCCCGAAACCACAGAGCCAGACAATGTCCACAAAATGCGAAGACTCGTATTCCAGCGCTGCGAGATGCTAACAGAGGTCAGTGTTTCATTTGCTACGGGTACCATTTGGCAATCCACTGCCCCAACAACTGGATCAATAGACCAGGAGGCGGCGGTGATGATAGTGGTGGGGTAGGGGACCTAGGCTCTCTATGTGCTTAAGTGAGCTCACGGGAGCAAAGCCTTTTTATGCTAGGGCTCACGGGAGCCCTTTTTGACTGAGCTCATGGGAGCTTTGTCATTGTTTTCTTGTTTATAGCTCAAGGGAGCTTCGTTTCTACTTCTCTTCTTTCGTGTTTCTTTCGAAGTATCTGAGGATGCTTGAGCATGTTACGAGCATATTTGTATTTCAGGGACATTGAGAAATGGAAGCGAACTCAAAGCGTCTCACGTCCTACACTAGTTCATCATAAAGGAATTTTTGAGATCTGGATTTGACGGCAGTAATATTTATGTGCAGCAACCAACTTGAACTGGACTCACATAATCAGGCTAATCTTACCTTCCTGTTCTGCGCTTCAGCCCCTGCCCGTCGTGTAATTTTCTCTCAATGATGCCCCCTGCGCCCTCTGTACGAAGTTTGACCTCCCCAAAGTCTTCAAAGACCGCGAGCGGTCCAAAACTGAAGCAGCGGGGATCATATTGACATATTCTCCAAGACTACAGAGTGGTATCGATAATGAGCAGGAAAATGTTCGCCAGTACAAACCACGATGTTAAAGGAGTGACGATGCCCCACTCCAAGTCGGATGTTCATTTTGAGAGACTTCTGATTTTCTTGTTCTATCGAGGTATTATCACAGGTGAAGAGAGTTCCCGAAGAGATAGGAAACATCATCACAAGTAAGATCAAATTTATTTATCAGTCGCCGTAGTCTGCATACTTGGCACTTCTTGCTGACCGAGTGGATTTCTTTCCAAAGCATACTCAGCTACTCAATATCACCGCCATCCACTCACGACGTCCGAGAGGTTGCAGCACGTCCCGCCAGCTTTACTGCAGGAAGGCCACCTTTCAAAGAAGTCTAGATTTCGAAAAGATTTTCCTGAGATCACAGTGGAGGCTGTTCTCAAACGCGACGTCATTAGTCAACTTCCAACCATGGTTCCCAGGAATGCTGCCAGAAGATCTACAACGTGGACAAACTCACAGCAGCAGATATGGTGCGTTGCAACGCTCAATGCCAACTGGAGTCGTATGACGAGACCAACCATTGGCCTTTGTCGCAGATCGCAGCTCAAGACAGCGCAAATTCAACATCGACTGCTCTTTTGCCAGATATACCGTCTAAAGGATATGTCACAAAGGGAGCAGAGAGCCATTCACAAGGCGGGACTTCTGCGAAGAAGATAGGCTTACACATTAACTTACCAGGGCACAATTACAAAAGGTGGACTGATGTGTCAAACCGTACCTTGGAGTTTCCATTGACCGATTTTTGAATCTTGGGTTTTGAGAAAGACTGGATTACAAGAGACCGGGATCTCAGCTCTTGGGTGGTCCCGCCTTCAATTATCACATCTATCCTACGAAGCTGCCATTTGGATTACTTCACACACTGATGACTCCAACTCCATCCCTTTTGGAACCCGCCTTTTCCAATTTCACACGAGAAAATAGTTCGGAGT
>NYXK01000135.1 GCA_002685535.1 Deltaproteobacteria bacterium
ACATTGGTTATACTAAAAGAAGCCTAAGACATGTTTCTCATTTAGAGAGGCTCCTCTTCGTTATTCTTCGCAAGAACTAATCATAAAACCTTCTTAAAAACAGGTCAGCTATGTTTGGCAAGAAAAAAAATGAAATTCTTGTTGACCACAGACTGGCATATTGTGTCTCCCTGACTACCAGGAGGCATGGAGTATACATAAATCGTGAGGAGGTAGAAAAAAAATTTCCTGTAGACGATCCTCCAAAAACCACTAGAGAATTAAATGCTTTTCTTGCTGGGAAAAAACTTGAAGCAAATCCTATTAATATTTCAATAGATGATTTCAAGGATAAACATTTTGTTTTTCCCTGTGCAGTACCGTTCAATAATGGTGAGTCAATAATAGCATTAAGTGTACTTAAGAAAGACGATGATTATTTCATTAAGTTTCTAGACCCTTTGGACCCCCAGGCAAGGCAACAGGAAGTCCAAATAAATGAATTTGAGAAGCTTTGGAAAAATACTGTTATTTCAGTAAATGCACTTAGAGGTACTGAAAGTAAAGAAAGGCCTTTTGATGTAAAATGGTTCCTTCCTGAATTATGGAAATGCAGATATATGCTTCTCTGTGCTTTCATAATTTCTATCCTACTTAATATATTATCATTTACTCCTATAATCTTCATACAGATAGCCTTAGATAAAGTAGTAGGATATAAAGCTGTTTCTACTTTATATGTACTTACAGGAGGAGTTGTTGTTGCATTAATATTTAATGCAATAATGGGTTTTATTCGCGATTACATATTCAACTATATTGGGGATTTACTTGAGTCCAGGATTGCAACTGATATCTTCGATAAATTGTTGGGATTACCCTTAATAGAAGTTCAAGGAGAAAACATAACTAAATTTGGGGGCTCAATGCAATCAGTTACTGCATTGAGGAATACTTTAGTCATGAGAGTGTTTAAGGTNGTTTTCGATTTGACTGCCGTTCTTGTTTTTGTGCCAGTTATGTTTGCTTATAATTTTCTTATGGGCATAATAGTGCTCGGATTTGCACTATTGATGGGTTTTAACAAAATCATTTTTAACAATATTGCGAACAAATCACCAGAAATTCTTAATGAAGTGGAAAATAGTAAAAATAGCCTGATTCGCGAAACCTTGCATGGAATGACTATGCTTAAGGAGTTTGAAGAGGAAGAATCAGAGAGGAAAAATTGGCGCAAATCTGCTGCAGCTTCAATTATTCTAAGATCAAAGAAAAATCGGGCAAATAGTACATCTACTGAAATTAATGGTTTCCTTCAACAAGCTATGACGATTGTAATTATCTTCACGGGTGTACAATTAGTTTTCGCAGAGGAGCTTTCTGCAGGATCAATTATTGCGATTAATATGGTCGCTGGAAAATTGACATCGCCGATTATTGCAGCAATCACTTTATTTGGCGAAAGAAGTCAAATATTAGCCCTTATATCTCGCATAAGTGACATTTGGAATAAGGGGAATGAACAAATGGGGGCAGGCGTTCACTCAGCCATAACTGGAAAATATACTTTTGAAAATATTTCAATGAATTATGGAGATGTTAAAGCATTAAACAAAATATCATTTAATATACCACCAAAATCCAAAGTCGGAGTAGTCGGGCCTACCGGAGCAGGTAAAAGTACATTGTTAAATATGATTGCAGGAACATATCGTCCTACAGAGGGTAAAATGGTAATAGATGGGGTAGGATTCAATCAATATGACTTATCATATTACCGTTCNCAGGTAATGCTTTTAGATAAAAACCCCATTTTTTTTAAAGGTACAATTGAAGACAATCTGGCNCGGGTGACCCACAACATTGGTAAAAATGAACTCGCACACATTTTTACTTTAACAGGATTCGATGAACATCTTCAAAAACTACCAGAAGGTATTCATACAGAAATTGATGAAACCGCCAGCCAATTGGCCGGAGGAGCTGCAAGCCTGCTTGCACTTTCAAGGGCTTTGCTTGCAAATCCGAAAGTATTGCTTCTGGATGAGTTTGCCGATTCACTGGATATTGATACACGAATTAAATTACAGGACAATTTTTCTTCTATCACCAGTGATAGGACTGTAGTCGATGCTCAGAATGTAATTAGTCATGAATTAGATTCTATTTCAAATTATGATCAAATTATTGTATTAGATGGAGGAAAAGTAGTTGGGCAAGGTAAGCATGGGCAGTTGATTGTTAATTGTGAAATATATAGGCAAATGCTAGAAAAAGAAAAAAAATTAAGTGCAATTGGTGAATCAGATACTGCAGTGATAAAGGAAATATCTCACATAGATAACGAAAATTTTTAATTGTGAAAAACACTTAAATGGCTGTTGCAACAAACACACTNAAACCCCAATTATTAGTGCTAAAAAAAGGGGAGTATGTCTTTGAAGAAGGAGATGAAGCAATATTTGCTTATGTTCTTACTGAAGGGGTAATTGAGATTGTTGCAATTATCAAAGGAGAAGAACNGGTTCTTGGAAAGATAGAAAAAGGGACTGTTTTTGGAGAAATGGCAATAATTGATGGTTTCCCGAGAAGCGCATCAGCACGTGCTGCCAATGATTGTAAAGTACAAGAAGTGGGTCATAAAGAATTTCTTAATTATATTTCTAAAAAACCAGATGTAGCATTCCAAATAATGGGTAGACTATCTGGTTTTGTTAGGTCTGCTGATAAAAAAGCAAGTGAAAGTTTTTTGCTTCGTAAAACAGGTGTTAGTGAGGAAGAAAAAAATAAAAAGAATGATAAGACTGACATNAGTGCTGTACATAATTTTGAAGATACAGAATCTATTTATGCAAGACCTCCCTCAAAACCAGTAATCATTACAGCCGNNGGCCTACTAATATTCACTTTGTGCATGGTGCTATGGTCATCTTTTTCCTTTGTTGATAAGACAGTTTCTGCTCGCGGTAAATTTACTAATACTGCACCTAATATTGAAATTCAATCAACGGGTAGCTCAATTATCGAGGAATTAAATCTAGAACGAGGTCAATTCATAAAAAAAGGGGAAACAGTTGCAATACTTGATGGAACCGTTGTGAACGCCAATCTCAAAATTACTAGAGACAAAATATTTGCTGTAAAAAATAAAATTTTACGNCTGGAACTTCAAAAAAAATCAATNTTAAATAGATCCTTAAATAGGGATATGTCAGGCCAACTAGACCTCATCAATGAAGAAATTCTTAATAAAAACTTTGATGAATTTGTGATTAAGATGAAAACATTTTCTTCTGATCTTTTACGATTAGAAACAGAAATTGTTTCAATGACTGCAGACAAACAATTAATACGTGACCAACTGGATATTAAAATTAAAATCGAAAAAGGGAAAAAGAAATTATTTGAGAAAAATGTTGGCACCTTAATGGATACTTTAAGTTCGACCGATCAAAGAATTTCTGTGAACCGTCAATTGTTGACAACAACTGGAAGTATTGAAAAACTTAAATCAGANAAAGTGTCAATCGTGGACCAGGAATCTTCTTATTTGACGGGTGAATTAGTCCGAATAGCGCAGGAGCTATCTTCTTTTAATGATCAATTACTTCAATTAAATGAAGAATTAATTAAAAATGANTTAGAGAAAAGCAATTTATTTGTTAAATCTCCAGTTGAAGGGGTAGTCTTAAATTTGCCTACAGTAACTATTGGATCTCTTATAAATAAAGGAGANCCAATAGTAACANTAGTTAGAACNGGGNTACCTCTTGTTTTAGAGATTGATGTAGATCCAAAAGATGCTAGTGATTTGTATAATGGGAATCCCGTTTCCGTCAAAATTGATGCACTACCATTTCAACAGTTTGGAGACTTGGCGGGNAGCTTAGTCTATATATCGGATGACACTGTAGAAGAGTCCCTCCAGGGAGAATCCGGAGCTTATTATCGTGGCCGGGTTCAGGTAGAGGAAGATGAGCTTATGGGACTTCCGGAAGATTTTGATTTAACACCGGGCATGCTTGCCTCTGCAGATTTGAAAGTAGGTAAAAGGAGATTAATTACCTANTTTACAAATCCTATTCTTAAATCTTTGTCAAGTGCTATGCGTGAGCCGGATTGATACTATTCTCTCGTTGCTTTGACGATTTTAATAGTAGAAAGTGAGTGGGGATTCCCCTGGCAAAGTATTTAAAACAATAACTTCCGTTAATTCTTCACAGTCAGACACCATNCCAGTAAAAGTCACACTTTCTTGTCAATATATATGATTATATATATAGTTAATCATAATTAAGAATCCTGCCCCACGAGCCCTACCTTGTTAAATCAAAAAAAAGATGTTATGTTTTGATTNTTCGTAATTTTTGAAACTTAATTACTATAGAAAGGACAACAATGGAAATAGAAGTATATGACACCTATGGTACTTCAGAAAAAAGGAATAAAATTCATTTTGATGTGATGCTTCCTATAGGAGGAAATGAGGGGAAAGCAACAAGTTATGCTAAAGATTTTATAAATAAAATTGCTGAATCAACAGATTCTATCAAATTAGAAAGTTGTAAATTTTGTCACACTGAAGAAGCAAAGAGTAATGTTTCTGAGAAAGTTGAAAAAGATGGCTATTGTATTGTACCAATCGAAAATTGTCCAAACCCTTATTAGTTATGAAACACCTACCCATTATTCTCTTGTTCGATAATTAGGAGCAGGATGGTATAGGATTGTGGCGGNGGGAGAGTCGAGCACTTGTGCTGATATCATTGAAGAAGGAATCTACGAATAAATCTCGAGAGAAAATACTAATTCCAAAGCCTGNTCAATATCTTCTGATGTAGGTTACTATCATTTTCAAACATCTGAAGATAATGATGGTGATACAGGTCTAAATGAATTCTTTGGAAATACAGGCCATGTATATACTCTTACTTCACACAGAAATAATAAAAAATAGTTTTAAAATATTCAGGAGATAAATATCAAATTATTTTTAACAATAAAACCCTAAATCAGCATGATGCTATGAACAAATTACTAATTGCATTTCAGTTCTTATTTTTGGTATTTTTGGCTGGATGTACAAGCGAGGCCGAATATGTAGGAGATCTGGAAGACGGGAAACCACATGGTAAAGGAAGCATTACCTATGAAAATGGGGATATATATGACGGAGAATGGAAGGAGGGGCTGAAAGANGGTAAAGGATCTCTCACTTCACCTGATGGAGGTAAATATGAAGGTGAATGGAAGAATGATAAAATGGAAGGCCAGGGAACTTACACCTGGCCTAATGGGAAAAAGTATGAAGGTGAGTGGAAGGATGGAAAAAAGCATGGAGAAGGTACTATCTTGTTTAAAGATGGAAGTAAAATGGAAGGTGATTTCAGAGATGACAAACCCTGGCAAACTACGCTTTCTGACTAAAACACTTTCATTTACATAACTCACTACTCTACCCAATTAGAAAATCAGTAATTTTGTCGTGTTCTCTCAAACTTCTGTGAGGGGTCTTGCACAATAGCAGCATTTTATACGATTTCTCATTAGCTCGAAATGACAATCCATAGTCAATAATATAATGGAATAATCTCCTGTAAGTAACTCCCACAAATTATTCACAGTCAGGCACCCTCCAAGTATAATCCCAGTTCTTGTAAATCACCCTAATTTTGGTATAGATTGGGTTCTCCTAAACCAACCATTAATAAGCTAATTAATATATCCATACCACTCTAGCTGGTATAATCCAAAGATTTACAAACCAATGCAATATAAATCATTTTCGATTTACATTAGGGCAATTCTCGGATATTTTTTGATTGTACTCTTTTTCCCTTTACTTTGGATGCAGGGAATTTACCTGAAAAAAGTTGTTCAGAGGTTGCCGACACCAACGGACTCACCTTTCGGGGTCTTGAAAGGGAATAAAAGGGAATTCCAAATATTGGGAATCGGGGAATCCCCTATGGCAGGAGTAGGAATATCAAAACATTCAGAAACGTTGACAGGTTTGACTGCTCTCCGTTTAAACCAGTCTATGGACTTTCAAGTGAATTGGAAGGTTATGGCCCAAAATGGGCTGACTATAAATAACTTGAATTTATTGCTAGGGGAAGAGACTTCTTTCGACGCAGATTTGATCCTTGTATCCATCGGAGGAAATGATGTTTTTAATCTAACAGCGCCATGGGTTTGGGAAAGGAATCTAATTAGGTGCATAAAAATCTTGGTTAGGGATGGCAGAAAACCAATGATCCTATTTTCGCCTTTACCCTGTGTTGGGCGCTTTCCAGCCATTCCCAATCCACTGCGTCTGGTGTTTGGTTACTGGGAATTACTGTTGCAGACTAGCCTCAGTATCGTTATGAATTCAATGGAGGATGCCTACCTTCTTGAGGAGCGTTTCCCGGATGGTAAAGAGTTTTTTATGGATGACGGTATTCACCCTTCCGAGTTAGCCTA
Source organism: Deltaproteobacteria bacterium (assembly GCA_002685535.1). Lineage (GTDB taxonomy): Bacteria > SAR324 > SAR324 > SAR324 > NAC60-12 > Arctic96AD-7. The sequence continues at coordinate 6,445 of NYXK01000135.1, forward strand.
TAAATTATGGTCCGAAAAACTTGCTAGTACAACCATTGAAATGATGTAACTTAAATGGTGAAGAAAAGGAATGACCAATAATTAAGATTAATTATATAATTAATCAAAAATATATATTATTATAATTGGCCCAACCTGCCCCCACAGTGAAAAAATATATATTATATTTAAAGAATTATATCAATGAGATAGATTATCATAGTAAGGTATGGCGGAGGAGAGTCAGCCACTTATGCTGAT
>NYXK01000136.1 GCA_002685535.1 Deltaproteobacteria bacterium
GGGAAAATAATTGTTAAAGGTTTTGGGAGTTCTGATTGTGGAGAAAATTGCAAAAGTCATTTGAAGTTTATATGTTAATATCAATATCCACCAAAACCAACCCCATCATTCCCCTGTGAGTAACCCCCACTAATTCTTCACAGTCAGACAGTCTCCAAGTAACTCCAACTAATTCTTCGCAGTCAGACGCACCTCACTCCAAACAACCTCCCATATCTTGAAGATTGAGGGTGATTGGGGTAAGTTGTTTCATTTGGTAATCAGTGACTGAAATTCCATATGAAATTCTCTAACTTTTTTCTATTTACACTTATCTCTTTCACAATTGGGAGTTGTTTAGTTCTTCCCAAGACAGAAAATGTTTCAAATGAAAAATGTAAGTTAGTTACAAAAAGTTGGACTTTGGAAGTACATGAGTTAGGAAAACAAAATAATTGTGATGTTCGATGTGAAGAATTTGTAAAAGGAGTTGTTGAGTGTAGTAAAGGTGAAGACTGTATCAAAATAATTGCAGTAGTATCTGTTGGTTGGACTGTTGTCGCAGCATCAGTAGTAGGATTGGGCAATACAGTCCACTGGATAGAAAAACAGGGTCGTTGTGAAGAAAAAACATTAAGAAATTCGATAAATCGATTGTATTCAACAACTGTTGATGTTGGTGGATTTGTTTTAGAAACAGGAAACGACTTTGTAGATTTGTTTAAGCAAAATAAATGAATTTGATTGATTTACTTAAAAACACTAATACTCCTCGCAAGGTCACTCACATCATTCCCCTGCAAGTAACCCCCACTAATTCTTCACAAGTCAGAACCCTCCACAATATCCCCATATTTTCGTGGAACTAAATGAGTNTTTTTCATATAAACCTTCCAACAAAGTGTGACTAAACTGGGACTGTTTAGTGTGACTAAATTGGGACTTTTCGTCCAAAAGGTTCAATACAGGGGGTATTTTAATGATGGAAGGAGGACAAATAAACTAATGATTACAGGGAATTATCTGGTTTGGANTCCCAATCAAAGATCGAGGTGAGAGGATTTGAACCTCCGGCCTCTTCGTCCCGAACGAAGCACGCTACCGGACTGCGCCACACCTCGACTGTCAGGGCATATGAACACAGCATACAACAAATGGCAACGGAGGAAAGTGCTCTGCNAACTCAGCGTAAAATGCTTTGCAGAGAAGCAATTTTCTGCTGTTGCTTCTGCGTCGTAGCNTAGCGTTCCGCGTGTATCAATTGCTTGATCAGTTTCTTGCTGACTTCNGGATNAGCTTTTGCGCCTGTGCTTTCAAGATTCAGTGCCAGAATGGACATTTGCACATTGCGAATAATCAGTTTCGGCATCGTACGCAGCAGGAGGTCTCTCTGCTTCAATGCCTGCGCAATTTGCATATCATTTTTTGAAGTCAAGGCTGCCTGTTTCAAAGACTTCAGGGCTTTAAAATAAGTTTCGATCCTGTCGTCTGTATTCAACTGTTCCTGTGCCTCACGGATCATTGCAACGGCATCCATGTAGTTTTTCTCAAATTCAGTCGCCTGCAGATCCGGTGTAAAAACCGAGCGTGGTAATTCTCCAACTGATCGTGATGCCAGCAGGTCCGGCGGTTGAGTGAGGCTCTGGTCCGTAGAACTGTAAAAATTAACCACTATAGAATTACGCCCTGTCATTTCAATAAATGGNGGTAAATTCAAGGCGTCAGGATTAACCATTGCACGCAGGATAACTCGTTTCTGGTGCTCTACGTCTGTATCAAGTTCTACAAAACGCAAATATTCATGATTCTTGAAGCCGGCAATTTCGCCGATTTTTTCTGAATTTGGGAAAATAATCTGCAGGAAAAATTGCGCTTCATATCTTCCAGTTTCCGGATCCTTTAATTTTAATTCAGCCACTTGATAAGGAAAGCGATCCGGGCTTGTCTGAATCGGCCCGTCAAAAATAACCTCAATTCCAAAGCGCCAGATTTCACGCAACTCATCTTCTATCTGCAGNGGAATTTTTTTCAATTCTATGACTTTNAAGGTTTTCCGTAATACTTTAACGTTTTCCGGNACCTCCGCTAAAAAGGCGGAGCGTTGCAGNAAANNGAAAGCATCGTTATAAGTGAAGAATTCGCGGGTACCGTTTTCCAGTTCTAAAACATAACGATAACGTTCACCTTGTTTATCGGTAGCTAAAAATTTACTGTCTTCAGGCTCGAGAATACGAAAACGCCGTACACCTAAAACCAGGCTTTTAGCTTCAAGAATATCATGCCTACCGTAAGTTTTAACAAAGGCAGTCGCGTTAAGAACGATGCGGTAAAAATCATTCTTCTCCAGTACACCAAAATCCGTACTTTCGGCAGAAGGAAAAACAAGCGCCCGGTTGCCACTGAGTATCAGTTCATCCGTCTGTGTCCACTCACGAATACGGTTTAGCAGCCACTTTCGACTGGAACCGTCATCAAGAATCGCCTGTAGATAATAGTCGTCCTTACCCCTGTTTTTCACAAAGACAGAAGATATTTTTATGGATTTGAAATATCCATGATCCAGAACGGCAGCCAGTTTGAGGGCTTTTTGCCGTGACGTATATTCCGGAAAGGCAAATGCGGGCTGGTTTAAGCAAGCCAGTAACAGGAAGAGCGCCAGAGTGATTGAGTAGATTTTTTTATTCAAAATTCTTTCCTACATAAATTTCAATATCGGTTGCCTGTTTATTGGTTCTGCTGTCCGGTACAGGTTCGAGCACCTGTTCTCCCGGCAGAACCTCTGCCAGAATCAAAGCAGCCTTCAANAAGTTTGCATGAAAATATATTTTCGTTTTGGGCAGAATCGTCTGTTCACGTACCGAAGAGATATTGACGATATTCAACTTCATGCCCATCCGCTTTTCTATTGTTCTTTTCTGTTTGCGGTCCAGCATTACAGCAAAACTCTGCGCTGCTCCGACATTCGGGGACGCGTTAAGTACCGCGACATTCAGTTGATCAAAGTGACGGTATGACATCAGGGCTGTNACAGGGTGCAGTAAGAGTTGCTCACGCGGCATTTTTTTGGGCGGTACCAACTCAGCTTTAACTGTTTGGNTTATTTGCAATCCGNCTGAGGCANCGGTGGATNCCGGCTTTTTTGGNGGTTTTTGTAAAGCAAANGTTAACTGTCGCGAATCGGATCTTTTAGTATCAAGCACCANGGTGTGTTTTTCTTTGCTTGAAACAGTNAGTGTCACAAGGNANTCTATTTCGCCGTTTTCGGTTTTAGTAATTTTTTCCGCCAGGCTCATTTTCTCCAAAATACCGTCAACGGCAAAGGATGTGATTTCCCGTTCAGGCAGCAGAATATTATTGATGAATGTATTGGGGAGAATAACCGTGTATTCAGACTTGGAGTTTCCCGGAGTAATCTTGATATGAGGGAATTGCCCCGGATCAAAAAAACCCTTGAAAGTCAAATATGAACTGTTTTTGCCTGCAAGCAATTCAAAGCGGTCAAGCATATGACCGGAATTTGCNGACAGCGACAAAGTTGCTGAAAAAAAGAAAAACAGCAGACTGAGAGCTAAAGAATATGAAAACTGCTTCATTAAACTGCAGTGGCTAAGGTGCATGATTGGGGGTCTCCTGCCGGTACATCGCCCGTGGAGACACCCACTCATAAATGCAGAAAATGAGCCACTAGAACAAAGCAATCATGAATCTGNAGAATCGTCAGAGTTCGGCGGGTCTTGAGGTTCCTCAGGAACGTCTTCCTGAACANTGTTTTCAGGCGCCGTTTCAAGCGCTGAGTCCGCAGCTGCGTCTGTTGTATTTTCCACTGCAAGAGAGTTTTCGCCNGCAGGAGGATTTTCACTGGCTGCCGCATTTTCTTCATCATTCTCATCTTCGATCACAGGCGCAATACCGATCACCTGTTCATCCTTCTCAAGGCGGATCAGCCGGTTACCCTGAGTGACCCTGCCTATTGTACGGATATTTTCTACAGGAATCCGGATCAATTTGCCCAACTGTGTGATGAGGAAAAGCTGGAAATGCTCTTCAACTTCTAACACATTCATAACCGGACCATTTGTGTCAGTAATCCGAATAGTACGCATTCCGTAGTTACCCCTGTTTTTCGCCAGTGTATAATCTTCGATCGGTGTCTTTTTACCAAACCCACCTTCCGTAACNGTCAGTAATTCACCTGTACCTGTGAGCGNCAACGCGGAAACCACCCTGTCACCCTCACGAAGTCTTACGCCTCTCACTCCACGTGCCTGACGTCCCATAGCTCTTAAAGTAGACTCGTTAACACGCAGCCCCATTCCGTCACGCGTCGCAAAAAACAACTCCTGTTCACCGTCTGTCAGTTGTANAGAAATGACTGAATCACCCTCATCAAGAGTAATAACACGCAGACCCGTCACGCGAATCTTTGCACAATCGAGCATGGGTGTTTTTTTAGCAACACCGCGTTCAGTGCAAAGGAAAATATACTTGTTCTCGGCTTCCTTCGGAACATTCAAGCAGGAGCAGATCGTTTCACCTTCGCGTAAAGGCAGCAGATTGATAGCCGCTTTTCCACGTCCGGTCGGGCCTGCTTGAGGCAGTTCAAAAACTTTCTTTCGGAAAACCTGACCTTTGTTGGTGAAAAAGAGCAGGTAATCATGCGTCGANGCNACNAANANCTGNTCTACGAAATCTTCATCCTTGGTACCCATGCCCAGACGTCCCTTTCCNCCACGACGCTGCAATCTGTATTCACTGACTGAGCTNCGTTTGATNTAACCTTCCCGCGAAAGGGTGACCACCATGTCTTCTTCATTAATCAGTTCCTCGATGAGAATTGAACTGTCACCTTCAATAATTTCGGTTCGACGTTCGTCACCATATTTATCCCTGATTTCTATACTCTCGTTACGTATAATATCGATGACACGTTCATCTTTGTCCAGAATATCCTTGTAATCCGCAATCGCTTTGCCGACTTCCTCATGTTCAGTACGTATTTTATCCTGCTCCATACCCGTCAAACGCTGCAGCTTCATNTCTAAAATTCCATGTGACTGACGTTTGGAAAGCCCATAATTTTCCATCAAAACAGCTTCTGCGGCAACTCCGCTTTCTGCTTTCCGAATAATTNCAAGCACAGCATCCAGATTTTCGAGCGCGATCATCAGGCCTTCAAGCAGGTGCATCCTGTTTTCGGCCTGTTTCAATTCGTANCTTGTACGGCGGACAACTACTTCTATACGGTGCTGCAGAAAAAACTCCAGCATCTGCGGCAATGCCAAAATTTTGGGCTGCTTGTCCACAATGGAAAGCATAATTATTCCAAAACTTGACTGCAGAGAAGTATGTTTATAAAGATTACTCAAAACAACTTCCGGACTTTCTCCNCGTTTCAGCTGAATGAAGATACGCATACCCTTGCGGTCAGATTCATCACGCAAATCCGAAATTCCTTCCAGTTTTTTATGACGTACCAGATCGGCGATTTTTTCCAGCAGAACCGCCTTATTGACCATAAACGGNAGTTCNGTAACAATAATCAGATCTCGCCCGTCTTTGGTTTGTTCAAAATGACTTTTTGCCCGTATCCGGATTATCCCGCGTCCCGTTGTATATGCGTCATAGATTCCACTTTTACCGATGATCGTTCCCCCGGTTGGAAAATCCGGTCCCGGAATAAACTCCATCAAATCCTGAATTGTAGAATTTTCACGATTATCCAGATAATAAAGCAGGGCATTCATTACCTCAGTTAAATTGTGAGGAGGAATATTGCTTGCCATCCCCACCGCAATTCCGGTCGAACCATTGGTGAGTAAATTCGGAATTCTGGAAGGTAAAACAGAAGGTTCAATCAGCGAGTCATCATATGTCGGTACAAAATTAACCGTATCTTTTTCCAAATCCGCAAGCAATTCATGAGCGATTTTCCGCATCCGTACTTCTGTGTAACGCATCGCGGCGGGAGAATCTCCATCAACTGAACCAAAATTTCCCTGACCGTCAATCAATTGATAACGCATTGAAAAATGCTGGGTCAAGCGAACCACAGTATCGTAAATTGCCTGGTCACCATGAGGATGATATTTTCCCATCACGTCACCTACCACTGTTGCTGATTTGCGGTAAGGTTTATTGAAATCGTTCCCCTGCTCACTCATCGAAAACAATACACGCCGATGCACAGGTTTCAAGCCGTCCCGGACATCCGGCAGAGCACGACCGACAATGACGCTCATCGCATATTCCAAATAGGAATCGCGCATTTCGTGGACAATGTCCGCCTCAAGAATAGTTTCGCTCATAGTTTAATAATAGTTGAATTTTAGTTTGATTCTCAGGATATTGCTTGTATTTCAATATAATTGGAATAAGTATGAAGTGCTGGGATTTATCTTCATCAGTACTCAAATAGTTTCAACTTCATAAACGTGGTCGCGTTTTTGAAGTACCACAATTTTATCCATAAAGTCACCCTGCTGAATTTCATTGACAACCTCCAGGCCGTCAGTAACTTTTCCGAAAACAGTGTGTTTACCGTCCAAATGAGGAGTGGGGCCNTGTGTGATAAAAAACTGGCTGCCGTTGGTCCGCGGACCTGCNTTTGCCATCGAGAGCACTCCTGCGCNGTCATGCCGACGTTCCGCTGTACATTCATCATCAAAATTATANCCCGGCCCGCCAGTCCCGGAGCCTTCAGGACACCCGCCCTGGATCATAAAATCCGCAATTACTCGATGAAAGTTCAGTCCGTCATAATAACCTTTCTCAATCAGAGATATCATGTTGGCCACAGTGTTAGGCGCGTCGTCTTCAAACATTTCGATTGTCATATTTCCACGCTCGGTCTGTATTTGAATNTGTGGAAGTCCTGCTGAAATTTGTGTTTCACTCATAGTCTTTAATTGTTAATGTGTTTAAGTTATTAAAATTATTTTTTAGATNCCGGAGGGTCAGTTTGATCATCTGCAGATAAAGCTGAAAGATCACCCAGTCCGAGTGAAGATAGATCGAAGTTCGAAACTGCAGCGGAAGTTTCTGCATCAACCCATTGATCATTTTCAAACATGAGCAGTTTGGCTACTCCACGAAAAGGATTAAAAATTTTAAGGTATGACTCTTCATCCTCACCTTCCAGTGTTAAATGAGTATCGGTCTCTTCAACAATTTTTCCCGCATATTTTACCGACAAGCTTTTGGGAAAAGTTACTTTTTTTTCTTCAATTTTCATAATTATCCANTATATTATTGACGCTTATAAACAACCATTCCTAGCCGCTAAGATNGCTAATGTTTCTTCTATGCAAACANNNTGGTCNAAATTCAACCGCTAAGATCGNTGATGTTTTTCTTTGTGTTTTTTGCTAAAGAGCGGCTAATATTTTTTTAAGCGGGTGTCATCGTTTCTAAACGTGCAATCGCATGAACCGGTGCATTACTTCCAGCCATCAAGTCACCAAGAGCAGCATAGACCAAACGTTGTTTTTCCAGTGTGCGTTTTCCCGCAAACACCGGAGACACCACCTGAATTTCGAAATGCCTGCCGTCACCGCCTACTTCAGCNGTTGAATCCGGAACTGATGTTTCAATCGCCTGCTTGATTTGTTCTTCAATAGTTAGTTGACTACCTGTTTCATTCATAAAATCTCCTTTATTCTAATTACATCCAACTTGGTTGAAAATTTTCTTCCTGTTCAGGTGGTTCAAACATAAAAGAAGTTTTGCAGCCGCATGAACCTTTTGCCGATGGATTGTTGAATTTAAGCCCGCGATCCATCAAACCATAACTCCAGTCTATTTCTGTGTCCTTTATATAAAGATGGCTTTTTTTATCAACCAGAATCTTCAAATCCTGTGATTCAAACTCCAAATCAAATTTCGTTTTTTTTGAATCAAAATCTAAAGTATAAGTAAAACCGGAACAACCACCACCCTTGATACCTACACGCAGGCAGACATCATCGGTCACTTCGTTTTCCTGCATTATTTTGTGAATTTCCTTAGCTGCGTTTTCTGTCAGTGTTATCATAACGTCTCCTTATATCAATGATCTTCGCTGACCAAGTTTCGATTCCATTCAGGTATTTCAATGATGACGGATTGAGACCCGTTCGGTACGCACTGGCAGGCCAAACGTGATTGTGGTTCCAGCCCGGGCGCTAAATCCAGCATATCCTCTTCATCATCAGTTGCATCGTTACAGCTTTCAAATCCCTCNCGCACAATGATATGACAGGTGGAACAAGCACAGACACCTCCACAGGAGTGGTCCAAATCAATCCCTGCAGCTAATGCAGCATTCAGGATTGAACCCGGAAGACCATCATTTTCTGTTGATATTTTTTCGGCTGATATTTCCACCTTTTTCTTCATCGGTAGAAAGGTCGCATTATAGTTTTGCTGAGGCAACTCAAATTCAGCTTTCTCTATGTANGGATTCGTGCCTGCCATTATCTGTTTTAACAATTATAAAAATGGAACTTCAATCCTAAAATTATACTGAATTTAGCGTAGAAAATCAATGCAAGAACCAAGAATTTGAGTTTTTGCCTCAAAAACAAGCCGGCCCNTAAAATGAGCCATATAATTATACCTGAAGCAACTAAATGATCAGAAAATAAAGCAAAAATTATTATTTCTTCATTCGAGATAACAAATAATTAGTTTAGGAGATTTTANGATGCCATCTTACAAGAAATGTATACAATACAGCTTGCTCTTATTATTTAAGGCGAGAATCTATAAATGCGAGTAAATCNGGACTTGCCCAATCCCTAACGCCCAGGGCCCTGCCGAGAACAACACCGTCCGGATCAATCAAATATGTAACAGGAATATTTCTAACTCCATAAAGTTTTGTGATTTTCATCCTGTTATCTGCCAGCAGAGGGAAAGTGAAACCGTATTTATTGAAAAATACTTTTATTTTTTCGACACTTTCTCCCATGCCGACCGCAAGCACTACCAGTTTTTCCTGCCCCATTTCGTTGTAGGCATTTTCAAGATCGGGCATTTCTTTCAAGCACGGAGAGCACCATGTGGCCCAAAAATTTAATAGCACAAATCGCCCCCGATAATCCTGCAAATTTACCGTTTTAGCATCCATCATTTCTCCTGCAAAATCATGAGCCTCAATCCATTGAGTAGCTGGTGTGATACGCAACTTTTTCAGCACTTTTTTTTCGTCTTCAGACAGAGGAGCCTCTTTGCTTTGTGCGAAAGGCAGAGCAAAAACAAACATCGCGAACAACAGAAACGCGCGCTGGAGTAATTTTTTGGAAAGAAATGTATTAAAAACGTTCATTTATAATCAGTTGAAAAAGTTTTCAGCAGGAGTTTTAACCACTTTTTGAGGCAAAGCTTTTGAAAATATAACAGCATTTATTTTACGTCAAAACGAACTGCTTCACAATCAGCAATACAATTATTCATGCAGAATATCCAGAAGCAGGCAGCCAGTTATAAATAACGCGCACAAAATCATGATTTTCAACAAAACAATTTTTTTGCAGTAATTCTGAAAATGCTCTTTGTCCTGCAGCATCTCCGATGGCTAAAACGATCAGCACGTCACGGAATTGTTCCAAAAATTCCGCAGACGGCAAATCAGGAAAACCCCAAGCCGGCCTGTTTTTAACTCGTCGGTCAGGAGGCCCCTGACGGTTGTCCACAAAACCGAGAAGCTTGACCTCACGATTTTCAAAACTTTGCGCCGCCTGTCTGCCCGTCGGCCCGGAACCAACAATGAGCACACCGCGGCGTTTATTAAGTCGGCCATACTCCAGCAGAAAATGGGTTTTTGCTTCAAACATTGCCGGACGTTTATACATAGCTTCACTTCTGGAGAGACGTCCAGGAGCATGATATTTGCGCAGAAGAATTTCCGGATGTTTGCCAAATTTCGCGCCTTTTCCATATGCTCTTAAAATTACGTCATAATCCTCTGCCCATGGATTTTCGGAATAACCGCCAATTTTGTTAAATAATTCCCTCGTCGCAAAAAAACTTGGGTGCACAATTGGAGATTCCGCAAACAAATCCCGCTCGATCTGTTCATGAGAAATCAAGGAGTTGCTCCATGATTGGTATTGAATTCCGCTTTCAGGAAAAGTACCGGAGTCTGTGAAACCTTCGACCCTGCAGCCGATCAAATCCAGATCNGGATTTTCAACCATCATCTCCAGTTGTTTTTCCAGCCGAGTTTTTTCCATTCTGTCGTCTGCATCCATACGGGCGATGTAGTCTCCTTTGCATTCCGCCAGTCCAGTATTTAACGCGGAAACTATTCCATTTGCGGAAGTTCGAATTATCCGGACTCTTGTATCCTGACGTTTTATTTTATCCAGCATTTGCGGAGTTTCATCTGTTGAACCGTCATCGACAACAACAAGTTCGAAATCTTCGAAACTCTGTTTTGCAATGTCGTCAAGGCAGTTGCCTAAGACAGAGGCATCGTTCCGGACAGGCATAAGGATGGAAATTATAGGTGAGGAGTTCAAAATATTATCCGGAAAAGTCTGATGCCAAAAGCAGTTTTAGAATTTCATCACGCCGGTTTTTTGGCTGATTGAGCAGGATCACAAAATAGCGTCGTTTACTGCCGGGCAAATAACCGGCCATTGAGAAAACCCCACGCAGAGTTCCAGTTTTGTACAAAACTCCATTTTCACCGTGAAGTAGATTCCTCCGCTCAGAAAATGCTCTCAGCAACTGCCAGACGGATTCCGGAGTCAGGCGGTTTTTACGTGAGATTCCGGAGCCTTCCGCGATGTGGAATTGTTGTTCAGGAATGCCGAGTTCATCGCGTAAATATTCCTTGAGCGCACGAATTCCCTTTTCCAATGTGGCCGGTGCTCCGTAACGTTTCAATCCGATGCTTAATAAAAGTTGATTTGCCGTAAAATTGTTGGAGTAATGCAGCATGCCCGCGATCAGTTCCGTTAAGGCAGAAGTATTCTTGTGTGTGTAAATAAAGCTGTCTCCGGAACTAATTTTACTGAGAGCNACTTTTCCGGAATCAAAAGAAAAACCTGCCTGTGTTAAAAAAGCGTGAACAAGTTCTCCCGCATAAGTAATTCCGGAGTCAGGTGGAATACTGATCCGGTGTTTCCCGGAAGACAAATCTTTTGCCAAACGCCGTGCTAACGGAGTTAGAGGTGTTTGTTCTTCTGCAGATGAGACGAAACCCTGCTTGTCTACTTTCAGAAAAACTGTGTTGAAATTAAGCACCAGNGCACCGTTCTGTGCATCATAAGGATTTTTTGAAAATTCAATTCCCGGAATTTTTATTTTCGTGTTGAAGAGTGAAGTATCGAAAAATACTTGATTCAACTGTTTTGGCAGTTCTGGAAACTGACTGAGATTTTGCGCAATTCTCCGCCATTCCTCTGATACCAGAAAAGGATCGCCGTAACCTTTGATACCGAGAGAGCGATTTTCCCCCAAATAAAAATCAGTCCGGTAACGGAATTTAGGACCGAGATAATGCAGCGCGGCCAATGCGGTTGCCAACTTGAGTANTGATGCCGGAACCAACATAGGATTGCTTTTTGGAGGATAACGATAGAGAACCTCNTTATCATCTGCGACCAAAACGCTGCCCTTACTNAGCAATGATTTTAGTTTCAAATCCAGCTGGTTTTGAGCTGGTTTTGCGGACGCGAGTACAGAAGATAATAGAAAAATAAATCCAAACGCAAACACCGCTAGAAGTGTTTTCCCTTGCACAAGACGAGGCTTCTCATTAGGATGGATCATTGATTTTAACAAAAATTCTTAATTTTAAAAAAGGCAGCATGAGCACAAAAAAAATCCTCGTTACTCCCGGAGACGGAATTGGACCAGAAGTTACGGAACAGGCAATTCTGGTTTTGAAAAATATAGCTCCACGTTTCGGACTCCAGCTTGAGTTAAGCGAAAAACCTGTGGGCGGCGCCGCATATGATNTGACCGGCACTCCAATTCCGGATGAAACACTTGAGGCTGCAAAAAATTCTGACGCGGTTTTACTCGGTGCTGTCGGTGGTCCCAAATGGGAATCTCTGGATTTTGCGGTACGTCCGGAACGCGGATTATTGAAATTACGCTCAGAATTGGAGTTGTACGCAAATTTGCGTCCTGCAGTAATATACGGTGATCTGGTCAATGCTTCAACACTTAAACCTGAAGTGGTTGACGGTGCAGACCTGATGGTGGTACGTGAACTGACCGGCGGAATTTATTTCGGACAGCCACGCGGTGTAGAAATTCGCAACGGTGAGCGTGTAGGATTTAACACACTTGTTTATTCGGAATCCGAAATTCGCCGTATTGGAAAAGTGGGTTTTGAAATTGCCATGAAGCGCGGTAAAAAATTGACCTCGGTGGATAAAGCAAATGTGCTCGAATCAACTGAACTATGGCGCGAAGTTGTTACGGAAGTCGGCATAGATTTTCCGGAAGTCGAATTGAGTCACATGTACGCTGACAATGCGGCCATGCAGATTATCCGTAATCCAAAACAATTTGACACNATGGTGACAACNAATATGTTTGGTGACATTCTCAGCGATGCCGCAGCGATGATGACAGGTTCACTCGGCATGCTGCCTTCTGCCAGTATCGGTGGAAAGATTGGAATGTACGAACCGGTTCACGGTTCTGCACCTGACATTTCCGGTCAGGACAAAGCCAATCCGCTGGCGATGATCCTTTCGGTGGGCATGATGCTGCGTTATTCCTTTGACCTCGGTGAGGCCGACGAAATCATCAAACAAGCTGTCGTTGAAACCCTGGAGACTTACCGCACCGGCGACGTCATGGCTGAAGGGAAAAAGCTCATCGGTTGCAAAGAGATGGGTGAAAAGATCCTTCAATTTTTGGAACAAGAATAATCTTGAGTTCTATTGTCTCAAAAGGGAAGCTGTTATTTTTCAGGCTCCGCTTTCAGGTGGTACGCCTAAAGTTACGCTTGGACAAAATAATACAAAAGATACTGGAATTATTAGTACAGCACTGGCTGCTAAAAGGGGATTCATTATTAAATTATTTCAATAAGACTCAACCTTTTTTACGGCAAGAAAAACAAACCCTGCTTGAGCAGTCTTCCGGACGAATAGTTATATATTTCACTTTTCGCACTCTTCATTTTCTGGATTGGTTTGCACCAATTGATTTAGCTCTGAAGCGTTCTTTTCCCGAAAAATATGTGGTTTTTTACATTGATTTTTCTACAACTGTGCATCGTATTGGTAAAGGGTTTGAATATCTACAATTTCGCCAACAAGTCGAAGAACGCCTGCTNCAGTTGAACATCTCACCTTTGCGGCATTTTTCACATGATGAATTAACAGAATATAAATCTTTTCCCGAAGCTTCTCTTCATGTAACCTGTGAATCAATCAGGCAGGAAACATTTTCTGTTGCAGAACGCATCTACCTACCGCATTATGCCCTACCAAAAGCAATTGACCTAGATCTTCCGAAAAATATTCACTTCAACCATGTCTTTCTTCCTACTCGACCACCTTACACATACAAGCAGCTCAATGACAAGTCCAGTGCTGACCTGGANCGGNTTAAAGAAGACTTACACATTCACCAAGTGGGCTANCCAAAACTGCAGGCTGCTTCCAGCCCCGTAAGCTGTTTCCCCAATTCAGATAATCCAGTAGTACTTTATGCACCTTCATTGGAAATTAGTTTACTGTTCAATGCACTGGACAGGGGACTCCTTAAACTTTTTAAAAAGATGTCACACTGCAATTTTGTGATCAAACTGCATCCNTCTCTTGCCTCACGCAGACATTATGTTACTACATTTATACGTCAAGAACTAAAAGGTGTTGAGCACATTCGCTTTGATGAACTGACCGGCATTCAAAATTTAGCCGGAGAATCTTCACTTATGATCACAGATTTTGGTAGTGTGGGTGGAGAATACCGATTGGGATTCGGCAAACCGGTTATTTATCTGAACACCCCTGTTAAATTTGAAGGCGGCTCAGATTTGCGTTTCAGGGATGATTTTGCAGATGCAATTTGCGAAGTAGAGGATTTGGAGAATGAGATTCGGAACGTGCTTAAAAAAGGAGCTCTTTCTATTTCAGAGCTCCGAAATATGCGTCAGCATGTGTTAAGTTTTACTGGAGTTGCAGATGAAGAGGCTGCCAGAACTATCAACAAAATCTGTTCAACTTGTTGAATTTTCTTCCCTATTCACTAAATCAATAGAAAATGCTGGAACACACACTGACCAGTATTCAGCCTCTTCTTCAAAAGGATTNGAATAGCGCACTCTCGCTCCCTTGCGTACCAACAAAGATTCACCGACTTTAAGCGTTACTATTTCTCCATCAATTTCAATTTGTTTACGTCCTCGGACTATCATGGTGTATTCATCAAATTCCGGATTTTGAAAAGGCTCGCNCCATCCGGAAGGTGCTACCATGTGAGCAATGCTCAGTCCTGGCTCATTGCTAATCACCCGTCCAAAATGCTCTTCAATGAGCTTGCCATCTGTAGTTGGAACCACAAACGGTTCTTGCTGTAAAACGTAGGAACTACTCATTTCCCCTCTCTTTTTATGGTTTCTTGTTGAATTATCCTAGGATAGATTTTTTTTATCGCCCTATCATAATGAAATTGATTATCGATTTCAGTCCAAACTAAATCACTGACCCGCAAAAAGGGGACCATCTGTTTTGAGCTTACTTCAGAAATACATTCCTCATAGTGATTACTGCAAGGAAATGTTAAATTTTCTTCATGCTGGGCGCACATCAGTCGGAATAAATTGTGAGATATTTTGGAAATTCCAACTAACTCCCCCTGAATCAGCAAATGTGGGCGAGGATTTTTTGAGATAGCCGCAATTTTTCCGCTAAAAATGCTGAAGTACTCATCGTATTCGGAACGTTCTTCTTGATTCTCTCCATAGATATATACCTCATCATTGGATCTAGTCTTTCCAGAAGCAAGCACTACATCCGGACCGTCATAATTTATGACTGTTGATAAAGCACGAGATTCATAGAGCAAATCAGACTCCAATAACAAAAAATTTTCCTGCAGAACGTNCTTAGCCACAAAGAGTGAATGCATGCTGCCTGTTTCAGCAAAACGGGGACTGTGAATAAATTCAATCTTTGGTAATTTGGCNTGCGGTTGAAGGTGTTCGAGGTACATANTTGCCTNAAANCCNGTCACAATTACAACTCGATCGATTCCTCCTTTTTTNAAGTGTTCCAGAGAGCGNACAATCAGAGATTTNCCGTCGATTTTCAACATCCCTTTTGGACAGAATCCAATCACATCTCGCAAACGAATTCCCATTCCTGCTGCAAGAATTACTGCAGTGTTGATTCTTGAAAATGCGGATTTTTTCATTATAATTCAGNGCACCAGCCGACCTTTGGGTTCTTCAGAACCTGAACCATTTGTCTGATCCTGAAACTGCATTTCATACAGTTGCTGGTAACGTCCTTCTTTTGAAAGAAGTTCATCATGAGTGCCCTGCTCAACTATCTGACCATTCTCCATCACACAAATCCGGTTTGCGTTACGGATTGTCGAAAGTCGATGCGCGATCACGATCGTGGTACGGTTTTCCATTAAACGCTCAATTGCCTGCTGAACTTCAATTTCCGATTCTGAATCGAGCGCGGAGGTGGCTTCATCCAAAATCAGAATCGGCGCGTCTTTTACCAGAGCACGTGCAATAGAAAGCCGCTGTCTTTGTCCTCCTGAAAGTCGCCCCCCTTTTTCGCCTATCACTGTTTCGTAACCATCAGGCTGCTCACTAATAAAGGTATGCGCATTCGCTGCCCGTGCCGCAGCATACATCCGTTCTTTTGAACAGTCCGGCTGCCCGTAGGTAATGTTACTTGCAATAGTATCATTAAAAAGGATGGTATCCTGAGTCACAATAGAAATCAGTTTACGCAGTGAAATCAAATCCAGGTCGCGTAAATCATGTCCGTCAATACTGGCTTCTCCTCTGGTGATGTCGTAAAATCGCGGGATTAAATTTGCAACTGTCGTTTTACCTGAACCACTGCTGCCGACCAGAGCCACTGCTTCACCTTTCTGTACAATAAGCTTAAAATCTCTGACCGCCGGTTCATCTTGTTCAGGATAATGAAAAGCCTTAATATTGAGGTTTATTTCCTGTTTAAAGTGGGATATTTTTTTCGAATTCGGTGAAGTAACAATTTCATCTTCAACATCAAGGATGTCAAAGATCCTACGTACAGCAGCAAAGCCTTCCTGCAACTTTAAGTTGAAGCCATTCAGCTTTTTTACCGGTTCATTCAGCATAAAAAAACTAATCACAAACGAAGTGAAATCCCCCGGTGTTATTTGACCGTTGATGATCAAATAACCGCCATAAGCTACAATTGTTGCTCCTGCGGCGGCACCGATGATTTCGATGATCGGATAAGAGTAAGAATCTATCATGACGGAGCGCATGTGATTCTTATAAAGGTCATCGTTGGCTGCTTTGAAGCGTTTGCTTTCGTACTTTTCCATGCCAAAAGCTTTGACCACACGTACACCGGAAATCGTCTCGACCAGCAAACTGCTCAATCCGCCAAAACTGATTTGCCTCTTACTAACTGCTGCCTTGTTACGCTGACCAAAAATCAGGATAAAAAAGACTGCAACTGGAATCAAAATCAACGTCACAAATGCTAACTGCCAACTCCGGTAAAACATAATACCCAGCAAAAGAAAAAATTGCGGAATATCACGGAAAGGTCCAGTGACTCCAACCTGCAACATGTTTTGGAAAACGTGCAAATCGTTGGTGAAACGTGAAATAAGATCGCCGGTTTTGGAACGTGTGAAAAAGGTGAGAGAAAGATTAACGAGGTGGTCAAAAAGCTGCTGCCTCAGTTTTACAATGAGGCTCTGGACAAGGTGACCCACGCTGTAGTTGTGACCAAAAAAAAACAAACCCTTGATCGCAAAAACAATCACCAATCCGAGACCGACCAGAAAATACTGTTTGAGTTCGGGATTGTCACCATAAGCAATGGTGTCGACTATATCTTTGGCATAATAAGCAGGAGCAGCAGTGAAAATATTGTAACCTGCCATACAGAATATGCTGAAAATAACCCAGCTTTTGAGCGGAGCAATAAGGTCAAAAAGCCGCCTTGCAATATGACGTGATTGTTCTTCCTTCATAGCAAATTAACCTTGTTTAGAGTTTTTGACACAGACATTCAACTTAGTTTTTGTCTGTCATCTCCCATGTTGTTCCTTCCGTAGAGTCTTTGAAAACAATACCCAAATCTTCCAGACGTTCACGGATCAGATCAGCACTCTCAAAATCTTTATTTTTACGAAAGTTAGCACGCAGTTCAATTAAGATCTCCATCACCTCATTCAGGTGTAGATCATTCTGTACATCATCAAGGCACTCTGGAATTATCCCAAGAACACCTCCGCCTAAAGTAGAAAATAAATATTCTGCATCAGCAACTGCTTGCGGATCAGGACGTTTTTCTGCAAGCAAATTATTTGCTTCACGGCTTAAATCAAACAGTACCGCAAATGCCTGCGGTGTTGAAAAATCATCGTCCATCGCTTCACAAAAACGTTTGCGATATTCTTCAAAATATTTCCCGGAAACTTTCACTCCGGCGGTTTTGCATTTGCGAAGATTACGGACTGTTTGATGCAGACGCTTCAGCGAAGAACCGGCTGCACCTATGGCGTTTTCACTGAAATCCACGACAGAACGGTAATGACTCGCGGCAATAAAATAACGAACCATCAACGGATCATATGTTTCAAATAATTCCAACAGGGTTACAAAATTTCCGCTGGACTTACTCATTTTTTGGCCTTCTATGGTCAGCATATTTGAATGCATCCAGTTACGCGCAAACGGTTTTGCAAGTCCTCTGGCCTGTGCGATTTCGCATTCATGATGTGGAAATTTCAAATCCATTCCGCCACCATGAATGTCAAATTCCTCACCCAGATAACGTGTACTCATTACCACACATTCTGTGTGCCAGCCGGGATATCCCCACCCGCTGTAAGGATCACGCCAGCGCATCAGGTGGCCGCTTTCCGCACGTTTCCAAAGAGCAAAGTCTCCGGGATGACGCTTTTCCGAACGTACTTCTACACGCGCTCCGCCCTGCATCTCATCAACGATCCGGTTTGAAAGTTCCCCGTATTTTGGATCTTTGCTAATATCAAAATAAACTGAGCCATTTGCTTCATAAGCCAGACCCAGTTCAATCAATTTTTCGATTGCTTCCAGTTGTTCCGGAATATGCCCTGTTGCCCGTGGACTGATGTCCGGACGAATCACGCCCAACCGGTCCATCACTTCAAAATGCCTGCGCGCAAAATTTTCCGCAACCGCCATCGGTTCCTGTTCCAGTTCTCGGGCGCGCTTAAGCAACTTATCCTCGCCATCATCGCCATCACCCAACAAGTGCCCCACATCCGTAATGTTTTGCACATAAAAGGTTTTGAATCCGCAATAACGCAGATACCGCAGAATTATATCAAAACTAACATAGGCTTTAGCGTGTCCGAGATGACTGTCGCTGTAAACGGTAGGCCCGCAAACATAGAGTGAAGTCCGGCCTTCATGAACCGGTTTGAAAGGTTCTTTTTGACCAGCAAGTGTGTTGTAAATTTGAAGAGGCATATTTCCTAGTTCATCACTCACCTACATTCCAAACCAGTATTTTTGATAATCTGGAACTTTCTGCTTCATCTTGAGCAAAACGTGGTTCCTGAGATTTTACCAGTTCGATGTAGTGGTTGATGCTGACTTCAATGCGCTCAAGGAAAGGTTGAGGATAGACGCCCAGGAAAATAGTCCAGAAGACAAGAGGAACAAGGACGACTACTTCACGGAACGAAAAATCTTGAAGATTTTTTACCAGGTCTTTGCTTAGAGGACCGAAGATCACACGCTGCACCATCCAAAGCATATAAATCGCCGCAATCACAACACCGGCCGCGGCAACAATTCCATACCAGATGTTGACTTTTGCTGCACCGATCATCGCCAAAATTTCGCCTACAAAACCGTTTAATCCAGGCAGGCCTACAGAAGCCATGGAAAAGAAAACGAGAAACACCGCAAATTTCGGCATTGTATGCGCGACGCCGCCATATTCGGAAATTTCCTGAGTGTGCGTCCGTTCGTAAATCATGCCAACTGTGAGGAAGAGCGCGCCGGTAACAATTGCATGGTTTATCATTTGAATCCAGCTTCCGGAAAGTCCCTGAATGTTCAGCGCAAACAATCCCAGCACGATGTAACCCATATGAGCCACTGAAGAATAGGCAATCAGACGCTTGATTTGAGTCTGCACCATTGCCACCAGTCCTCCGTAAATAATGCCGATTAAGGCCAGTACCATGAAGACCGGGGCGAGATCATAAACTGCTGCAGGAAAAACCGGCATCGCAAAACGTAAAAATCCATATGGTCCAAATTTCAACATCACCGCGGCCAGTTGTACAGATCCCGCGGTTGGAGCTTCATAGTGCGCGTCAGGCAGCCAGGTGTGTAGTGGAAAAAGTGGAATCTTTACTGCAAACGCAGCCGCAAAACCAATGAACAGCCAGATCTGCGTTTCCGCAACTATGTCCATGCCGTACCAGTCGAGAACATTGAAAGACCATGCTCCATGCAATTCACGATAAATGTTTGCTGTATAAAGCAGTGATATGAGCATCAACAGTGAACCGAGCATCGTGTAAATGAAAAATTTGATGGTGGCATAAAGTCTGTTTGTGCCTCCCCAAATACCAATCAGCAAATACATTGGAACCAGCATTACTTCAAAAAATACGTAAAATAACACCACGTCCATAGCCGCAAAACAACCGAGCATACCGATTTGTAGCAGCAGCATTTGTATTTGAAACTGCCAGTTGCGTTTAGCAACATTCCACGAACCCAGCAATGTAAGCGGAGTGATGAAAGTGACCAGCAGAAAAAAGAAAAGATTAAGACCATCCAAAGCCAGGAAATAATCTATGTTGAATTGAGAAATCCACGGGGAGCGCTCCACCATCTGCAAATCAGCAGTGCTGGAATCGAAATTAAACCAGAGGTGCAGACTCAGAATAAAAGTAATACTACTGCTGACAAGTGCCGCCACTTTGGTCGGAGTACCATTTCCTTCGTCTCTGAACATTAATGCGAAGGCAATGCCCAAAATTGGCGAAAATATAATTAGCGAAAGAATTGGAAGTGCTGAAATGTCCATCAGAATTAGGTACTAAAGTTTGAAGCGTTGGTGTTAATGAAAGCAGGTGATATAGTCTGCTCCGCGGATACGTTCTTCCCGCAAAGATTATCAACCGATAATAATCACCGACAACAAAATAAAACTACCTATAAAACTAAGAGAATTAGCGACTTAAAGCAAGATCATTTTGTGCTATCCGAACTTTAGTTTGAGGCACCGAATCAAACTGTAGCGCCTAAACGCCCTAACAAAGGTTTCATCAACTCACCTACAGTTATATTTTCAGGAAAACTCCATTCCAGGCCCAGTAGCAAATCCAGTGGATGAACTACAGTCTGTGCCTCATCAACGCAGCGTCCGCTGGTGAGAGCACTGATGTTAACCGTGCGCACAAGTTCCTGCTCCAGCAAATCAAGTTTGATCCACCTGCGTCTGAAATCCGCAAGATATTCAACTTGTTCAAAACTACCAAAACAAGTCAGACCATTGATAAAACTCAAAGTCGTAAAAACTAAAAAGAGGCCCGGGCAGAGACGCCCTGTTTCCAGTTCATGAATTATTTTTTGCTGCGAAAGTTCGAGCTGATAATTCTGGCTCTTTAGCATTTCATCCTGAATAATTACTGCTTCCTGGCGAATTTTGTTTTTGTGAAGAACCTCAACCGTAAAGAGATGTGTCTCTGCCGGAAATTCCGCAAAAACGCTTTGTCGAATTTTTCGATCAAACAATAAACGGTGAAGAGGGTGCGTGGAACTTTGCAAAACATTCAGCAAATAATTACGGATTACTTCGTTAAGATCAAAGTAGAGCAGTGATTTTTGCGGAATTATTTGACTCAGTTGATTTGTGCAAAACTGTGAAGCCCAGACAGTGAAATCATCTCCACAGACGGCGGCTGGGGAAATTTCGCGAATTGGATCTGCAAAGAAGGGCAGCAGATTGACCAGTTTTTGCGGAATCCTGCTTTGAAAAACACGGGCATCCCTCATTTTTCCCGGAATGAGCGAGATGCGTCTTTCCACTGAGTCACGGGAACGGTCCGCATCCGAGCGTTTTAATTCTGCAAATTCAGCGGCTTGAGACGTAATAAGAGTTTCCAAATCAAAACGCTTACTATAATTCAAACATCCTGACCAGGCAGAATTTGCAAAAGGGACTCCGGAAAATGAGCCTACGAAATAAGTTTCTTGTTTGGGCAGACCCAGTAGTGCTAACTGATGTAATGCGAGAAACGTCGGCCCTTCTGTTGCTGTCAGGTGAGTCGCGGTTTGCAAAATTCGTGTTTTTTCCAAGCTGGCGCAAAATTCCCGTGCTTGTTCGTAGTTCAAACCTATTCTGCAAAATTCGCTTTCAAATGCTTCCAGCAGTGCTTTTTCCATGGGCGGAGTGGAGGTCGGTTTTTCCCAAAGAGCTGCTGAATATTCAATCAGCGGTAGTTCCCACAGCTTTCCCAAAATATCTGCCAGCACAGGACGCTTTGCGTTTTGGAGCAAAGTTCGGATAGATTCTCTGTCAAGGGGCATGTGTCAAAGCTTGAATATTTTTTGTTAAATTCATAAACTCTTTAAAATTAAATTTCACCGTAAAAAAGGCACTAAAGCATAATGTTTCAAAGCCTAACAGGGTAGCACTGTGCCGCTAAAAAGTTTAACACGGTAGCCCCGCACTCCATTGCGGGGAGAAAGTAAAAAATATTTTGGATTCTACACCGCTTTTAAAAATTTGCTGTCACTATGACGGTATGTCAATTCCCAAACGTGGGCATGAAACAGATGCAGGCATTGACTTGACCGCTATGTCTGTTGAACAAAAGAGAGCGGGCGTTTTCTTTTTTGACACCGGAATTTCAATACACTTGAGTGACGGTTATTATGTTGAAATAGTCCCGCGATCAAGCATCATAAAAACTGATTTTTTCCTGGCAAACAGTGTAGGAATCATTGACCCGGACTACCGAGGACGCATCTTCCTGCCTTTCCGTTATGTTGGTGCGGCTGACGGCATGCAGGCCGCGGAAGAACTATTACAGCAGCGAATTGCGCAAATGCTGGTACGCAAACTTGAACCCTGCCGGATTGAAGTCGTTGACTCCCTGGAAAATACCGTTCGCGGAACCGGCGGTTTCGGCAGTACAGGTAGCTGAACATCCGCTTCTGCTTTAATCTTCTACTTCGCTGATCGGTTTAATTTCAATATCAAGAACTTCCCAACCGCGTGGATTTTCCCGTAAGTTTAAAGAAACCGACACCAGCTTTCCTGTCTCTTCGTCACCAACTCTTACACGTACCAGTGAAGGGTTTTCCGCATTTACCCTTAAATCCAAATGCATCTCCGGCTCCTCAATTTCGGGAGCTTGTTCCAACAGTAACCGCAAAGATGAATGAACTCGAATCGCCTGTTCCGCAGTTTGAAAAGCCGCGGTTTTTTCAATTCCGGAACGCTGAAACAAAATCGCTGCTGAAAAAAAACCAAATAAAATGATGTTACCAAGTAAAATACGCAAAATCGGCCGCATCGCTTTTTGGTCATCAAGTACAACTGTACCCCACCATTTGTCCGCCAGACGTCTCGCATAAGCATCACGTACAAGTACCACACCTTCCACAGGAAAAAGCAACAACAGTAGATTCCTTTTTAAAAGTACAATAAGCGGCGGCCGTCGTGAAAAATCATCAACCTTCCGAATTGTCATACCCAGCAGAAGTTTACCAAGACTGCGTCCGAAAACATCTTTAACAATTAATACAAAAACAATACCTCCATAGAAAGGCAGTAGGTCGGCTAAGCCTCGTGACTGCATCACTAAATCCCAATGCTCTCTGCGGAAAATCTGGACAAGGGTATTTGCGAGTAACAGAGCAAAAATAAAATCGAGCAGGAGGGCAAATAGACGTTTACCTGTGGACGAAACCTGCAGGCGCGTGCCTTTAAGCGTTTGCTGATTTTCTGTTTCAGTTTTTGTTGCAGAACTCATGCTTTCTCAGAAATTTGCTGTAGAAATTCACGAATCACCGCAGCGACTTCTTGCGGATTATCAAGATGCAGGTGGTGATCTCCAGAAACTTTCCGGTGCTGTAAATTTTTTATGTACGGTATTCGTTTAAGCAGCAGTTCTTTCCATTGATCCTGCTTGGAATTTTCTGCTTCAATCAGCAAAACAGGAGCAGTTATTTCCTCCAGGAAAGCACAGGCTTGTTCTTCAGTCAGGTAGTGTCGTGACTTTATTTTCAGCCGCGGATCACTACGCCAGGTAAAACCTCCGTCTACAGGCTGCAAACCACGTGCGACCAAAGTCCTGACAGACGACTCCTCGATTCCTCCGACATGATGACGTACTTTGACTGCGGTTTCTACATCAGGATAAATCGGAAGTTTTTTATGAGCAAGATGCTGCCATTGCTCAGCAGATTCACGTAATATTTCAGGCATTTTTTCAGCATCCTGAGCCAATGAACCTAAACCTTCAATTAAGATTAAGGAGCAGATTTTTTCCGGAATTGTACCAGCAAGATAAGATGCAACTCCGGCTCCCATCGAGTGTCCGAGCAGGGAAAAGTGCTCCCAACCCAAAACATGCAGCACTTCCAGTACGTCCACGATTATGTCGCTGAAATGGTAAGACGAACCGGAAGACCGGTGTTCAGATAATCCATGTCCAGGCAAATCGAGTGACACCAGCCGAAACTCTTTTAAATACGGTGCCAAATGATCAAAAGTCGCCGCATTATCCAGCCAACCGTGAAATGCGAGCACGGGCATTCCTTCAGGATTCCCCCAGCATTTTGCGGATAAGCGCAGGGCTGAAGTCTGGATTTCCAATTCTTCCGGAACCCCGGCAGGAGCCGGGTAAAAGTAGTTGTTCATCTTTTTCATCTTAAATTATTATACCGTAAAAATTCGTTTACAGTTTTTTGGAAAGCTGCGGGCTGTTCAACATGCAGCCAATGTCCGCAATTTTTTAGCATCGTAATTCTGCTTTCCGGAAATTTTTTTCGGATCAGCGCATGATACTCGAACTTAAGATAAGCAGAATTTTCTCCACCTATAAATTGTACCGGGCCTTTGAAAACACTATTCAGTTCCGGATAGTTTAACAGGTACGGCATGCCTGCGGCAATCTGCTCCAAACCGATACGCCACTGAAATTGTCCATTTTGACGATATAAATTAGTCATCAAAAAAGAAAGCAGGCGTTTTTCAGGAATTTTAAGTGCCAGCTTTTTTTCAATATCGCTGCGTGACATTTCCGCCGCTAAGTGCAGTCCCTGCATTGCCTCTATGAGTTTCAGCTGTTTTTGCTGATGATCATAGCAGACCGGCGCGATATCCACCACAATCAACGCCGCAATTCTATCTGGAAACTGAAGCGCAAGCTGCATTGCGGTTTTTCCACCCATGCTGTGACCGAGGAGGATAACGTTTTCTAATTCGTTTTCATCAAAAAAACGGACAACATCTTCTGCCATTTGCTGATAACTCATCGAATCCGCATGTGGTGAATCACCATGATTACGTGCATCGAGTGTCCAGACCTGAAAGTCCTCCTCAAGAGAGCCAGCGAAACTACGCCAATTTTTTCCGGAACCGAATAATCCGTGAAGCACAACAAAGTCTGGGCCGTTTTCTCCAACTTTTCTGGAATACAGTGTTAATGTCTGCGTAAATGACTTAGCATTTTGCCTGCCTGACGAATTCATTTAGAAATATTCTTTCTGGTTGAGTTGTTTTATTACGTCTCCATCAGAGCATAAAATGAAAGATTGCTCAATCCATTCCGTCTGCTTTTAGTGACTGCTGAGACAAAAGAATTCGATGAAGACAGGACTTTCAGTCTAAACCATAACACGCTTAAAAGTGGCATACTTCCTCTGTTTCAGTTAAAATGCAGACTAATAATCTTAAAGCTAAAATAAAAATTGAAGACTGAATATTTTGCAAAACTTATCATAGGTGCCTTGTATGCTGATCCGCATTGGCTGGAGCAGGCCAAGATGCAGATGCGTGGTCAGAACTGGATCATTCAGCAACAGTCCGTAGAGTTCCAGTTTGACAAAACGGATTATTATGCCCGGGAAATGGGTCCTGAACTGAAACGCTGTTTCTTGAGTATAGAGGGTCTACAAAGCCTTGAGTCTGCTTTTGACTGGAAACTCAAGACACTGGAAATTGAAACCCGCCTGAGTCTTGACGGTAAAAGAAGAATTAATCTTGATCCGGGTTATCTTGATTTTCACCGTGTAGTTTTGCTTTCCGGAAAAGAAGGTCCGCAAAAAATATATCTGCGGGACGGAATTTGGGCTGATCTTGTTTTGCTCAAAAACAAAGGTGGATTTCGTGAATTAGCCTGGACCTTTGCTGATTTAAAGGACGGTTGTTACAATGATTTTTTTATGCAGGTTCGTGCAGAATATAAAGCTGAAATAAAACTCAACAAAGAGCATCATCAAAGCTAAATCCTTTTACCAGCAAACATCGGCAAAAATGTTGGAGTTACTCTGCTCCAAAATACATTTTTCAAACTTTTCAGTTTTGCATCAGCAAATTAATTATCAATGGATAATTCCTCAGCAATTGTGGTAGTGGCCGGACCAACGGCAAGCGGCAAGAGTGATTTGGCGCTGCGTCTGGCACAGGAATTTGACGGAGAATTAATTTGCTCTGATTCTATGCAGGTCTATCGTCAGTTTGATATAGGCACAGCGAAACCGACATTGTCAGAACAAAAACTAGTCCCGCACCATCAACTTGATCTGATTGAACCGGACGGAAATTATTCCGCAGGAAAATACGAACGTGATACTGCCATAATTATTCAGCAAATACAGCAGCGGGGGCACCTACCGATTTTGGTCGGCGGTACTGGTTTGTATTACCGTGCGTTGATGTACGGAATCAGTAATATTCCGAAGATTCCGGAAAAATTACGTCAGGAACTTTTCAGCCTGCAGGAAGAACACGGCACCTCATATTGCTGGGAGCAGTTGCAAAAACATGATCCGCAAATTGCAATGCGGCTGCACCCAAACGACACTTCGAGGATTATGCGCAGTCTGGAAGTTGTACTGGCCACCGGAACCAGCATAGCCGATTTTCAGCAGCAGCAACCGTTTGCTGAAGCACGTTATCCTGTGCTTGCTATTGCATATGAATGGGAACGGAGCCTGCTCTATGAACGGATTAATCAACGTACCCGTAAAATGCTGAAATCCGGCTGGATCGAAGAAGTCGAAATGCTGTTGGAATCCTATCCACCTGAACTGAAACCTCTGCAGGCGATTGGTTATCGGGAAATTGTGGAACATCTTCAGAACAAACTGAAACAGGAAGCGCTTGTCAAAAAAATTCAGCTACGTACCCGACAATATGCAAAAAGGCAAATGACATGGTTCCGAAGAGAAGCAAAAATAGCATGGCATCAACCCGACGATGAAGCTGCAATCTTGGACAAAATCAAAGTTTACCTTGAATAATAGCCACTTTATAGGAGAAAATAATGGTGATAATTTCGCCTTCAAATTCACAAAAACGCAAAAGGAGACTTCGTGAGACAATATTCGGTTGATCATCAAAATTACCACATCTTCAAAACTGAGACTGGCGATAAAAACCCGTATGTTCATTTTCAATGGGGTAAATTTGATTTCCGCATGACCTTTAATACCTGTAGCAAAGATGCTGTGCGGGAAAATCCAAAAAAGGCTTTTTCCTCAGCAAATGGTAAACAATATCTGGCAGGACTTTTTGAAGTACTTTACCAGAGTGAGTGGTTTGAATTTGTCAAACCCACTGCCCACGGTATGCAGTTGGAGGAAACATTGTGGTCAAGAAACGGTCAGGATTATTATGTGGAATTTCCCAAAGATATAAGGAGTGTCGCCCAGGTAATCTGCGCCGAAGAACTTGGAATGTCTCCGCTGGAAGCTGTTTCTGCATAAAATATTATGCAACCAACTAACTGATAATAGGTTGTTTCAGGCTTAAATAATTAGCATACTTAATAACCATTTATAGTACAACCAATGATGAAAGAGCATTCCCAATATGCGGAGACTGCGAAGAAAGTCCACATTCAGACTTTTGGTTGTCAAATGAATGAATACGACACTGATAAAATGCTGGAAGTGCTGAAGCACGAAAATTACAGCCAGACAAATTGCCAGGACGAGGCGGATTTAATTATTCTTAATACCTGCTCTATTCGTGAGAAAGCTGAAAACAAGGTCTATAGTGAGTTGGGACGATTAAGGGAGCTCAAGTCAATAAATCCAGATTTAAAAATAGGTGTCGGCGGCTGCGTTGCACAGCAGGAAGGAAAGGCCATTTTACGACGGGCAAAGAATGTCGATTTTGTCTTTGGAACGGACAATTTGTTTGAACTTCCGGAGATGCTGAGCAAGGTCGCTGAGGGACAAAAGATTTCGCGGACTGAACGTCATGCACGCCAAAAAGTACGCAACTTTATTCCAGATTATACATTTCAGCAATCAAAAAATTTCGGTGTTAAAGCACAAATAGCAATCACGAAGGGCTGCAATAATCACTGCTCTTTTTGTGTAGTGCCATTTACAAGGGGAGTGGAAGTCAGCCGTGAACCGGAACACATCATCGCAGAAGCTCAGCGGCTCGTTGCTGCAGGAACTAGGGAAATATGTTTGCTGGGACAAAATGTGAATTCATACAAAGCCAACGGCACCGATTTTGTGGAACTATTACGGCGTCTTGACGAACTTGAGAAGCTGGAACGTCTGCGTTTTATTTCACCTCATCCAAAAGATTTTCATGCAGAATTGGCTGATGCCTTCGTAACTTTGCCTTCACTTTGTGAGCAAATGCACTTACCACTGCAGTCCGGATCTGACAGAATCCTTCGCAGAATGAGACGCTGGTACACGATAGAAACTTTTTATGAAAAAGTAGCCCTGCTGCGTGATCGGCTTCCGCGGGCCACACTCTCAACAGATCTGATCGTAGGTTTTCCAGGTGAAACTGAGGAAGAGTTCGAAACGACCATGGAGGCAGTCCGTAATGTGCGTTTCGATTTGATTTACTCTTTTAAATATTCTGCGAGACCAGGAACACGTGCTGCAAAATATCCGGAACACCTAGCAGAAAACGTTAAATCAGAGCGGCTGAAGAGACTCCTTGAAACACAGGAAAAAATCGTTCGCGAAAAAAATGAAGCCTTGACAGGCTCTCTTCAGGAAGTGCTGATTGAAGGAAAACATCACCGAAAAGAAAACACCGCAACCGGACGTACACGAGGCTACCACTCAGTGTCAATTAAAGACTGCAGAACAAAAGCAGGCGAACTTTTACGGGGACGTATCACAGGCGCAAATCCAAATTCCCTGATTGGAGAAGCACTTTCCACAAGCCCTGTTTCAGGATAATCTCCTTAAATGCCTGCCGAATTTTTCATGATAATAATAAAGAAGGGTGAGCGTTCTTAGTCCTTTTCGGTTTGAACACGTGTCTGTGGGGTTGGCGCAATACGCGGTGACGCCTTACGACCGCACAAATCATGATCGGTGTAATTTATCACACGGCGTAAAGGTGGTTTTTCGGAAAATTGAATGCAGCTGTCCCCACTATTTTGCCAAACAGTTTCGGTACAACTGACGAAGACAAATGAAGTTATCATTAAAATAATTGACTGAAATAATAATCTGTGGCCTGAATATTTCTTTTTAAAGCATGAAATATTTTTTTGATTTTGCATAGGATGAGGTTTCGCCTGGTGAGGCATCTTGTGATTTTGCTGCGCTTAAGTCAGACTTTTTCTGAAATTTAATTCTAACAGTAATTATCCGTTTTGAACAGATTTGGGTTTTATCTACCAGAGCAATCCGGATGCCACGTTTGTTTAACCTTCTATTTGTGAGTAGTTGTGAACCATGTAGGAGTAGGTCTTTCAAAAGAAACTGATCCGGATCTTGCGATCGCAGAAGTAATAAATTCCGCGGTCACGCAGGCAGAGCTTCCGGAAGTGAATTGGGTGCTGATTTTTTTTACAGAGGAGCATTTTATTCATGCAGGACGTTTACACGAACTGATCCTAGAAAAAACACAATGCGAATGCATCACTGGCTGCAGCGGAATGGGAGTGATTTCACCTGAGGAAGAAATCACAAAAGGTCCGGGATTGGTGTTAATGGCCGGTTATACTCCGGGAATACGTCCACTCGCATTAGCAAAATATCAGGAACTCGAGTACAGCGCCGGAGTTACACAACAGCTGAGTGAAGCTCTCAATGACTTAGCTGAGGAGCAGCCCCTCTTTTTCTTCTTTCCGGATGTTTTTCAGCATCAGCCTCACAACTTCATCAACATGTTTAATTTCCTCAATAACAAAACTTCAGTTTTTGGGGCAGGCTCCTGTAATGACGGGAGTCAGGAAACTTCAATTCAATTTGGCCCTGATATTGTCACTCTCAATGGCGCGGCAGGCCTGGCCTTTGAGAGAATTCCGGAGTTTCGTGCAGGCGTAACTCAGTCTTGTGCAACCCTGGGGGAACCGATGTTTGTCACTGAAGTAAAAGACGATCTCATTCTTTCTCTTGATGGAATTCCGGCTTTGGAAGTCTTTACTGAAATTGCAAAAGAGTTAGATTTTAAGGATATGGAGGAAGCAACTCAGCAATTATTGCTTAGTTTCCCACTTGATCCGGAAAAACCTGTTTTCAACGGTGAAGGTGCTCTGGCACGTCATGTTACCGGAATTGATATGGCGACACAGGGCATCACAACAACAGAAATTGTACATCAGGGAGGGGTTCTCTCTTTTGCCTATCGCAGTCCTAAAACCGCAGAAAATGACTTAAGGGAAATGCTCCTGCGCTTAAAAAATCAAAACCCCAGCAGGCCGACTTTTGGAATGTATTTCAACTGTGCCTCCCGTGGTGAAGCACTTTATGGAAGGCCAAATGTGGATACACATTTAATCCGGGAAACACTTGGAGATTTTCCACTGATAGGTTTTTTTGGTGCATACGAAATGGCTCAGATGCCGCAGGGAGTTCAGTTATATACATACACCGGTGTACTCGTTTTGGTTTATCTCTAAATTTTTTGACTGAAACACGCTGAATCCAGCTATAATCATGACGACTCAAACCGTGACTGTCAAACATTACTGCCCGATACCTGAAACAAAACAAGCTTAATTTATTCAAAGGTGTATTTTGAAAAAACCGTCAATTTTATCAACAGTTTTTTATAGTGAAAAAGGTGTTATTTTTCAGCGTTATTTTTTGGGAATTACGCTTTGGCTTTTCTTGGCCGGCTGCGGTTATGTAATTGAAGGCAGTAATCCGGTCTTACCAAATGAAGCCCGAACCCTCGCACTGCTTCCTATCCAAAATCAAACCTTTAATGCAGGACTGGAAACCGATTTGTCGGAGCAACTCAACCTCTTACTGCGTGCAAACAGTTCGGTGATAATCGCTCCTTCCGGAATTGCGGACCTTCAGTTGAACATCACACTGCTCAATTTAAAAACGAGTTCATCAGGTTTGAGTAATGAACAAATATCTTCTGGAGTTAAGGCGATCATTCAGGGTCAGGCCATCCTGGAAGACAAACGTACAGGCCTCAAAGTCTGGGAGGAGTCTGCGCTCGAAGTTAAACTGACTGAGTCCGTAGGAAATGAAACAAACTTAGTTTCCAGTTTTTCTCTTTCCGGAAGTATACGTGAATTAATCAAGCTCTTTGCTTTAAAAATATATGAGCGTCTCTTTACTACTTTTTAAGTTTAAGAGATAGTTATCTGCAGTAAATGCTTTCCTTATCTGTGTAATTGTACTATACTTAATGGTTAACATCATATTTTTTCACTCAAGAGTTTTTCCATGAGGAATTTGGAATGCAAGAAGCACAACTAGAACAGATAAAAGTCCGTTTGGAAGAAATGCAGGCGGAAATACTTGGCGAATCTGAAGAAACTGTACACGGTATGCAGGAAGAGAGCACGCTCTATCCAGATCCTAATGATCGTGCGTCACTTGAAACAGAGCACATCAACAATTTACGCATACGTGACCGTGAACGAAAACTGCTGGGCAAGGTTGAAGAAGCATTGGAACGTGTAGAAAACAAAACATTTGGATACTGCGAAGAATGTGGGAATGAAATTGGAAAAGAACGTTTGTTGATACGTCCCGTAACCACTTTTTGCGTTGCCTGTAAAGAGTCCCAGGAAGCAGTAGAAGACAATAAGTGATGCTGAAAAAAGCTCCTCTTTAGTATCCTCCTAAAATAATAATTCACAAAAAATAAGCTAAAAACAAAAAAGGCGGGCCAGCTCTAAGAGCCGACCCGCCTTTTTTTATTCAGACAGGGTGCTAAACGGAAATTACATCATTCCGCCCATGCCTCCCATTCCGCCCATTCCGCCCATGTCAGGAGCACCACCCGGCATTCCTCCACCGGCTGCTTTTTCTTCAGGAGCATCATGAAT
>NYXK01000137.1 GCA_002685535.1 Deltaproteobacteria bacterium
TCGTTCTCGAAATGGACGAAATCAACGACGACTTCAACGACACGGACCTAACCGTCGTCATCGGCGCCAACGACACCGTCAACCCCATCGCCCTCGAGCCTGGCTCCAGCATCGCAGGCATGCCTGTCCTACACGCCTGGAAGAGCAAGCAGGTTATTGTTATGAAGCGAGGTATGGCGAGTGGGTATGCGGATGTGCCGAATCCGATGTTCTATATGCCCGGGACGAAGATGTTGTTTGGTGATGCGAAGGATAGTTGTGATGCTATCAAGAGTGCTTTGGAGGCTAGAGGGAAGATGTATGATGTCTGAGCTGATTCTTGACGTCACTCACGGACACGGGACGATGGAAGAAGCTCCTGAGCTCGCGTGGAGATTACAAGTGAACCCATGGATGCGTGCAAGATCGGTAAATGGGTATGGAATATGGCTCGGGTTACGAATCTTGAGATCGAGACGGAGATGGAAATGAAGACGGAGTGGTGGTTTTTGCTTCATTGTCTCTGAATTTGCGATTCATTTCCACATAAGGAGTAGGTCTGGTTGGGCGTTCTGCATGCATGCATCATCATTGCACATACATTCGTACATCACAGTCATACATCACAATCATACATAGGAGCTTGATTACGATTATTTTGTCTGGTCTACGCATTTGGTTTCCCGGCGCAACAACGATGTCTCTGGGTAGGTAGTGAGTGAGCGAGTGGTAGACGTTGATTTGGCTTTGCGTGAGCTTTGCCTGAGCTTTGCGTGACTCACTTCAAGGTCTTCGAGTTACTCGCTCGCTTACAGCATCTTGCTTTCCTGTCAGCCTGTCTATATGGGTAGGTAGGTAGATACCGAAATACCAATCTTTCAGATTTCGGAAAGGGAGTGCGCGAGTGCGTGGGCGCGTGGGTACCTGGGAAGATACATTCTTGCAGAGCGCGGACGCGACATTGTGAAAACCCGTTCTTTCCATTTCGATTCAATTCGATTCGATACTAGAAATCTGCTACTCCATCCCTTTCTCGTCTCGCTTCGTCTCGTCACCGCTCATGCTGAGTTGTTTACTGAGTTCTTTATTGTTTCGCTTCATTTGTCTGCTTGGCTCGAGTTGCGCGGCGGTTCGAGTGCTTGCTAGCGTGCTAAACGCGTGTGCTTTTTAATGTTCTGCCCAATTTTTTGGTTCATTGCTGAAGAGAGTATCAGTCACTCGTCCCCTCTCCCTGCCCTCCTTCTCCTCCAACGCTATGCCCTCCCGCATCTCCTCCCGCATCACCCCCAATCCCAGCTTCCATCTTCTTAGCCTTCTCCTTCATCCTCCGCTTAACCTTCTTCTCCCTATTCCTCCTCGTCCGCTTCTCCTTCTCTGCTTCCTCTTTACTCTCCCTCTCTTTCCTCCTCGCCTCCTCTGCTACGTCTCTCTTCCTCTTCCTCTCTCTCAACAGAATCCTCCTCTTCTTATTCGGTTTAGTTCTGGTTCCGGTTTTGCTGCGAGCATCTGCTCTATCTGTAAGGGTAACAGCTTGTGGGGTGTTAAGACCGAGCGCTGTATCTACGCCGTCCGTCGGACGCGAATTTGAAGTTGGATGTTTTGATGGAGGACGGGATGCGGGAATGAGAGTTCCATCTGGTCGTAGAAGTCTGACTCGCCATGGGACTTCGAGGCCCCAATGTCTCCTCCCCCTCTCAGCACGTACATCGTCACCGCTCACAGCCGCGAAATCCAATTCTGCTCTTCGGGATCCAGTCGCTTTTGGGGCGAGGAAATAGGAGTGTGGGCGTGGACGGAGGATTTGGCCGGTGCCAGAGGGTTCATCGGATGTGGAGAGGATGATTTTTTGGGGGGAGGGTTGGCTGGAATGGCTGTGGAAGAGGAGGAAGTCGTATTCTTGTTCTAGGTCTTGGTCCTTGCCTGGAGAGTCGGCGGATGGGTTGGGATGTGATGTGTCGGTGGTGTTGGTGCTGGATGTATCTGATTCTGAGTCTGAATCTGAATCTGCGCCAGATCCAAGATCCATCTCCATAGCTACATCTCTAGGTTCCTCTCCAGCATCTCTCTTCCTTTTCCTCCTCGTGCTCTTCTCGTGTTCATCTCCAGTCTCGGCCTTCCCATCCTTCTTATCCTTCGCAGTAGCAGTATCAAGCAATTGCTGCCGCACAGGCGCATCAAATTCCACTGGTCCAAGGAGAGCAGCTAATTTTGCTTGCAGAAGAGCTTGTCGCGCTTCTTCATCTTTGCGTGATGTGTTCGAATTGTCGTTTTCGGTAGGGGAGGAAGGCGATGACGAGCGTGAGCGATTGAGGTCTGCGCGGCGGATTCTGTGAGAGGGAAAGGGATGTTAGTTTCTGGGTGGTATTGAGATGATTGTAAGATGGTTAGAGGAGTGTTGAGTATTGAGAGAAAGGAGCCGAGAGAGGCAATTGGTGCGCCCTATGGAGGGAGATTGAGCAAGGAAGAAGGGGATATACCGTTTTGCATCTGGGAGGTCGAACATCTTTGCCCGTTCTTCATCTCCTATAATCGCGTACGATTAATTGCTGTGCTGTCCTTGATACACAAAGTTACTCCAGTACCTTCAATCGCACTGCTCAATCCCCAGTCCTCAATAGCTGCTCAGGTGAATGTGAGGTCGAGGCTGAACAAGGCTGAGGAAGCAAGACAAGCTCGATATCAAAATCTCGGCATTCAAGTCAAGCTCCAACTCAAATTCCCTCGGAACGGCAAAACATAAATCCTTCTTCCGCCCTTCCGCTACTTACCTTAACCCACCCCGCTCTACCTAAATACACCCGCGAATTTAGCCGCTATCCGAGCCCGCCCCGCTCCTACTCGCTCGTCATCAAGGTTTTTAGTGCAAATAGAAGCTATTGGTGAAAAGTGTATTTATCCGTCGAGGCAAGGGGGTGCTGCTTTAAGGTTTATTTCTGGGTAGTGTTTGATTTTTTGGTGGATCTGAAAGGTTAGAAAAGGCTAGAAAAGGCAAAGCTGGGATATGTGAATAGAAACAGTAGTGGAGGCTAGCAGTGAAGGGTTGACAGGAAACTGTCTGGGTTCGGAAAGTTCATCCTTTGGCACGGACTGATGCCGGTGGAGTCGACTTGAGTTGACAGGGGAGAGAGACAGGAACGTGAACGCGACAAGGACAGTGACAAGGTGTGACAAGGTGTGACAAGGGGGGGAAATACAGGGGGGAAGGAGAGAGACAAGGGCAAGGGTAAGGATTAAGGAAGTCTTTGAACCTTGTTCCTTGTGCCTGAGGGTTACAATGCAAAGTAGGTATGTCTTGCTTGTACCAGAGTACCGAAGCGATGAACCGAGAGACATAGAGACACCAATGAACGAAATGGAGGTGGAGATGGAGATGCGTTTGATTTAGAGATTCAATTCATAGCTTACACAAGGATCAGGGAGGATGTGATCAAGTAATTTGTCTTGAAATAGATTGAATTCAACGGGTCTATCTCCTCGGTACTCCATACTGGTGCTGCAGATGGAAGGTGGATGGAAGGAAGTGGAGGAAGAGGAGTGAGACATACATACATTCCAATATTTGGAATCTCGGGGTTACCACGTTGCTGGGACAGGTCTCCAAGTTTATCAGGGGGAAAGAGGAGTTAATGGAAAGGTTTTTACTCTGTAATCTGTAGTCTTTGCGTTTTGAGTTGAGTAGACAGCTCGAAAAGAAAACGGAGAGGAGAGTTGAGGAAAGGGAAAGGAAAGTAACTTCCCATTCGGATACCTCCGAATAAAAGAGACCCACAACGAACTACCGATACAGGGCTTCGTCTCCCAAAGCGAACATCGCTCGCTCACTATCTATTTCTGCAAGGGGCTATCAGAAAATCGAATGTTGATTGTCGAAGTTTACCTCCGCACCGTAAGTATTCTCCGAGCCGAAGTGTGCCGGAGTCCGAAGATCTTTAGGGCATGGATTTCAAGTTTGCATGTGGTATGGTATGGTTCGATTTGGTTTGCTTGGCTTTGGAGGTAAGACGTCCGGTCGATCAGATGGGAGGCTTAGGATAAGATGTGCAGTTTGCATGAACGCGTTTCATTTGACGCGCCAGGCCGGGGACAAGGCAGATTTTCGAGTTTTTGAGTTCGACGTCGCGATTTGGAATACCATATCAATTGTTTCGTGTCGTGCTACCGTAGTACTGTGTGGAGATGTCAATACTTAGGTGATGCATTATGGTGATCATTGATTCTTCAGTTCTCGTGGGGCGTATGTAACAGTACAATAATAGTGGGATGGGTATGAGAAGTGTCGAGATGTGATATGATGTGTTGCGCTTGGCGGTATGTCATTCGTTATGATGTTCCGTATGATATGATACGAGAGAAGTATTATGGCATTGTTTGACGCTGGCGTTGCATTGAGTTTCTAGAGTGGTTGTCGTCGAGGTGGTACAAGCGGTTGCAAGTTGCAAGTCGCGAATTCAAGCCGTTGTCGGAAGCGCTTGGCGAATCTGCCTGGGCAGTTTGGAACTAAGACTTTAATTGATCATTTGTGTCGCAGAAAGCGAAAAGGTTAATAAGTAGTGATCGTAATTCGCAATGCATTGTTCTCAAGTTCATGTGAGGCTTAGTTATCAGGATCTGTATGAAGCTGTAGATCTTGCGCATCTGCTGCAGAGTGTTTTAGTGGTTGGCTGCAGTAGTTGGGGCAGTGCCCGTGGCATTAAATGGACCGAGATGCTGGATTTATGGGTTGCAGTTACAGACGGGAAGGATTCATGCACGATGTGATGTGATCGTACTTACGGGTGGGTAGGTTTGGTGTAGCATTGAATCATCGGATGGACTGGAGGCATTGGACAGTAAGGTAAGCATCAACAATCATTGACTGCATTGACAGCCTGGGACATGCTTGTTGCATAGCCGTGTCTGATAATGGGATTCCTGGATCTGGGGTTTGACGTGACGTATTTCGTTCATGCGTAAAAGAACATTTCTGGGTATATGTATGGTTGACTGTTTGGTTTCTTGGTGTTTAGTTTCGTTTCCGAGGTTTGTTTGTTTGGACTTCTCAATTTTGACGTCTACAGTCCAAGGTCACATTAGTACAGCAGTATGAAGTCCCCGGGGCGCTCTCACAAAGGCAGTATTTGAATTTGATAGCTGGAAATTAGATATGGGGTGTATTTGGGTATCGTGCTTTTGCTCTTGACATTCATTCAACTCGGTCCGTATCTTTCAACCACGGGACTAGGTCCATTCATCCACTCGATTCCAAATTTGCGCCTCAAGAATATAGCCCTCCCCAACAATTTCGTCGTGTATGGCAGCCAATGCCCTATTTACTCCACTTTCGAAACCCCGTTCTCAAATTGCAGGTAATTAGCTATTCAACATGGCATTTTAAAAATGTCCCCCCGCAAACCATCCAATCCCTCCGTTCTATATCCTGACCGACTATCGTACATGGTAAAATAAGAAAATTGTTGTTGTGAAAAGAGCGCAACGCCGGACTGTGATCATCTTGTCGTTTCGTATTCATAGCTTTCGCTGGTGCCCTCCTGGTACTGCTACGCACCACATGGGGTTCTCAAGGACATCGTTCCTCCCACAAATTCGGAGTCGCTTCCTTTAAGCTGAATTCCAAGTATAGTGTGGCTGCTGCGACGCAGTCTCCTCCTTATACTGCTCACTTGGAAACTCGTAGTGATGCACACCCGGCGCTTGACTGGTCCCATAGACCACGCCTGTGTCCGGCCCACTCGTCCATGCTTGCATCTGCTGTTGCGTTGGGGGAAAGTACTCGGGCGCTCTTGATGGCATGGCTTCGTTGCTGTTGTTGCTGTACGGAGGCATGTATCGCGATCCGTACTCCGAGTAATTGCCGTTCGAAGGCAATGGCAATGGTACTTCTGGAGGAGCAGCATGTCTTGGGGATTTCGAAGGCCTTGGGTTGCTGTCTATGAAGCGGATGGGTTCGCTTGTTGGTGCAGACGATGGAGGATGGTAGGCGTATTGTTGGCGAAGAGGGGGTTGAGGACCTGGCATTGTTATTGGTGGTGGATTGGAGGAGTGTAAATCTGATGGTGAGTTGTTGTTATTGCTGGGGTGTACTTGGAGGTAGGAGTCTAGACTCAATGACGGCGCAGGGTAGTTCGGCGTATTTGGCCCTGTTGTATGGTCGGGCGTGTGTGCTGCGTTCCAAGATTGGTAGGCCCTAGTTCTTATCAGCTTTGTTTCATTTAGCTAAGGAAAAGAATCAAGATGAATTCAATGAATGTCCATGCTGTCGGAACTTGCAGTTGGTTGGAGAAGAGACTTGACTTACGATTGTCGAACCATTGACGGTGATCCAGAAATGGTGCTCGAATCAAAGGTAAATGGCGACCTTGGGAGCTCAACAACATGCTGCTTGCCCAACTTTGCCTTAGCCTCCAAAACCGCAATGCTAGGCATGACATTCGTAGCTACGTGAAGCTCTGGCGGCTGTCCACGAGAAGATGACGATCCAACAAGCGGGATCTCTTTTCTTGCTTGGAAGTTCCTCGGACTTCTCCCTCTCACCACGATCGGCGATGTTGAAGTCTCGCACACGTTCATCTTCGTCCCGTTCGCAAGTGTCCCAACAACATTCAGATGCAAGGTGAAGTGCTGTTGAAGTTCTCTCCTTCGACCATTGTTCGCAGTAGCGATTCGGAATTGCAACCTTCGATAAGCGATCGGGAAGACCGTGAAGTCACTATGCGCATCTGGACCTTCGTCAGATGGAAGTAGTGGTATCGGTGCTGGCTCATGCTCCTGTCCCGTTGGGATTTCTGGGGAGTTGGGAGGTGGAGTTTTCCATGGGATCACAATCAGCTTGACGACATGGCCGTCAACCGACTCTGTTGCTGAGATAACCACTTCCATGGAAACGATAGGGATTCTCTCGCCGCGGTCTGTCAGTATAGACAATGGACCTCTTGCTGCAGTGACACTTCCGGAGATTTGGAAAAGATTTCGTCGATAACAAGTCAGCTCTGGTTGCATCAACATGTTTTCTCCAGCCGGCGTTGCCAATTCGGACAAGAAAAACATCCCATGGATTTGCGCCGCGAGATCGACACGCTGAACTCTTCCCTGAGCATCCAGAATGGTGTTCTTCTCGGGTAGTCTGGCAAAAGAAAGAAGTCTGTGGTCTTGGTTGATACTCGGCTTCGGAATATCCTGCAAGTCATCTCTATAACTCTGGATGCTTTCCCCGTACGGCGAATCATCTGTACTGTGGAAAGCTCTTTTGAGTGATGGATAGCTATGGTGTGTGTTTAAGGATGGAGGTGAAGCTGTCAATATCCCATTCCCATTCCTTAATGCTGGTCGTGCGTGGCTGGACGGTATATCCAGAGATCGGTAGTTGCTTTTGTGAGGTCGACCATGGTAAGGAATTGTCATCGCAGGGGATTGATAATTCGAATCGTATGCAGGGCCTTGTGACGATGTCGGATGGGGAGGATGTAGACTATAGCCTTGCCAGATGGAATTGTCACCATCTTCTGGCTTTATATTTGCCATTGTTACTGATTGCGTGAGGGACATCGACGCATTCTCCCTGTAGCGGGGAAGGAAGGAGACTGATGTTTAAAAGAGTGACAGGAACGATGAAGAAGACGAAACGAGATGAACGAGGCAGAGTTCACGCGCACAGAACAATGGTGATCATGTTTGCCCTCAGACCAAGCAAGCAGACAGGCATGGCATGGGAGGAAAAGATAGATGAAGGCCGGAGAATGAGCTTATGCCTGGTATGGTGCTAAGCATTGATTCGTAGTTTGGAGCAAGGGCAGCTAGGGCCATTTTTTTCATAGGGGCCAAACTTTTTGAGGGGCCGAAAGCCTCATGGCTTTAACTTCCTTCCGCATTCTCTAGAGCCCAGCCAGAGTGGGCAAGGTACGATGGGGATACCGAGCATGGGATAGAATGGAGGGGATGGGATCGCATGGCCCCGTCATTCACGTTAGTTTCCTCTTCTCGTCCCTAACCCTTCCCCTCTCTTACCCCCCCGTCACCACTAACGGCAATGCAATGCCATCTCGCTCTTCAGGCCTGGGCTGGCTCATCTAGCTGGCACTGGCAGCAAACGACGGCCATCTAGAACAATAGACGTGGCTGGCGCGTGATCTACATTGGTGATAGCCCTCCTGCACTGGAAAGAGCTGCTGCTGATTGGACCATGCCCCAGTTGCCTAAATTCGTATCTGAGGGTGATCATCGATAGGGATATATCAAAGACGTTGAGGTGCCCAGGATATGCTTCTCGAAGGGGACAGACAGCATGGGGGAGAACCATGTGCCGCTCCCGGACAGTGGCCAGAAGTAGTCGAAATCCGTCGCAGGCAACCCAAAAGGGGGGTAGTGCAGCTCTTGCTAGCCTTCCTGAGCGAGTCTTCTTCCCCTTCTTCGACTTCTCTCAACGGCCGCCCCCTGAAAAGTGGCAGAAATGGGAGAAGCACAACAGTACGATGCCAATAGAACGGCTCTGTTCGGTACGGATTGGCTCCTGCAGTCTGCATTGCAGAATGCAGGCTGCAACAGCTCTGCCACAAACAAAGTTGCTGTGCCCTGTCCGGTACAGGCCCGATGGCCTGTAAACAATGCCTGTCATGCCCTAACTCTCCTAACTTGTGGCCATGGCCCCCCTCCCGAATGTATCCGTTCCCTTCCAGAGTCCCCTGCCCTTGCCTCTTATCCCATGCTGTTCCCCCTCTTCTTTACCAGGCCCCCACGCAAGCGCCAAACTATTGCCCGATGGCAGATTCAGATTCGTGCCTGTCAGGACTTAATCAGCATTCAAAGTGTGGTAAGGCCCCTGTATGGCCCCATGCATATGGGGCCCTTCCGTCCAGTAGGGGCAAGCTCCCGACGCCATTCGTCGTCGAATGGACTAATTGGGAATCCCCAACGGCACGAACTGTTGCCCGCAGCACCTTTTTGAACAGTTGGGGCCTCATCTGATGCCTCAGATACCGGCACCTGCGGGTTAAATTACCTAGATGTGGGCCCGCGCCGAGTGCCACTGCGAGTGCCAGTGCCTCCTACCCGAGTTCGAAGTCCATACCAGCGATACCACCTTAACCGAATCTGATATTCCTTAAGCCAGCGAGATCCTCCCGTCAGGCCAGGAACCTAAACCTGTGCTGACGCTGGCGGCTGCGCGTGGGAGGCTTTGAATTAGTCGTGGGGGTTAGTTCTATGTTGTGGTGCGATGTGAGATGATGAGGTGGTAGACATCATAGGGGCCATCTGGCGTGAGACTCGAGATATTCTGTCTGGAAGAAAGTGCACGCGGGCTCGCCCATGTCGCCTCCCTCAGGGTGTCAGAAGTGAGAACGATAGGCCATCAAATCCCGAACCCCATCAGCATCATCAGCACCGGTAGTGTTGCCAATGACACACGGATAGGCACTTTAGCCCCAATCTACTCGTCTGTTCTTATCGAAGTCAGGGAAGGCCTGTTCGCTAAACGAGCATTGATGGCGCCGCTGGCACAAGCTTAAACGTTTAAAACGTGCCCTAAGATTCGACACTGCGTCGCGAGAACACCCTAAAAACAGCCTCCCACGACATTTGTCTGCTAGTGTGAGCTCTAGATCGAAATTTTGAGCGTTTTGGAAACGTGTCGACAGCCTTGTCCAGCCTTACAAGTCGTGTCCACTGACTACTTCTCCACGATGACATATTGAGCAGCATCCTTGGATCCCCTCTGTGACGACATCGACGAGAGACGTCCAAATAAAAAGCGTTCTAGAAACAGCAGAAAGAAGACTCCGATTGGTACCGGGATGTTTTTGGTTTCGAAACAGGTTCGTTCCGCTGGAACTGACCCTGTTGCCCGCCCTGCATTTGCAGTTGCATTCATCCGAACAAGCATGCATTAAACCAGCGGCGTGCTGATTGCTGAATCCATTCCTCGGGACCTCCGCCCCTTTTACCCCAGACGCTTTTTGCTTCTTCTAGTGAGATGGATGCTGCACCTCATCTCGATTCATCTCAATTGTCGGATTTCAAGCTGCGTGCGTCGCGCCGTTAGTTGTTCGTCGGTACTGCGAAAGAAAGGCGGTAACGTTGCTTGCACCCATGTACGTATGCCTGCCTATGCGCCCGCTGATTCCGAGCAGCAGGTGCCAACCCTAATTTTAAAATAGCAAGCAAGAATGAGAATTCCAAGATTGTGGAAAGATGAGAAGAGAAACATGTGCGGGTAAAAAGGACCGATTGAATTGAAAACAGAAATCATAATATCGATATGTGAGAGGGTTGACCAGTCATGTCTCAGTCGAGGGTGGAAAACGTGGAGTTGTAAATTAAATGGCTTGCATGCATGTGCTGGGTTGGATAGATGAAGCCACGCACTTTCTTCCTGCGATTTGTACTACCTGCCTTCCTTTTGGGGATCGATCCACCACGTTTTTAGATGGGCGGAAGGATGAAGCGCCGCCTTTCAATGTGGTTATGTGACTTGTGACTTGGAAAAGGGGAGCAGATGCTTAGGTGGGGCCATCAACAAGGAGGATTTTGATCTGATGATGGGGAAAGGAGGATTTTTTTGGTTCAATCCATTATTGGGTGGATACATATTAAATGCAGGACAGGACCTCCCTGGAAAAGAAGCATGCATGGAAGCATTGTATTTGGAATGGAGAGACAACGAAAGACAAAGGGAAGATACTTTGGTACAAGGGCAAATCACGTGGGTATAGTAGACATAATATAGGTAGGTAGGGCTGAGCAAGGGAGTCACTACTGGTTTAATACCGGTACTATGAGGCTGAGAGATAATGTGTGGTTACAATAAGCATGGGCGTGGATCTGCGATCTTCAGCCGAGTTGCGTAATATCATGGGCTCGCTTGAGAATACGGGGAAGCCAAATAAGAAAAATACACCACTCTGGTACAGCATATCATGGAGCTAGAGTGGAAAACTTGCAACACCAGACTTCGAGATCGGAAGATTACTGAAACTTTTAACCTGCAATCGGATAGTATAAGTGTCTCGAGAACATGAGGACAGCGGCAAAATTCCATGCTAGACACGTACTAATGTACTGAAAGAAGCCCGCTTCAAGACTTCACGCTTCACTACATCATAAAAAGCACTACTGAGTTTTCGTGGAAAAGGTCTGGCGAAATTGGCCAAAATCGTCCTGCATGAATCTCGAGAGATTCGTAATCGTAATCGTAATCGTATGGCGGAGCCTTACTGCTGCTTTGCTTCACCAGATCAGACGAACTTATCGAGCTGAATTGGATCCTCCCAAGTACGGCAAGCGAAAATGAGACTAGAATTGGAAGAGTGCGTTTTTCTGAAGGTCAGTTGACGGGAATTTCCCACGCTCGGGTCGGCTACATTTGCCTTCTTTCGTAAAAGGAGAAGACAATGAATTCTAGCCATATTGATGGATCCAGAGCTCTTATCCGCTGATGTGCCAGCCGAGGTACCGGTACCCGAAATGTTTGAAGAGCGGAATTTTGAATTTCCGCCGGGAGCCAGGTAATTGAGAGCGAGCCTATTGTATGGAGATGGGGATGCTTTTAGACGTGCAAGTTGGACATCAGTCGAGACTCGACAGAGCGATAAAAGGGGGCTTATGCACACTGCCGAGCTAGCGACGTGTACAACGCTTAAGTGTCGATAGACCAACCTAAAGTGATACATTACAACCAAATCTGCAGCTAGAAGTCAGCGACCCTTCAACTCCGTCATACCAGATCTGGCAGCTAGAGCTAGGATCTGGTGCTAAACATCGGGTCACATCGGAGGGAAGAGACTATTGGTTCTTCGAAATCAAGCTAGACCCTGGCACTAGACTCTCCGTAGGAACGGGTGAGAGGTAGCTTACGCTAGTTAGCTTCTGATTCAAAGTTTGTTGGAGAAGTGGAACAGGAAACAACATTACCATTGAACCCACATCGTGCTTTGCTATCTTGGTTGCTTACTCATCGCTGCCAATCCAAGTCACTAACGTAATGCACAACAGGCATGCACCAAATGAGCTTGAGGTCGAGCCATGGCC
Source organism: Deltaproteobacteria bacterium (assembly GCA_002685535.1). GTDB lineage: Bacteria > SAR324 > SAR324 > SAR324 > NAC60-12 > Arctic96AD-7. The sequence continues at coordinate 11,998 of NYXK01000137.1, forward strand.
ATGGAAGAAAAACGTACTAGCTCTGGTCCGTCGCTCGCGGAATGATGAGTTGGCGTCCAATAGTTCTAGTGCCGGGTTTCAGGGTCTTTTGGATCGACGCGGTAGTGTCCGGACGGCTCATTTTCTGTTGCAGTGCTGAGGGAAGTTACCCGAAACCTTAATCACTGTCTCAGTCCCAAAACCGCCAATTATCACCAATTAAGGCAAAGTAGCGGAGGATCCTCCGTTGCTCAGGATATAGTTTCTTCCACCACGCACACTGTGGGTTTGGGGATGGACTACCACTGGCTCCAGGAGGACAACAAGAGATTTTTCCGGGACCCTTGATTTTCGTATACCCACTAGTCGCCGCTGAAGCTAGAAACATTCTTCCTTGGCGGGTCGTGAATGAGTTGACCAAGCTCATACTTGATTCAACGATATCGGAGGTACCCCGCCTTCGCAAATCCTTCGCAAGCACCATGATGCTATTCGAAGTGGTGGAACAAGCCGATCATTGTCGAGAACAGGGCGAGAGATCTTTGCGTATCAAAGGGAAATGAGATTTCGTCATGCATACGCTCTCAGAAACATCAATTAGCCCCCCTGATGCCGTCTCTTCACTTGGGCATGTACTTCGCACGATTGGGTGAAGGGATATCCTGAGAAGTATCTTCAACGAACGCCTCAGGTTCTTTCTCGCGCCACGATCTCCTATGATCGGGATGGCTGATGATAAGTCGGTATCCGATAACGGTTCGTGGGAAGTCGATCTGTTCTGGACAATTCGAAACTGAGCAGCATATTCCAAATCTAGGTAAAATTGCTAACACTGCTGAGCTTTTGGTGCAAGATTATGTGCCTAGCTGTCGCTGCATATGCTAGGGATTCCCGTTCGGGTCCAAGAAAGTGCTATTGATGATGGGTGCTAAACACGTCGAAGGGTTGAGTTGCGAGGCCGTCACCATCTCAGTAAGTATCCCCGAGACGAGGCTCCCGTGATGAATCATTGATTTGATGTTTGAGCTCGAAACTGGCCATGTGCGACCACTTTTGGGTTTTCTTCATCCATGAAGATGCAGCATAATTCTCCGAAAAGTGCTGCGCGATGTGTTTCTGCGCTTCATTCGGCGCTCGAGGTTGCGCGGCCCGAATAATATGATGCCGCAGAATCGAAACATTGAGGCAGCACAGTCTAAAGACGTACTTGACGCTCGGAGCTGAGCTACGCAATCATGTGCGCAGATGGATTGAAGGAATGTGGACTTGAACAAGCCGGGTGAAAGCGTTGCGTGATCGTGAAAGAAAGATATGTTCATTCAACCATAGACGGCGTAGCAAGACCGTGACACCCCTGGAGAGAGTACGACATTCATAGAGGGTGCAGATAGTAGAGGGTGCGGCGATGATCTTTGTGGAGAGGTGAAATGTCACGGTTGCAAGTCACGAAACAGAAACAAATCAGGGCTCTAGCCCCACACGTGACGAGTAATTGTTCCGTGCTGAAGCTCATTACCACCTGCTGATAGCTGTCAAGCTCGCTGAAGATCAGGAGCCATATCTGTATGATTAGTAGGCAACGGAGATCATGGAATCAGGAGCACAAGAAACAGAACAGACATGTGACTCGGTCACGTGTTGGACTGACCTACGGAGGTAGAAGACTTCCTCAAGCTGCTGCACTTCTCGAGTATATTTTCCTGTCAGAGCCAAGTTAGGACTATAATAAGCTGCTATTTTCTTTCAAAAGCTTTACAATTTCGCATGATGTTGTCTGGCGCGATTTGAATGGAGAGTGCGACTATTTGGGCAATTAGAAACCGGTCCACTTTCAAAGTTTGGTTCCCTATACAAGTGTTTGATAACTATTCTAATAAGCCTAACTTTTTGAGTTTAAGAAACCCTCTGCAGATGACTTTTCAAGTGCTTCATCCACCAATTTCGAACCGCTCTCGTCAGGATCTGCTTCGAATCTTCGCCTACAATACAATAAACGGAATACAGCGGAATAATCAAAATGGTTGTTCTTACCATTAGCTCTGGGGATCGAGCAATCGTCTCTCGGCTTGACTCTGCCGAACAGTTCTCTGTCATCCAAAATACATCTCAAAGACCAGGCATCGAAATCACTGTCCCGAACGAAGTCATGAACATGATTGCCCTTCATCTTTTAAAGTCGGACTGGAAAGCTCTACGACTGGTCTCTCGAGATTTTCTCGGCATTTCTCTAGACCTCCCTCTCTTCACGGAGGTTTGGATCAGTCCATACGCTGAAGATCTCGGAGTGTTCACGAGCATCTGCGGCAACCCGGGATTGGCAAAGCACGTTACAAGTCTCATTCTCGATACGACACCCTTCTGGGGAGAGGGTGGTCTGTAAATAAATAAGATGAATGTCAGAAACGTTTCTGATGACATCATAGCTCTCAGGCGACACATGAAAGAGAGTTTCTCATTCCAGAACTGCCAACAGGACTTGCTTTCCAAAGTCGTAACGTCTTTGAAACGTTTACCAAAAGTCGATTCTCTTGTCTTGCGTTGTGGCTTCGCTTCGTGGTTGAACGTCAGGCTCGGGATGGATGACTCAAACGGTCATGACTTGCCAGAGTCTCCCTCGGCCAGATCATGGCCACAATTACACTATCTAGATCCAGTTTACAATAATGGTTCCTCAGAATCATTTATTATGGCGCACTACCTCGATTTTGCCGCCGCATGTATAGCGAAGAGCGATAGCAAGTTCAAAAGCCTTGATTTGCTGCCAGCACCTAAGTCATTGGGTCCCTTGGCCCGTGTTGCTGATATGAACATACCGAACGGGAAAGTAGCATTTTCGGCTATCCAATCGCTCAAGATACACTGCGCTGTCCTTGGAACTTCAAGATTGGAATACGACCAAGGATTTGTGCAGCTTTTCAAAGCTGCCATCTCCTTGCAGAAGCTCGACTTATCATTAACTTCCTTGAAAAGCCATTCCCACACATTCACCTCGGAAGATAACCTTTTGGCGCGGCTATTCCACGAACATACGCTACCATCGCTCGTAGATCTGCGCCTTGGATTCTTTGCAACAGAGACAAGGACACTGTGTCGCATATTTGACAGCCACCAAGGACTAAAGAGAGTGTATTTGAAGCAACTAGTCCTTATCGACCGCAACCAGAAATGGATAGAGGAATCATCCAAGCTGTGCCGTGAAAATCCAAGTTTGGATGCTTTCAGAGTCCATTATCCGCTGGAAAATCCAGCTTGTCATAAACTTGAGGGAGGATGCTAGGAAAATACGACAAGCGAATGGGGTGTATGGAACGATTAGGTGGATGAGCAAGAGAAAAATAATTGAATCGTACAAGTGCGTCGTTATCAGTTCAGATCGTACATCCGCTTCATCCATGTTCGAGCCTACGATCGGCCCCCCCCGTACCAAATCATGGTTGATAGACGGTCACCACAGCGACTGCCATGGCAGGGAGCTTGCTGCAGTATGAGTACCATACTATTGTGGTTCAACCTTAGCATTTGATTCATAGATTCAATGTCCAAGAATCTAGCGAGAGACATACCATCCTTGTATTTGCACACACTGTCATTTCCACAGCTACCCGCGCACTTGCCGATATATCCATCCCCGCCACACTGACCCCATTCCTCAATCGGACATCTTCCGCTTTGGGTAGGTAGACTTTGGCTAGCAGTCACCGTGACTGTGTAGTACGAGGTCGACGTGCTTTGAGGAGGCTTTCCAGTGACCGTTACATAAGCAGTTGATGTTGAGGTCGTAGGCGTAATGGTTACTGTGACAATTGTCACAGTGCTCGTTACTGTCACGATGACTTGCTTGAAAGACACCAAAGTTAGCTCTCGCAATCAAGTAGACCTGGGAAAGAGGTTAACCATACAGATAGAGCAATGTTTGCCAGAGCAAGTAATGGAAGGAACGTAGACTTGGCGAAATGCATAATGAAGGGTTGTTGGTGATGGTATTTGGTTTGTGAAATATCGAAATGTGCCTCCCCAGTGAGACCAAAAAAGATCAATCCACAAGACGGACATGCGTTATATAGAAAAGATCGAGGCGCAACTTTACCATGTGGCGGACTGCAAATACCATTGTTTATTCTGGCTCAGTTGAAAGACATAGGCTATTTGCCGACTTCAGATGAACTGTCGCCGACTGAGCCAAGCAGGTAGAGAGAGTTTGATGTGAATGTCAGCGCATATCATTCTCGATAGGTAGATGAAAAATGCGATACGAGCCGCTGTCACAGCAGAAGTGGGGCCAAACGAAAGTTGACAAGTGAATTAATCTAGATATGGGATGCTCGGAAGCATAGACACCGGATAACAAAGACCTGCGGCTGGTATATATTACATACTCAATCGAGCTTAAATTACAATTGCTGTCTCTGAGAGGGCACTGTCTAGGCTATGATCAAAGCTCATGCCTTACGCCACAACATCCAGCTACAGATCGATGATCACAACCGGTTCACAAACACAATGATTCTGATGCATATAACCTGGCTTGCACAGGAAAGGATCCTTACCGGAAACGAAACTGGGATTCGATATCTTCAGGATGTAAACGACCCGATGATTCATCGAATCTACAGAGATAAGATGACTTATGAGTGCCGATATATGTCGTGATGGAAAATCAGGCACAATGATGTACCGGGACCAGGGGCGGCACGAGTAAGTAAACAATTCAATTTCGTCCCTAGCCAGAACACTCCGTCCCTGAGGATCATTACGGACCATCCGATCCTAGACAGTATGATTGGGTGATTTGGCGAACGCGTAAATACAAGGTAGAGATCCCGCTATGTCCGGCGCAGGACCCAGATTCTTGAAATAGAACTTGTTCCCAGCGACGCGGATTGGGAATTAACCGAGACGTTATAGAAGCTCAATATTAATCGAATAAATGAGCGAACCGCTCATAGGGTAGGTCAACCGGAGCAGATGACAACAAATTAAGGAGCAGTCGAGACTTCTAACCCAGCCAGAATGCATGCCTAGAAGCACCGGTCTGTCCACAATGCGAAAGTGGTGAGGTCATCATGATACACGTGACATGACTTCGGCATACATCTTGAGTCTGGGATAATACGGACATATTACTACCAGCTGGACTCTGACTGCGCCTAAACCATAATTGAACGCCGAAGTCATGGTTTAACAAACCAAGCAAAACCCCACTTCTAAGCAGAAGTTTGTATTAATACCTTACGGTGGGCCCCGTGCCTCCGCTGTACACACCATCTCCATATACGCCGAATGGCGACGTTCCTCTTTCCGCATTTTTCATCAATGTGGAACAAGACTATTTGCTTGATATGACTTCCTCATTGACCATTCAAGCACTGATGACAGTCTTACTCGCTTGTGTTGAGCTAGCGCAGCTTGACGCGTTCACCATTTCAAGGCGCCACATCGGAAACCTTTGTCGCCAGGATGACTTCAGTACGACACCCATAAATCATCCAAGTCATTTCGAAATCTGCACCACAATGTCCATCATCACTTGGGGGGACCATTGAGAATCATTCAGAGGGAAGTGAGTCACTACGGCAGCTCATTATTGAGGACCTTGGGAAGATCACTAGTGGAAATAGTCAAGGAATGTTAGGTGCTGGCTACAGAGATGCAGGTGTCTTTAGAAGAGTTTGGCGCGATGATGGTGAAGAGTTTATGAAGTTGACCAAGGAGCTGAGGTATGTATGTCAAGCTCGAGATGGCAGGGAAGCTACTGGGTGGAAACACAGAGATTGGGAGCCAAAGATCTTCGGCGGGTGTGATACCACAGTTCCATAGTCCGTTGGGAATCCATGTTTACCTTTCGGAAGAATTATCAAACATCTCTATATACTTTCCACGTTAGATTTAGATCCCTCCTTAGCAGCAGATATGAAGCTTTCGCGGCCTCCGTAGGTGATGCATGCGGCTGGATCCTGTACACTTGAGCATTGTCACCCCAAAATCTAACCAAAGTTGTAGCAGATACCTTGAAATACTTACTGCAACAGCTACATCGAAATACCTAAAAACTTCTTTGGGGCTCAGGGGCGGAAGAATTTCAGGAACCTCATTCAAAGGTAGGTGGCTATCGACTCACATGAGTTTCACGTGAGCAGAAGACCCCGCTGCAGATTGCTTGGTGAGACAAAGTTTAACCCAACCTCAGCCTCAGCTTCAATGCAGACGCCACTTCATCATCCCATCACAGCAACACACCCGCTTTGTAATTTGTTATTTCCACAACCTGGAGTCTCTTCCCCTGAGTGAGAAGCCCCCTTTCTCTCTCTCCCTGATAGTTAAATGGCCCTCGGGTGGGCCGGGGACTCAATGCAGCAAACTCGCCGCCTTCTTTCTTCAACCGAGGACGTCAATGGAATTACTAAGGCGCAGGCAATCTGCCTTTCTCTACGTTGACGGATTACAAAGCAAGTGCCTATCTTCATCCGAGGCTCGAGGAAGTTCAAATCAATTCATCAAGTCATGGCAATGTCTCAAAGCGGGGTACCAGAGCCATCGAGGAATCAAACAGAGCTTTTGCAAATATACTAACCTCATCCGCAAGTTCTCCATATTGTGGCGTCCAGAACTTTATCTCATTCACCAAAACATCACCTCCACATCTAGAATCTTCAACATCCTCGGTCCACTACCAAATGGAGATCAGTCTTGGCGAAAAAAAGGAAAGGTCCGTAGCGGCTGATCATCCAGTCTTGGCTGTGCATCATCTCCCTCGTCTGGCAGGAGCCAAGATTGTGCGATTACTCCACAAAGACATCTGTTAACCTTAGAACCCTTTAGGGGTCCTTTGCACGGTTCAGAAAAGCCATGCCTGCCAATGGATGGGGGAATTGGGATGATCATTCCCCGCTTCGGTAGACGCTGGCAGCTGCCACCACCAAGCCGGTATCTGAATAGCTTCATCTAGCTTTACTGCTAGTACATGACGGCCGGGGAAGAGGCAAAGTCATGAATGTTGCAATCCGTCTGATCTGCGAATATAAAGTTGCGATGAATTCCCCTGCAGAGACAGATTTCATCTTCCATCAAGTCATCATCGTTTCTTTCTAGATTTCATCATGCGTTTCAATACCCTTCTTAATTTCTTCGCCGCGGCAGGACTTGTGGCTAGTGCGCCTCTGGCACCTATTCTCTCAGTCGCAAATGTCGCAGATATTATTCCCAACAGCTGGATTGTGGTCATGAAAGACATCTCAGATTCCGCCTTCCAGACACACTTAGCGAACCGCGATGCAGACGTCGTCTCTGGCACGAAATCAACATTCAACCTCGGCAGCTTCAAGGGATACAGTGGAATCTTCAGCCAGTCGCTAGTTGACTTGCTCGCTTCGAGTCTTGATGTAAGTCCTTTCAATCAACTTGCAGCTTCGCTCCACCCCAGCGCATTCTAACGCAACCCAGATCGCCTGGATTGAACCTGACACCACAGTCCGCACCCAAGCCCTCACCACCCAAGCCAACGCTCCATGGGGTCTCGGCCGTATCTCCCACCGCGCAAAGGGCTCAACAGACTACATCTACGACACTTCCGCCGGCGCCGGGACATACTCCTACGTAATCGACACCGGCATCTACACCGCGCACACTGAATTCGAAGGCCGCGCCACCTTCGGCGCCAACTTCGCCGGCGACGGCCAAAACACCGACGGCAACGGCCACGGCACTCACGTAGCCGGCACAATCGGCTCTCGCGCCTACGGCGTCGCCAAGAAGACGAACCTCATCGCCGTCAAAGTCCTCGACGCCAGCGGCTCCGGTGCAACATCCCAGATCATCTCCGGTATCCAGTGGGCCGTCAACGACATGAAGAGCAAAGGCCGCGCCGGCAAATCCCTCGCGAACCTGAGTCTCGGCGGTATCTTCTCGCAGACTACAAATTCGGCTGTCGCGGCTGCTGTCCAGCAAGGTCTCTTTATGGGCGTTGCTGCGGGCAATGATGGTCGTTCTGCTGCGCTTACGTCGCCGGCTTCGGAGAAGTCGGCTTGTACTGTTGGTGCTACTGATAAGAATGATGCGAGGGCTTCGTACTCGAATTATGGCTCTGTGGTTGATATCTTTGGTCCTGGTACGGATATCCTTTCTACTTGGATCAACGGTCCGACCGACACCAATACCATCTCCGGAACGTCGATGGCTACGCCGCATATTGTTGGGCTCGGTGCTTATTTGATTGGTCTTGAGGGTACGAGAGCTCCTGGACCGCTGTGCGAGAGGATCAGGACTCTGGCTACCAAGGATGTGCTTTCTGGTGTTACGCCAACTGGTCTTGGTGGACTTCTTCAGCCTGGTTTGAGGGGAACACCCAATTTGCTTGCATATAACGGTAATGGTGCGTAGATCTTTGGAGAAGATCGTATTTTGGCATGCTCTTCTGTCAGGGGCAAAAACACTAAGATAATTTTGATACATTTGAATGACATGAAAATACCTCAACAAGTATTAAATCATCCACCCTCCAGTGATCGGATATTTGCTTGTTTATTGTTACATTGACTTACATGACATTGATAGTTTACATGACCTTTACCTAGGTATATACCCTGGATGTATTCACTCATCGTTCCCTCTTGACCAGCGCAACCCCCTGAATGTCCGTACCATTTCCAGCACTTTCCAACTTCCCTCCCGCCAAAGCACCTCTACCCGGATTCACCAGAGCTTGCCTCCTATCCACCTGTTCCAAAAACTCCTGGTGACTTCTAGGTCTCGGCAAAGACTGCAGATAGAGCCCCTGCTGCGTGTGCTCATGATCAAACAACCTTCTATTATCATAGTAAAAGTTCTTCACACTCGGCAAACTTCCCGTATCCTTCTGCTGGTACACCTCCAATCCACGACGACAGGCATCAATCTGCCACTTCACACCCTGGTTCAGAGTATCGGATCTGGATTTGGGCTTGAGCCATAATTTCAATGTCGCGGGATTGTTTGGTGACTTTGATGATCCCTCCAGCTGGAACACGACGGCTGGGAAGAACCGCCCGATTTCGATGAGAGAATCTTTGTGGGTACCAAGCAATTTGATCATGAGTCAGATGCGGTGGCTCCAGATGGCGCAGCTCCTTGATCACCACCAGTTGACTCTCCGCTGGTCGACTCGACACCTCCAATAGCGTAGGAAATAGCGGCGGGGTTAGTGGTGTTTAAAAGAGTTGTGCTAATATCGAGAGTTAACTAGGCTAAGAGCTTAGCCTAGAGAGTGTCATCGAGCATGACGTAGTTGAATACGGGATTGCTGGAAACGGCCTTGATAGCGAACACCATATCGTCAGCGTTGGAGGTAACTTCTTGGGTGTTGGTGTTGTATAATAAGAGAAGCTTGACCTGATCTCAAATAGATTGATCCCAGAATGTCTGTATAATATGTCTTGCTATAAGGTCGTAAATAATCCCGTTGTTTCAAAGAGCGGCATTCATGTGTAGAATAGTATAGATGTGGGTTACACGGCTGGTATAGTAGCCAGCGAAGATAATGTCGAACAAGGCAATTGCATCGTTGTTAGTAGCTTGAAGGCCTCGTAAAAAGATCTCGTCGAGGATAAAGACGTCGTTGGTGTTTCCGTTACCGGACATGGTGGTGCCCGGGTAGACACTAGTCGAGTTACAGTCTTTGTAAGTCAGTAGGTAATGCTGTGAGTTGCAAGTCGTGATTTATTAACTTACTAAATATCTTGAAATACTTTCCAACAACGGGCTTGCATGTTTCCACATCAAGGATCTGGAAGTCGTAATGGATAGGGACTCCAACCTGCTCGTCAACCAGGTCGGATCGAATATACTTTCCAGCAACGTCTTGATTGTTGTCAGTATTTCTACAGTTATGTACTGGGACGGGTCGGCTCGGCAAAACTCACAGTATAAACCGCTCTCTCCTTCAGGAGTCAAAACACATGAACCGTTGGAGGCAAATATGGTGGTCTCAGCGGTATCCAACGTATATTCAAGACTAGTGGACTTGTGATCGGTGGCAAGGGCCGAGGTGACGTCGCGTGCTGCAAAAGCCAAACGTTAGCATAATTACCATGCTTGCAATTGGAGTTGTGAAAGACATACCCTTAATGCCACGCTTCTTTATTAATCGAGCAGTAACATCGCTGCGTCTTTGAGCAGCGCATGCTTTGAGACCACGGGACTTGATCTTGGTCGCGTAATGAGTCAAATATTTGCTGGTGTACTGGAACACTGCTTCTCTCATAGCAATCTCGCGGTCAAGATCGTGGTTGCCATGAGCAGAGACAGCTCCTGCAGAGAGGACGACAGCGGCAATAGTGGAGAAATGCATCTTGAATAAATATCTTTGAAGTCAAGCTTTCCAAAATGAATAAGCTATCAAGCCGATGATATCCAACACGAAGACAAGAAGGTAGATAGCAACGGCTCGGTCGACCATCGCAATCGTCAGAGGACTCGTGGTCGACATCGTGGTGATGACGCTTGAGTGCTCGATCCGTAGTTAGATTAGAGAGGAAGTTGAATTCGATCGCTCGAAGTAAATTCTTCGTGTTTGGTTAATCGAACTTGACTTTATGAATTGATGTCTCGACACTTGGTTGAAAGGAGAATAGTTCTTCGAAGAACGGTAAGACAATGAGCCCCCAGCTTCAATTTATACTTGGTATACTTCGTAGATGGCCAAAATAACCTGCCTTTCATGTCTGTGCCTCTTCTCGAAATTTCTTTAAAGCAGCAAATCATGTAACATGAATTCCATAATTCTTGCATTCTTGGGTAGGGTCACCAACTCCCTGCACGGAACACGGCTATGTACCTTCCGTACGAAGTAAGTGACATGCAGCTTTCGCATATAGTAGCGAATCAAACGATTTGTAAAGTACGTAAAGTTTTAAACTTAACTAGGGACGCTAATCTATTCTTACCTTTTAAATAGCATCTGTACGGAGGACGCAGCCAAAAGTCTAGCAACGCCAAGATAAGTAAACGCCACAACTCGCTTGGCAGGCTCTGGTTGCGTACTTGGTCGCCGGCGAATCTATTATGCCAAGCCTTCTGGAGAGTTCTCCAGTGCAAGGGCCAACTGCCCAATCAGGAAACTGGAAACCGAAAAATTATACTATTCTAAGTAAAGCTTCATTTCCCTCTTGGCGGAATAGATACGCCTGATACGAAGTATGCTTTTCTGTGTTGCCCACTATTAAGCGACATGCAACTTTCGCATATGGTGGCGAATCAAACCCTTACACGAAGTTTCAAACTCTGCTAGGCGCTGGTTTGTTCCTAGTATAATTTGGAAGAGCTTTTCAAAACGCGGTCGCATGCTTAAGCGAGCGGATGCACCCAATTGGAGGATTTCATTTTTAGCCAGATTTTGATGGAGTTGCAGGGGCACGTACTGTCAGAAGTAAAGCAATATCTTGTCATTCTTCGTTTAACAGTTGACAAGAAGATGTTTTCGACAAGAAGACAGAACTCAACGTTAGTATTTCTCTTCCCCCTCCTAATTTACATCGTTCCAGGAAGTATCTCGTCCTCAATCCCTTCTCGCTTCACCACCACCCCTCACACAATGTCCGCAAACACACTCACTCTGCCCTTCACGACCGTAGACGTGTTCACCACCGTAGCCTACTCTGGTAGCCCTCTCTCAATTATAACTCTCCCCTCCTCTTCTCTCACAGCTCATCAACTACAACTCATCGCACGCGAATTCAATCTTTCGGAAGTCGTTTTCCTACATCCTGAATCATCATCCTCCACCTTTTCAAGACATATTCAGATATTTACGACAGAGAATGAGCTGCCACTTGCAGGCCACCCCGTTATAGGGACAGGGCATTATGTGCTCAAGGTTCTGAAATTGGATGCGGTAAAGGACTTCGAGACGAAAGGCGGGAGAATTCCAATTTCCATCGACGAGGGAACGGGGTTCGTGAAAGCTGTGATCCCACAGGCTTTCAAACAGCACAATGGTGTAACATTTAAGAGTGCATTGAATAAGGAGAACAACATTGTTGTGGCTCTTGTGCCAGGGATGAATTTCATTCTTGTCCCTCTGCCTTCTCTCTATGCACTTTCCAAAGCTGGTGACGAAGGAAATGGGAGTCTCGCTCAGCAGCCCTTTCAGCCAGAGCTTTATCTTGGAGAGGAGAACTCAGGCGGCCTCATTGGGACGATGTATTATGTTTTTGCCGGAAAGGAACTGGGAAGAGAAAGATATCGAACGAGAATGTTTGCTCATGTAGAGGATAGTGGATCGGGAAGCGCTTGTGCTGCCTTGGGATGCTGGTTGACGCGGCACAGTGACTGTGATGATTGGAGCGAGAGAAGTTTTGTGTTTGAGCAGGGTGTGGAGATGGGCAGGAGAACTGAAATCTATCTCGATACAGGAGCGAGAGAGGGCCCGAAAGATAGAGAAATTGAAAAAGTTGTGCTGAGTGGTGGTGTTGTTGCTATCATGGAAGGGAGCTTGAAAATTTGAAAATCATTTTAAGGCAAGCCATACAATATCTTGGTTCAAAAGCGTTCGATGTGTATTTATAAGGTCCGGCCGGTGAAACAGGCTTGCAACTGTCTCTAAGGAATAGGGAGAGAGAGAAGTTAAGAGCGATGCTTCATGTATTCTGCGGCCACCGACCAAATTCCTAACCATTGTTGTCGATTCCCAATTTGTGTCCCGCCAAGACATCGTGGCGCTTGGTTAGTTTGGCAAGAGACTGCACGCCTACGAACAGATCTCGCCCTTTTGCGCTGGCACACTGGGTGGACCAGCCCAAGGTTGTCCACCCGTGAGGGTGTCATTTTGTGGCCTAGGATATGAAGCACGAATTGAAGGCAGCCGTTCGTACGGTTGCCTTAAGCTGATCCTTTGCATGATCGGTCAGGTGTAGGCCATCTGCTATAATTGATTGCATAGCTGCTTCATTGTAATCTAATACGAACGCGATGCGTACGAACATAAATAGGGGCTTTATGCCCACCTTAGCAAAAATCAAGTCAGTTTACCTCACGAAATCACAAGGGTTTGACCCGGAAGTCAGGTGTACGCTAGTATATATGCTTCCTGTTGGTGCGTAGGCTATTACTGGTGGTTTGACGGTAGATGCAAGGCACATATGTCGATCGATGATTTGTTGAAGAGTTATTCTATTGATCCAATATGGGGCAGGTCTGCCTTATCTCAAAGCTTACATAATCAGGTGCTAGGCCAATTCCAACACTTCCTCAAAGAGCAGATTTCGGCTCCCTGAGCGACCTCTTCGTTAATACATGCCACGTTTACTGTCGAACTCAAGGAACCGTGACACACCCCTTTTGCGATCCCGGCACAGATGGAAGGCTTGAACCCGCAGAGGACTGACGCGGCCGCTGGTCTGGCGCAAAAGGCTGGACGAAAGCTTGTCCAAACGCTGACATTTATTTTGAAAGAAGGATAGTGTGAATGTCAAATAATGTCTCTATACGCTCATTCCTTTTTCTATCGGCATCGAAACCGTCATTCGATGAATTTTTGCAAAGTTTTTAGGGCCGGTTCCTTGTTCCTTGTCTGGGACCAATATCTGCTTGGTTATACAGTGTATCAATATAGCTGACCGACATCGGTATGTGATTTGGGAATATCAACCCTGTTTCTGCGCCTTGCATTAGATGCGCTTGAATGATCAGCTGCGATTCTAATTTGAGTTTCTTTACTATGGCGTTCCACATGATGCTTGACATTAGGTATTGCAAGTTGTCAGCAAATAGCTAGGAATTTTTGAAGCCCTCCGATTGGATCCTGGGAGCGACAATGACCGACAACTTTACTTGATCAGGTCTAAACTATTAAGGATATGAAATGGGGATCTTTTACATGGCATTTCATGTCATGGTACGGAAGGTACTTATGGAAGGGGGTTTCAAGTGGGTCTCGCGCACACCATGTAGGCAGCGAGATTCTAAAGCGAATCAAAAGTGCGGAATATCAGACATGTCCCATAAATTTCCTCTTATAACGCGGCAGAAACATGGGGTGCGCGAGACCCACTTGAAACCCCTTCCGTACGCAGTAAGCGACATGCAACTTTCGCATATAGTAGCGAATCAAACGATTTGCAAAATACGCGAAGTTTCAAATTTAGTAAGGGTGCTAGTCTGTTCTCACCTTTGGACAGCGTTTATACGGAGGATGCGGCCAAAAACGCCAAAACTCCTCCAAGAAATAATCAAACCTCTATTCTAAATCCGTAGCGCAATAAAGTAGTCGTATCCATCCTAGCTGAATCGTTTAACAGGGTGCCCACGTATTCGTTGCCATCCACTAGCACCCGTTCACTAAATTTTCACGTCATCATAATCACAAACCGAATATAAATCACAGCCTATTGCCACAGAAATTCCTCCATACAATAAATCTGTTGGCAAGTCTTCATCAAACTGCATTAAATTGTGTTAAGCTCCAATCAGAAGCATAACAATCGATCACAAAGGTTTCAATGGAAGGCTTATCACCATGGGAGAGAGAAGTACAGATAAGGAGTGTCTCTAAGGTAAAGATATACATCTATTATTTAGAGATCATCCTTCAGTACTCTCGCTAACAGATAACAGGACACATTCAGTAATGAATCTATGCTATGGGATTGGAAAAACCGGAAGTTCATCAGTGCTACGCAATTAATGGCCCAGTCTCTCCGAGCAGCAAACGAAACTCTGTCCACACCGGGGAAGTTCATTCTACATGAAATTCACACCAATTTTATACGAGCTGGTTCCTACGAAGTATCTGTATTGTACAAAGTAGAGCGCATTAGTGACGGGAGAGCGTTTGCCAGTCGCGTGGTCAGAGTCGAGCAGAATAACAAGTTGTTAATGATATGTCTATTGTCTTTCAGGCTTACTGGCGAAAAGAACGGAAGCAGAATCATGAAACATTCGGACAAGTGGAAGACATGCCCTATCGGGCCTCCTGAGGGAGGGCGAGATGATGTTGAACTCATACGGCCTGAACGAGGCTGCAATATCGAAGGGTACGTTCTGCCAAACGTAAATCTAGCTCCAGGTACGCGTGCATATTTCTGGTTTCTTACACTAGCAGAATTTTTCTGATGTTACGTTTTCATAGCACTGGCCACGGCTCAGCAACAAACTGCAATGACTACGCTATCTTCACCGAGCCGAGGGGGTCGTATATCTCCAAATTGGATGAAGATCAGAGGACCGGTGTGTGCTTCTTCTGACGATCGTTTGGTCCACCTGATGGGTCTTCTGTACGTTTCAGATGTGTTTGTTCTGGATGCAGCGATGCGTTTGAGCAATATGGACTTGGGATTCGCAAAAGTTCCCGGCGCTGACCTGAAGCCTGACATTAATGTCATGTTAACCCTCAATTCTTCGGTACATATTCATGAGCCACATGGATGGCGCTGCGACCAGTGGTTCTATGTTGAGAATGAATGCCCCGTTTCGACGGAAGATGGGAGGTTTCTAACAAATTCGAGTATTTTCACACAAGACGGAAAACTACTCGCTTCCGTCAGACAGGAAGTAAGAGAAGACTCCCCCTGTTCCTTTCACTCTAGAAGGAAAAGCGATCGTACTAAAGCTGGAATAGGGCTTCTCGATTCTTATGCAGGGTCTTGACAAAGCAAAGGCCTCGATTTAGAGCAGGATTTCTCATCTCTTTAAGCCCCGAGGTCTGTTACGGTGCTGGGCGGGTACCTAGCCAGCTTATTACCTGACAAGGATGAGTCACGAGTTGCGTCACATGACAGATTTCCTGTATATAAACTCCCTCTCCCCCCTCTCTCCTTCTCTCTTTAGCTTTAGTTCCTCGTAGATAGGCATTTTACTTCTTTCAGGGCTTCAACCTATTTGCTTAGTGTCTCCCCTGAATCCCAAGTATCCGGGCCTTCACATTAACTAAAGCTCTACCTCTTCTCACTTCCTACGAAGGAAGCCCAAGAACCAGAACCAAGAACCAGAACAAGAACCAAGACCCCCACCGACCGCCAGCTATAGCACCCAGAGGAGAACCCGCAACTGTCGCCGGACCCTCGAACTCGAACAATAGTGAGACCATTGTTCCGGAAACACAAGGACTCGCCAATGCTTTGGCGGAGGTTGCCCGGCTAAGAGCTATGATCGAGGCCCAGAACACACCAGAAACCAGGACCCAGTCCCCAGACCAGAACCGACTCGCCGACATCCTTGAGGCGCTCTCCCGGCGACTCACCAGAGATGAAACCCCAGTTCACTCTAAGTCAGCTAAGATTCCAGACCCTCCGTTGCTTACGGATGGAACCGAACCAACCTTTGAGAGCTGGAAGCTCCAGAAGAAAGGGAAACAGTGTGTCAACTCGGACTACTTCCCCTCAAGCGATGCCCGGATGGCATATGTTTTCAGCCGTACTGGTGGAGATGCTCAGAAGCATTTACTCCCGCGATACGCCGACGACTCTCGGGAAACCTTCCTGTCTGAACAAGAGATGCTTGAGCACTTGCCATCCATCTATGAGGATCCTTTCAAGTCGGCGAATGCCCGGCTTGAGTACAGAGGCTTGATGATGAAAGTATCGGAAACCTTTGCTGAGTTTTACACTCGCTTCCTTCACCTCTCCGGCCAGGCCCAGATCCCTCAGGAAGACCTCTTGCCAGACCTCTTCGATAAACTGACTATTGATTTGCAACGTGCTGCCATTCCGGTTTTCACAACTATCAAGACTCACCAAGGACTCTCTAAGCAATGCCTGGCCCTCGATCAAGGACTTCGTCGAATCAAGGCTCGATCAGACCGCATCCGGAACCGCAACTCTCTGCCAGGAACCGGGAACCCACCGGTGACTCCCCGTCCCGCTAGTACTCCCAATTCCAATACTAGTGCTAATTCTCCTGCCGTACGAACTCCCCGCGCTGGAACCCCGGCGACTCCCCGGCCAGTGTACAGTGACGCCAAGATCCAGGCACTGAGCGACCAAGGAAAGTGCTTCAACTGCCAGCAACCTGGACACTTCTCAAAGGAATGTCCAAAGACGAAAGAGAACACGGTCCAAGAGGTTGACACGGAAATAGAAAAGAACTCGGGAATAGAGGAACACTAGAGAAAGTCTCTCACGGGTCGCCGGAGATTGACCTGACGGAGGTCGATCTGAGCCGGCTAATGGGTGGAAAGAGCTTCACTACTCCTTGTATCTTATCTCGCAATGGACATGGAGTTAAGACCACCGCTTTAGCTGACACTGGTGCCAACGCCTTAACACCCAATGTGCCCAGAAGCTCTCTGAGTTTTTAAACACCCCTCTTGAAACACTGAAAGAGCCAGTCCCTCTCCGAGGGTTCGACGGTCGCGCCGGAACCCCTATCACTAAGATCTTGCGTTGCAACCTGAATATTAATCAAAGACGGCAATATAACCATCCTTTCCTGGTCACTGACTTGGGGAGCCACGACGTCATTTTAGAACGTATCTGGTTGGCATACCTTGATCTCTGGCTTGATGTGCGGAATCGACAACTTCTCTGGCAAGCCTCCCTGCCACCAACTCCGTCTTTTGTCAAAATAATCACCCGAACTGCCAGGCTAGAACCGGAACACCAGGGAGACCTGGTACGGAGGGATATCGCCTTCTAGCGGGACCTCCGTCTCGATGGCAAAAGAATACAGATCCTACGCCGACCTCAATCCGGTGAACCACCGGTGGATATTGTCACGGTACAAGATAAAAGTCCTGATTATAACTTTGATCCCAGACCAAAGTTCCCCCTGTCACCTCCAAGGTCTTTATCAATGCCCGTTGAAATAGATTGTACGCCGCTTAAATAGTGGTCGCGTATTGAGCAGCGTAAGCAGTATCCACGGCTCAGCCGAATGGCTATCGACATACTCTCTATCCCATCTGAATCAGCAGAGCCAGAAAGGACCTTTTCAGGAGCTCGGCGTACAGCCTCATGGGATAGGCTGCGAATTACATGTCAGAATCTTCAGAAGGTGGAACGTATAGGCAACTTGCTGCGTGAAGGGCTGATTATTCCATCTAGCGAGGGGGGATTGGGTCTAGTATGTGATCCAGGACCTGAGGAGGATGATATGGATATAGATCCAGCGCTTCAAGGTAAATCAGAGTTTGGATCTATGATATAACGTCAGTTGATACGATACCACTTCTCTATTGCTTTGGCCGTGTCACATGACGTATTATATGAGTACTCGTGATTATATGAGTGTAGTAATAAGGATGCTTGCTTATATGAGTGCAGTACTCGTGAGCCTAATACTCACGTAGGACTCATATACGCATGCATGCTTTTGCATGTCGTCCAAGTCCTTCATCGCGGATCTGGATCGTCACGGAACCGTCGCATATTTCTGCCACAAACCCATGGTTCTTGCTGCGCTGCACGAGGCTACAAATACTATATATCCTGCTATATATGGGTGAGAGTTGGAGCTTTCGCACGTCATACTGAGGTGATTGGACTCTCCAAATGCAGTGAACTATTCAAGTCATCTACGTTCAGACAACCTAGGCGTAAGTGGAGAAGGAAGGGCGAATCTGGTGGCAGTATTTTTATTTTTTATTTTTAGACTTTTGGTTATGGGAGGCAAGAGGTCCTGTGTGTTTTCAGGCTTTTCATCTGAAGGCAGACTTCCAATTGAAAATGAAGAATGGGTTAGTTGTCACTCCTTCTATAACCCCGTTTTTCGATTCTCCTTCCTTATGGGACTGACTGATATCATCTCGGGCAGGACACTGGGAACGGCTCGTATATTCGAGCAGCTATCGACATGAATTGAGAAAATTCCAGTTTCCGTCGGCACGTTACTTTGCTTGAGCTGCTATCTTTTTCTTCATGATCCTCTCACCTGTTCCGAAAAGTTGTAGTTGAACCTGGTTACGTTAATTCAACAGAAGCAAAAATAGAACTGAAGCTGGAATTAAAATCTTCTGCATTGAACAGCACTGAAGATGTGAACAATCATATTCACAGTATATGTTCTGAATTGGAATGAAAAGAGAGTCCGAGTGCAGTTTGGGACGAACCAGCCCGTTCATTCTACCTTGCTATCCTCGATACGATGCCAACAGTGCATTGGTTTAGCAGAGAGAGCGAAACAACAGCATACCAGGAGTACATCAAAGATCTCAACCGGACTTTTGAAGGGATGAGCTCAAGGTCCAACCAAGATGTCTAGAGATTATAAGATACTACAGCATATTGAGCGTTCGACAAGCATAGTCGTGTGTGTCTTACCGTTATTCTTTTGGGCATTGCAGATCTGGACTATCTTCCAATGCCACGAGAGCTATTATTGACGCCTAGGAATAAAATTTGAAGGAGCTCAAGTATCGGTGCTCCGTGGGTGAATATCCCCTGTATCTTGAAATATGAAGGTCGGCAGAATAGTAGGAGCTCGTTGGAGGCTCTTCATTGTCTTTTCGAACGGCGTGATTTACTCGTCTGATGCCAGCAATACCAGTAATTCAACCTCTGTATATTACCCACGTCCATCCTTCCCTGAGAAGGATTTTTGTGCGATTCTTGGAGCCTTTGACGATACAAAAGAACATAAACTACTGCTAAACTATTGTGATTGGAAATATTCGAGAGCATGGCAACGATCAGAATAAGGATAGAAAAACTTAAACCAGCTCTTATCAGCAAAGACCGCTACTTTAAACGGACACTGAATCATGGCTCCCAACTCGTACTAATTATCGCGATATAGCATAAGAATCCAACCTGTTTCTAAACCTCAATTTCTTCTGGCTGTTGTCGTCCGAGTGGTTGTCCTAGAAGTGGCAGTACGAGTTGTTCGGGTGCTACTTGTGGTTCGCGAGGAACTGCTTCTTGTGGAAGTAACGACCGAGGATTGTACAGGCGTCGGTGATGCTGAGACAGAGAGGGTTGACAAGGTGGTTGAAGACTGAGTTGTCGTGGTACTTGTGGTTCTGGGACCATTTGCATGGCAATCCTTGAGGGCGGCAATTATAGCAGATGCATCGGGATATGCATCGAGATTTTGAAAGTAAGGAAGTAGGATATATTTGATCTGGTTGAGGTCGGTGGCGGTGTATGCTTTTGCGGAGAAGAGAGCTGACATTGGGTCGCCAAAATCCACCGACTCCGGATAACCCCATGCTGAGAGCTCAATCTTACTGACATTGAATGCCGCCATCATGTCATGGTCTTCATGAACAATATTATGACAATGAAACATGTATAACCCGAACCAAGGTGCAAAGTCGGCTAGAATTTCGACTTCTCCTGTGTTTGGTTAAGGAATTGCTATTTAAAACACGGAGTAGGGGGATTACCTTGACGTCCTAGATAGATGACATCCTTGAGTGCCGCCAAATCATATGGCTCCACGACTCCTCGTCCGCCAGTTCGGCTGATTATTTGTATATCTACTAAATGTACATGGATTGGGTGAGTCCAACCTGTGCTGCTGTGTCAGTGTGTGTAGGGACGGGCTAGCGTGAGAACTTGCCATTGGATCTATTTGTGAATCTCCATCGCTGCACCTTTCCCTATCCGGGATTTGCTAAAATGCGGTTTTGGACGTTAATAAAGGCGACACCATTGATGGTCCACTGTCCATTTGTGCGTCCGAATGTGAAATTCTGGTCGACAATGGGATGGGCCTCGGGAAGAGCGAGATCCGCAAGGTGAGTAGGGAGAGGTCCATTTCCAGCATCCGAGGTTTTATCTTTAGCAACGACAAAGCGCATGACTTTGTCGGTTTCTGGGAAATCGTCGTTGACTTGAAAATTCCGCTCATTCATAACAGTGATATTCTGTCCTTTGTATGCTTCAAAATCAATAATTATCTCCCATCTTTCTGCCATGGATATAACCAGATCTGTTGTGTTCACTGGATGGGCGAGGAATCCAGCATCTGCTCCTATCACAGTAAAGGGAATTCGAACATCGGGTGCTCCACTGGCAATCAGGTAGATCTTGAATGTGCGACTGACTGCAGCGTCCAATAAGCGGAACCTATACTTCCTAGCTTCAACATTCATATATGGCCACTATTCAATAGTGTTAGCATATGGTATGTAATGATCACTAGCACGTTGAGGTGAATAGGACACGATATAATAGCTGGAGGCTCGCTGAACACTCGCTGGTGATTCAATTGATACAGAAGCTAATTGCTAAGGAGGAAAGGGTTCCTCCTTCCCCTGAATAGCCTATTTATATAGGGGGTTACACAAGCTACGCACGGGCCATTACATAGTACTGGAGGAAGAGCTGACTTGATGGCTAGGTTGGGTTTTATGCTTGGGAGCTAGCAAATTTCAACAAAATCAAGCCAAGACCCGCACATGGTTCGAGATTGGCCGTGGGAGAGTCCCTGGGAGGGACTTGGGAAATAACAGAAGAATTTACTGGTTGACCATTCACGAGAATCATATCTCTATAGAGAGATATAAGCTCGGTTGCAGGAGAGAAGAGACTTCCTTCGGCTTGAAACTGTTTTGCTGACAACATAAGGGGGATATCATATTTTTCTTCGGGAAGTTGTAGCTGAGCATTCCTGACAGGATCATTCAGGATATAGAATCCAGCTTGTCCAAAGTAATCATTCACCGCTGCGATTCCGACGGCGTGATCGTGATACTACCAGCAATACCACGTCAGCATGTTTTTTTACTCCTTTTAGGAGCGACCTGGGGAACATCGGGAGTGGGGGAATAGAAGATGTCAGATAGTGTTTGCTCCCGTGAAGATGGATAGAGGAGTTTCGAGGAGAGTTATTGATGAATTGGACCACGGCCTCCCGACCTTTTGTCATCTGTAGTGTTGGTCCAGGCGACACACCATTGTAGCCTGTCAGCGAGGCTTTAGCTAGACGACCAGGGTAGACCTATGACTCGAAATTCTCGATAGTCATCTGGTAGAAATCTATTGATTTGCCAGTGGTTGAATTTGTGTACGACGTCAATGGCGACAACCCACTGGGGATGGGGAGCGGATGTTCAAGGAGCCATGTGTACCTGCACGATTTTAGTGATTCCCCGTCTGAGTTGGTTCAACAGAAAAGGATGCTGCTAACTGTGGTGAAAGCCAAGGTCTGATGAGTTGAGCATGAGCTGAACCAGCTAAAACTGCACCAAGCCACAACCATGAATGAGAAAGCATTATGCGAGAAGGTTTCAAAAGATGCGTGAACAAAAGTAGATTCTATCAATGATTGACTGCTTGATTTTCAGGACTTTCTCTCAGAATGTGCATCTTCTCCTTCATTTATATCTCTACGCGTGGCCGAGTACGACTCCCACATGAAGAGATCAAATGTCTAAATTGCAAGATTGGTGGACTTTGTCTTTTGGAATTTCCGAATCTTTACCTCTGAGCAGGCCCAGATGTCAAACTAAGAAGAGGACGAAATTGGAAATGTGTATCTGATGTGCATGAGAGCGGTAGTACAAATACATGTATGACAGGTAATAAGTGGGTTCAAATGGGTAAGACGGAGAAATGAAATCTCATGTTCGAGCAGTCTCTGCTCTGGGAGGAATTTTCTGATCATTTTAGGTTTGACATGCGAACTAGGAAAATTTCGGTGCCGCATTCAGCATCCGGCATCCAAGATACGGGAGGGGATTTTCCAACCAGGGCTGTTGCCAACTTACCTTCTAAGATAAGCGTTGCTAAATGATAGGGCACGTCGAGACGGTCATTCTCAGCTTCGTCATTCGGTGCGAAATAGACTTAAGCCATGTCTCGTAAGCACCAACTTTAATCCAAGTCTCGGAAAGAGAAGAAACAAACCTTGTGTTATTGCATGCTTTGACTGTAGTCTCCTAATTAGGAGCTCATCCTTTGATGTTCCAGTTTCGCTCGCTTATCGGTTCGTGTAACCAATGAGAAACCGCTAAAACTTTGCAGCTTCCCTGCAAAACTTATTTCGTACCAAGTAATTCCAAGCTCCAGAACCCTCAAGCCAAAACAGGGTGGCGCCAAGTAATCCGGCGCCCATTGGCCGACCTGAGGCGAGCAAGCCAATCACAGCATGCACACGATATTGCTCTCAACCCTGATGCCTAGGGTTTATAGGGCTGACCAATTAGAGATCAGGTTGATATAATTGATATGACTTGGCGCCAACACGCCGGAGTTTAAGGCTTGGTGGATTGCAGTATGGGCCGTGGCAGCATCTACATCTGGCGTATTTCGGGTCAGACTTCGTTAGATTCCGACTGATGTTGCTTCGGGATCCACTCATGTAGAATTTAACTAGTACCAAACATAAGTCTCCCTTATTTCCCAATATAACGTCCCACCCCTACCTTCCGCCCGCCTTTTACACTAAAAAACGTGATTTTTAGGTATTAATATCTCGACAACTAATCAATAATACTAAATACTATTTTTATATTCATATTTTTATATTTATATCGATTAAATGCGTAAGGCGAATTATCGTTTGAATAATATAATATTACGTAATATTAAATTCATGTTTTTACGTACAAAAAACGTCAAAAGTTACTTGACAATTATTTTCCGAGTAATTATGATTTTTATATAAAGTTTATAGCTTTTATACCTTATATCGATATCTTGAGATTTAGGGAGTTTTAAAGTATTTGTATTAATAAGAAAGCTTTTATTAAGTAAATAGTTTCTCTTATACAAATCTTTTGTATGAGGCTTTATAATTTACTCGATTTTATAATTATTATTAATAGAAACATATTCAAACTCGAGAATTATCAAGATGTAGGTATAATACAACTTTTCTAAAGTTTTCAGTCAAATCTATTAATAATTGTAAAAGTTATTAAAGATTTTAAGAAAATTGACTTTACACCAAATTTGTTAGCGAACAACTTCTTAGACTTCAAACACTTGATTGATAATATTACGTAATACAAACAAGATAAATCCTAAAAATACAAAAGAATACTTGATAAATAATTAGGATTTTAAATTTGAAGTTATTTTATCAAGAAACAATTAAGTTACTGCATTGGTACGTATGACAGTTCTACTCTGCCGATGCTGTGAGGCTTTGTATATATATCTTTATAAGTATATCTTCAAACCCAATGGACTACCTGTCCTGCCTATGACACGATGGATATTATAACAGGTTCCTTTTCTGAGAAATATTCTATAATAGCTGGCATATCGGGGAACAAAGAGAACTTATGCATGGTACAGATTAAATTCCGTATGAGAACCGCGACATGATATTAGATCCCAGGAGGAAGGAAGGTCTAGAGTCTGTAAAGAGACATGTCGAATGCTCGTATCGCCGTCAAGAAACCTAATATATGCAACCACGTCACTTCTAGGACGACTCACAACACCTGGGTCATGGTTTCGACCGAATTTTTGTTAGTTTAGCCTTTATTCCTGAGGGGATAGTAATTATAAGCCGTAGCCTTGGACGTCGTTCCTTCTTCGCTCGCTTATCGGTTCGTGTATCCAATGAGAAGAAAACCTAATTGCTGACTCGTATACTTTATGCTTCACCCCGCTCTAATATAGTAACGAGGCAACAAGAAATTCGGATGGAAAGACTACTAAAGTAAGGATTGACATTATTCTCTAGACTAACCCAATCGGGGATTCAAAGGATAGTTAGGTACCTCGCTAACCAGTAACGAGTGCCAATTACTGTATTTAACTTGTATTTAGTTAGCAATTATATTCCATAAGCGATAGACCTTGTAGATACTTCTAGTGCATATAAAGACCAGGTATTAGCTAAGTTAAAAAATCTCTTCGATGGCCTTGCAATTAGCAAGGAAGCTCTCATCTATATATGCTCGACAGCGCCTTCCGTCAGACACAACTGCAAATCCATCTCAATTCTCAACAGCTTCAATCGGCCTCAACCAGATTCTTTCTTGATATATATTCAAACAAACGCTATCAACTTTGCAGGTTTTCTAGACCTAGACGTAAAATATGAAGCCCTTGAGCGTTGAACATATTGCCATCATTGGAGCTGGACCAAGCGTGTGTCCACTTGTCGATTTACATCTTGATACAACTTACTGAAAATTTATCTAGGGCCTCGCACTAGCACTAGCACTTCACTCTATGGGAATAAGTGTCACAGTTTTCGAGCAGCGCACTCGCGACACCAGTGTCGGAGGTGCCATCGTCCTCGCCCCAAACGCTATCCGAGTCCTGGATTCTCTGGATGTTTACTCTCGCCTCAGTGGTAAGGGGTTTGGCTTCGATAACTTCGCCTTTGTCAACGAGCAGCACGAGGTGTTGAACACATTTCCATTTGGGGGCAAGTCTCAATACGGCTTCAGCGCTTTGCGAATCCGCCGTCAAGTCGTGGTCAGTGAACTAGTAGCTGTGGCAGAGGAACGAGGAATCATTATTCAATTTGAGAGGGGTTTCTCGCATGTCCTCGAGGAGAACGAATTCGGTGTGACCTTTAAATTCAAGGATGGCGTGGTCATGAGTGCTTCACTCCTCGTCGGTGCGGACGGCATTCATTCAAGAGTACGAATGCATCTGGCTCCGTTTGTGAATCCGATCTACTCGGGCCAACTCGCCCTTGGCTGCGTCGTGCCAAAATCATCCGTATCACTCCCGGTGCCGTTTAGCTACCAATTTCCTGCAATTATGTATGGTAGAAATGGAGCATTCTTGTTCATCCCGGAGGATGTTGCGGGCGAAGAAATCCTCATCGGTACACAAAGGTCCTTTACGGAGAGAGACAGAGAAGGATGGACGAGTTTGAGTTCATCTAAGGAGGAACTCGTGGAATTGTTCAAGAGTAACCTGGGAGCATGGCCGGAGATGGTTGCGTCAGGTGTGGCAGCCGCGAGCCAGGAACATCTCACTATCTGGCCTTACTACTCTATCCCTCGTCTTGAGAAATGGCTATCCGAGGGGGAAAGAGTTGTGATTCTTGGCGATGCTGCCCATGCCATCCCACCCACCGGTGGACAAGGAGCTTGTATGGCTTTCGAAGACGCGTATAGCCTCGCATTGGTTTTGTCGCGCTTCTCATCGAAGTTGTCATTGCAATCTGTTCTCAAAGAATGGCAAAAACACCGTCTGGGGAGAGTGGATAAAGTCATGTCACTGACGAGGCAATTGGGTAGTTTGAGACTTTCGGCTGATGAACGGGCGGAGCTTGCGGGGGAAGAGGGGCTATCTGATGATGATTTGATTCGGAATGCCGGGGCGGAGTTGAATTGGCTTTATTCTCTTG
>NYXK01000138.1 GCA_002685535.1 Deltaproteobacteria bacterium
GTTACACCTTACGTCCGGATGTTTCACTGATGGGAGTCTTGAGCGGCTTGGAAATTGCGCTTTGGGACATTTGCGGAAAGTCGGTTGACAAGCCTGTTTATGAATTGCTCGGAGGATGTGTGCATGATAAATTACGAACATACACTTATCTTTATCCAAAAGACGGCGCAGTTTTTACAGAGGACGAGCCGCATGTTTACAATGACCCTGATCTTGCTGGAGAAGCTGCTTCTGAGTATGTTGATCAAGGTTTCAACGCAGTCAAGTTTGATCCTGCTGGTCCATATTCGGTTTTTGATCCGCGTCAACCTTCTCAAGAGGCACTGGATCGTTCCGAGTTATTTTGCCGGCGAATTCGTGAGGCAGTCGGTTCCAAAGCAGATTTGCTTTTCGGAACTCATGGACAATTCACTCCATCTGGAGCAATCCGGCTGGCACGAAAGATAGAGGCTTATGATCCGCTTTGGTTTGAGGAACCGACCCCACCGGAACGTCCGGAAGAAATGGCGAAAGTCGCACATAAAACGAGTATACCAATTGCCACAGGAGAACGGCTGACAACAAAATACGAATTTGCGCGTGTGTTAGAAACCGGTGCCGCGTCGATTTTACAACCGGCGCTTGGGCGTGTCGGTGGAATTCTGGAAGCCAAAAAAATCGCAGGAATGGCCGAGGCGTCTTATGCCCAAATCGCGCCTCACCTATATTGCGGTCCTATCGAAGGCGCCGCTAATATTCAGCTCAGTACCTGCTCTCCGAACTTCTTGATTTTAGAAGGTATTCAACGCTGGGATGGTTTTCATGCGGAAATCCTCAAGAAACCAATCCGCTGGGAATCCGGATATGTGATTCCTTCCACCGAACCTGGACTTGGTGTGGAACTCGATGAAGAAGTTGCACTGGCGCACCCATACTCAGAAACGGAACTACATCTTGAAATGGCGGACAAGCCGGTTCAATGAGTGACTCTATATTTTTGCTGAAAAGAGAAAACGGTTAACACAGAAGAAATAACTTCCGGTACGTTCCCGTTCTTCAAGTTCTTTCAGCCAAATGCCGCGTTGAGCTTCATTACACACCCCTTGTTTGACGGCATTTTTTGTGATCCATTTCATCATGTCGTACGAAAAATTACTGGGCGTATATTCTGTGTTTAGGATAGGCACAGCTTCTACCTGAATTTGGGAAAAACCGTGTTTTTTCAAAAGCGGGCTTAAGTGTACTGGAAGATTAGGACTTGGAACGGTGGAATCCCAGGCCGAAAAAATTTTATTGGTTAATGCATCATCGGCACAGTTTAAGACAACACCACGCCAATCGGTTTCCACAATCACAAGACGTCCTCCCGGTTTTAGAATCCGCCGCATTTCAGAAAGTACATTTGGAACATCCTTTACATAGAGCAAAACCTGAGTGCAGGAAACTGCATCTAAAGTTTGATCTTCCGCAGGTAACTGAGCGGCATCACCTTCGTAAAATTCTGCTTGCGGCAAGTCCTCACAGCGTTTTTTAGCATGGATGATCATTTGAGGATTTTGATCAAAACCGATTACTTGTCCTGATTTTCCAACTAGAAAAGCCATCTCATGCGCGAGAAATCCAACTCCACAACCAATGTCAAAAACTTTTTCACCCGGCTGCAGAGCTAGTGTCGCCAGAGTGTGTTGACGTTGTTTTACAATATCAGCAAGTTTGTAGCTTCTTTCCAATTCCTTGGCTTCTAAGGCACTATTTTTTGAATTTTGGGGCATAAAGATCTTTTGTCAATGGTTGATGGTATCGCAAAAAGTCTGAAATCTTAATTATTTTAGATTGGTTGATTATACAAAAATTTTTGATTAATTCGAAATGACACGGTTTTTGGAGTTTTTACAGGCTCAACAAGATTAAAGCTATTATAAATTATTTTTCGAATCAAAACTAAATTTATGTGTTAGGTCACTCGCCAGAAAAAGCGCGCTAATTACTACCAGCACACCGAGGCATTGAGAAAGCTCCATGCGCTCTCCAAGCAGTATCATGGCCGCACCGATGGAAACAAATGGTTCCAAGTAGAGCATAATACTTGTTTGGGCGGAACCGATATGCCTGGTGGCAGCAAATAAAAACAGTTGGCCCAAGACGAACAAGATGCAGATGGAGGCAATCCCAACCCAGCCTAGTGGTGTTTGAGGCAGCGAAAAAGTATCAGACAGCAACAGAATGATACCAACAAAAACGACACTAACTGTGTTAGAAAAAAACACCAGATTGCGCATCGAAATTAAGTGTGATGATTTAGCACCGCCTATAATCATTCCGGCAGACCCTAAAGCGCCGGTAAGGACCAAGACAATTCCCCGCCAATCAAGGTCTTGCCAGGTCGGCCCCAAAGTCAGTGCCAGTCCAAAAAAAGCGATGACGAAAGCCAGGAATTTCAGGCGCGTTGGTACTACGCCGTATATGAAGTAATTTATCAGCAGAACCCAAAAAGGGAAGGTGAAAAAAAGTAAAACGCTGAGGCTGACCGGAATATAATTAACTGAACCTAAATAACCGAGGCTCATTACCGCAATTGAAATTCCGGTTACTACAATTAAAACCGGCAGATGCAAAGTGCTTGATGACTCGGGTCTACTATTTATTGAAGGCAGGTTTTTCCTGTGAGACCATGCAGAGAGGATTCCCATCGATAAACTTCCGGTGAGAAGTCTAAAAAACACTACTGTCGGTGGTGACGCCCCTTCATCATAGGTTAGTTTTCCCAATGTGGTTATGATTCCAAATGAACAGGCACAACCGATAACATATAGATAACCTCGAGGAATCATTGACGTACCCGCTCCATTTTTGGATCATAAAGCGGACCGTGCTGAAGTCTACAGGAATGACGTACAGCAGCAACTTCCAACTCATAAGTTCCTGAATATATGTAGTCACTGTCGACGCCTTCAGGATTTCGTAGATAGCCGTAACCGATGTTTTTGTTTACAGTATAACCCCAACCGCCGCTGGTCAACCAGCCCGCTATTTCTCCATTACGGAAAATAGTTTCGCGTCCCAGCAAAACCACATCAGGATCATCGATGGTGAAACAGACTAATTGTTTTTGCAGAGCTTGCTTACGCTGAGCCAGCAAAGCATCACGTCCAGTAAATCCTGTTCCGGAATTTAATTTTACTGCCCAGCCAAGCCCGGCTTCAAAAGGTGTGGTGTCTGCCGTGATGTCTGCACCCCAAGCGCGATAGCCTTTTTCCAATCGCAGGGATTCTATCGCACGATAACCGGCATTTGCGATAGAGAAATCTTTTCCGGCTTCCATCAAAGCATCGTAAAGATTCTCGGCGGAATCACGCGGCATGTGCAGTTCCCAACCGAGTTCTCCAACATAAGTCACTCGCAAAGCTAGAACAGTCGGAACTTCTGCTGAAAACTCTTCCTCAATTTCAATTTTTTGGCAAGTCCCAAAATGAAAATTTTCATTATCCAGATCATCTTTTGAAACTCGAGAAAGTATATCACGGGCCAACGGTCCCATTAATGAGAACGTTGCCCAATCTTCGCTAATATCATGTAGCTCAACGTTTTCATCTGCAAGAAATTGACTCCGTATCCAGGCTGCATCGTGCGTCCGGAAGGCGGTTCCGCTTACCAGATAAAACTCATCATCCGCCAGTCGTGCCACGGTCAAATCACACTCAATACCGCCTTTGCTGTTGAGCATTTGCGTGTATGTCAATGAACCGGCAGGTTTAGCGACATTATTAGCGCAAATCCGGGAAAGCGCTTTTTCCGCATCGATACCGATAATGCGAAATTTGGAAAAGGAGCTTTGGTCAAAAACAGCAACCCCTTCACGCACCGCACGGTGTTCCTCGCCGACATGCGGAAACCAGTTTTGCCTTCCATAAGAATAAATATCGCTTGGATCAACGCCTTTCGGTGCAAACCAGTTCGGGCGTTCCCAACCCAGCTTAGAACCAAAACTGGCACCCTGTTCTTTCAGTTTTTCATAGATTGGGGAAGTCAGTAATGGACGTCCACTTTCGTGTTCTTCATGTGGCCAACTGAGGGTGTAATGCTTACCGTAAAGCTCAAGCGTACGGTTGCGAACCCAAGTTTCATCACGGTGAATTCCACTGAAACGGCGGATGTCCACTACCCACAAATCCATCGGCGGCTCTCCGGCGATAATCCATTCCGCAAGAGCTTTTCCAGCACCTCCGGCAGCGGCGATTCCGAAAGCGTTGAATCCTGCTCCTACAAAGTAATTTTCAACTTCCGGAGCTTCGCCTAAAATGAAATTTCCATCCGGAGTGAAAGATTCAGGACCATTGATAAATTTTCGAATTCCCGTGTTTTCAAGTGCAGGAACACGTTCGACCGCAGGAAGCATCAGTTGCTCAAAATGTTCATAATTTTCAGGCAGTAACTGAAAAACAAAATCCTGCGGAATTCCTTGTTCGGCCCAGCCAATCGGATTTGGTTCGTAACCTCCCATTACTAATCCGCCAACGTCTTCCTTCCAATAAGTCAGTTTGTCCGGATCCCGTAAAGTGGGTAAATCCGGGGTAACACCTTCAATCTTTTCGGTGATCAAATACTGATGTTCTACAGAAATCAGAGGTACAGTAACACCGCCCATTTTGCCAAGTTTATTGGCCCATTGGCCTGCGCAATTCACGACAGTTTCACAAAGTATTTCACAGTTTTTAGTTTGCACGGCCACTACTTTTTTAGCACCGCCTTTTCCGGTATCTTCCAGACGAATGCCGTTCACAGTTGTATCTTCAAATATTTTTACTCCATGCATCCTCGCTCCTTTAGCGAGTGCCTGTGTGATGTCAGAAGGATTGGCCTGTCCGTCTGTTGGTAAAAAAGCCGCGCCGATTACGTCACCCACTTCCATCAAGGGCCACAATTCCTGTGCCTCCTGAGGATTGAGCAATTCCATTTCCAAACCAAAACTGTGAGCAGTTGTCGCCTGACGTTTTAGTTCGATCCAACGTTCTTGTGTACAGGCCAGCCTTAAACCACCATTCATTTTCCAACCGGTTGCCTGTCCGGTTTCTTCTTCAATACTGCGGTAAAGTTCAACGCTGTTTTTCAGGACTNGTGTGATGTTGGCGGAATTNCGCAACTGTCCNACTAATCCCGCAGCATGAAAAGTACTCCCGCAAGTCAACTGTCCTCGCTCTAGCAAAAGTACATCTTTAGCACCTTCTCTGGCCAAATGATAAGCAACACTGCAGCCGATGATACCTCCGCCGATGACAATGATTTGTGCCCGGTCTGGTAATTTGTCAGTCATAATTTATTAAAGTTTGCATAAGTTTTTTCAAAACGGTCCAAATTATCACTGGTGTACTGCACATAATCGAAATCGAGTGTAGAGTGAATTTCGGAAACCATACTCCACATTGCTTCACGNAGCAAAGATGCGCACTTCATGGCAAAATAGCGCNTCCACAAATCAGGAGAAACCGCTTTTTCAAAATACATTTCCAACAACTGTTTTTCTAATATTTCAGCATATTCATTATTGGAAGCAAGGTTTGCCAGATCAAACAGAGGACTGTTAAAACCGGCATAGTCCCAATCTATCAGCCACAACCTCNGGCCATCGTCAATAAAATTCCCTGCGAGGAGATCATTGTGTCCAAAACGCATTTCAACNGCCCCAACCGTTTTTTCCAGTTGCCTGTTAATTTCCATAAATCTCGAAAGTTCCGGAATCATCCTGCTTTTTCCTTCACGCAAAGTATTTGCGTAACCCCGCAGTACCTGGAAAACCCAAAAAATTAATNTGCTTCCCGGAAGATGTTGGGGCATTTCCAGGTGACACTTTTTCAGCAGAGAAACAACTTTCTGTATTGTTGAATGTTCACGCAGATTTTCCGGCACCAGAGTCTTACCCTCAATGAAAAGCAGGACCATTGCTCCGGATTCTGCATGAACAACTTCCGGAGAAATCCCGCAGGAAAAAGCCGCACGACTCGCCGCCAGTTCGTTAAAACGGTAGACTCCATGTTCCGGAATATCTTCTCCCAAGCGTACAAAAAATAGCTCATTCCCATGCTCAACCCGAAAATTACGGTTGGTGATTCCGCCTTCCACAGTTTCACTGCGAATCGGAGTAAGGCTCTCTTTTTGCCAACACGTCAGCCTTTCAACTGTTTTGTGTCCTTCATCAGTCATGATGTTTTCCTGTTATCTAATCTCTGGATGCAGTAAACCAAGCCCATCCTTGTTCTTTACTTTGAGCGCGTTTAAGTTTTTCCTTCCAGCTTTTACGCATTGAACTTTTATCCTTTTTATTCAATGGGGCCGTTTCCAAATTATTGAGTTCGTTTTCGAGTATTTTAATAAAAAGAAGAGTTTTGTCTTTTCCAATAATATTCGTAAATCCAGCTTTTTTCAGCAAAGTTGTGTAATCTTCAACATTGAGTAATGAATAATTTCGTTCCTGTAAATAGCCTTTAAATTCCGGACTTGGTTTTGTCGCTCCAAGACAATAATCGGAAAAGCCCAATTGTCCTCCGGAAACTAAAATCCTTCTGATCACTTCGAATAAACGATTCTTGTCNCTGATGTGTAAAAATACGTCNCGGCTGTGAATTACATGATACTCTTCAAATGCTTGTAATTCNAGACAGTTAGCATGTGTAAAGGATATCAAATTATTCAANTNTTCTTCCTTCAAACGTGTTTTGGCGATCCGAATCATATTAGCCGAAAGATCAATACCGTGAACATGAACTCCGGATTTACTTGCCATACGGAAAGCCGGGCCGCCCAAACCGCAGCCAATGTCCAGCACACTCAACCCCTCCCGAAGATCAAGAGTGTTGATAAATTCATCAGCGATATTTTCTCCTCCTGGGCTGATGTAGTTGTGACCGTAAATGGCCTCATAACGCAAAATGGAAAGTTCTGTGTATTGCTTACTATCCAGAAATTCTTGGGTCATTTGAATTTAAATACTGTTTTTGTGGAACAATGTTATTAGTAACTTCATCGATTTGTGAAATCTGTTTGTGATAATGAACTAAGTTGAATTGAAAGATAATATTACACAATAAGCCTTAAATTTCCAATCCTGTGCGTCGTCCTTCGTAGATNACNAAAGGNGCCTGACGCGGNCCCGCGCTGTCGCCGATATTGATTACNTCCAGTCCGGAATCCTGAAGTTCAAGANTGAGAGAATCTTCTGCAATGTTTGGTGTAGCAAATACTAGTGAATCCGCCTCAATGAACTGTGTGTTTCCGTCGAGAAAACAAAGGATTTCCGCTCCTTCATTTTTCCACTTTGTAATTGCGGATTCCAAGATAAAACGCACACCGAGTTTTGCAAGGCGTTGCCGCAGTGGATAATCCGCGGCGGTACGCTGTAGTTCCTTACCCACAAGAGGGTCAGGGGTAACGAGAATAACCTGATGACCCTCCTCAGCCAGCTTCCAGGCGGTTCCGCANCCTTTCCAGTTTCCTCCCTCATCGAGCAGGATTACNCGCTTACCTGGACGAGCCCTGCGGGCCATGACATCTTCAGCGGAAAAGACACCACCAAGTTCAATTCCAGGCAGTTTTTCAACATGCGGAATTGCTTTCTGAAATCCTGTATCATTTGGAAATGAACCTGTTGCCAGAACAGTTTTGTCTGCCGCAAATTCTTTTATTTCTTCCGCTTCAAGAAAAGTATTTAGACGTATCTCGACACCAAGTTGAGACAACTGTCTGGCGTACCAGTCGAGCAGATCGATAATTTGTCCACGTCTAGGCTGCATTCCGGCTAACCTGAATTGCCCACCTAGACGGTCTCCCGCCTCTGCAAGAATAACTTCNTGTCCACGTTCTGCCGATACCCTTGCGGCTTCTAGACCTGCNGGGCCCCCGCCTACTACNAGTATTTTTTTGGTGGATTTAGTTTTTNTAAAACGATCTCCACCCCATTCAAATTCACGTCCTGCAGAAGGATTGACGAGACAGGAAATCCAATAGTCACGGCCACGTCTTCCCCAGCACATCTGGTTACAGGAAAGGCANGGGCGGATGTCTTCGGCATGCCCTTCAAGAGCTTTGTTTGACAAATGAGGATCCGCGATTTGTCCGCGCACAATGGAAACCAGATCTGCCTGCTCAGCGGAAAGTACTGCTTCNGCATTATCCGGAGTTCTGATATGGCTTTCCGCGATTACCAAAGCATTTGAAACTGCGCCTTTCAGAACCTCCGCTAAATCAGCACCCAAGCGTTCAGGATAGAGGAAGGTAGGCATCAATTTGTAGAAGTCGAAATAGCTTCCGGTACCGCAGGTGACATAATCAAGCAGATGATCTTTGTCATGTCCTGAAATAATTTCTGCAAGNGATTCCCGCTGAAGTGCAACTTCAAAATCCGGTTCGTCGTTGACNGCAATACCAACAATAAAATGCTCACCGCATATTTTACGGATACGGGTGATAATTTCCCTTGAAAAGCGGGTGCGGTTTTCAAGGGAGCCTCCCCAACGGTCTGTACGCAGATTTGACCATGGTGTCCAGAACTGATCAACCATTCCGTGATAAGCTGCCCAAACTTCCACACCGTCAAAACCTGCGTCCCTGCATCTTCTCGCAGCCTGTACAAAACCTTCTATGGTTTCTTCGATTTCCGTTTCAAGCATTGTATGACTACCGTCCGAATCGTGGTAACTAGGAAGTCCTGAAGGAGACCAGTTGGCGTGAAATGAATTGTCCGAATCTCCGTGCTGNCCCACGTGATAAAGCTGTTGCAGAATCAAGGCTCCTTCTTCATGAACCGCATCCGTGATTTTCCTAAAGTGGGGAATGACTTCATCGGTACTGTTACGGAAATTTCCACGTGTCAAAACCGCTGCGGGATGCACAGGCATCGGTTCGATGACCAGCATTGCTGCACCGCCCTTTGCCCGTTCACGGTAATAAGCAAGATGCCTTTCACCGGGTAGTCCCTGCTCTGACAAGTTGGCCGTATGTGCTCCAAAAACAATACGGTTACGCAGGGAACGGCCACGAATTTCAATTGGNGAAAAAAGTAGGGGGAAATATTCGTTTTTACTCATCGTAATAAAAGTGGAAAAACGATTGAAACACCTGTGAACATGTTGCAGGTTGGAAAATTATTTTCTATCCACGAAGAAGTTGATCAAGCNGCTGTTTTAAACTGCCCGTCACAAATACGCTGAAAGAGGTCTTGAAGAAGTAACGGAGCAAGTGAACTTTTAAATTTCACCCGTAAATCCAGTTTAGCAAGTTCNGCATAAATATTTTGCATTTCAAGACTGCTGAAATTTCTGGCCTGATCCAGAACCTGTTTTCCTAGAAATGGGGGTAGAGATATCTTAGCTAANATTTCTGCTTCTTTATAGAATTGTGAGAGCATACTGTGAATGATGAGAAGCCGTCTAAACTGCATGATAATGAGTGCAAAGAGCCGGACATGTTCACGTGGAGCAGCCTGAAGCTGTTGATCAAGAATTTCCAGAGCAGGTAATAATTCCTTACGTGACAAGGCTTCCGTCATACGGAAAACAGAAAAATGTTTGTGACCGCGTATATGTTCTTTGATNAGTTCTTCTGTAATAGGCGNTCCTGACAAGTAGAGGCTAAGTTTTTCCAGTTCATGGTCTAAATCTNTCAGATCATTACCAACGATATTTATCATTAGGCGAGCAGCATCGGCAGAAAGCGGCAAGCCCTTTTTTTCTCCCCGTTGAACAACCCAGTTAAAAGGTGAACTGTTATCGTAGGCTACAAACTTTTGGATGCGCCCGCTTTGTTTGATGCTTCGGAAGAGCGGTTTGCTGAAGTCCTGCTCACGCATTNCCGGACTGGTGAAGATAAACCATAAACTTTCCGGCGGGTTATTTATAATATTTTGCACAGCTTCAAAAAGCCTGGCTGCTGCTGAATTGTCGTTTTTTTTAACTGCTTTCTTAATCAGTTCAAAATTATCCAGCTGAATNACTTTACGATCACTTAGCATCGGCAATGTTTCACAACTGATCAAAAAATCATCAACACTGTTTTTACCNGAATCACCGCTCGGTTTAAGTATTTCCTGAGCATTGAAGCGTTCCAGNCTCCACTCGTGTTCACGACCTTCCAGACACCGGTCTATTAAACTATTAGTAGTTTCTTCCACCAATAATTGCTGGTTTCCGTAAATCAAACAGATTTTATGAGTAAAATTTTGATTCGTCATGTCTTATGTTGCTCTTTTGAATGAGAATCTGGAAAACATTCACGAATAATGTTGCGTACTTCTATTGGTGATGAAGCATTCAACGCTTTTTTGGCAAGAGATTGAGCATCTGAAAGTGAAATTCCTGAAAGTCGTTTTTTAACTACTGGAATTAAAGGTGCGTTCATGCTGAGAGAGTCGACTCCAAGTCCAACTAAAATCACGCAACCATCAGGGTCAGAAGCCATTTCTCCGCATAATTCAACCGGCTTATTATGCTCAGCCGCAGTTTGTACAAGTCTATGAATCAATTGCAGAACAGCGGGATGCAAGGGGTCATAAAGGTCTGAAATCTGCGGATTATTACGATCAACCGCCAAAACGTACTGAGTGAGATCGTTGCTGCCGATAGAACAAAAGTCTATTTCCGACATGAATTTTTCACAAATCAAAAAGGCACTTGGAACTTCAAACATCATCCCTACTTCAATTTTTGCAAACGTTTTTCTATTTGCTTCCATTTCTTTTCTGCACTCTTCAAACAATGCTCTGGCTTTTTTTATTTCAATNACATTTGTGATCATCGGAAAAAGTAAGCGTACATTAGAGCGTGTTCCGGTAGCCTGCAGCAATGCGCATAATTGTTCCTTGAGGACTTTTTTTTCTTTCAACTGACGTCGCACAGCGCGATANCCGAGAAACGGATTGTCTTCATCCTGAAAACCCATATAAGGNGCTGCTTTGTCAGCACCTACGTCCAGAGTCCTGAAAACCACTGGTTTATCTTCTGGAATACTTNCCAGTAAATCACGATATACTTTTGTTTGTTCATCAATGTCGGGATAACGGTCGAGTGAGAGAAAATATATCTCTGTACGGAAAAGTCCAACTCCTTCCGCGCCGTAGCTGATCAATCGAATTGCATCCCCGNCAAGAGCAANGTTAGCCAATAAATTTATTCGAACGCCATCACTGGTTTTGCATGGAATATCCCTNAATTCTTCAAGGTGTTCATAATAAGTATGTTGCTTGAGCAACAAGTGCTTAAATTCCGCCAGGATCTCTTTATTCGGGTATGTTGCCGCAAATCCGGTATCCCCATTTATGGCGATTGGGGCACCGTCCTTTATTTGATCTAATTCATGATCTTCAAGACAAACAACAGGAATCCTCAGNGAACGTGCCAGAATAGCGGCGTGAGAANCAACACCTCCGNTCGTCAGAATAATACCTTTTATGCGTGTTGTGTCTAGCCTCGCAATATCACCGGGAAGGAGTTGCCTGACAATTAGAATTCCTGTCTTTTTGGTTACGGAGAGGACCTCGTGTCCCAAATAATGTAAAAGCCGATAACCTACATCTTTTAAATCAGCACCTTTTTCACTCAGATAAGGATCCTTAATTTCTTCAAAGGCGCCAAGATATTCGTGAACTGTATTATAGATTGACCATGCTGCGGTCTTTCCGGATTCTATTTGAAGTTTAATTTTATCCTGAAAGTGCTGATCTTCCAAAAACATCAAGTGAGCATGAAAAATAGATGCTTCCTCTGTTCCAACACGATCCGTGACTTTCTCGATCAGTTCCAAAGTATCGGAAATTGTATGATCCATTGCAGCCTGAAAGTCTGACATTTCCAGTTCAACTGTACGGGAACTCGTCTTTTCAGGAACTTCAATATCAGATTGTTTGAGGAGAACNGCCTTACCGACCGCTACTCCGTAAGCTACAGGTTGTCCTGTCATGTGAAGTGAGCTACCCTCGCCTTTAGGCTGAGTGACAGGTTCTTGAGTTGCTGTATCAAGTTGTTTGAGTAACAGAGCTTTTGAAACAAGGCTGGAGATTTGAGTGGCAATTGAACTCAGCAATTGTACTTCTNNCGGAGAGAATGTACGTGGTTCAATTGTATGGACTACAAGTACTCCGAAAGATTTGCGGTGCTCGATCAGTGGAACACCTAGGAAAGAGGAAAAGGAATCTTCTTTAGTTTGTGGAAAGGCTTTGAAACGTGGATGTTCCTGCATTTTTGAATCCTGAACTGGAGCAGATCGCTCAAGTACTAAGCCTACCAACCCTTCGGAAGGCAGCATCCGTACTTTCTCAATAGTAGAGGTATCGAGACCGTGAGTTGCTTTGAGGATCAAAATTGACTGGTCTGCATCAAAAATATAGATTGAACACGCATCAACCTTAATCCGCTTTGCTATCATTGTGGCGGTCCTCGNCAGTGTCTCATCAGAATTATGAGAAGAGGTAATGATACGATTAACTTCCGTGAAAGTTTGATGCGCAAAAAGAAGTTGCTCTTGTGTTTCAGCCGCAGACATTTTCACCTTTTTTTTCAGAGGAAAATTCCTCAAGCGGCTTTTTCAAACAAATGGTGATTGGAAGACCCTTCGTCATATTATTGTAGTTTAGAGGGGTTGATGTAATTATGCAGAAATATATTTTGATAATATTTCAGTTGTGAAATTTAAGTTNACGGAAGAAAGACGTGACACAGTTTCCAAGTTTTTAGGCTTAAACTCAAGTTGATTATTTAACACCAAGTGTGGTGCTGCTATTTGAGTTAAGAAAAACTGATCCTGCAGAGGAGATATTTGCAGAAGGAAGTAATAGCATTGAGAGGGGGGGATTTGAAGTAATGCGGTCTGCTTCAGAAACGTTTTACCCAGTTTAGCTGGAAACCTTTAGGTACAGGATTCAATTGCCATCCGGAAGGTTGNGGGGCAAGTGAACTGGAAATAAAACCGTGGGAGCGGCCTTCTGTGGAAAGTTCATTCATCAAATCACGATAATGGAAATAACGGATTCCGCTGTAAACTGTTCCTGCACCTGCTATCCAGGGTAAAACGCTTAAAACCCCGCTCATCTGGATAACGCCACTGAGAAACAGGATAGTGGCTCCGCCAGCACCTGCAGTAGAATAAAGCCAACGGTCATGCTGTGCTTTCGTTTGTTGATAGCGGTTGGACCATTGTGAATAATCTGTACTCACCTTTCCTACTTTCGGTTCTAAGCGGATGACATGTTCTTTCGGTTCTAAGCGGATGACATGTTTTTTTGGCTTCAATCTTTTTTGAGTATCAAGTTCCTTACGGGTTTGACTGATCATGCGGATTAACTTTTCTTTGTCAATATACGTTTGAACCTGATCCCCTCGTGCAACTGAAGAAATTTTCTGTACGATAACTGCCTCTGCAGAGAAATCACTCACTTGAACAACTTCTGCTAAGGCAATATTTTGGAAAATCGTTTCCTTCACGCTATCTGCAGATGCTGATTTAACAGATGNCCTCCGTGAAATCACAAGCTGTTGACCTGTTTTTATACCCTGTGCCCGNCCGAAATTAAGGGTGATACCGGAAGGTTTTGTGTTAAGTACATTACCAACTAACAAGGTGTTATCTGAAATCCTTGCCGCCAACCGGAATAATTCATCATGCATGTGCAGCTCAGTGAATTGTACTTCATCGCTAAAATCTGTGATGTTAGTACGTGTATCAACCATTCTGACGGACAGTACAAAACTCGATTCTTCTTCACTGTTTTCATTAAGCATTATTTCTGAATGAAGGGTGCCAACCAACACTTTGT
This sequence comes from Deltaproteobacteria bacterium, assembly GCA_002685535.1. Lineage (GTDB taxonomy): Bacteria > SAR324 > SAR324 > SAR324 > NAC60-12 > Arctic96AD-7. Next base: position 13,775 of record NYXK01000138.1, read on the forward strand.
CTGNATGAAATAATTTGCCGATCATAGCACCGCAAGCAATTTCATGACAATCCGCCAGTGTGGGATCCTGGTCTCTGATTTCAACGTTCCACTCTGCTGGGCCAACTACTGTAAAATGATTGGTGTTGTAAATATTCAGTTGGAGAACTTTCCCAATTTCAACTGCCGCAGTTTCAGTNATGCCGGAAGGAAGGAGGTTCAGTAATAATATTTTTATCCGTTCATCATCACTGAATCCACTGAGTTGTGTCAGTTCCAAATTGCTAGCGTTTCCTTGATAANTATTGGACTGAGACCAACTTGCAGAACTAAAAAAAAGAAAACTGAAACAGAGCAGGAACACTTTCCTGATAAACAATGGCAAATTCATACTGCAGGAAAATTTTAATTGAATGTTNAAAATAGGAATAAAGCTTAAGTTTGANAATTTCTTNATGAAGCTTATACTGCTCCTTTGACCAAGCAAGAAAAAGACCTTTTAGTGCTTTGTACAGGAGCAGCTTAAACAGACAGGAATTTGCTTAACTTAAAACAGGTTGGGGGTTCTGAAAAACAACTAAAGTTCAGGTAGAAATCAGTACCGAGAGGACTCTTAGCAGTTCTTCATTATCCTGTGGAAGAATTGTNCGGAAATCTAGCCAAATTTGATCTTCGTGGATCCTGACGATAACTGGGACAGTTTGTGATCGAAACCAATTCTGTAATTCATTTGCTGACTTTTGCGGATGTGACAAAATAAGTGCTGCCGACTCAATTGGAAGTTCCGGTAAAGCTCCNCCTCCGGTANGGGATTCAGTTTCACGNAGTTCACANTTCCAGNCAGTANTGTCAGGTAATTTTANTNGNTTAAGGAAGTNATTTACTTTTTNNCGAATATCTTCGCGTGTCAGTTCGAGNAGTCCGACAGTAGGCACATTTTCAGCTAGAGTTNTTAAATCAAGATATGCTTCNAAAGTTGCNTCAANCAAACCAAGNGTCACTTTGTCTAAGCGCAATGCTCGATAGAGAGCATGCTGACGCAGTTTTTGAATATTTTCAGCTTTTCCAAGTAACACACCTGCCTGTATTCCNCCCAGCAATTTGTCACCGCTGAAGGCCAGCAAATCAGGACCGGCGGAGAGCTCCTGTTCGGCTGTTGAATACTCACTCAAACCACGCTGTCGGAACTTGTAAAAACTGCCGCTTCCCCAATCATGAAAGCAAAGCAGACCTTTTGAATGTGCCAGCTGTGCCAATATTTCAACGGAAACTTCTTCCGTAAAGCCTTGAATTTCGTAATTTGAAGGATGTACTTTTAACAGAGCGGCGGTGTTTTCTGTGAGAGCCTGTTCATAATCCGCAAGCCGGCAGCGGTTAGTCGTACCAACTTCTACCAGTTTGACTCCTGCTTCACGCATTATGTCGGGAATCCGGAAAGATCCACCAATCTCCACTAACTCACCTCTGGAAACTATAACTTCAGGTTTTTTGTTTTCTAACTCATTTCCGTTCAAAGCCTTCAGCATTAAAAACACAGCAGCGGCATTATTGTTAACCACCATCGCATCTTCCGCACCAGAAAGGGTACGCAGCAGTTTGCGGATTTTTGAATCGCGTGAACCGCGTTTTCCCGTGCGGAGATCAAATTCCAAAGTTGAGTAGGAACTCATGCCGGGCAATACTTTGCGCAACAAAATTTCGGACAAAGGAGCTCGGCCCAGGTTTGTATGTACTACAACGCCGGTAGCATTAATGACTCTTTGGGTGGTCTGAGATTGATTGCGGACTTGTGCTGCAACTCGCTCCAATATTTCTGCATTGGCGCCTAAAACAGCTTTGTGCGGATTTTTGGAGATTTCGGTTCGTAGCTGATCCAGCACGATGTTTACTTGCTCCCTGACTGCTTTGCCGTGAGGAAGCTTTTGTTCCTTGAGAAACGTATCACACTCTGTGATGGACGGAAGGTTTTGGTAAGACATTTTGCCCCGGACGCTTTATCAGTGGCCTTAAGCAGCAGACTCTTCTGCTTTGGGAGCAGTAGCCGGTGTTACGGGCTTATTTTGCTGCTTCTGAGGAATTTTTGCCTTAGGCTTAGGCTTAGGTTTTGTGGTTTTAACCGATTTCGCAGGAGAATTCTTTTCCTGTTNTGCACGTTTTGGAGTTGTTGATTTTACAGAATCCTTTTTTGCAGCGGAGACTATGCTTTGAGCAGATTTAGATTTTGTTCCTGACTTTTCAGCAGATTCTACTTTCGCTTTTTTTGGCTGCGCTTTTGCGGAGGCTTTTGAGAAATCCGTCTTTTTAGCGATAGGTTTTTTTGCAGTTGATTTACGCGTAGCAGATTTTACAGACTTTTTTCCCGTAACTGGCAATGTTTTTTCTGCAGTTGCCGGAGCTTTAGAGTCCTGCTTTGCAACAAGCTGTTTGGCCTTTTTTTCTTTATCGCCTAAATGAACACTGCTGAACATCGGTGTTTCAGCAGCATTTTCTTTTTCTGTTTTATTAACAGCAACAATTTTAGTTTNTTCTGTTAAATTGTGCTGATCTTCGAGGTGAACACTTGTATAAGTTGCAACAGTAGGTNCTTCCTNGTCCTCNGCAAGCTTTTCCGGAGTTGAAATTTTGTTTTTCGGAGCATGCTGTTTTTTTACAGGTTCATGNCTGCTCTTAAAAAGTACTACCGTTTCCTCTGCTTTTTCTGCTTTATCTATTGAAGGCTTGCTGATTTCTGCTGGTTTTTTATCGGTTNCAGCTGTTTTTTGCGGCCCCTTTACGGATGNCTCTTCAGTTCCCTTTTTCGCTTCAGCAGTTGTATCCGGAAGTTCAGTTTTCAGGCTGGNCTCTTTAGCGGACTTTAGCGCTTCATTTTTCGATAAAGTCTTTGCAGGAGTTTCTGTTGATTTGGGCTGCTCATCCGCTGTTTCCTTTTCCGGAGAACTTTTAACAGTTACGGAATCGTCCTTTTTATCANACTCTTTTTTGTCCTGTTCTTTTTTAGCACGACCTTTTTTCCTGCCAGGTTTATCGTCACGCATATCAGAGGCGGAAATTGGCACGGATGTTCTGGTTTCTCCACCACCCTGACCTTTCAAAGTAACTTCCATTTCCGGAATTTCTTCAACTCCAAGTAAANTGTCAGGAGTAATTGAAATACGGATTCCGTAATCCATTTCCATTTGAGTTATACGTTGTCGCTTAACATTGAGCAGGTGGGTTGCCAATTTTAAAGGCAGTCTAATGTGTACCTGCATCACTTTTTGCTCAATTGCGGAATCATGAATTTTCCGTAAAATACGGTTGGCCAATGTTATCTCAATAGAGTTGAGTGACAAACTGCTGGCAATTCGCTGACGGCTCAATTCCAATAATCCGAATTTGGAGATTACTCCAAACGAAGTCTTGGCCTTATCTGAAGACATTTCTTCTTCAATTAATTGTTCTACGGCAAGGCGGTTTTTTGTGTTTTCCATATCGATAAAATCNACCACAATCAAACCGCCGAGATTTCTTAAACGTAACTGTCTTGAGACTTCTTCTGCAGCCTCGAGGTTTGTACGTAACGCGGTAGCCTCAACGTTTCTCTCTTGAGTGGATCTTCCGGAGTTGACGTCAATTGCGACAAGTGCTTCTGTAGGCATGATGACTAATGAACCGCCTGAAGGCAGGGGAACCTGCTGGTGATGCAGAACTTCAATCTGGCCTTCAATATCATAAGCTGAAAAAAGAGATTTTTCGCCAAGATAAAGCTGCAGTTTTTTTTGTTCTGCNGGCATATGAGTTTTAAAAAACTCTAAGGCATGTTGAAATGCAACCGGTTCATCAATCACAACTTCCGTAACACTGTCATTGTAATAATCACGGATCATACGCAGCATCGCATCTTCTTCCTGATACAGTATCCCCGGAGTTGACTGCTCTTCGTAATCGTCTTTGATTTCATTCCAGGTACGGCGTAAAATCGTGTAGTCACGTTTTAATTCAGTGAGCGAACGGTCAACACCAACCGTGCGAATAATGGCTGATGAATTTTCACTTCCAAGACCTTTCAGTAAGTGACGCAAACGCGTCCTTTGGTCTTCATCTTCAATTTTTTTGGAAACACCTCCACGGTCACTGTCCGGCATAAAAACAAGAAAGCGTCCCGCCAAAGAAATGTTTGTGGTGAGTGACGCGCCTTTGTGGCCAATTTCATCTTTGATTACCTGAACCAGAATTTTTTGTCCGGGTTTAAGAAGCTGTGTGATGGATGGCCGCCCGCGACCTTCACGGCTTGGTTTATAGACTTGGAAGTTTATATCGGAAAGGGAAAGGAANCCGTGACGNTCTTCACCGTAATCAATGAAGGCCGCCTGAAAGGAAGGTTGTACTTTTATTACTTTACCGCAATAAATATTACCAACTTTTTGGGAGCGGTGAGTTTGTTCAATGTAAAGGTTATCCAGCTTATTGCCGNGNAATAACGCAATTCTGGTTTCGTCATCCTCTACATTGATGAGGATTTTATTGTCTATTTTTGTCATTTTTTACCTGATTTTTATGAGTTTAAAATCAGGATGTTCCGACAAATATTTGATTTACAGATCANAAATCGAAAAGAGGGACCGTAGTGACGCAACTGATTATACATTNAACAGTACAACNCAGCATTCGCTTGAGCTTGCGTAGACTTGCAGTTTTATTTTCTAGAATTCAGTAATCAGAAATCAGCNTCCCCCTATTCTTTCTTTCCANCAAGGGGGAGACAGAACATCTCTGAAATATTAGTTTTGATTTACGGNCATTTTCCGAAAACCGTGTTCTTCAGTCGAGTACAAATTCTTTTTGTTCGTACTCGTCATTTTCATTCTTTANAATTTTTTCTATACGTTGCTCTGCGTTTTCGAGGAATTTNTTGCATTCCCTACTCCAGCGAACACCGGATTCAAAAGTGGTTAATGCTTCATCAAGAGGGATAGCTCCTTCTTCCAGCTTATCAACCGTTTCTTCAAGTTTTTGTAGCGCTGATTCAAAAGTTGTGGTCTGAGTCTTCATTGCATAGTTTCCGTATTATCTCTGAAGCAATTTGTTGTGGAGATTGTTGACCTGTTTCTATAATACACTCTGCTTGCTTATAAAGCAAATCTCGTTCTGCAAACATCTCATTTAAGACAGTTTCCGGATCTTTTTCCTTCAATAATGGACGGTTACGGTCGTTTTTCAGTCGCTGCAGCAATTCTGCCTGAGGTACCTTCAAATAAACTCTTTTGCCTATTTCTTGTAGCATACCTCGATTTTGCCTGCGTAATATAATCCCGCCGCCGGTTGCAATTACAGAATTATCGACACTTTTTAGTTTTTCCAGCTGACGGGTCTCCATTTCACGAAAACACTCTTCTCCACCATATTTAAAGATTTCAGTGACGTTACATCCCTGATCTTCTTCAATCTCAGTATCGGTATCAATAAAAGAATATTCCAGCAATTTGGCCAACTTACGCCCTATTGTGGTCTTTCCTGCACCCATAAAACCAGTCAAAAGGATATTCATTGTCTTAGGTTGATTGGAANATTTTCAAGGTGAATTTTCGATACGGCCGCCTCCGAGGAGGATNTCATCCTGATAAAATACAGCAGCTTGTCCGGGAGTTACTGAACGTTCCGGAGAGTCAAATTCCACCTTGACTTGATTTCCGGAAGCAGGAAAAACAGTGGCAGATGCGCCCTGATGTGCATAACGCAGTTTTGCGGATACACGTATCGGTTTTTCCGGGGCTTGTATGGACACCCAGTTCACTCTGGAAACGTGAGTTGTTTGTGAAAATAAATCATCTTCTTTGCCTAGCACAACCCTGTTTTGGGCTTTATCTATTTTTACAACATAATATGGTGTTGTGTCGCTAAGTCCAAGTCCGCGNCGTTGACCAATGGTATAAAAAGGCAGNCCTGCGTGCTCTCCCAGGACATCTCCGGAAACACTTATAAACTCACCCGGTACAGGTGCAGTCTTCATTTCCTGCTTCAAAAAAGTTCTATAATCTTTTGGTACAAAACATACTTCCTGACTGTCGGGTTTTTTTGCGGCAGACAAATTAAGATTGCCTGCAATCTTCCTGACTGCAGGTTTAATTATCTCTGCCAAAGGAAACATCAGCCGCGGCANCTCATTTGCCGGAATACCGTGCAGAAAATAAGTCTGGTCTTTACGTAAATCCTGTGGGCGCGCTAATTGTGGACGTCCACTCTCCGGATTATTATAAACCCGGGCATAGTGTCCTGTTGCCAGGAAGTCACAATCCAGTTCGTCTACTTTTTTTAACAATAAATCACTTTTTATTTTTTTATTGCACATCACACACGGATTAGGTGTCTGCCCGCTTGAGTATTCATTGATGAAATAATCAATCACAGTTTCTCTAAATTCTTTTTGATAATCAAGCACATAAAAAGGGATGTCAAGCCGGTGACAAGCAGAACGCGCGTCGATTGCTTCATCAAGAGAGCAGCAGCTTTTTTGTCGNGATTCATTCTCAGGGCCGTGATAAAGTTTCATATGAAGCCCTATAACCTCGTGACCCTGCTCCTTCAACAAAGCAGCNGCAACTGACGAATCAACGCCCCCGCTCATCGCCATTGCTACACGTGCCATAAATATTGCATTTAATGTTTAATGTAGGTTGAGGANTTAGTAGATAAAAAAAATATTCTGCAGGATTATTTATTAACGACTGCTGTTTGCTTGAAAATTTTGGATGTAACTTGTGTAGTCGTCATGCTTGCCGCTGTANNTNNCNGATTNGTAGCGTCTCTTTTNGAANCGTTGAAAAAAANCATTNATCTNNTTGTNGTTCCTTTGATTATAAGANTGCATTTCNCGTTTGCCTTTTTTCCGGTCTTTCTGCTTTTGTTCATTCAAATTAAAGATTGAAGCAGACTGTTTATTTGTCAAAGGATTGTTAGCTTTAGAAATATTCAGGATCATTGCCATTGCTTTTCGTCTGATTTTTTCTTCTTCAGGGTCTATGCTTGACGAATTATCAGCCTTCATCACGGCAGCTATTTCAGTATTTTGGTCCTTATTCTCGTTAGTTATGGTGTTGTTTTCAGCAGGATCTTGATTATTCTTTTCTTCTTCAGTATTTGTAGATTCAGTTTGAGTAAATCCAATATTTAATTGAAATATGCAGAGACAGGACATTAGCAAAAACACAAAAGCCAGTCTGTTGAAACGACTTCGTTTCAGCTTTTTAATACCTNTTATGATGATTTTCTGGTCTGCTATTTTGGGATCCACCTCAGCCTCAGCTCAAAAATTAACTGCGGAAAACATTGCCTGCAATGTATCTGCACAGGCTCGTTATGAATGTTATATCAAAGGGAAAAAAGATTCTCAAGCAATAGCTGAAAAGCACCGCTCTGCTTTAAATTCACAAAAAAAGTTGCGACAGTCATTATATTTTAAAAAATTAAATGAGACATTGGTAAAAACTAAAGCAATAGCTGGTAGTCGTCTTTCTACTCTAGATTCACAAAAAAAAATACGCCAAGANGCATATTTTAAGTTTAAGGAGCGCATGGGCTCTTTGGAAAATGNTAAAGCAATAGCTATAACTCGTAAATCTATTTTAGAGGAACAGGAAAAATTGCGTTTGGAATTAAATGAAAGCCCCAAAAAGCAACGAAAAAAAATAAATCGCCAGGAAATAATGCAGCAAGTTGAATATTCACGTTCCCGTAATATTTCTCATAAAGGAGAAANATACTCCATAACTTACGGTTATGTGCTTGAACCACGCCCTTAAAATTGGTTGAGCCTGCACGTTTTAAAAAAAGTCAACTGCGCTCATCGTAAAAAATAAGAACTATTATATCCTAAATTTACTGTATTTTCAAGGAATTTAACTGAATTGTAAGTTACTGAAGAGTTTATTGAGGGCTGTCATAAAATTAAAAACCAGTGATGATTTTTGTGTGAGTCACTTCATCCGGAAAAAGTCAGTGGAAAATGCCTATCGCCAAACACAAAGTATGAACCGGATTCGTNTAAATGATTCAACAGCCAGAACCTTGGAGCATCCGCCAGCATGACTTCGCCATAGNTTTGAGAAAGCACAAAACATCTCTCCTTTTTATCGATACGGAAGCTGTCGAGATCAANCGAATCAGTTTGCTGATTATTAAGCTGCAGCTTAAATTCCTCTTGAACTAGCTCTATGGCCAATGCCCGCATCGGTGTTATTTCACATTCAAGGTAGCATTTGTCCCAGCGGTGATCACTCCAATACTCAACAAAATAAAGTTCACTCTCTTTTTCAAAAAACAGATTTGATTCAAAAAGAGCTAATACCTTTCCGCTGATATATTTTTCACGCAAACNCCATTTTTGNTGTTGATCAATCCGGATAAAGTCATAGTGAAAGCGCATTGCAAGTTCGCTCGTAAANTCATTTTCCTGTTTGAGTGCTNTTGAGATGGGCACAGGAAAATACATACCTGTCGGCAACTGAGTTGTCAAATCAGGTAAAATTTTCTCCATCAAGTGTAGAGTATCCTCGTCTTCAAGCAGTCCCGAAGCTGTTAGTCGCTGCAGTTCATCAGCAATCAAAGGGTTTAAAAAACGTTCTTCCCAGAGAAAGAGCATAATCAACTTTCGCTCAAAAAACCATTGCAGACGTTTTTCCAGGTTCATAATTCTGCGTTTATTAGTGAGTGNGCAATGAACAACTTAGCTGAATTACTTTATTTTCAGCTGGATAAAATTTAGAGAGAGACTTGCAGAGGACGTGGTGCGAGAGCCAATTTGGCATAACGAATGAGTTGTGAACGTCCGCATTCATTGTAACTTTCGTAGCGGTTGGATATAAAAGCGAAGGTAATCTCAGAAATTTTGCGCATATGCAGGCTTACACGTTCATACCAGTGGGATGCGTCTCCTTCGATTGTTTGATAATCTTCACGCTCCATGAACATTACCAGCGAATAAGCTCTTCTTCCATGAGGCGTATCTATTTCTACAATACCTGCGTTTCCGTTTACTCCTTTTACAAATCCTGTTTTGTCCCATAGTTTGACTGATTTATTAGCCGCAAAACAGGTGTCGGCTTTAATCCTGTCTTTCAACCAGGCATGACCGGGAAGAGCGAGTAAATAAAGCATTTCCTTTGCCGCGGTTTTGTTTACTTGCGCACTGTATTTAGTTCCGATTACACGTTTAAACCAGATATTCACAAATATCTGATTTAAATCTGCAGCAGAAATTTTATTTTGGTAAGTACGTCCATCTTCCGGAATCGTCTCTATTAGGCTCAGCTCTTTGTACAATTTTGTGTTGTCAAGTAAGAGTTGAATATTTTCAGTACCACCTAACAATTTAATTATAGTATTTGTGCTGGGGTTACTGCTGAAACGGATCATTTCCTCAATCAGNTTTTTGTGGTTTGAGCTCTCTCTGATNTTTCCTTTAAAACGCTGAATCATGTATGCATGAAGTATTGGNACCTTGATTGTACTGGCAGATTTGACACTTTGCCTCGCTCGTAGAGAAACCAGTAATTCTCCAGTTGTAAGATCTTGCACAACGATTGAAAGTTTGTCATTTCTCTTGAGTTTGTTTTTGGTATAGGTTTCTTTCATGTACTGCAGAATACTTGCTTCCAGTGACGAGGTGAAGGGTGTCGAGTTAAATTTTCCTGCATAATAAGGCAAGCCTTCAGGCNCATAAAGTTTGACATGTTCCTGAGCCACCCANCCCTGAATCCCTTGTGGGTTTCTGACCTTCAGCCATTTTTTATTTGNTGCTGACAAACTCAATAAATGTGTGCCNTTNGGGAGAACTTTTATGGNAGNATTTNTGGTGNTGGGNCTTGAACGNAAATTTAATGCAGAAGCAGTAACTACNGCATAACTTCCGATAATATTTGGAATGTCTGATTTATGAATTAATTGTTCTACTTTAGCATCAGCAGACAGTCCAGGAACCGGCTGTATTTTTGCAGATGACGATTCTTTTGCGTAAAGCTGAATGACAGAGAAGTAAAGTGAGAGTGATAAGAGACTGACTGAGCACAGTCTGTAGATAAACAAATTCCTNCCTTTTGCAGGNTGCAGGCAGAGTCTAACTTTCAAAATATTTCTCAAAGAAGATTGACTGACTGTTACTCAATGTCTCTTGCTGAGTGTTTGCTGTGGGGAGTTGAAAAGGATTTAACTTTAAAACTTTGCTTGGACAAGACTGAAAGATAATTTCTCTGAAGACTTTAGAGAAACACTCAATATACTAAATGCTCAGTTAAAACCAGTTTTTATTGTGCTTTTTCTTTGCGGATCCGGCTAATATTTGACAGGAAAACTGATCCTGGAATGATGATGAATCCTATGACCAGAACGACAAATACAATTGTCCAACTCAGTCCCATAAATGCTCCGTTTNNTNATTGTTATACAATGTTTTTGAGCATTAATNTTATTTTATAAATCAGAAAAAGCCAAACTTAAATTTGTGAAAATAACAAAAANGTATTTGCAGAAGTCCACGCTAATAAAAGCTGTATGTTGTTTCCCTGCGAAAAATACCTTTTAAATTTGCTTTAAGGTTTTATATCTGCTTTAACAAATGCACTTTGAAAATTGGGGTTATTCTTTCTTAATTTGTCACGCAATTTTACTGCATCTTTTTTTGATTTAAACCCTGCGATTTGTACAGCCTGAAAACGTATTTTCTGAGTAGTACGCTGTATTTTAAGGAAAATATCTTCCTTGAAAGCCTGATTTAAATAAGTTCTTACTCTGTTTGCAGTTTCTAGATCCGGAAATAATCCCAGTGATACCTGGTATCCATTTTCCATTGATTTGCGAAAAGCATGGCCTGCCAGAGGATTATTGTAATTAATTTTCTTAACCATTCTTGCAGAATACTCTTCACCAAAAATTTTTGTAGAAAGCACCTCCGAAATTCCGGAACTTTCATTTGAAGAACGGACACGTGATTTATACCCTAAAGTTTTTAATTGAAGACGACTTTCGTTAACGCATTCATGGGAAATNCAGGAAACAACCTGTACGTAATAGCTGGTTGTTTTTGCTTTTGCTTTTGCTTTTGCTTTTGCTTTCTTTGGCTTCTTTGGCTTCTTTGGTTCAGGTTTACTGACCTTTACGGGTGGAACAGGTTCTGTCGGTATTTCTACGACGGTTTCAAATAAAGTTGTCTCAGCAGGAGTTGCAAAAAAATAAAGTACTACAACAGTGATAACTCCCAAAAGCAAACCTGTAATACTGGAAATAATAAGCGGTTTTAACAGACCTTTCTTTTTTTTCTGTTTAGCAGTTGAAGTATCATCGTCCTTGCCCTCTGACTCATCTTCAAGCTCAGTATCGTAATCCTCCTCCTCCTGCTCTTCCTCGTCATCTTCATCACCAGCATCTTCATCAACATNACCATCGTCTTCATCATCACTTTTTACTTCAGGAGTCTTTTCCTCTTCTTTTTTATCTTCTGCAGNCTCACTGTCATCGTCACCTTCCAGGTCATCGATTGTAGAAAGATCTTCGAAAAATGAATCCAATTCACTGTCACTCTCTTCCTCACCGTCATTTTCCATGAAGGAGTCGAGCTGTTCTCCAAAATCGTCACCAAAATCGTCCAGACCTTCCAGTCCGTCAACTTTTTCTTCAGCCATGTTTCACTTGCAGTTGTAATGTTTTTGGTGCATTTAATTTTCTTGTTTTAGCAAATCAGAACTGCTTCCCACTAGTGTCTGTTTTATTGAGCAGATAAAAAAGGTATAAACCGCGCAAGGTCAAATCATCATGATAAATAACGTTTGACAGAATCGGTAAAATTTTTGCAGCCAAACCGCCGGTGATTACAACTGTCGGTGTTGNTTGGCCTTGTTGTTCTATTTCATTCGTTATTCTTTTAATCAACGAATCTATCATTCCGCCGTAACCGTAGATTAGACCGGATTTAATACTGTCAGTCGTATTCTTTCCGATTACATTTTCCGGCATCTCAAGATTTACCTGAAACAGTTGTGCGGCTTTTGAAAACAGCACATCAGCAGAAATTAATAATCCGGGACAAATCACACCTCCCTGAAAAATTCCTTCCGCAGAGACTACATCCAGTGTAGTTGCAGTACCACAATCAATGATGATCAGTGAAGTTTTATATTCCTGGTATGCGGCAGCAGCGTTAATCAGTCTGTCCTGACCGACCTTTGCTGGTGTTTCAGTATTTATTTCAATGCCAAGATTGCGTTCGTAGCTGACCTGAATTGTAGGTTTACCAGTCAAATTATCTAGCAGTAAAGTAAAAACTTCTGTCAGTTCTGGAACTACTGAACTAAGCACTGCGCCTTGCACCTCTTGCAAACTGAAATCGCATGCGAAAAGCATACCCCGAACAAGTATTCCATATTCATCTACACTTTGATGAATACCNGTATGCAGGCGCCAACTCTGTAATATTTTTGAATCCTTGACTAAGCCAAGTACTACGTCACTGTTGCCTATGTCTACAGCTATAATCATTACGGTTCCTCTCTTATTTCAAGAATGTCTCCGGAAACATGCGTCAGGATTTCTCCTGATTCTGTCCGGATTTGCAAATAACCCTCCTTCGTTAATCCTTCAATAGTACCAATGGTTCCTGAGCCTTTTATCTGTTCTTGTACGTTATTCAAACTACGTACCTTCTTGCCTTTTGCCTGNGAGCGAATTAACCATTCATTCAGCAGTGCGCTGCGGGCGATTGTTACATAGTCAGCTTCCCTGTTTGCAGCAGCCTTTTCTCTGAATTCTGCAAAACAGCATTCCAGTTCACTTAAAAGCAGCTGAAATACTGTTTCATTTTCAAGAGCAGGTCTATCTTCTGTTCTATTAATTACGTTAGAGTTTTGATAAATTTCTGNTTCCAGAGTAGTCAAAATTTCCTGTAGTTCTTGCGGATAATCTTTGAGAAAACCTTTAGTGTTTAAGCCTATCCCGAGGATCAATACAGGAAAATTCTGTTGCGGAATTTTGATTGTTTCAAGTAAAATACCGCAGATTTTTTTCCCGTTTACCAGTACGTCATTTGGCCATTTAAGGTGGGCTCCGTCTATATATTTTTCTAGAACACGAGCGACTACGATTCCGGCCAGTAAAGCAAATATCTGAACTTCCCCAAGCGCTAAGTTTGGATGCAGGACAACCGAAAAGGTTACGTTTTTTTGCGGAAGTGAAACGAACTTCCTTCCGGCTCTTCCTCGTCCGGAAGTTTGCATTTCAGCAATTACAACCAATCCGTGCTGCTTAAGCAACTCACTGTTATCTTTCAAATATGTATTTGTTGAACCAACTTCTCTTAGGCGTATGATTCTTTTGCCAATTGTTTCGGACATATTTTTAACGTAAGAAGAAATTGTGAATAACTAAGTTTGAAACTTTACCAGTTGCGGCATTTCTGTCAACAGAGACAACAGCTCTCACTTNGGCTTTCACGTTATCGATTTCAGTCATGAGCAAGATTTCATACCAGAAACTGTGGGGGATGAAAAAATCACGGGATCTGTCGTATTGAGTAATATTGCTTAGCTTATTTTTTATGTCTTCACTTGTCAATTTAGAACGTGGTTGTTTTGTAAGNTCTGCTGCAATTTCTTCTCTTTTTTCAAAATAATCCTGTGAAATGCTGTCGTCATAGCCTGGGGAATAATTGATGAAATAAGCAGTGTTTTGATTAAATTTCTCCAGGAATTCTACAATTTCTTCNAATGTTGCTAAGTTGACATTGATACGTGGTTTAATTGCAGAAAAGTCTGCTTGCGTTTCATATTTGTTGCCTACAGGAAAGATTGTGAATCCCTTTTTCCATTGATCGAGCGGAATCCGTTTATCTTTAACCCCGCTAATTAGTTGGACTTCACTCAACTTGTCGAGGAAACCGTTTTTTATTTCAAAATACGGATCTATAGAACGATATGTATTTTTCTCCGCACCTATTGTACCGTAGATGGATGAATCATAAATTTCTGCATCTTTATCCAGCCAATCGAAAATTGCCGCATAAATTGACAGGATATCATTGATATTTAATTGAATATTATGTGATGGAANACTGCTTCCAGGCTGATAAGTAGTTACACTAGTCCACTTTTTGAGAATATTAATGAATTGATTTGCCAGCCGAACGTCCGATTTTGTCTCAGGATTAACTGTTCTAAACGGTGGCGTTTGTATCCGGTTCAAGTTATAAAGATGATCAATAGGACGGATGACCGGTGTATAAAAAGATACTTCCGGGAAATCCGCAATTACTCCTGCAGGCAAGCCAACAGGTTGAGGTGGATTTAAAAAAGATATTTCATTGCCTGTTGCTCCCAGCCTTAATAAATCCTTTAAGTATACTGTGAAAAACTTAAGCTCTTCCTGTCCTTCTATACCTTCTAAAACAGCCTTAAACATTGATTTAACGGCATTTCTAGCTTTGAAGGATGCTTGGTAATTTTTAATCCCCCGAGTTTCAAGTTTGGTTTCAAATGAAAACTCTGTCATGAAAACTGCAAGGAGAGCCAAAATAACCAGAGTAATCAAGAGGGCAATTCCACGTTGTGAAGTAGTCTTAGGAGGCGAAGGAGGAAACACTGGGAGGTAAGACATGACTAAAGCTTTGAATACAGGCTTTTACATTTCAACCTGCCGAACAAAGTTTACAGCAGCAAATGCCTTAAAGGCAACAGGGTGTCAGGAAACAAAATAGTTGTTTCCCGGCAGCCTGTGCTTAACAAATATATTTATGGCAGCCTCAGGCTGCTTGGGCTAAAGTAATGTACTCAAAACGCCAGGATATTGATCAGGAGCAACCGCTGGTTGCACCGCAGGAGGCACACTTGAGACAGGAACCATTACGTATCATTGTGAACTGCTGGCAGGTGTGGCATGCTTCTCCTTCATAGCCTTTCATCCGTGCTTCCTGAACAAGNCTGGATGTGGATCTTTCCTGTGCTTCCCAACTTTCGCTGGAAGTCTCTCCTGCAAAATCTGTATTGCCGGAAAAATCNGCATGTGCCTGTTCTGGTTCCGGTTCTGAATTTTTCAAAAGCGCAAAATCAACTCCTTTAAAATCATTGTCCTCTTGTTCCAGAAAGGCCTGGCTTTCTTCAGTACTGAGAGTTCTTTCTGAGACTACCTGTTCATTGTCAAACTCTGGTTCTGTCTCATTCTGAGTATGTACAGCACTTGCCTGCAGTTCATCTGAATTGATATGTGACAATTCGTTACGACCCAAATAAGAAATTGCCAGTTCACGGAAAACATAATCAATGATGGATGTGCTCATCTTGATATTATCATTTCCGGAAACCATCCCGTTTGGTTCAAAACGGGTAAAAATAAAGGCTTCCACAAATTCTTCCAGAGGCACACCGTGTTGCAGTCCGAGTGAAATGGCAATCGCAAAGCTATTCATCAAACTNCTGAACGCAGCTCCTTCTTTGTGCATATCGAGAAAAATTTCGCCAATGGTNCCNTCCTCATACTCACCGGTNCGAAGGTAAAGCTTGTGTCCTCCGATNACCGCTTTTTGTGTGTAGCCGTTACGGCGGTGAGGTAATTTTCTGCGTTTGGCTATGTAACGGTGAATAATTTTTTCTGCAATCCTGATTTGNGCCGGTTGTACAGCAGCGATACTTTCATCTGCTTCGTCTTCGTCCCACAAGTGTTCTTCCGCACTTACNTTGAGCGGTTGGCTGAGTTTGGAGCCATCCCTGTAGAGTGCGTTGCATTTTAAACCGTTGTGCCAGGAAGTGGAAAATGCCTGCTTAATATCAGTTACATCAGCATCGCCCGGCATATTGATAGTTTTAGAAATCGAACCGGAAATGAAAGGCTGGGCAACCGCCATCATACGGATGTGCGCGTCAGGTGCTATGAAGCGCTTACCATTGCGTCCGCACTTGTTTGCACAGTCGAAGACATTGTAATGTTCCTTTTTGAGATGCGGAGCGTTTTCACTGGTCATAGTTCCGCAAATATAATCATTGGCTGCTTCTATTTCCTTGCCGGTGAATCCGAGATGTTTGAGGATACTGAAATCAAAATTTCCAAGCTGCTCATCAGTCAAACCCAGTGTTTCCTTGCAGAATGACTCTCCAAGTGTATAGAGGTTGAAAACAAAGCTGATATCAAATGCGGTTGGTAAATGTTCTTCTATGCGCTTGAGTACTTCATCCGTAAAACCTTTGCTGCGCAAAACATTTGCATTGATGCAGGGACTTCCCTCTAAACGTGCATANCCCTTGATATAATGTACAATATCAGCTANTTCCGAGTCTGNATACCCAAGTTTCTTTAANGCTAAGGGAATTGAATTATTAATTATTTTGAAATAACCACCGCCGGCCAGTTTCTTGAATTTAACCAGCGCAAAGTCCGGTTCAATTCCGGTTGTGTCGCAATCCATTAACAGACCGATGGTTCCGGTTGGTGCAATCACAGTGACCTGCGCATTACGGAAACCATGTTTTTCTCCGAGTCTCAAAGCCTGATTTGCATCTTGTTGAGCAGCTTTGAGCAATTCAGGGGGGCAATGCTGACTGTCAATACCGACAGGTTTGATGGTCAAACCTTCATATTCACTGTCCTGAGCACGGAAAGCGGCACGCCGGTGATTACGGAGCACCCGCAGCATATTTTCTTTGTTTCTCTCATATCCTGCAAATGTGCCTAGNTCTTTTGCCATTTCCGCGGAAGTTGAGTAAGAAGTCATATGCATGATGGAAGTCACTGCACCGCAAATGGCAAGGGCTCCCGGAGAATCATAAGGAATTCCGTTAACCATTAAATACGTTCCCAAATTTGCATAACCCAAACCGAGTGTTCGGAAGTCATANGAAAGCTTGGCAATGTTTTTACTTGGAAACTGTGCCATCAGCACACTTATTTCTAAAACAATTGTCCAAATTCTGGAACCGTGCCTTAATTTTACAATATCAAGTTCGCCGGTCTTAGGATCACGGAAACGCATCAAATTCAGGGAAGCCAAGTTGCACGCCGAGTCGTCCAAAAACATGTATTCACTGCAAGGATTTGATGCCCGAATCGGTCCATCGGCAGGGCAGGTGTGCCATTCATTGATTGTTGTATCGAACTGTATCCCAGGATCTGCTGAGGCCCAGGCCGCATAGGCAATCTCTTCCCAGAGTTCAGTTGCTTTGAGTGTCTTGCACGGAACAGGTTTTCTACCTTCCTTTTTGGCTTTCACTTTTTCAACACGCCAGAAAAGATCCCAGTCTTTGTCCTGCTCAACTGCTTCCATGAAGGCATTATTAAGGCGGATTGAATTGTTGGCATTTTGTCCTGCAACAGTTTGATATGCTTCAGAATTCCAGTCTGTATCGTATTCTTCAAACAAAACATCTGTGTAACCCTGCTGTGCCAAATGGATGATACGGTGCACATAGCTGAAAGGNATTTGTGCCAGTCGGGCTTTTTTGGCGACTTTACGNAGGTCTTTATTCAACTTGAGGTCAAATTTTTCAGTTTCATCTCCCCAGTCGTGAATNGCGCTGAATAGTTCGTTGATCAGTTCTTTAATCGTTTTAGAACCTGCCACCAGGGCTGCGACTTTTTGTTCTTCATGAACTTTCCAGTTAACAAATTTTTCAATGTCAGGGTGATCGGCATCAATACAGATCATCTTTGCTGCACGGCGAGTAGTTCCGCCGGACTTGATTGCGCCGGCTGCAGAATCACCAATTTTGAGGAATGACATNAGTCCTGAAGATACACCTCCTCCGGACAGTGGTTCCATATCTCCTCGTAAATCAGAAAAGTTGGAACCTGTTCCTGAGCCGTATTTAAAAAGTCGCGCTTCACGGGTCCACAAATCCATGATGCCGCCTTCACGCACCAAATCGTCTTTGACTGACTGGATAAAGCACGCATGAGGTTGCGGGCGTGTATACGCGTCTTTGGAAGGGGTGATTTCTTCGGTTTTTGGGTCAACGTGATAATGTCCCTGTGCAGGACCGTCCAGTCCGTAAGCCCAGTTTAGTCCAGTATTNAACCATTGAGGAGAGTTTGGCGCTGCCATTTGGTTAGCCAACATGTGGCATAATTCATCATAAAAAGCTCGGGCGTCTTCTTCAGTATCAAAATAGTTGTTCTTATAACCCCAATACGTCCAGCAGCCGACAAGCCGGTGAAAAACCTCACGTGCGTCAGTTTCCGAAATGGTGGAATCATCTCCGGAAGTTTCTGCTTCTGCGGCTTCCTGTTCCTGCTTTGCCTTATCATGTAGAGAAGGTTGCAGCCATGCGGGGATTCCTCTTTCTTTGGCAGCTTTAAGATGTTTGGGTATTCCGGCTTTGCGGAAATATTTCTGGGCCATGATGTCAGTTGCTACCTGAGACCATTCTTTTGGTACAGAAACTTTTTCCCACTCTGAGACTACTGAGCCATCAGGATTGCGGATTATGGAACTGCGGTTTTCAAATTCCATCGACTGATAAGGACCCTCACCCTCCATGGTGAAGAGGCGTTTAATTTTCATGCATGCCTTTTAGTGTTTTGTATTATAAAATAAAAATGAAGTTTGCCCAATCCATGGTTTCCCTCACTGATTAATGTATACTTAAACGCGTAAAACTTAAAGGCCGGATACTTAAATTTAATCCAATTTATTTATGCAATAATCATGAAATTATTGCACGGTTTGCCGACCTAGTGGAAAATCAAGCCCAGACTGAGCATAAAAGCTTATTACTTAAGTATTTTAGATTCGTAAATTATCAATAAACCACAACCAAATATGTGTTATTAATATTAAATATAATTTTTATATCAGCANGATAGAGTTTCTCTTGGAGCAATNCCAGAAGAGAATTATTTTTCTTTCAATTACTTCAGTGACAACTCTTAGTTTGACAAAATATCTAACTAGATCCGGGATTCATAATTTAGTTCAACTGGTNTAGAAAATCAACAAAAAAGATCTCCTGTTAAATCAAACATCAACAATTAGTTATCTGATATTTCTAGTAAAAAAAAATGGAATTAGTCGACAATTATCAAAAAATAATTTGTCCTATACCTGCAGTCTATCTTCATATTCCTTTTTGCCGCCATATTTGTCCTTTTTGTTCCTTTGCTGTTAGACGCGACAGATCGGAATTGCATGAAAAATATATCCAGGGTATGGCTGTTGAAATCGAACGACGTGCAGCATGGATGAAAGAAAATATACAGTTTAATCGTGATGAAAATTTTTTCGTAGAAAATTTGCTTGAGTCAATATATTTTGGTGGCGGCACTCCGTCCAGTCTTAGGATTCAGGAGGTTGTGTATTTGCTGAGCCAAGTGCGGAATTCTTTCCCATGGTCTGACAAAATAGAAATNTCCTTTGAAATGAATCCTGAAGATGTGAATCCGGAATATCTGAGAGGACTTGCGGAAATAGGCGTAAACCGGCTTAGTCTGGGAGGTCAAAGTTTCCAGTCATCAACTTTAAAGAAGTTGAGGCGGATTCATTCCGGCTCAGAATTACGGCAATCGCTCAAGGCGATTGCTGATTCAGCAATCGATAATTGGAACCTTGATCTGATGTTTGGCATTCCGGGACAAAGTATTTCGATGTTCAGGAAAGATGTTGAGGAAGCACTATCTTATAATCCATCACATATTTCATTGTATGGACTGGAAATTCATGAAAAGACACCGTTTGGACAAAATGAGCGAATCATAAAATGGGAGTCAGAACATCAGGAGCTGTTCGAAGAAATGTATTTGTGGGCAATTGAACGTCTGGAAAAAGCAGGTTTATTTCAATATGAAATTTCGAACTTTGCCTTAAAAGCTAAGGAGGGACGGAACAACTTACTGGTCTGGTCCGGAAATGAATATTTAGGATTCGGAGTTGGTGCACATTCATATCTCAGTCAAGCCCGCTGGGGCAACAAGCGCTCACTAAACACTTACCTCAAACATCTTGATCAAAATAGCTGGCCGGTTGATTTTGAAGAGCAGTTACAGGTGAATGAGCAGGCAGCTGAATCCCTGATGCTGGCATTACGTCAGCCGGAAGGAGTTAATATAGAGCAATGGCAGAAGCGCTATGGTTTAAAGTGGGAAAAAGAGCAGCTTGATCTTGTCAATGAACTTTGCGCTGCAGGAAGAGCTTTGCGGAAAGGGCAACACTTGTGTTTGACNGCAAAAGGAATGTTGCTCGCAGACAGAATCACAGTCGAACTAATGCCGGAGTCCTGCAGAAAANAACAACACTGGTAATTTTTTTCATAATTATGATAAAGTTTTTTTTCAGGGAGCCGAAAAGCAAGACAAGGGTTTTATCCGCTGGTTTAAAAAAAGAGTCAACTGCCTGCGGAAGCCTAACACATGATTAATAATGGGAGAAAAAAATGAGAATTCGAAGTAATCCAACATCTTTGAATACATTACGGCACTCAGAAAACAATTTAAATACCGTAAAAAGTTCCATAGAAAAATTAAGTTCTGGAACAAAAATAAATCGTGCCAAGGACGGACCGGCTTCGTTAATTGCCTCTGAACGAATGAGAGGACAAATAGCTGGTTTGAGACAGGCTCACAGCAATAACGCAAGCGCTGTTGCCATGTTTCAAACAGCTGAGGGAGCTTTAAGTGAGTTCAGCAATATTCTGNTGANTCTAAAACAGCTCTCAGTTCATGCTGCAAACGAAGCGGTAAATGATGATTCCATGCTGGCTGCAGATCAACAGGAAGCGGATAATTTGATTTCCACACTTGATCGAATTGTTGAAACTGCGCGGTTTAACGGTAAAAGTCTACTTGATGGTAGTTTAGGTGCAAACGGAGCTGCAGTAGGNAATAATTTGCGTTTCGTCANTGCAGAAACATGGACCAAAGATTCTCCAACAGAAGGTTATGAAGTAGATATTGTGCAGGTTGCAACACAGGCTTTTAAAAAAGGTAGTGTTCCTTTGACAGTAAATAATATTGGTGAAGGTGTANCCATCTTNTTAAGTGANGGCGGTCGCAATGTTGAAATNGACACGAGAATGGGTGAGGCGAAAGATAACATTGAGGANCTTTTAGCAAACAACAGGCAGGATCCTTCACGTTTTCCGACAGAGCAGGCATCAGCAGATATTCGTGGAATAGTTATGCAAAGCATTAATAAAGGAATTGCAGAAAGCGGTTTGGCTCTGGAAGCATTTGAAACTCCGGATAAAACATTTTATATCAGACATAAGAATTTTGGTGTGGATTCCTCTTTTACTGTCACTTCAAATATTTCAGGATTGCTGAATAAAGAGGCAAATGTAGCAGAATTATCTGAAGAAGGTTTGGATGTGGCAGGTAGAATTGGTGGTACAGCAGCAAATGGTAAAGGCCAGTATTTAACAGCAATCAACGGTGCTTCTGAAGCTCAGGGTATAACAATTCAGTACGATCGTACAGTCGGACTGAAGGAGGTTCCTGTAATGAATGAACAGGGAGATGTGATTGGTACAGAGTTTGTGGAAGAGTCACAGTCAGAAATAGTAGGATCTCCAGAAAATCCACGTACAGAAGGTTTTGTTCACTTGTCGCAACAGACAAAAAATGTGAATCTAGGGCCTGAACCCGGGATGGAAAGCGGCTTCTCCTTTAAGAGCATCCGCACGAGCAACCTGGGTCAAGGAGTGGAAAATGAAAGTGAATATAGAAGTTTATTTGATATTGATTTGACAAGTAAACAAGGTGCAAACGATTCCGGCAAAATTATAAATAAAGCAATAGACGAAATATCAANTTACCGTGCTGCAATAGGAGCTTTTCAGAAAAACGTAGTTGAAAGTAATCTTAATTCATTGAGAATTGCAGATGAAAACGTTACCCAGGGTGAGTCAACCATACGTGATACAGACATGGCTGCAGAGATGTCAAAATTAACAGGTGGTCAGATTTTACTTTCCGCCAGCCAGTCCATGCAGGCACAGGCGAATCAGTTACCGCAAAACGTATTGCAACTACTGCAGAATTAAGCTTTAGGCTGGTTTAAATATCCAGCCNTTAGGTCTACTTTAGAAGTTCCTAAACGCCCAAATATCGATGTTGGATTTCCTTGTTTGTGCTCAACAGCTTTGAGTCACCTGTCCAGACAACACGTCCCTTTTCAATAATATAATGCCGGTCAGCGAAGCGGGTTAGCGCTTCAATGTTTTTGTCTACTACGAGAATAGACTGTCCGGAAGATTTCAAGCCTTTCAAACATTCCCAAATTTCCATTCTGATTAAAGGAGCAAGACCTTCGGTAGCTTCGTCTAAAATCAATAGTTTAGGGTTTGTCATCAAGGCCCTGCCGATGGCCAGCATTTGTTGTTCGCCCCCGGAAAGTTGATTCCCCATGTTTTGCGCACGGTCAGGCAGACGCGGAAAGAGCTCAAAAACACGGTCCAGAGTCCATGGATTCAGATTTTTTAAGCGGTTAGAAGCAGTTGCCACCAGGTTTTCGACTACACTCAAATTCGGAAAAATCTGTCGCCCCTCCGGAACTAAACCCATCCCCCCCCTTGCAANACGGTATGCAGGCCATTCACGTACATGATTACCCTCAAATATTATTTCCCCNGATCGTGCTTTTACTAGGCCCATGATCGAATGAATGGTGGTTGTTTTTCCCATGCCGTTACGTCCCAGCAATGTCACCACCTCACCATCATTTACCTGCAAATCAACACCAAACAGTACCTGACTCTGGCCGTATGCAGTTTCAACATTTTTAAGCTCAAGCACTTACTTCCTCCTCACCAAGATATGCAGCCTGGACTTCCGGATGATTACGGATGGCTTCCGGAGCATCAGTCGCAATTCCTCGTCCATAGACCAAAACAGTGATTTGGTCTGCAAGTGTAAAAACAACATCCATATCATGCTCAATCAACAGGATGGTCAATTTCCGTTTCAGTCCTTGTAGTATATCAACCATCGCTTTTGATTCCTCCGGCCCCATACCGGCCATCGGTTCATCAAGCAAAAGCATTTTAGGACGTGTTGCCAGTGCCATTGCAATTTCGAGTTGGCGGTGTTCTCCGTGAGAAAGTTGTCCCGCCACGATGCCGGCACGTTTTGCCAATCCCACTTGCTCTAAAAANACTAAAGCAGGTTCGCGTAAAAGAGGGTCCTTTCTGGCGTCTTTCCAAAAATGAAAGGAATGCCCGGCTTGTGCTTGTACTGCCAGAGCGACATTGTCCCAAGTCGTCATGTCAGGAAAAATATTTGTAATCTGAAAGGAACGCGCTAAACCGCGTGCAGAACGTAGATGAACAGGAACATCNGAAATATCATCTCCGTCAAAGATAACAGTTCCGGAATCCGGTTTTGTTTCGCCTGTGATTTGGCTGATCAAAGTGGTTTTGCCTGCGCCGTTTGGGCCGATAACCGCGTGCAGTTTTCCTGCCTCAACCTCAAAAGAAAGATTGTCTGTGGCTAGTAATCCACCAAATGATTTGACTAGAGAATTTACTTTTAACATTTCAGTCCCCCTCCGGATTCTTTTTGAGGAAAAGTAGAAGCCACCAGCGGTCCAAAGCAGCCAACATTCCGTCTATACCTCCGCGTGCGAAAATGACTATCAGCACNAGCATTGGACCAAAAATCAATTGCCAATATTCAGTGACCCCCGAAAGAAGTTCTTCCAGTAGAAGAAAAGCTACCGCACCAATCACTGGGCCAAAAAGTGTTCCTATTCCTCCCAGGACTGTCATAATGATCAAATCACCTGAGTGGGTCCAGTGCATAACGGAAGGATTGACGAAATCAGTCTGATTGGCAGACAAAACTCCGGCCAATCCGCAAATAGTCCCAGCAATCACAAAAGCCAGTAGGCGGTAGCGGAAAACAGGAAATCCGATAGACTTCATTCTTTGTTCATTAGACTTTGTTCCGCGGATGGCCATGCCGAAACGTGAATTTGTCAAACGGTGGGAAAGGTACAAACTTGCCAGTAAAAAGCCAAAGTTGAGATAATAGAGTGAGTTGTCATTTGAGAGATCGAGTAAACCTGCGAAATCACTGCGCATATAAAGACTTAGTCCGTCATCNCCNCCGTANTTTTCATTACCGACTGCAACAAAATAAAACATCTGGGCAAACGCCAGCGTAATCATAATGAAATAAACTCCATGTGTCCGCAATGAAATANCGCCTATGATAAGTCCTGCAATTGCGGAAACTGCCACGGCAACCGCCATGTGAACGAAACCGTTCCCCAACCACTCCACACCGTCCTCAACCGCGTGAAAAGTACCAATTCCGACAACGTATGAACCAATTCCGAGGTATACAGCATGTCCAAAACTCACCATTCCTCCAAAGCCTAAAATAAGATTTAAACTGACTGCGCCAATTGAAAGAATCAACATGCGTGAAAACAAAACTGTGTAGAAGGGTTCATCGATACTGTCAGCGATTAAAGGGACAGCGCCTAAGCCGAGCATCAATAGTGTGATAATGTAGATACGGGGAGTGAATTTCATCTAAGCTCCTTTAGGNGGGAAAAGCCCCTGAGGTTTGATTGCCAGAATAAGGGCCATCAAAATATAGATCAGCATTGATGAAATAGCGGGAGCAGCCGTGTCGGCGATGTCGTTGGATACAAAAAGTCCTAAAATGTCCGGCAGGAAAGAACGCCCGACTGTATCAATAAAACCTACTATCAGAGCTGCTACAAATGCACCACGAATAGAACCGACTCCACCTATTACAATTACCACAAAAGTAATAATCAATATTCCTTCACCCATCCCAATTTCTACTGTCATTATCGGTCCGGCCATTAGGCCGGCTAAACCGGCGAGTACNGCACCAAGTCCAAAGACCANAGTGTAAAGCAGGTTGATGTTTATNCCGAGTGCACTCACCATTTGACGATTNCTGGCTCCGGCNCGGATCAGCATTCCAATTTTTGTCTTCGATACCAGCAGGTAAAGTAAAATGGCTACCATGATTCCTACTGCTATAATAACCAGTCTAAACGCAGGATAACGAATACCGAAGAATAGTTCAACACTGCCGCTGAGCAGCTCAGGCAGAGGAATGTCGAGGCCGACCGGCCCCCAGATCAGCCTGACAAATTCATTGAAAAAAAGAATTAGCCCAAATGTTGCCAGGACTTGATCAAGGTGACTGCGTGTATAAAGTGTACGTANGGCGATTTTCTCCAGGATTACACCAAACAGCATACAGGCGGGAAGAGCAAGTAAAGCTCCAAGGAGGAATGAGTCTGTCCATTGGGTGAAAGTAGCCGCAAAGTAGGCTCCCATCATGTATAGTGAACCGTGAGCCAGATTGATCAGATCCATNATCCCAAAAATCAGTGTCATGCCGGCAGCCAGCAGAAACAGTAAAATACCGAGNTGAAACCCGTTAAGGGTTTGCTCAAAAAGCAGAATCCAGTTCACATGAACCTGTTTGCATTATGTGAGAAAATTTTTATTGATGTGTTCTACAGAACAGTCTTTAATGACTTTATCTGGTTTGACCAAAGTTTTACAGAAATGTCGGAGAATGAAAAGACCTTTTTNAAGTGAAAGTGAAATTCAACAGATATTNCAAATTGCTGTAATCTTCAGGTTTTCATCATGATGGCAGGAAAAGAAAATGGAGGGACGCGGGAGCCCCTCCATAAGCAGAATTGTTACCAGGACATTTTACAATCTTTAGCGTAAGTGTCCTGATGGTTTGTATAAACAGTTTTCACAACATTAGTTGTATAATTACCTTCAGAATCTTTCACTACTTTTCGCAAGTAGAAATTCTGAATAGGGAAATGGTTGTTTCCGTATTTAAATGGTCCCCGCACCGATGGGAAGGCCGCCCTACGCATCGCTGTCCGCATGCCGTCCTTGTCGCGGAGGTTGCCATTGACCGCCCGCACTGCACTGTCAATGAGCATGATCGTGTCATAGGACTGAGCCGCGTAAAAGGTGGGATAGCGCCCATACTTCTTGCGGTAATCCTGCACAAAGATCTTGNTGANAGGAGTCGGNAAATCNGGNGCCCAAAATTGNGTCATCAANCNTCCNGCAGCCAAATNTTTNAAACGAGGNAGNNTNAANGAATCCACAGTGAANGCAGANTANAANGGNANTTTATCTTNNAANCCNGCTTGNGAATACTGTTTGANNANCTGNANNCCATGCTTNCCNGGATAGAANACGAANACAGCATCAGGNTTTACNGAACGAATTTTGGCCAATTCAGCAGAAAAATCAAGCTGTGCAGGAAATTTTGTCATATCTTTTCCTACGATATTTCCTTTGAATGTTCTTGTAACTCCAGCAACCATTCCTTTTCCTGCTGCATAGTTAGGTGCCATTATGTAGAGATCCTTAACACCTAATTGGTTTAAGACTTCACCCATTGCCATTGTGGTTTGATCATTTTGCCATGACGTAGAGAAAAAATCTTCATGACAAAGCTTGCCTGCTACAGGACCTGGCCCTGCATTAGAACTAATCATAAATGGTCCTTTCCCGACAACTGAATTTCGGGAAGCCATTAAAACATGACTCCAAATGTAACCACCGACAAAATGTACCTTGTCTTTCTTAACCAACTTTTCAGTTTTCTGTTTTCCTACTGCAGGTTTAAAAGTGTCGTCTTCATAAAACACTTTTACATCTGACCCTCCCATTTTTCTGCCAAGATGATCGAGTGCAAGTTCAACTGCATCCCGCATATCATTCCCAATTGCGCCTGCTCCACCTGTGAGGGTGGTCACAAATCCAATTTTTACAGTTTCCGCAAATGCAACCTGACTGATCAGCATTATAGCTAGGGAAAGTGTTCCCAGTATACCTAATTTCATCATTTCTCCTTATGTTAAGTTAGCTAATACATTATTTCCGGACAGTCCGGAAAATCTGCTAAAAGTATCTTGAAGATAGCCCATACTTCTTTAGCTGTCAACAAGAAAATAAAGTTACTCCTGTTTACCAGTTTATTGAGGAATCACAGCAGTTGCTTCAAGTTCAATTTTACCGGGAGTATCGAGTAAGTCTGCGACAAAGATCATGCTCATTGCAGGGAAATTGCGTCCCATCACCTTTCTCCATATTTTACCAAGCTTCGGGCGCGCGGCTAAATACGCGGGTTTGTCAATACAAAATGCGGTGATTCGGCAAATGTGCTCAGGTTTTCCACCTGCTTTTTCAAGCACCGCCAAAATATTAAGTAATGCCTGTTCAAATTGTGGAGCTATTTCTTCGCTGCGGAAAATTTGTTGAGCATCCCAACCTACTTGTCCCGCAATAAAAACAATTCGTCCGGCATCCACAGCAATTCCGTTGGAATAACCAATCGGCGGAGCCCAACCATCTGGGTGAATAACATTCATGATTGCTTGCTGATTATAATTATTGATTAAGATTTGAAACACTTCTCACATAATAACGAGTGGATTACAGGATTAACCGCCTGTTAGCGAGTTTCTAGGTCCTCTCGAAGGATGAACTGGTTAATCAACTAATCGACACAAAAAGTAAGATTATTCAAATCAAGTTTTCAAACGATAAACTCATGATCAAAGTCACAGACCTCAACCTGCGTTTTAGCTTTTGGTGGTTCAAAAGCCGGACGTGTGTCACGAAACAAAACACCGGTGTAAAAACCGTCATCGGTTGCCAGACGACGTGCAGCCTGTCCTCTATCGAAAGTAGTTTTCACAGGTGCGTGCCGTACCATCTCCTTCCACGCCCGTTGTTCTGGACGGAAGGTAACACACGGGCTGAGGATTTCCACAAAAGAAAATCCCGGATGAGTGACTGCTTCAGCGATTAAATCAGCTGTTCCGTTTGAATCACCGGAAAAACCGCGGGCTATGAAATTAGCACCGGCAGCTAAAGCAATAACCAGTGGTTGAAACGGGCGCAGATTTGTTCCGCCTGGAGCCATACCATTGTCCCAATCAGGCTCAGTTGTTGGTGATGGCTGGCCTTTTGTCATCCCGTATACTTGATTGTCCATCACCACGTATGTTAAATCGATATTGCGTCTGCAGGCGTGCAAAAAGTGATTCCCACCTATCGAGTATCCATCACCGTCACCGCTGAAAACCAGTACTGAGAGTTCCGGATGCGCTAGTTTAATTCCGGCGGCAATCGGTAAAGAACGGCCGTGAACTCCGTGAAATCCATAGCATTTTGTATATGCCGGAATACGTGAAGAACAGCCAATTCCGGAAACAACTACTGCATCCTCCGGATTTAAACCCAATTTCGCCATAGCTTTTGTGAAGCCCATGAGTACAGTATGATCACCGCAACCGGGACACCAGACGGGCTTAATGGAGGATTTGTAATTTTTCGGAATAAATGAATTCACCGGTATTGCAGGTGAAACGAGGATATTATTCATACAGTTGTCCATGCTTGAAGTTTGTCACGTAACATTGCGGAAGAAATGGGTAAAGGTCCGGGTTTGGAAAAGGATTCAGCGCGATTGTCCAATTCAAAATAGCCACGCAGATAGCGGTAAAACTGCGCACCGTAACTTTGCTCTACAACTAAAACTTTTTCTGTATTCTCCAGTGCTTTTTTAAATATTTCAGGTTGAGCCGGAGAGAGCAGGCGTATTACCATGAGCCGGATTTTATTACCCTCCGGATCAATTTGACTGACAGCTTCACGTACTGTCCCACCGGTTGAACCCCAGCTAATCACAGCAATTTTGCCGTCCCCCGTGATTTCTGCCCAGTCATCACCGTAATCAAAATTTCTCAGTTTCCGATCCCGTTTTTCAAGTTGTGCGTCATGATCCTCAACCATACTGGATGGTGTCCCTTCGGGCGTGTGCTCAAGACCGTCTGCAGTGTATTGACCATCCGGAGTTCCAGGTAAAGTCATCGGGGAAACTCCGGAATCGGTCAAAGCATAGCGGTTATATTTTTGCTTAACTCTCTTTAAAACCTCACGCTCCGCCTTTATTGCGGAATCCGGCGGACGTTTAGTAACGGCAAGAGTCTGCCCTAAAGACTGATCAGATAAGACAATGGCCGGGGTTTGTAATTGTTCTGCGAGATTTACTGCCCATTGCGTAGTCCATAAACAATCCGGAATCGAATGAGGAGCAAGTACCAAATGGGGTGCGTCACCGTGCAGGCCGTGAACCGCGAGGTTGAGATCAGTTTGTTCGGACTTGGTAGGAATTCCGGTGGATGGACCGCCCCGCATTACATTGACAACCACCAGCGGAATCTCTGCGGCAACGGCCAAGCCTAATGATTCTGACATTAAGGCCAGTCCGGGTCCTGAAGTAGCTGTTAAAGCAGGAACACCACTGTAGGAAGCTCCGATAGACATGTTGATGGAAGCGAGTTCATCTTCTGCCTGCAGTAAAAAACCACCAACTTTTCTCAAACGTGGTGACATCCACTCT
The DNA here is from genome assembly GCA_002685535.1 of Deltaproteobacteria bacterium. Classification (GTDB taxonomy): domain Bacteria; phylum SAR324; class SAR324; order SAR324; family NAC60-12; genus Arctic96AD-7. The sequence goes on from NYXK01000138.1 coordinate 43,124, forward strand.
AAAATTTCAGTGGCAGGAGTGATTGGGTATGCAGCTACGAATCTTACACCGGCCCGTAACGCTCCCAGTCCCGCGGCCTGATTGCCTGTAATGGTCCAGCGTTCATCTGCATCTGCGGCGGGAGGTGCGAGTTCAACTTCAAATTTAGCAAGTGAAGCAGTCTGCACTCCAAGCTCCAGTGCGGCAAAATTTACTTCCAGTTCCAACGCTTTAGCAGAAAATTTGTTTTCCAGTGTATGCCGTACAATTTTAGCAGGGCAGCCGATCAATTTTCCCAACAATCCCAATGCCGCGATATTAGTGCGTCCGCCTTTAAGTTTTTTCAACATTGCTTTCAGATCAACATCCCAAACCTTTGCACCGGAATTTGTCACCATCCCCGGAAATTCTACCCCGGTTTCTCCACTGATCACCACACTATTTTTATCTAAAGCTATTTCTGAAGCAAAACGCTCAACATTTTTCCAGTCAAGAGCCAGCAAAATATTAAAATATTCACAGGGTGATTCAAGAGGACTTGTCGACAGATCGACGTAAGCCGCAGCTTCTCCTCCACGAATTTGAGGGCCGGAAGAGCGGCGCATCATACCATACCATCCGGCTTCAGCCGCGGAGCGCAGCAATAATTCTCCCACCGTCATTACACCGCTACCGCCACTGCCGACGACTGCAATTGCTATTCGTTTGATTTTTCCGCTTTGTGAAGGTGTCATGTTTAAATCTCTTTTAAATATATAAAAAGGTATTAATATGCATATTTTTTAAATTTATGCTTGACTTTAACTAAGCGCATGTGTAGAGTCAAGTCTAAATATATAATAAAGTACTTGTATACGGATTAATTATAAAAAATAAACATGAAACAATCTTTTTTCCACTGGCAGATGACGGAGTTAGGGGGCCCTTTAATAAGAGAAGAAATTGATCCATTGAATTCCGATGCTGACTTTCAGGTTTCAGCAGGTGAGGTTTTGGTAAAGGTGGCAGGTTGCGGGGTATGTCACACCGATTTGGGTTTTTACTATGATGGGGTACGCACTAACCATCCTTTACCACTTACTTTGGGCCACGAAATAAGCGGACGTGTAGTTGAAACGTCTTCCGGATCTGAAGAATGGCAGGGACGTGCGGTGATTGTTCCCGCAGTGATGCCTTGTGGAGAATGTGAACTTTGTAAAAAAGGACGTAGTTCAATTTGTCGCAATCAGAAAATGCCAGGAAACGATATTCAGGGCGGATTTGCTTCTCATATAGTTGTACCCGCAAAAGGCTTATGCCTGGTGGATGAAGTACGTTTGGAAAAAGCGAAGCTGACGCTGGCTGATGTTTCAGTGATTGCCGATGCGGTAACAACTCCGTATCAGGCAGCAGTTCGGGCCGGAGTTGGAGAAGGTGATTTAGCGGTTGTAGTAGGTGTCGGCGGAATTGGTGGATATGCGGCGCAGATTAATGCTGCACTCGGTGCGACAGTGATTGCGATTGATGTGGATGCTGAAAAATTGTCAGCACTTAAAGGCTACGGTGTCTCGCTCACGCTCAACTCTAAAGAATATGATGCGCGTGAATTGAAAAAAAAGATTCGTGATTTTGTTAAAGAACAGGGATTGCCTTCTCAGGAATGGTTTATTTATGAATGTTCCGGTACAGGTGCCGGACAAGCCACTGCATTTAATCTGCTCACTCACGGTGCAACTCTGAGTGTGCTTGGCTTTACGATGGAAAAAACGGAAATGCGGCTTTCTAATTTGATGGCCTTTGATGCAAGGGCACTCGGAAACTGGGGCTGTGCGCCGGAACTTTATGGGGCTGCTCTGGATTTAGTGCTGGATGCTAAGGTACAGTTAGCTCCGTTCATTGAACAACATCCGCTGGACTCGATCAATGAAATATTTGCAGCAGGTCACGCACATAAATTACAGCGTCGCGCGATTTTAGTTCCGTCTTCGTAAACGATACCAACCACGGATTTCACGGATTGAAGGGAATAAAAATTAACAGTTTAAATTCAGCCACGGATTTCAAGGAATAAAACGAAAATCAAAATTTTGCTTTTCCAAAAAATCTGAGGTCTACTAAGCAAACCTGTCACAAAAAAACAACATGGCGACAAACAACGAATTTGCATTTATTGATCACGACTTAGTTCCGGAACAACCCGCTGAAGGTGTACGTTATGAATTACGTCTGGCAACTGCTCCGGACGGTTCGGTTGCTGAAGGTCTCTATAATGCCTGGATTTTCCTCGACAATCCTAATCAATACAATTCATATACAACAGATATGGTTAAAGGCGTGATTCTCGCCTTCAGGCATGCCTCTAACGCACGCAACGTTTCTAGTGTCGTTTTCACAGGAACAGGAGACAAAGCATTCTGTACAGGCGGCAACACCAAGGAATATGCTGAATACTATGCGGGACGTCCCCAGGAATATCGACAGTACATGCGACTTTTCAATGACATGGTTTCGTCGATTTTGGCTTGTGACAAACCGGTAATTTGCAGGGTGAACGGTATGCGTGTCGGTGGTGGGCAGGAAATCGGTATGGCTTGTGACTTTTCAATTGCACAGGACATGGCGCGTTTCGGTCAAGCCGGACCAAAACACGGTTCAGCGCCAATCGGAGGAGCCACAGATTTTTTACCGATCATGATGAACGGCGATCGTGCACTGGAATCTGGAACTCTGTGCGAGGTCTGGTCAGCACACAAAGTTTATCTGAATGGAATGATTACAAGTGTGGTGCCTGCACTCAAAGTAGCTGACGAGTGGGTGGCAAATCCAATGGTGGAAACTCAGCAAATGTTTGACGCATGGGGCAGATTTGCTTTTGGTGAAAGTAAAAGCGGTGAAGCACTTGCGGAGGGTAAAGCCTTAATCAAGCAGGGTCAAATTGATTTGTCACTGCTGGATCAGGAAGTTGAAAGTCTTTGCGCAAAATTGCTGTTGACATTTCCTGACTGCATGACCAAGACACTGGAAGAACTCCGCAAACCAAAACTTGAAGCGTGGAACCGTAATAAAGAAGATTCACGTGCATGGCTTGCAAACAATATGATGACAGAAGCACGAGCGGGATTCAGGGCTTTTAACGAAGGTACAAAAACTTGCAGGGAAGTCGATTTTGTCGCACTCCGTCAGGCTCTGGCCAAAGGCGAGCGATGGACAGATGATTTCACGGACAGCTTAATGCCGGCAAATCAATAATTAAAATCAGCCCAAAAAATTTTTGTTTTAATGAAATTAACATAAGTTACGGTAACCCAGAACTCCGTTGCGGGGATTTAATGGAGAATCAAATTAATGGAAAAATATGACCCGTTTGAGAAGTGAGAGAGGATGAGAGCAGCACCTGCAAATGATTCTCCATTAAAAACCTGGCTTGAACAGGAAGAGACGCTTTTGCGAATTCGTCTTTCCGTACCGAAAGCAAATATTATTGATGCGGCGATGGTTGTGGAACTAGCTAAGGTTTTTGATCAGCAGAAGCAGGCTTACGCAGAGGCGGCACAAACAAAAATCAGGGCAATTTTACTTGATGCGGAAGGTCCACATTTTAGTTTTGGAGCAAGTGTTGAAGAACATCTTCCCGGAAAATGCGCAGCTATGCTCAAAGGTTTTCACGCTTTGTTACTGCAGATGCTGAGTGTACATGTGCCGATTTTGGTCGTAATTCGCGGGCAGTGTTTAGGTGGTGGTTTAGAACTAGCTTGTGCGGGAAGTCAGCTATTCGCCAGTCCGGAGGCCAAACTAGGCCAACCGGAAATAGTCTTAGGAGTAATTGCACCAGCCGCTTCATGTTTGCTGCCACTGCGAGTGGGTCAGGCTCATGCTGAAGATTTGCTACTTTCCGGACGCAGTCTTGATGCTGCTGAAGCAAAAGAAAATGGTCTGATTCAAGTAATTGCGGAAGATCCGGAAGCCAGTGCGTTGAAATATTTTGAAACTCACTTAAAGACTAAAAGTGCCGACTCCCTGAGTTTTGCACTGCAGGCTTCCCGCAAAGGGTTGATTGGTGAAGTGAAATCTAAACTTGTCGCAGTTGAAGAATTATATTTGCACGAATTGATGAAAAACCATGACGCAATTGAAGGCTTGAATGCCTTTTTGGAAAAGCGGTCTCCTCAATGGAAAAACTAACAGTAATTACAAATTTATCTTTCAGAACATAAAAACTAAAACTCACATGAGCGTTAATACTGAAAACTCAAAACTTAATAACTCAGAAACAAAAGCTACTGCTCCTCTAGTGGCGTATTGTCAGGAACTCTTTGACGATCTGGATTTCAAAGCAGTAAAAGCCTGGAAGGAAGCAAAATCTGGAAGGAAAGCGATTGGTTACATGCCGGTCTATGTACCGCGTGAAATAATACATGCGGCGGGAATGTTGCCAGTGGGAATCATGGGTGGCGGTGACCAGTTGGAAGTCATACACGGTGATGCGTATTACCAGAGTTACATTTGCCGTATTCCACGCTCTACTATTGAACTAGGTGTGACAGGCAGGCTGGATGTTTTGGACGGTATGCTGTTTCCCAGTATTTGCGATGTGATCCGCAATCTCTCCGGGATGTGGAAAATGATGTTTAAAGAAAAATATGTGCGTTATTTTGATGTTCCGCAGAATTATGAAGATGAAATTGGCGGAAAATTCTACACCCACGAAATGCAGCAGTTGCGGGATGATTTAGGCAAATTGGCGGGTCATGAAATAAGTGATGATGATTTGCGTAACTCGATTGCGGTTTATAACGAAAACCGTAAAGCAGTTGAAGATCTTTATGAATTTCGGGCAAAACATCCATGGAAAGCTCCGAGCACCGAGGTTTACCTGCTGGTCCGTGCCGGAATGGTTTTGCCGGTGGAAGATCATACTTTACTAATCCGCGATTATCTTAAAGCAGCGGACTTACAGGAACGCCCGGTGCGTGACAACTGCAGGGTGGTAGTCAGCGGAGTGTTTTGCGAACAACCGCCTTTTAACATGATTAAATCCATTGAAATGGCCGGCTGTTACATAGTCGATGATGATTTTATGCTGGTAACCCGCTGGCTGCTGGAAGATGTAGCAACTACAGGTGACCCACTTGAAAATTTATCCAAAGCCTTTCTGCACCACTCCAATGAAACCGCAGCCAAATATGAACCGGATGTTGAGAATAAAGGAGTGTATTTGATTGATTCTGTCAGGAATAATAGAGCAGAAGGAATTATCTTCGCAGGACCGAGTTTTTGTGATCCTGCTTTGCTGGACCGCCCAATGCTGCAAAATGCTTTGACGGCTCAGGAAATACCATACACCTCATTTGAGTATGCTGAGAATTCCGGACAAATGCAGCCGATCCGTGAACAAGCCGGGACCTTCGCGGATTCCATCAAACTGTGGAGTGTTGCTGCTGGATAAAATTGTATTTCTAAGCTGAAGCCGAGTAAGCGGATTGAAGAGCAAAATGCGGAATTATATTTTAGCCTGTGTATATAATACGTAAATCAACACACTAATAATATTGAATATTATGTATAATAAAGGAGACAGAATGCCCAGGGAATCACCGCCAACAGCCATCAAAGAAGAGTCGATGGAGATTCAGAAAAAGATGATTGCTGAAAATTTCAGGCAACTCTATGACACTCCGAAAACAGGACAGAAAGTTGTTTCAACTTTTGTTCCGGGAAATTTGAATGAGTTACTGATGTGTTTTGATTTTGCAAGGAATCTTCCTGAAATAAATGCTCTGCAAAACGGTATGCGTAAAAAAACAGGACGTATGATTATGGAAGCAGAAAGAGCAGGACATTCTGAAGACGTTTGTACTTATGTTAAAGCAGATTTGGGCATGATGGCACAAGGTAACATTGGNCCAACCGGAGAAGNCTTGCCAACTCCGGATCTCTTGCTGCTGTCCTACACTGGTTGTTTTACTTTTATGAAGTGGTTTGAGTTGGTACGGGAGCAGTATAAATGCGAAACCGCAATGCTGCATGTGCCATATCAGGGTGATGGAGTAATTACAAAAAATATGCGTGATTATGTGGTCAAGCAACTCAAACAAGAAATTATCCCGACCCTTGAAAGAGTAAGCGGTGTCAAGTTTGATATTGACCGTTTACGACAATATTTACGGCAATCCGCAAAAGCCGAAGAAGACCTCGTATGGGTGCTTCAAAGTGCTAAAAACAAACCTTCACCGATTGATGCGTATTTTGGAGGTGTTTATTATGTAGGACCAATTTTCTCATCTTTTAGAGGCAGTGAAGGCGCAGCTACTTATTACGAAATGTTNCGTCAAGAAGTCGAGGAACGTCTACGTCAAGGCAAAGGACCTATCACACCTGAAGGTGAAATGCCGGAAGAAAAATACAGGTTAGTTGTTGAAGGTCCACCGAACTGGACGCATTTTCGCGAGTTCTGGAAAATGTTTTATGAAGAAGGCGCGGTTGTAGTCGCAAGCAGTTACACAAAAGTCGGCGGTGTCTATGATTTCGGTTTTCGTCATGATCCGGATAATCCTCTTGAAACTCTGGCAGATTATTGTCTTGGATGTTACACCAACCTTAATCTTCCGCATCGTGCTGATATGTTGGCACAGTATGTTGAAGAATATGAAGCGGACGGACTTTTGATCAATTCGATCAAGAGCTGTAACAGTTTTTCTGCAGGACAATTGCTGCTGCTGCGTGAAGTGGAAAAACGTACCGGAAAACCGGGAGCATTCATTGAAACTGATTTAGTGGATCCACGTTATTTTTCTGCGGCAAATGTAAAGAACCGGCTGGAAAGTTATTTTCAAATGATTAAACAAAAACGCGAAGGAAGCGTAGCTTTAGGAGTAGCGGCATGAAATGTTTTATCGGAATTGACCTTGGTTCCACCACGACCAAGGCNGTGATTTTGGACGAAAACCTNAAAGAATTGGGGCATGGAATTACCAACTCACGATCGAACTACGACATTGCTTCGGCTGTCGCGAAACANGAGGCGATTGTAAATGCGCNGATGAANTTGGTAGAACAGTCACTTTCTAACTTTCCGGAGTTGTCCNGTCGTCTGGAAAAAATTCTGGACAGTTTGGAACGGNGTTTCCGGNTGGAACAATTTATGGAATCACTGGCNGATTTAGAAATGGTTTGNCGCAACAATGCAGTCGGCGAGCGCTTTAAAGGCTATGAGCAGGGCATGGCAGAGGCACTCATAGAAACTTTCCGCAAACTTCGTATCGAAGCTCCGGAACTGTTTGCAGTCGGCGCGAAACGCAAATCAGATTTTTTCCGTGACATTGCCGGTTCACGTTATCTGGCAATCGGGGAAGTAGTCGCACAAGAAGCTGGACTGGCTTTTGATTTGATGCTGAATGTCTATGACCGTTCAATCATTGAAGTTGAAAACCGGATCACCGGTGAGAATCTGGAAGAAATGATCCTCAGCGCATTAGGGCGGACACTGAAAGAATTTCCGGAATTATCCGGAGTCTCGGCACAAGTTGAAGGTGCGGTGAAGGACGCACTCAAGATTGAGCTGGAGGAAACTTATGTTGTCGGTACTGGTTATGGACGTGCTAGACTGCCGTTTTCCAAGGAGCATATTCGTTCCGAAATTCTATGTCACGGTTTGGGGGCGCATGTTATGTATCCCAATACGCTGACTGTACTTGACATAGGCGGTCAGGACACAAAAGCGATTCAGGTTGATAATGCGGGAATTGTAGACAGTTTCCAAATGAATGACCGCTGTGCAGCGGGTTGTGGACGCTATCTGGGTTATATTGCTGATGAAATGAACATGGGGCTGCATGAACTTGGTCCTATGGCCATGAAAGCTACCCGCACTGTGCGGATCAATTCAACCTGTACAGTTTTTGCCGGAGCGGAACTTCGCGACCGTTTAGCTCTTGGTGAAAAAAGGGAAGATATTTTATCCGGATTGCACCGAGCCATTATTTTACGGGCCATGTCACTGCTTTCACGTTCAGGCGGAATCCGTGATGAGTTTACTTTTACCGGAGGAGTGGCCAACAATGAAGCAGCAGTCGATGCCTTGAAGTCACTGGTTAAAGAAAATTATGGTGAAGTTACCATCAATATCGATCCGGGCTCCATTTATACAGGTGCTCTGGGTGCAGCCACTTTTGCACAACGTGCGGTTTAACCTAGCCTGTCCCATTCTTTGNCGTGGATTAACACTGATATGCATTGGCAAAAATAGTGTTAAAACTGAGCAGCNCAGATAAATGATTAAATATTATGAACTTGTAAAAAGACCTAAAGTCGTGTCATTGCTTACAAAGCGAGAAATATAATTGTTATTAAGCACTGATATTATTAAGATATTTCTCTTCATTCGAGATGACGATTAATTAGTTTAGGAGTTTTTACGAAGCCATCAAACATTCATNGCAAAAAACCAAACCTTAAATTAACAAACTGGACATGATAACTACAATTGGCATTGATATAGGCACTAGCGCGGTCAAAAGCGTTTTATTTCGTACAGTTGACGGAAAACCGGAATGGCTGGGAAAGCGTGTGGATCGTCTGAGGAAACGTGACCCAATGAAACTCGCAACAGAAGCCTATCAATACTTGCAGACAGATGCCGGATTACAGCAGAATGATATAGATTATGTGGCAACCACCGGAGATGGAGAAAATGTGGAATTCCGTACCGGACATTTTTATTCGATGACAACTCATGCAAGAGGTGCTGTTTTTCTGGAGCCGGATGCCAGAGCAGTGATAGATATTGGAGCCTTGCACGGTAGAGCAATCAGTACAGATGAACGCGGGAAGGTACTTTCATACAAAATGACAAGTCAGTGCGCTTCTGGATCAGGACAATTTTTGGAGAATATCGCACGTTACCTGGGTGTTTCACAGGATGAGGTTGGCTCACTTTCAAAAGCTGCGGATGATCCGGAAACGGTAAGTTCGATTTGCGCAGTGCTGGCTGAAACGGATGTGATCAACATGGTTTCTCGTGGAATTTCAACCCAGAACATTCTCAAGGGAATTCATCTTTCCATGGCAGGCCGCCTGGTAAAATTATTAAAATCGATCAAAGCCAAAGAAAGCACAGTTTTTGTCTCTGGAGGATTGGCCCAGGATGAAGGGCTTCTGGCAGCCATTCGTGAACAGGCTGTGGAACAAAAACTGTCAGTTAAGGTAAGCAGTAATTCTGATTCAATTTATGCAGGAGCAATCGGCGCGGCTATCTGGGGGGCGTTTCGTTATGAAAAACTTGGAAATCTCAAGCAATTGGCAAAAGCTGCATAAAAAAGCTTGTATCTCATTCGACTCCATTCAGGCATTGAGAAGGTCACTTGAGAGGAGCGGAAAGCTTAACTTTCTAACATAAACAAAAAACTTTTAGCTTATACCAAAAAATGGCTTTAATGATAACTGAGGACTGTACCGTGTGCGATGCGTGCGTAGAACCTTGTCCAAACGAAGCAATCAAAGAAGGCGATGATATCTTTGTGATTGACGCTTTACGCTGTACTGAATGTATCGGCACAGATGAAGAACCGCAGTGCATAGCAGTTTGTCCGTCTGACTGCATTGTCCCCAATCCTGACTTTGAGGAAAGTGTAGNCGNATTACAGGAAAAATATGAAATGATNCANTNTTGAAATATANATNAATTTACTTGAATGTAAAATATTCAAGCGTGATTTGTGTTATCAAAAATTATCATATAAGTCTGCAAAAACAGTCCAGAAAGNTTACTTGATTGCAGTTNAGTTCAAGTATTTNAGTGCACACAGTGTATCTTTTTCAACGNGTTCCNTAAATTTAGGATTGTGACCTAATTCNGGATTGGAGCGGTGACGGAGTTCATGTACAAGTGTATTAACTAATTGCGATTTTTTGGGCCAGCCAAAAAACCAGAAATTTGAACGGTGAATTTTGATTTGCTCTTCCCCCCAGTAAACGCCTGCTTCTCCGTATTGGATCCAGTTCTGATGCACCGGACGTTCTCTGGTATAGCGAATTGGTACTGTACGGATTTTAACTTTCAGGATCGACGGAAAACAAGGGACTTCCAATATCGCTTCTGCGTATTCCATTATTTGCTGTTGTCTCGATTCCTGATTTTCAACAAGAGGATCAAGCAGATGCCAGCGATCCAGCACAAAAAACATGGCGCAGCCGATGAGAAGAAACGCTAATAGCCATTGAGCATATTTTGTGAGAAAAGGCTTGCTGGAATCCGGCTTATTCAGGTGTCTCTGTTTCCACTTCAGCCATTCTTCCCATTCCAGTTGCAGACTTCTGATTTGTTCTGTTTCCCAATTTTCCGGAGTTATACCGGGTTGAGACAATATTTTCTCAATTTCCAGAGTCTGAAAAAACAGATGTTCACCACAATTATGACAGTGGACTTTTACAAAACGTTCTCCGTTTTTCCCTGTCATCGGGACTATTCGGAATTTCTCTTCGGTGCAGGATGGACAATGGAGTGTTACATCTTCATTCTGAGAGGCAATTTCGGAAGACATGAGAAATGCGGGTAATATAATGAAAATATTTAGTTATTTTCCTTTAAGGTTTGCGCTGCAATAATTAGCTTTTGCACTTCAGACGCACCTTCATAAATTCTAAGCGCGCGTATTTCACGATAGAGTTGTTCAACCGGGAATCCGGAAACCACACCGGAACCTCCGAAAATTTGTACAGCTTCNTCAATTACACGCTGTGCTGCTTCTGTCGCGAATAATTTAGCCATGGCTGCTTCCTTAGTAATTCTCTCTGCACCTTTGTCTTTTGTCCAGGCTGCCCGGTAAATTAGCAGGGAACTCGCATCAATATCCAGAGACATTTCTCCAAGTTTGGCCTGGATCAGTTGAAGCTTGCTCATCGGTGCACCGAACATTTGTCTGGATTTTGTTCTATTCAGTGCTTCATGCATGGCATGTCTGGCAAATCCCAGAGCAGCCGCCCCTACAGTTGAACGAAAAATATCCAACGTCGCCATCGCCATTTTGAAACCCTCTCCACCAGACCCTATTTGCTGAGTTTTTGGAATTCGACATTGATTAAAGCGTATTCTGGCCAAGGGGTGTGGTGCAATTACTTCAATTCGTTCGTTGATTTCAAGTCCAGCTGTATCTGCATCAACCACAAAAGCACTGATTCCACGTGTACCAGGAGCTTCTCCGGTTTTAGCAAAAACAGTATAATAATCCGCAATGCCTCCGTTGGAAATCAGCGTTTTTTCGCCATTCAGTACAAATGAAGTATCAACTTGTTCCGCAGTCGTTGTTAAGGCGGCTGCATCAGAGCCAGCATCCGGTTCTGTGAGCGCAAAAGCGGCAATTTTATTTCCGCTGCGTACATCCGGTAAATACTTTTGCTTTAACTCAGCTGATCCAAAAAGTGAAATAGTTCCGCTGCCGAGTCCCTGCATGGCAAAGGCAAAATCCGCAAGTCCGGAAAAACGGGCTAATGTTTCACGAATCAGACACAGAGAGCGTACGTCGAGATTTGGGTTTTTCCCGCCATATTTATTTGTTACACAATAATCCAGCCAGCCTCCATCTGCCAGCTTTTGCACTAATTCCTGACAGGCAAGATCAACGTTTGCTGGTGCAGAAGAATATTCTGTTAGCTCAGACTTGGCCCAGTTTTCCAGTTCAAGCGCCAATACCCTGTGTTTATCTTCAAAAAAAGGCCAGTTTAAAAAGCTTTGGTCAGACATCAGTTTCCCTCAAAGATAGGTTTTTCTTTTTTGACAAATGCTTCGTATGCCCTGACGAAATCACCAGTCTGCATACAAATGGCCTGGGCTTGAGCTTCGGATTCAATGGCTTGCTCGATGCTCATACTCCATTCCTGATTNAGCATGGTTTTGGTTATACCATGCGCAAAATTAGGTCCCTCTACCAGTCTTTCCGCCATTTTAACGGCCTCATTCAGTACAGACTCAGACTCATGCAGTTGATTAAAAAATCCCCAGCGCTCAGCTTCGTCACCACTCATGTTTCTACCGGAAAACAATAATTCGGCGGCACGTCCCTGTCCGATGATGCGAGGAAGAATTGCGCAGGCACCCATATCACAGCCGGCCAGCCCCACTTTTGAAAAAATAAATGAAATTTTAGCCGATCTAGTGCCAAGCCTGATATCACTCGCCATCGCGAGGATTGCTCCCGCGCCTACACAAATTCCGTCAATTGCCGCAATTACAGGCTGTGGACAATTCTTGATTGCCTTGACTAAATCTCCGGTCATACGCGTAAAGGCCAACAATTCCTTCATGCTCATCTTGNTCAGCGGCCCTATGATTTCGTGCACATCACCACCGGAACAAAANTTTCCGCCGGCTCCGGTTATTACTACAGCTTTTACTTCCTCTATGTAGACAAGCTCTCTAAATAAATCACGCATTTCTGCGTAAGATTCAAAAGTTAAAGGGTTTTTACGTTCCGGACGGTTTAGAGTAATNGTAGCGACNCCACGATTTAGAGACCAGAGNAAATGTTCAGGNTGTTGCNCTAACACTGTTTTTGATTTNCCATGCATCGAATTAGCTCATCTAGTGGTTTGTCTGNGTTNTAATATTATGAAATAANTAAAGANTATNTNATTGNTGTNTTATATNNCTACAANGNGTNTCANGTNATANNAGTANTTATNNNGTGCNATNTATCNNTAAANNGTNTCTTNNTNCTACAAGATCATTAATGATTAGNATAAAGTCTGCAGNNTGTATNATATTTCTNCAAANATTATTAATATNNGNNAGNANACTACATTTNAAACCGNTGCATTAAGCAGGAGTCAAATAAGATGATTTCTGTTGAGATAACTTACAATATTACTTTATTGAATGACTGCAGTCGCTTCTATTTCTACCTTTGCCCTGTCTTCCATTAAGCTCTTAACCTCAACGACTGACATTGCGGGAAAATGGCGCCCCACTTCTTCTCTATATTTTTGTCCCAATGATTTCAAGGAAGCCAAATATTCCTGTTTATCAGTTATGAACCAGGTCATTCTAGTGATATGTTCCGCGCCCCCGTTGGCAGTAGCAAGGATGCTTACAATATTACGCAGGGCCTGTCCTGCTTGTTCCGCAAAGTCATCAGTCTGAAAAGTTGCAGTCTCATCCCAACCAATTTGACCGGATATATATATTTGCTTGCCCTCTGCCATTACGGCTTGGGAGTAGCCTTTAGGTTGTTTCCACCCTTCTGGAAGTAAAAATTTCATTGGCTTGTTTTTTCTTGATTGTTATAAAAAAGTTTAAAAATCATTCAGTCATTTCAAACTCAGGGTCAATTCTTAAGCTTATCATTATTTAAGTGAAGTTCTAAAAACTTCCTTTTCAAATAATTACACAAAAACTAAATCTATAGCATTAGGTCGATTAAGAGGAGTCGAAGCCTGAATCAAGTCAGAAAATCCCTTCGACTCCGCTCAGGGAACGCTAATATGAAATGCCCTAATAAAAAAGTTTATCTGGAGCTGGTATTATTTTTTGTGACTTTTCTAAGCAGGTTTAATGAACTAACCAGCAGGTTCAAATCATCAGTTTTTAAATCTTTAAAAATATTGACTAACCATTTTTCATGCTCAACCACCATTTGTTGAAAATCTGCAGCCCCTTTATTGGTCAATTCAACAAGTTTTACCCGGCGGTCTTTAATTGACAGCACGTGAGTTATCAAACCTTCACTCACCATGCGGTTGACCAGCCAGGTCACATTACCGTTGCTCACCATCATTTGTTGAGAAAGCTCAGTTTTACTAAGCGGTTTTTCAGCATGATCCAGGGCAGCTAAGAGGTCAAACTGAGGTAAAGTGGAAGCAAAATTCTTATGCAGTTGGGTACGTAAATAACGTTCTATTTCACCCGTGTTTTTCAACAATCCCAACCATAGCCGAATTAGCTGCTTTTTGTCTAACTGATTCCTGCTAGATGTGGAGGTGCTGTTATTTTTCATGACATTACCTCCCCTCCTGAAATCGAAATTGCCTGTCCTGTGACCGAAGCTGCTTCATGCTGACAGAGCCAGAGGACTGTATTTGCGATTTCCTCGGGCTGAATAAAGCGTTTTTGAGGATTGTTTTTTAGCAGTTCCTCTCGTGCATCAGCCTTTGTGCGGCCTGTTTTGAGACTAATATTTTCGATTGCGCTCTCAGTAATAGCTGTTTCAGTGTAACCGGGACAAATTGCATTGACGGTTATACCGGCATTTGCGGTTTCGAGAGCCAGTGAGCGTGTCAGTCCAATAACGCCGTGTTTTGCCGCACAATATGCAGAGACATAAGCATAGGCTTTTAAACCTGCTGTACTAGCAATATTTATGACTCTACCCCATTTTTGTTTTTTCATAGCAGGCAGGCAGGCTTGTGTACAATGAAAAACACCGGTAAGATTAAGGGAAATCATTTCATTCCATTGTTCTGCTTTCATTTTCTCAAACGGAACTGAGATGGCATTTCCTGCATTATTGATCAGGATATCAATAACTCCATGCTGCTGAACTGCCTTTTGAAAAGCGGTGTTGACTTTTTCTTCGTCTGTTACATCAACTTCTGCTGCAAATCCCTGAACTAATTGTTCAGCTTTTTCCTGCAGACGTTGATAATTGCGCCCCATGATGGTAGTTTTTGCGCCGGATTTGGCCAGTGCTTCTGCGATTGAAGCTCCAATTCCACTCCCACCTCCTGTAATTACTACGTGTTTGTCTTTCAGCATTTCCATTAAATTAAAGTGCCCATTTGTAAAGCACGCTGGGTGTTGACCTCAAGTTGTCTTTTTCCGGCTAGATACTGAACCGGCCAGGCCTGTTCAAGATGATTCTGTTGTGCAGCCGCATGTAAAGTCCAATAAGGATTGCTTAAATGCGGACGTGCCAGACAGCATAAATCAGCTCTACCGGCGGCAATGATGGAATTTACATGATCAGTTTCAAAGATGGCACCTACCGCAATAGTCGGCACTTTAGCTTCGTTACGGATTCTATCTGAAAAAGGTGTTTGAAACATACGTCCAAAAACAGGTTTTTCATTGATGTTGGTTTGCCCGGAAGAAACGTTAATAATGTCTGCTCCTGCCTCGTAGAACATTTTGGCGATTAAGACCGCTTCTTCGTCATCAACTCCGCCTTCAACCCAGTCGTGAGCAGAAATTCTAACTGAAATTGGTTTTTGCTCCGGCCAGACTGAACGAATTGCCTGAAAAACTTCCAGCGGATATCGCATTCTGTTATCAAGACTTCCGCCATATTCGTCTGTACGCTTATTTGAAAGAGGTGTGATGAAAGAGGAAAAGAGATAACCATGTCCGCAGTGGAATTCTAGCATATCAAAATCACATTCTTCAGCCAGTTGAACTGCCTTGACAAACTGGTTTTGAATTTCTTTCATTTCCGGTTTTGTCAGTACATGCGGAATTTGGTCTTTATATGGAACCGCGGAAGGTCCGACAATCGGCCAGCCTTTCTCAAGTGCTGTATCCTGTCCTTCCCATAAGATTTTAGTAGAACCTTTGGGTCCGGCGTGTCCCAGCTGAAATGCGATTTTTGCCTGACTTTGCTGATGTACAAAATCTACTATCCTTTTCCATCCCTGCCGGTGTTCTTCTTTGTACATACCTGTACAACCCGGCGTGATACGGGCTTCCTTCGAAACATGTGTCATTTCAGTAAATATCAAACCCGCACCACCCAATGCACGGGAACCATAATGAACCAGATGAAAATCCGAAACTGCTCCGTCTTCCGCACTGTACATGGCCATCGGTGAAACAGCAACGCGGTTGACAAGTTCCATTTTTCTCAAGGAAAAAGGCGTGAACATAGGTGAAGTAGGCGTTTGAGCTGCAGTTCCGCTTGCATTTTCCGCAAATTCACATTCCATGCTTTCCAGCCAAGATTTGTCACGCAAACGCAGATTTTCATGACTTACACGCTGACTTCTGGTGAGCAGACTGTAAGTGAACTGAGTAGTGGAAAAATTGGTATAACGGGGGAGATTTTCAAACCAGGCTGTACTGTTTCTCGCAGCATTCTGCTGGCGTAGAACTTCAATTTCACGTTCATCCTGATAACTCTTAAAAGCGTCTGCTAAATTGCTGTTTTGGTGAATACTTTCGGCCAGACTGATGCCGTCTTCAAAAGCCAGTTTAGTACCTGAACCAATAGAAAAATGAGCTGTGTGTACCGCGTCACCTAAAAGTACAATATTTTGATGATACCAGTGTTTACAGGTGACTCTGGGGAAATTCATCCAGACTGAAGAACCCCGCAGATGTTTGGCATTTTCCATGAGGGGGTTGGCATCAAGATAATCCGCAAATAAGGATTCCAAAAAGACAATCGCTTCTTCTTTGCTCATCTCTTCGAAACCAAGAGCACTCCATGTTTCAGGTTCGCATTCTACAATGAAAGTACTTAAATCCTCCGCGAAGCGATAAGCATGGGCCCAGATCCAGCCGTGCTCAGTTTTGATGAAAATGAAAGTGAATGCCTCAAATAGCTTGTGAGTTCCAAGCCAGATGAACTTGTTTCGGCGCAGGTCTATATCCGGTTGGAAGTGTGCTTTGTGCTGTGTCCTTATTTTACTGTTGATACCGTCTGACGCAACGACGAGTTCGTAATTTTCATAATTACCAGAATTTTCAACCTGAGTTTCAAAAACCTGTTGGATGCCTAGCTCTTCTGCGCGTTCCTGAAGAATAGTAATTAAACGCAGGCGACCGATGCCGATAAATCCATGCCCCCCGGAACGAATAACTTTTCCATGAATGTGAACATCTATATCATCCCAATAGGCAAAACTCTTACGAATTGTTTCTGCGCTTTCCGGATCATTGAGCTGGAGGTTTTCCAGAGTCTGATCAGAAAAAACAATGCCCCAGCCGAATGTGTCATGTGGTTTATTTTGTTCTACAACTGTAATCTCATGTTCCGGATTACGCAGTTTCATTGAAATGGCAAAATAGAGCCCACCCGGACCACCGCCTATACAAACTAT
>NYXK01000139.1 GCA_002685535.1 Deltaproteobacteria bacterium
GTACTTGTTTATTGACTCTGCATCACCAGTACTCTCAAGCCAGAGAGCTATATTAGAAAATTCAGCCGGCCATAGAATACCTGAAAGTATGAAAACCGAGCCGGCAATAAAGCCTATCAATGTACCTAATTTATCTGCACTTTGTTGTTTCATGACTCCTTTTTATCCCAAATTTTACCAAGTTCGATATGAACATGGCGCATGAAAACATTCCGATGAAGATTCCTGAGCTGTTCTATCCGTAATTTACCCTCTTCATCTTCCTCACGCTGTTTGTCATATTCCTGCAGTTGTTCCTGATAATATTTACGTGTTTCTTCAGTATATTCCTTCATGATTTTTTCAGTTACTGAAGTATGAGAATCGAGTAGTAAGTACGGAACAGAAACTCTGGCTCCGGTACTTAATCGTGAACGTTCAAAACGCTCCATCACTCTTCCCACAAAAGCTTCATCTATGATTTCGCTGCTTTCTAAATCTTCAAAAGAAAGGCTCCGCTCCCGAATAAGTTCCATATCTTCGCTTGTATTATTAGCTAATTCAGGATTCTTCTTTTTAAGTTCATCAGTACTCCCTAGAATATCGTTCCATTCCTCTGCACTTATCTGGCCGGAAAGTTCTCCAATACGCCCTAGACCATCAAAAGGCATGGGCAGCTTTTTAGCAGTCTCAGTTAGTTCATCTGCCAATTGCTGCAGTTCACTAGGAGAAACTCTTATATCCTTCATGGTCAATACAATCCCCAAGGAATCCTCTACTGGCAAGCCCTTGAGAATATTAGCCATCTCATTGGGGTCCATCTGACTAAAAACAATAGCCTGTTGATGGGGTTTAATTTCTTGCAGCAAATCAACACGAAGTTTTGGCGGCATCTTCCTGATGAACCCAAAGTAATCAATTTTTTCTTCATCATCCCCTGTATCTGCCTCCTCATCNGGAAGATCCAGTTCCTCTTCTTCGGCCTCTTCTTCCGGTGCCATGGCCTCAATGGCCGTAGCAACTTTACCCAAGGTGCCCTGCAGCGGATGTTCTTTTTCCTCTTTCTCACGGGTGCTGCGGGAAACAAAGAAAAACAATGCCAGTGTCAGAAGTAGCAACACTCCGAGAGTTCCTATAATTACCCATTGCATTGGTGTGATCGCATCAGTGCCTTCCGGTTTATATTCCGGAATCAACTGATCAACTCCGAGCATTTCATAACCTGCAGGAAATTCTGCACTGATTTCTGCAGCCAGTTTTAATTTTTCCTGTGCCTCAACCGGTTCATCACGATTCAAATCCGACCTTGCATCTACAAGCAATTTTACGTATTCAACAAGTTTTGCGGAAAAATCAGGACGTTCAATCTGTAATTTTTCCAGCACGATCGACTGCTCAAAACGATCCTGTGAGTTGAGTTCAGCTATTTCTGAACGGATACGCGCTTCCACTTGATTCAAATTAATTGACTTGTTAACTGTTAAATTTATGATGCGATAATTTAAAAGTTCCTGTACTTCTTTATCTTCTGTCTTTATTTTGACTCCTGGAATCAGCTCACTGTCTTTTTTAACCGGGTTGTTATCGAGGACAGAATGCAATATCACTGATACATCAATATAATCCTCACGCAGAGTTTTTCTGAGTATTTTGTGGATAAGTTCCCTAATTTCAGGTTCAGGACGGCTGCGGTTAATTATTTCAGCATTTAATATATTGATATTAAATGATATTAATACAATAATGCATCCGCCAATACTCAATATATATTTGTTCAAAAGTCGAAAATTNTTCATGGACAAGATATTATTTAATTCTTAGTAAAAGTAAATTAACAAAAAAAGTAATAAACATGAAAATTTTGTTAATCAGAATAATTATACTACATTTAGCAAAAAGTCAAGAGAATCAAGTCTATTTATGCTAATTTTATGACTTAATTTTATTGACTTTTTTAGTTTTTGTTATCCAAATATTAACAGATTTTAAAAGACTTTTTAATAATCTCTGCTTTTGTATATCTTCAAAAAAGCTTCTCTACACGAAAGAGTCATTACTTTTTATGACTGCATTTCATCTTTTTTCAATATTTCGTTTAGATATACGTTGCAAAATGAGAGTAAGCGAGTTAGGCTGGGTTTGTTCGTATCTTGCAAAGCATATATTTTATTAGAAGTTTATTCTAAAACCAGAAAAACTCAGAACATACTTAATAATAGCAGATGCTTAAATATTACATTATCAGCTTTGCACTTCTTTCCCTCGTTTTTTCAGGTTGCGGTTCCAAAAGCCCGGAGCCTCTGGATGAGGAAAAACTGGACTTGGAATATGTGAAGCAAATTGAGGAAGAGGAACGTAAACAGGAAGAAAAAGCGGCAGAATTATTAGCACAGGAAGCTGCTTTGAATGCTACTGAAGCAGAAGCCGCAGCAGAAACCGCAGCAGAGAACGCAAAAGAAACCGCAGCGGAAGCCGCAGTACAAGAAAAACTGTTGGCACAACCTGAACTGCAAACCCCGGAAACAAATCAAGCTGGGGCATTTAATTTTAATGCGATTAAGGAAGCTGTATTTGAAATTCTTACAATTCCTGCAGATAAATCTCAAGAGATTCAAGCAGAAAAACCAGTGGAAGTTATAGCCGAACTGGAGCAGGAAGACAGTTCCCCCAGGTTTATGCCGACTTCCAGGTTAGCCCTTGTTTCTGCTCTCAAGTTAGTTTCATGCAAAAATGTGCCTGCAAAAATGGAAGATGCTCATCAGCGTCTGCTCAAAACAAAAGATTTAAACATTGCTGACAGGAGTCTACGTGNCGAAATTAATGACCGTTTAATGCCTGTAGTTCACTTCGACTTTGATCAAATTAAAATAAAACCCGATTATCAAAAACTTTTACGACAGCAGAGTTCCTGCGTGATGAAGGCTCTGGAAGCACGAGGTGATATGATTGTGCAGATTGAAGGCCATGCAGATGAACGTGGTAGTGACGAGTACAACCTTGCTTTGGGGCATCGCCGGGCCAATGCAATTGCCAACTCAATCATGGCGTACCTTTCCGACTCAACACTTGTTCGNATCCTCAGTTATGGAGAAGAATTCCCNCTCGANAGNAATTCCGGTAAAANNGCCTGGGATAAAAACAGGAGAGTAGAATTCACTTTACTGCTCAAACCATAAACAAGTGAATGGATTTTTTGGCTCTACCATTCACTACAGATTTCAGTAGTATTGCCTTCAGTGTCCTTGCNGTACTTTTCGGCTGTTCTGTAGTTGTCTGGATCACGCTGTTTATCAAGTTTTTCAGCCTAATTCGGGTGAAATACCTCCAGTCGCGTGCCTTGAAGTATCTGGAAAGTACAAAACGCGTGGGTGAACTTCGCCTGCTCTTCAGTAAGATGCCGAAAAATCGACTCCAGGAAATGTTCACGCTGGGCGACCGTGAACTGAAACGGTTCCTAAAAGCTAATCCAGAATCAGATTACGATCACCGCAGAGAATTGATGGACAGGCTTGAGCGCATGCTTGAAGCCCGTATTTTGATGGCTGAGAAGGATTTAAACGCCGGTCAGGCTCTCCTTGCCACTATTGGTGTTACTTCACCGTTCATTGGTTTATTTGGTACAGTAATCGGAGTCATCAATACTTTCCTGAGTATTTCGGAACTAAATTCTGTTGAACTGTCTGTCATCAGCCCAGGCATCGCGGAGGCGCTTGTTGCGACTGCCGCAGGGCTTTTCGCCGCGATTCCAGCGACTTTAGGTTATAATTTATTTCGTGCAACTATCCGAGGTATGACTGAGACAATGGACTATTTCGCACTTCAACTGCTGCACCACCTCCAACAACGATTACTACNTAAAAAATGAGAAAATTTAGACATGCCCGTCGACTGCGTGGGGAATTGATGTCTGAAATCAACATCACACCTTTTGTTGATGTGTTGTTGGTACTCCTCGTTTCCTTTCTCATTTCTGCACCGTTGTTGACGCTCTCTCTTCCAATTCAACTTCCGAAAGGCAAACTGAAAGCTCGTCTTCCGGATTACGATGAATCAATGCTGGCCGTTGTGAATAAAGAAATGCAGATTGCTATTCGTGATGAAGTATACTCTCTCAAAAGCCTGTCAGTATCTTTGACAAAAAATCCAAAACTTTGGAAACAGAAACTNCCTGTATACGTACAAATGGATGAACAGGTGCCTTACGGCATATTGATGAAACTGATGCTATTGTTTAAGAACGCGGGGTTCCAACAGGTCGGACTTGTTTTTAAAAATGATTCCCAGTAAATTTTCACCTACCGGTAGAAAGTTAAAACAGCCCCCACCCTGATATACCCAATGAAAATAATGATGATTGCCGGAGAAGTTTCCGGAGATGTTCATGGAGCAGGTTTGATCCGTTGTTTAAGACGGAACAATGACAATATCGATTTTTTCGGCATCGGCGGTTTGAAGATGTTAAGAGAAAATTTTAGGCCGTATTACATGCTGGATNCTTTGCAGACTCATGGTTTCGTTGAAGTTGTACGTCATCTTCCCCGGCTTTACCGTACACTCTGGAGAATGCGTGATGCGCTGGAAGAGGAACGTCCGGACGTATTGATCCTGATTGATTATCCTGGATTCAATCTCAAACTCGCAGCCTATGCAAAAGAAAAAGGGATTCCGGTAATATTTTTCAACAGTCCTCAAATCTGGGCCTGGCGAAAAGGCCGGTTGGAAACCATCAAACGGGTGGTGGACAAAATGATTGTGCTTTTTCCTTTTGAAGAAGAAATTTATCANCAGGCAGGAGTTGATGTAAATTGGGTTGGACATCCGCTGCTGGATCAAATAAGCAATGAAAAAGACAACAAGTCATTTCTCAAACAGTACGGACTGCANAACGANCGACCACTGCTCGCGATTGCACCAGGAAGCCGGCCGAGTGAAATGAGAAGACTTCTGCCTACTCTGTTGAAGAGCCTGCCGCATATTCAAGAGCAAGTCGGTGAGATCGGCTGCATTCTGCCTGTTGCTGAATCACTTGACTTAAATGAAGTTAAAAAAATAATTGAATCCTCAATTGTTCCTGTCACTTTGATTCCGGAACAGTTTATTGAAACTATCCAGGCCTGTGATGCTGCTGTAGTTGCCTCTGGAACAGCGTCACTGCAGACCGGACTTGNATTGAAACCTTTTGCAATAGTTTATCAGGTTGCTCCGCTTACTTTCCGGATCGCACGTTATCTGGCGGATACAAAATTTATTGGACTAGTCAACATATTAGCAGAAAAAGAAATTGTCCCTGAATTATTACAAAATGACTTCACTGCCGAAAAAGTAGCGGAAACGGCTGCTCGACTCTTGCGTGATAAAGACTATCGTGAAAGAATAATCGGCGAATTAAAAAATACCCGCGCAAAACTCGGTGAACCTGGAGCATATGAAAAAGCTGCAGGATGTATTGAAAAAACTCTCTTTAATTGCTGAAAACTTTAATACAGGAAACATAAAACGAAACCAGAAATATAATTATTCTATAAATCAATGAATAGCACCGATATTTCACTTGAAACAAAAAACATCGCTCATCGCCTGACTCAGACTTTGACGGCAGTAGAAGCCGTTAAACATCTGTTTGAAGGGCAAATGGGCATTGATCAGGCNGTTTTACGTAAGTTATTGAACGCCGCACTGCACCGTGGAGGAGATTTTGCCGATATCCACTTTGAGTACAGCACTCGAAATTCAGTGGTAATGGAAGACGGAATTATAAAGAATTCTGCTGTTGCTGTGGTCTCAGGAGTTGGCATTAGAGTAGTGCAGAATGATCAAACAGGATATGCCTACAGTGAAGATTTCGATTTGAAACCCATGNTGCACGCGGCACGAACTGCCGCGGCCATTGCTTCCAGNGGTGAAGTTTCACTGGCGGAAGGTTTCCGCTTTAACGAANTTGTACCAAAAAATTATTATCCTGTACTCGAAACAGTTACTGATCTGGAACTTGTCCAAAAGATTGAAATGGTCAAACGTACGGAAGNATGTTGCCAGAGACTACGATGAGAGAATAAATCGTGTAACAGTAGCCATGATGGATGCACTCAATCTGACACAGGTTGTGACTTCAGAGGGCGACGTTTTACGGGACACACGTCCAATGTTCCGGCTGAATGTACATTGCGTTTCCCAGGATGGAGACAATATTCAAAATGGATCTTCCGGAATTGGAGGACGGGTTGGTCTTGATTATTTAACGCAGGCAGATCACGCGAAAATTTTAGGAGAACGGGCTGCCGCTGAAGCAATTTTACTTTTAGGCGCAGAGCAGGCACCTTCAGGCATACTGCCAGTTATTTTAGGACCTGCACAATCCGGAATATTGCTGCATGAAGCCGTAGGACATCCGTTGGAGGCAGATTTTAACCGCAAAGGAACTTCTGCATACAGCGGCAGAATTGGCGAAAAAGTCGCTTCCGATCTGTGTTCCATTTATGACTCCGGAACTTTAGCAAACGAACGCGGGGCGATAAATTTTGACGATGAAGGAATTCCTTCTGCTGAAAATTTGCTGATCGAAAATGGAATCCTGCGGAGCTACATGCATGACCGAATAAGCGCTAAGCACTTCCGCACAAATCCCACAGGAAACGGCAGACGCGAATCCTATGCGCATTATCCAATACCGCGTATGACATCTACTTACCTCGCAAATGGTGATTCTGAACCTGAGGAAATTATCAATTCAGTTAAAAAAGGCGTTTATTGTCAAGAATTCAGCGGTGGTCAAGTGGATATTTCCAACGGAGATTTTGTCTTCGTCCCGACTGTTGCGTGGCTGGTGGAAGATGGTAAAAAAACCGTGCCGATAAAGAATTTCACCTTAATCGGAAACGGCCCGGATGCAATGTCAAAAATCAGTATGGTCGGTAACGATTTCGCTATGAGCGAAGGTATCTGGACTTGTGGGAAAGAGGGGCAGAGTATTCCAGTCGGAGTAGGACTTCCGACTGTGCTGGTTTCGGAAATGACTGTAGGAGGCATGTAAATACTTAATATAAAATAATATTATTATAATTACTTTTTATACCTGCTCGCCCTGACCTTCAGATAGATAGGAAATTTCACAACCTAAGGCTGCCAGTTCGAGGCAGTCCAGAATATGGTCATCAAGCAGCGGCTGATATTTTACAGTACCTGCTGGAGCTGGACTTTCAACTGTTTCTGTCAATTTATTTTTTTCTACAAAATGATCAAGTTGTCCTGCTAATTTAGTTGTTTGAGATGTGATTTTATTTAGTTGAGTCGAAGCTTTAATCCTGTCTTTCGAATAACGCGCCATTTGAATAAGTTTTTCAAAACTTGTTCGTTTTTCATCGTGGTTCATACCTAAAAGGCTTCCAAATCCCAAAGAGCTTGCTTTATCCGCCATACGTTCCATAAATGACTGCTTGCTTTTAAAGATCTCAAACAAATCAAAAGTTATAATTTTTTCCTCNCCACCTGCTTTTACAGGACGTTTCAGATCCTTTAGATGCNGTTCACGACTCTTTATATCTTTCAATAACCTTCTTCTCAAATTATTATNGGTTTCATATGCGCTTTCGTCATCAACATGAAATTTTTCCATTTTACTTATTTCTNGCATAACATTTTTGTATTTAGCTTTAACTTTTGCTAATTTTTTCTCTTCTTTTNCAATTCTAGCCGNAGTCTCTTCTTTTCGGTCTATCTTGCGCTCTTCCTCCTTACTNATAATAGTTTTTTTACGTAAGGCTACTCTGACCGGAAAAGAATCTTCAGTGAATTTCCAGGAGTTAAAAAAGACAATATCTACTTTCTCAAAGTCTTCAGCNTTAAAGATGAAATCGCTTATATTTGCTTTTGCGAACTCATCATCAGCNTGTTCCTTACGGAACTCAAGCAGTTTATTTGNAAAATCACTTGTGGACATATACGCAAGTACCTTCCTGTTAAAATCCATATNAACCAAACCATCCTGAGTACGTTTATCNAGATCATCAATAATCATCACGTAAATCAGGCCTTTCATCAAATTGTCTAAAACCGCGACTCCAGTAATTTTCTCAATTGCTGTACTGAGAATATAACCAATGCCCAGATAATATGATTTTTCGACCTTTGTAATTTCTTCATCCAGACTACTGACAAGACCTTTGTACTTTAAAATCATTTCTCCTCTNCTGCGCAAAACCGCATCAGTNAACGCCAACTTAACAAAGTTTGGATTTTTTTCACGTTCTAAGCATGATTGTTGAACTTCCTTGTAACGTTTAACAATTTTAGCCAGTTTATCGGAATCTTTGGAATCAAGTTTGTCCTGCTGTAGTTCTGGCTTTCCTAGAACACGAAAAATCAATTTAATACTTTTCGAATCTGGAGTTTTCCCTTTGGGAATATCTCCTGGAAAATTCAAAATCCAGTCATATTTATCCTTTTTTTCTTCAGGATAACNAGTTTCTTCAATGGCGACNACTACGTCTATGTTTGTTAAACGATTCACTAAGTTCTTCATGTAACGATCACGCAAATCCGGACTGAGAAGCAACAAAATCAGGTTTTCATCTTCCGTTCCANCCTCAGGGACATGTTCGTGTTGTACTAATTCAGCCATTTTAGTTTCACGCATCATCGAGGTGAAAATGCTTCAATTTGTCTTTGGTCAGTATTTCACGGTCATCAAATGTTGCTTTGAGTTTAACAGCGCCTAATTTAAGTTCTTTAAACTCTTCTGTACCTTCTACAAGTTTCTTGTCAGGATCATAATTGTCTAAAAATTTCATATAGTTTGCAGCTGACTGGAGGTCATTAAAGTAAATCTTAATCTGAAATAATAATAAACAAACATGAATTATTACAGTACCTTTTAGCTTTTCAAAGACTGGTTCCCAAAGATCAAAAACCTTGTTCAGGTTTTTTTCTGCAGCATCCCTATCCTTGTTTTCCATCTGCAGTTCTGAAATAGTCATCAGCATTGAAGACTGCCTGCGAAGCCACTCTGTTTTTTTCTGAACATCAGGACTGATACTCGCGAGTTGTTCAAAGGTTGCAATTGCTAATTCATATGAGAGTATACCAAGAGTTGTATCTCGTTGTTCCCCATAAAATTTATCCGCCGATTCCTGCGCTTTTTTGAGTAAGGGAGAAATTTTCTCATCCCAGCCTTCAGAAAATTTTTCTACGGGAAACGGTGGATTATCTGACTTTATACGCTTAAAGTGTTCTCTGTTGTTACTCGAAAATCCGCATTTTGAACAGGACGCAACTTGGATCAAATTAAAATCACAATAATCCAACTTGCCTGCAGACCTGATATAACTTGGAACCCCAAATATATTTGCCTCTATTATCATGCTCTTGGAGTGCAGGACGAAAAATTTNATTTCGGGATTATCACAGACANAACATTTTACATAACTCCCTAAAAGCGAATNTTTTCCTGCTTTAAAAAATCCTCCATCTGANACAACCGCATAATTTTCGGGGTGTATAAGCTGTAGGATTCCATGANNATCCGCCAACTTTTGTTCAAAAGTTGCTCTCACCATGTAACAGCCTTCATCAAATTTAACCGATGACTGTTTTAACATTTGACAACTAACCACTTCCCAGTATGCATCATCTCCNTCCTTGTGTTGATCCTTTACATATTTAGGATCTCCTGACTGAAAAGACTTAAGGACCTTGAGTCTTATTTTAACTTTTGGCATCAAAGCTTTGCCCAGNCGGAAAGTAAAACCTTTATCATCAATTTTCATCAAACTAACTTTTACTTCCATATTAGAAGTCTCGATAATCCCTTGTGGCAGATCCTTCTCGAGCAGAGCACGGGCGCTTTTCCATAATTTGGTCAGTATTTCTTCATTAAACCCCAACAACTTCCCGCACGAAAGGAAATATCTGATTTCTTTTGTTGATAAATCAGCATCTACGACCATCAACTGAGCCAGATATTTAAGCATCAGGAAAGCTTGTTTTGGATCAATGTCCAAAGGCCCCAATTCCGGAGTCTTACATTCTTTGATCACAGCCATGGTAATGTCGATTTCTTCTTTGTCTGGCAAAAAATTTATAGCCTCACGCAGAAAACTCATTTCTGACTGATCAGTACGTCCGTCAGCAACTACCATTCCGGCAATTGAGAGGGCAAACCACTTTTTTNCCGCCNCTGACATTTCTTCTACATTTGGTAACTGCATAATTTNCTATACTAAATAATTAGTGTGCTGGCTGCTGTTTAAAATCCATAACTCAATCCAATCAAATAACCTGTGGAACCCAGGCGCTGATCCCCATAACCGCTACCGCTGGTACTGTCGATGGTCAATATTCCTGCTTCCGTCCATAAGTCTGCTGAAAATTTAAATCCAATCCTGAATTCACTGACCAGCGAATTCCCATGTTTACGTTGACTCTCAAGGACAAAATCTGTTTTTGCAAGCCCCAATCCGGCACTTATTTTCCAGGTTTCAGCGATAGACTGCTGTGTTTTTGCCAAAAGACCGAGATGACTCGTGTTTGCCTGCGGACTGTTCCCGCCTGTCCCAAACATCGTAAAGGATTGTTCAGAAAGAAAACCCTTTACCCCCCAGCGGTCACTGTACCACCACTCTCCCCAATAGACTCGATTACTCAGTTCAAGCTGATTTCTGTAAGCGTTGTAATGTGGACTACTTAGTATGAGCAAATCTAATCCGGCCTGCAAGGTAGGAAACTTCCGGCCAACTCCGCCAAATACGGTAGCGGGAGCTGTATACTCTTCTACAGACAATGCCGAACTAAGTACGTTCAGTTTATTTTTTTTAACCTGTGCAGCGGCATCAAGATTACCTGTCAGGATTATACTAGTAATTGCTAAAAGGAATCCTCCGTATTTTAGAGCAATTTTGATTTTCATTCTTTCTTGGGATTTATGAAATATTAATTTTGTTAAAATATTTCGCTGCGTTTTCTTTGGTGAAACAGACTCTGCGGTGCATTATAATTTTTTTTAGTTTCACCATAATTAATCAAGACTCCGGATTCCAGGCAGGTTTTCGTTTACTAAAAAAAGCATCGATNCCTTCTTTGATTGATTCAGACTCCCAGGCATTTGCTAGTTTTTCTATAGTTGCACTGCGCACATCATCCGGCTCTTTACCGCGAACTTCCGCAATGAGCCGTTTCGCGGCGGAAACAGCTTCCGGAGCACAGCGCAGCAGTTCCGCTATTTCTTCTTCAACAGCTTCATCCAGTTTTTCCGTAGACACTCTTTTGGCGATTAAACCTAAACTAACCGCTTCTTCAGCAGTAAAACGATGNGCATTGAGCATCACTCTCCGTGCGTTCGATGCACCAATGCGTCGTAATACATAAGGTGAAATAGTTGCAGGCAGCAAGCCCAGCAAAACTTCTGTTAAAGAAAATAGTGCGTCATCAACCGCAACCGCAATGTCACAACAGGCAATCAAGCCTACAGCACCTCCAAAAGAGAGTCCATTGATGCGGCCGATTAACGGCATTTTAAGCTGATCTAACTCACCCAGCATTTCTGATAATTCAGTGGCTTCTGCAATTCTATGCTCACGTTTTTGAGCAGCGATTTTCTGCATCCAACGTAAATCAGCNCCGGCACAAAAAGACTTTCCGGAGCCTGTCAAAATTACGGCACGCACATCCGGATGTTTATTTAAATCCACGACTACCTGTCGCAGTTCACGGATCATTTCAAGGCTGAGAGCATTATGAACATCAGGACGGTTAAGGGTCAGGGTGGCAATTTGACGTTCGTCAATCGTTAAAATTATTGTTTTAAAATTCATCTTGGATATTTCAAAAAATTTAAACTTAAAAAATNTTATTATCCACTTTTCAGCAATAACGGCAAGTTTTAGCTGAAAGCTGTTTATCAGGAGGAAAGAAAAGAGGAATCAAGATACCTCCCTGCTCATAATGAACAGAAAAATACCCGTAAAAGGTGAGTTTATTCTATAGTTGGAGAGGGTTTGCTTGGCTGTGAACCAAAGTCTAATCGATAGGTGGAGTTGTCGATCAGATTATTTGCAATACTTGCCACGGGACCTCCAAATGTGGTGGTGCCATATGATAAGTTATCAAAGTTACAATCATTTGCTGGAGCAAATGTAATATTAAGATTTGTGAAACCCTCTAATGAAACAATCCCAACTTTAACAAACTGAGCTACTCATTTATCAACTACTAAACNACAGATTCAGCCTCATATATCGCATTTTATTCCTCAATAGCAAATAGTCAAGAAAATAATTAATTCAAATTATTTCAAATCCAAAATTTTATGATACACTTTAAAGGATTCATGAACCATTTACTCTGGAAATAATGACTTCACAATACTCTACTAATAACAAAAACAGGCTCTTGCAGGTTGCAAGGGAATCGCTGGCAATATTTTTGAAAAATGGTAAGAGNCTTGTTTTTGAGACTGAAGTCCCCGAATTT
Organism: Deltaproteobacteria bacterium; assembly: GCA_002685535.1. GTDB lineage: Bacteria > SAR324 > SAR324 > SAR324 > NAC60-12 > Arctic96AD-7. The sequence continues at coordinate 12,442 of NYXK01000139.1, forward strand.
CTCAGAAAACGCGCGGTTTTCGTGACCTTGAGAAAAAANGATTCCGGAGATTTACGTGGATGCATCGGTCAAACCGAAGCCCGTTATCCTTTGATTGAAGCAGTCTCAAAAACAGCAATTTCCTCTGCGGTAGATGATTCACGTTTCCCTCCGGTGACACTTGAAGAGTTGCCGAAATTAAGTATTGAAATAAATGTTCTGACTGAAATAACAACAATCGAGCCGCAAGATGTGGTGGTAGGAAAGCACGGGCTGCTGCTCAGAAAAGGTTTGTCCTCAGGACTTTTTTTGCCGGAAGTTGCACCCTCGCAAGCTTGGGACCGCATCACCCTTCTGGATCAACTTTGCAGCAAAGCAGATTTACCGCAGGGAAGTTGGCAGGATCCGGAGGCAGAACTTTTTTGCTTTGAATCTGAATCATGGGTTGAGAATTGAAACTCCCCTTAAATTATCTTTACCGCCAACTGCGCCCCTTATTATTTGCAGGGGACGCTGAGAAAGTGCACGAGCGCATGCTCACCAGCGTAGAATTTATCTCAAAGATTCCTGGTTTCCTCCCGCTTTTGCGTAGTCAGTTCCTCGATGAAAATCCACTATTGCGCACAAAACTCTTTGTTAAAACTATTAACAATCCTATAGGACTTGCTGCTGGATTTGATAAAGACGGCCGGATCCACCCCGCACTATTCGCACTCGGTTTTGGCTTTGTAGAAATAGGAACAGTAACTCCGCGTCCGCAGGAAGGAAACCC
>NYXK01000140.1 GCA_002685535.1 Deltaproteobacteria bacterium
AATCTTCCCACCAGGGAGACCTGCTCCTGAGATTGCGGATCAAAGACGTTGGCCATACCGAGTCCCATTTGAAAGCCGATAACTGTGCCGGCGAATTCGACTGCAGCAAATAAAAAACGGCCGATCATTCCGAGTACCAAGCCAATCAGCAGTTCACTCGCGATCAGCACAATATAGTGGTCCGGACGATCAGGAAAAACTTGTATCGTGGGAATGAAAGGGAAGAGAATCAGCGCCAGCATCAGACTCAACACAATCTTTACTTGAGGCGGCGAAACTGAACTGCCGAAAATAGGTGCTGTAGAGATTATTCCACTCACACGAACCAGTACCAAAATAAAGGCCAGTAACTGGCCGGCGTCATAACTCAGCAGATTGGCCATGTTGTTCCGGAATTAGAAACTGTAAATTCAGGCACTATTTTTCGTAATTGGTTTTAATCAACAAACTTAATGTAACTGGAGTCGGTACCCGTGAGTGCCTCTGAGATGTTAGTTTGAGGCTGCATCTGCTCTAATCCACGGTTCCTGAGTGAGGCTAAATAATTATTCGTCACTTAAAACTTGACTGGAGTAGTCTGCACGGGAAAAAGCATTTTGCGCGAGTCGGCTGCGTTCTTCATTTGACTGGCAATTGATGCACATACGGGTCAAAGGTACTGCCAGCAGTCTTTTTTTGGAAATGTCTTCACCGCACTCTTCACAGTAACCGAAGTCATCAGACTCCATACGTTGAAGAGCATTTTCAATGCCTTTCAGTCTCTCCTGTTCTCGATCCTGTAGTAANAGNTCNAACTCNCGCTCCTGNTCTTCNACAGAAGAATCNATGGCGTCNCCNATATCNNTNTTTATTTTGTTTTNNTTNCCTGTTTTTTCCNGNATNTCNNNGAGNAGNGCNNCCTTTTCTTCCAATAANAGGCGTTTGATTTCTTCCATGATTACTTGTCTTTCTTATATTTTGTGTTTTTTGTCAGCCAACTTTTTTATTGGCATAGACAAATTTAAGCAAATTCCAACTGCAAAATCAAATCCAATTACATCTTTTTTTATTATTTAAAGCAAAAGATTTTTTTGAAGTAAACAAAACTGGTCAAAATAGCTTTCGGATTTTATATAATGCAGAAAGCCGGTCAGCCTTTGACTGTACTCATCAAAATCTAAAGTATTCTTTAGTATTGCGCTTGCGCCGGTAGAAAATCTTGGCATAATAAAGTCTGCTCTGTTTTGAGAAGTATCACAAAATAAAAAACTAAAAATAATGATAAACTGTACAAAAAAATGAGAAGGNTGGAAGAAAACTGCAATATTTGCGGGAAGGCGGTTTCACGCTTTCAGGCATATAAAATGGTCTGCGTACACTGTAAAGAAGTTGTCTGCCGCCAGTGTCAGGTGGATGTGTCAAACGCAAAACCTCATTGGAAAATTTGTCGAAAATGCGNAGGAGCAATCAACTGATGCTGTGTCTGAAAAATATGAATTTTAAAAATTATTATCTTCACACGCTGTTCATAAGCGGAGTGCTGCTTTCNGCAATCTCTGTTTCTGCGCAGGAAGCTTACCTCGATGAACTGCTGCCGGGTACAAAAACTTCATTTAAACACTGGGATGTGCAGCGTTCAGAAATCAGCGGATACAGTCATTTTCGTTACGAAGCGGTGACNAGGGGNGCNAAAAAATTNATCGTTGAAAGAAACGAAAACACCAAAGCNGACGGAGAAGTTTTTACACGNAAAACTCTCTGGTTTGCTGCAAATTCCGGTGTGCNGGAATGGTATGAGGAAGAAGATCTGCGTGAGGATTTCNGGATAAANAACACCTATTCNGGACAAATTATGCGTACCAGACTGGAAAAGGCAGGAAAGGTGCTGGAGTTCGAAACAAACTTGAGTCAGGAAAATGCTGTTCCTTTTGAGGTCGTAATTTTCTTTCTACGTAAAAATCTGCGTCTCATTCTGCAGAGCAAAGATTATTCTTTCACCCTCTTTCTACCTCTNCTGGCAATTGAATTGGAAGAAAAAGGACTTCCGCGNTCTATGAGCATGATCCNGATGAANGTTGAACCTCNGGAAGAACTCAGTCTTGAAACTCCATTGGGNANGATGAAGGCACGCAAAATATTAATTTTACCGAAATCNGGTTTTTTACGTGCTTTGCTNCCGAGGGANAAAACNCATTTTGAATTCACANTCGCAGAAGCTGCTCCGCATTACCTTCTGCAGTTTACCGCAGGAAAAACCAAACATATTTTGACGCAGCTCAGCCTAGCGAAATAAGCAGACACGGTTAATCAAAGCTGTCGCAAAGTTGATAAGGTTTGTGTCAGAGATTTGCGTAGATCAANCGGNCGNTTAATCCGAATATTCTGCTTCGAGTGAGCTTCCTGCGTCAATCAGGTGCAGCATTTTACGTTTCCAGACAATCCCTTCGCTGGACCAGCGGATGACAACCCGTACAAATTCACGTCCAAAACCAAGTTTGCGTCCGATATAAAGCAGGTAGTCAATTTCATTTGCGCCAAGCACATTGTCCACAGAAATAACTGTGGCCAGGTCAATGAAAATCTTAACCTCCAACTCACGTGTCGCGCCGGGAAATCGTTCCAGCTGCGGAAGATTCTGGTCTTTAACCGCCTGCATCATTTTTACAACATCTGCTTGTGATGGTAAAAAGGAGAGGGCTCGTTCAAGATATTCAAGTTCCTCAGGAGCAACNGAACCGTCNGCGGTAATCGCACCGCAGATTGCGTTGGCAAGCCACAATTTCTGCTCGTCTTCAAGCAGTTGAGGCTGTAATCCGGATGTTAACTGAAATTCCATATTATGTTCNTAAGCAGGCATCATGAGCTGTGTGTNATATCTTTACCANTAAACTTTTACCGTAATTTTTCTGAAAATGCAAGAATTTGAGATTTTTACATCTGAATTTAAAGCTTTAAAGTTCTGCGATAAAGCAAAAAATATGCTGAAAAAATTTGTTTGAGTACAGACAAAATAATCTACAGTCTTGACAGTAAAGGCTCTTTGATTGATGATCGGTAAGAACTGCTTTATAATGGAGCCTGCAACAAAATGATTTTATAACTGATAATGCTGATTTCAGCAGAAGTGAATAATGAGCAAATATTTTATGCTTAAAATTTTTATGTTAAGCTACATTCCTTTTTTACTGCCGGAAAACGCATGAGTCACGCTTCAGTTTATGTGCTCGACATTAGTGTGTTGCTTTATACTCCGGACGCTCTTTATGAATTTCCGGAGCAAGAAGTTGTCCTGCCGGTTAGCATCCTTGATGCGCTGGATACNCTCAGGCAGGATTTAGGTGAAAAGGGCAGGGCCGCCAATTTAGTCAACAAAATGCTGGATGAATGNAGCCAACTTGGTAATCTGGTAGAAGGTGTTCGTCTACTGAATGGAGGTAAATTAAGGGTTGAACTTGCTGATCCGGAAACAGGCTCAATTCCGTACAGTCTGAATTCTAANAGTTTTTCGAATCGTGTTTTGGCTGTTGCCTGGATGCTGAGCCGGAAAAACAAGGCTGTTGTTTTTGTTTCACATGATGAAAATTTACGTACTAAAGCTAATACGCTCAATGTTCCAACTATTGCTTATCAAGGTCGCAGGAAAGACGATTCAAGTTTATATTCAGGCATACGCCGCTGTGAGGTCAGNAAGAAAAAATTACGGAGCCTGAGTCAACAGTCCTTAATTTCAACGGAAGAACTACAGGCGGAACTAGATGATAATGTTGAGTTTTCTCCAAACCAGGGACTTCTGCTGAACTGCCCTGAAGTTCCGGAAGAAGATGTTTTAGCAATTTATGATCAGGGCAAGAGTAAATTTGTAACAGTTTCAAAGGAACAGGGTGTTTGGGGTATACGTCCNAGGAATCCGGAACAGCGTCTGGCGCTGGCGTTGCTGAATGATCCAAAGATTTCGATTGTNACTCTCAGCGGAAAAGCAGGTACAGGTAAGACTTTACTGGCACTTGCAGTAGGTTTACAGCAAATGATGGTAGAGAATATTTATTCGCGTATGCTGGTCTCCCGTCCGATTTTTCCTATGGGACGTGATTTAGGTTATCTGCCNGGAGACACACAGGAAAAACTTGCNCCGTGGATGCAGCCGATTTTTGATAATTTGGAANTACTGATCAATAATACTTCCGCAAAAAAAGGTTCAAAACGTGACTCTTATCACGAATTAATGGAGCGCGGAATGCTTGTTGTGGAGCCGTTGACGTATATTCGCGGACGCTCAATTCCGAATCAGCACATGATCGTGGACGAATCACAAAATCTGACTCCGCATGAAATGAAAACGATAGTCAGTCGTGCAGGTGAAGGCACAAAAATAGTTTTGACAGGTGATCCAAACCAAATAGATAATACAGATGTAAATCTTTCTTCTAACGGATTNAGCACGCTGGTTGAAAGCTTCAAGGGTTCACAGCTTGCGGGGCATGTGCGTTTTACGAGTGTTGAACGCTCAGCTCTAGCTGAATTGGCAGCAAATGCTTTGTGAAATGATTAACTACAGAAATATTTTAAACAACAACGNTATCCTGAAATAAAGATACCNGACACCTTTTTTCTAAAATTATCAATGTCTTTAAACTGGAATCTTCAACCACCACCTCCTTCTGAATTAGCTGACCGTGAAATCCGTTTAACCGGAAGCCATTTGTCCGGAAAGCGTGTCGCGTTNCTGATCACCGGAAGCATTGCNGCTTACCGTATGCCCGATCTGATTCGTGATTTTCGCAGNGAAGGCGCGGATGTTGTCGTTTATGTAACTGAAGGCGGTTTACGTTATGTTGCTAAAGAAGCGNTNGANTGGTGTTCGCAAAATCCNGTNATTGACCANTTTACTGCAGATGCNGAGCATTTGAGCGANTCNNCCCCTTTTGATGTTTTTGTTGTCGCACCTGCTTCNTACAACACTTTGAATAAGGCNGCACTNGGAGTTGCGGATTCTGTANNNTCAGCAGCGATCGCCGCTGCTCTTGGACGTATGGAACGTCAGGGAGTGCCCATCCTGTTTGCACCAACGATGCACGGTGCGATGCATAACAGCATCCTGACCCGCTCACTCAAGACTCTGCAGGAAATGGGCGCTACCATGATTCCACCTTTGCAAACTCACGGAAAAAATAATCTTTCTTCACTGGACTTAATTGTGGCAGCAACGATCAGGTCACTCAATCAATCTCCGCTAAGCGGAAAATCTTTGTTGATAACCGGCGGCCCAACCCCTGTTCCTGTTGACAATATTCGACGTATCACCTCACGTTTTACCGGTGCGCTTTCCATCCAAATCGCTCGGGAAGCGTGGCTGAGAGGAGTAAAGGTTGAGCTGATTCTGGGCAAAGGCAGCCAGCCTGCGCCGGAATATTTAAACGCAAAAAAAGCTGCTACTTACACAGATTATAAAAATATTGTGCATGAATCGCTGACAAAAACAGCTGTTGACTGGGGAATATTTACTGCGGCTGTTGCGGATTTTCAACCCGAAACTTTTATTGAGGGAAAAATTTCCAGCAAAGTAAAACATTTAAATTTGAAACTGCTGCCGACCGTCAAGCTGATTGATGAGGTGCGAAAGAAATTTCCTGCATTGAAAATGATTACTTTTAAATATGAAGAAAATATTTCTCACGACGAACTGCTCGCAATTGCGCAAAAGCGCTTTTCCAAAAAAGGTGGTTCACAGTTGATTGTCGCAAACCGCAGGGAAGAATTTAAACCGGACGGAACACAGGTGGCATGGCTGCTGGATCCTGAGCAGGAGCCTCAAATGTATGTTGGCAAAGAAGCTATCGCAAATGCTATTCTGGACAGGATTGAAACTGGTTTGTAATAAAATCTGTAAGATACTGTTTTCTTAATCGACCTAATTCTTACGGCATTTGACTTCAAAAGTTCATACACAACTCTCAACACACTATAAATTTCATTTAAATCTCAATTTTCAATTTCTGCTAATTTACTTATGGTTGACCGCTGGGCGAACACAATTGTACATCCTACCATGGAAGACATCGCTGAGTATGTACCCCGCCAAATTTCTGCTGACACAATAACTCTCGTCGGTTTTGCGATTGGGATGGTTGCA
>NYXK01000141.1 GCA_002685535.1 Deltaproteobacteria bacterium
AACAGGATACACTTGAACCTCGCTCACCGTGTTCGTGACGGCATACGTGAATCCGGCGGAATACCGCTGGAGTTCCCGGTTCATCCTATCCAGGAAACCGGTAAACGTCCCACGGCAGCATTAGACCGTAATCTCCAATACCTCGGGCTGGTTGAGGTCCTTTTCGGCTATCCTATCGACGGTGTAGTGCTTACAATCGGCTGTGACAAAACAACACCGGCGCTGTTGATGGCGGCTGCGACGGTTGATATCCCCTCGATCTGCCTTTCATCTGGCCCAATGATGAACGGATACTGGAAGGGCGAAAGAGCAGGATCAGGCACTATTAAATGGAAAGCAAGAAAATTGCTGGCAGCCGGTGAGATTGACGAGGAAGAATTCATCCAAATCGTTGTTGATGCCACTACCTCACCGGGATACTGCAATACGATGGGTACAGCAACTACGATGAATTCCCTGGCTGAAGGACTTGGCATGTCCCTACCGGGCTGCGCGGCTATTCCAGCACCTCTCAGTGAAAGGGGAGAAATGTCATATCGGACAGGACTGCGCATAGTAGATATGGTAAAAGAAGACCTTACACCGTCTAGAATACTAACACGAGAAGCTTTTGAAAATTCAATTGTTTTAAATTCAGCTATCGGCGGTTCAACAAATGCTCCGATCCATATCAATGCCATTGCTCGGCACGTCGGTGTAAAATTGGAGATAGAGGACTGGGAGAAGGTTGGACTTGAAATACCGATGCTAGTAAACCTTCAACCCGCAGGCAAGTACCTTGGTGAGGATTTCCACCGTGCTGGGGGAGTTCCAGCTGTAATGAACACTCTGCTCAAGGCGAAAAAACTACATAAAAATTCACTCACAGTCAATGGAAAAACTGTGGCAGATAATTATGCCGACACAACTACAAAGGATACTGACGTGATCCGTACCTTTCTTAAGCCCATGCTTGAAAACGCGGGATTCATTATTCTCAAGGGTAATATTTTCGATTCTGCAGTGATGAAAACATCTGTAATCAGTGACAATTTTCGTTCTCAGTATCTTTCCAAACCCAATAGTAAAAATGTTTTTGAGTTACGCGCCATTGTTTTTGAAGGTCCGGAAGACTATCACTCACGGATAAACGATTCACAACTGAACATCGACATTAACTGTATTCTTGTGATCCGTGGCTGTGGGCCAGTCGGTTATCCTGGATCGGCAGAGGTGGTCAATATGCAGCCTCCCGACAGGTTGATCCGGGAAGGTGTTCTTGAGCTGCCTACTCTTGGTGACGGGCGTCAAAGCGGAACATCCGGCAGCCCTTCTATACTCAACGTTACCCCGGAATCGGCTGTCGGAGGAGGATTGGCCCTACTCAAGACTGGTGACATTTTGCGGACCGACCTTAACCAGGGCACTCTGGATGTCCTCCTGGACAAATCCGAACTCCGAAAACGCAGAGAAAAGTTAAAATCTTTGAAAATAGAGCACCAGACTCCATGGCAGGAAATTTACCGTGATACAGTTGGTCAGCTTTCAGAAGGAGGTATCATCGAACTGGCGGCAAAATACCGTAAAATTAGAAAAACTATTCCCCGACACTCACACTGATTAAAACTAAATGCCGGCTGGTACTAGCCTGCAAAGGCATGTGAAGCGAAACCGCTGGTTTTCGTGTCTACCCTGAAGAGGGCGCCTGCAAGAGGATACTCTTCGAGGTTGAGATTGCGTGCAGCAGTAGTGATGTAAAGAGTGCTTAGATCACAGCCTCCGAAAGCGCAGCTCGTGATTTGCGGAACCGGAAGCTGTACCACCCCTAAGCGTTCGCCCTGGGGACTGAAACAGGTTATGCATCCTCCACCCCAGTGTGCCAGCCAGACCCGGTTTTCGCTGTCTACAGTGAGCCCGTCCGGAAAACCCTCTGTTTGACTATCCAATCTGGCGAATTCCCGACGGTTTGATATTGAGCCGTCCGGATGCTTATCAAAGGCCCAAACCGTTCCGCTGAAAGTGTCTACATGATAAAGTGTGCGGTCGTCAACACTGATTGCAGGTCCATTAGGACAGATGTATGGACCGTCCCATCTGGAGTAACTGAGGTCGGGATCAATCCGGAATAGACAGCCAGTTGCTTTGGTTTCCGGATCATGGGAACGTCCCGCCCAGATTCTACCGTCACGGTCACATTTTGCGTCATTGAAGCGGTTTTCTGATTCTTGCGGATCCGGAAGCAGCGCAAAAGTCCGCTTGCCGGAATTAAGATCCAGGAAATAAACCCCGGAGACGCAACCCGCTACAAAGCCCTCATGATTACGTCTGGGCAAAACCCAACCGGTCTTTTCATCCAGTTCCCAACTACGATGACCTCCAGTATTTTCCTCGTAGCAGTGCAGCATCTGCCCGTCAATGTCCACGAAGAAAAGAGACTGTTCTGCGTGAGATTCGCTTTCAACCCACAGGGGACCTTCCCCGCAGATCGCCTGAACTTCCCAGACACATTCTGCTTCCCCCACCAGATCAAAGTTGTTCATCTGCTTCTATACGATGGTACATGAAAGTCGGCCCTTCTATATAACAGGAGCTTGAGAAGCATCCAATTCCGGAGTGAATTTCAACGACAACTCACTCAATACGAGTTAGTTGTTTTCTATGATCCCGCTAAAAAAGATTGAATTACCTGTCAAGCTGGTGAAAATGTAAGGCTGCGTTAATATAAACCAACAATACCCATCAGCTTACAATTCCCACATTACCGGCCCACCTTTACGGTTTGGTGGCGCAGTCATGAATTCGGCCATTCCTCCTAAGATTTCCTGAACCGTTTCTGTTGCAGCAATAGCACTTTGTTCACTGTCGTAACGGGCAANGATGACAGATTGACCTTCACCTACTTCAATTACGTGTACCGAAACAATTCCGCTAACAGCCTGAATTTTTTCCCTTTGGCTATCAGCAAAGCCCAAAAACTCAGCTCGGCGGCTTGCATCAAAATTAACGTCTGTTACTCTGAAACTCATAGTATTACCTCATCATATACAAGGTTTGCCAGAAAACCTTCATTGCTAAAATACAGACATAATGTTGAAACGCATCCTGGCTGACAACATTCGCCTGGAAAATGACATATAAAACTTAAGAGGGAATTTAAATAATGTCAAGAAATATAATATCTTTAAATACACCACGAGATACACAGTTAATCCATCTTTGCTATCTTTTTACGACTCAATTGGACTAAGAGTATACCTGCCATGATAATTGTTACTCCTATACCGTCCCTCAAAGACAGAGGTTCCGAAAGAATTATGGCCGCNACTAGTACCCCAAAAAAGGGATTCAGAAAATGAAAGGTCGCCGCCTTGACAGGACCTATTCTTCTCACAAGAAAAAACCAAATGAGTGTACCCAGCAATCCCGGGACAAGAGTCGTATATAAAAAAGCAAGCAGGAAACTTGTGCTCCATTCAATGCTCCATGTCTCAAAAATCAGTGAAAAAGGAAATAGAGTGATACTGCCGACAAGCATCTGAAGACCGACAAGCATGAGCACATTNTTATTGCTACTCATCATCCGGCCGACATACAAAGTAGCTGCAGCCAGTGCCGCAACTCCTATCAGGCAAAGTGTCATCCCAAGGGAAGCGCTNCTNCCGCTAAGTTTGTCCAGCATAATGACCAGCACACCTCCAAAACCGACTGTAAGTCCCAACATCCCTATGAACCCGGTTTTCTCACCGAGAAAAAACCAGCAGACGCCTGCAACCACTAGCGGTAGCAGACTGGCAATGATGGCCGCCAAACCGGCTTCAATCCACTGCATTGCAATGAAATTAAATGCCAGATAAAGAGCATTCTGTGAAATTCCAATGATCACCACTACTGTCCACTCCCCCTTGTTCAACTGAATTTTCTGACCCAACATGCGGGCCAGAGCGATTCCTAGTAGCCCTGAAATTAAAAAACGAAGTGAAAGAACCATCAGGGGTGAGGCAGCAGTCACAATGATCTTTGCTGAAGTAAAAGCACTCGACCAGATGAAAGAAAAACTTACNCCCATCANTATCGAACGAAAATCCATTAACAATTCCTATGTGTAATTTTTATGCCTGTTTTGGATGCAGTGAAGTACATCAAGGGGTCGATTGAGGTGTCCAGCTATCGGTTCTACAAGTTTCAAATGTNAGAAATGTACAGGTACACGATTGCTAAGAGAGTTAGTGACTTCCAAAGTCACCGGACTGGATATGCCAGAGATCTGCATAAGTTCCGTTTTTAGCGACGAGATCATCATGATGTCCTTCTTCTGCAACCTGTCCGTCACGCAGAACGAGGATTCTGTCCGCATATCTAATCGTCGAAAGTCTGTGGGCAATTACGAGTGCAGTTTTTCCCTTGGTTATACCTGCCAGATTGGCCTGTATCGCACGTTCTGTTTCAGTATCAACAGAACTGGTCGCTTCGTCAAAAATCATCACCGGCGAGTTTTTGAGCACTGCACGGGCGATGCTGAGTCTTTGACGCTGTCCTCCTGAAAGACGAATCCCTCTTTCACCCACAATTGTCTGGTAGGCTTCCGGAAGTGTCTGCACAAAGTCATGCAACTGAGCTGAGCGTGAAGCTGTTTCTACCTGCTGAAAATCTAATTTCTCGGAACCGTAGGCGATATTTTCGGCTATAGTTCCGTGAAATAGATAAACCTCCTGACTGACGAGAGCAATTTGTTTACGTATCTCACTCAGTTCCAACTCCCGTAGATCAATGCCGTCCAGCAGAACCTGTCCCTGCGTAGGATCGTAAAGCCGCAGCAACATTTTTATCAGAGTAGATTTTCCTGCACCGGTAACGCCGGCAATGCCAATCATTTCACCGGAATTTGCCGTAAAATTTAAGCCCTTTAAAACTTCACCACCGCGTTGGTAAGCAAAACCAACGTTGCACAGCTCTATTCTGCCCTGAACAGGAAGTGGAAGATTTTTGGGCTTTGCGGGATTAACAATTTTACTTGGTGTGTGGAGCAGACCGAATGTACGGCGGGCACTCGCTTTAGCTCGTTCATATTCATCAAGTGTGACTCCCATCCTGGTCAACGGCCAGAGCAACCGCTGAATCATCATTGAAAAAAACACCAGTTCGCCAACTGTCAGCAACCCTTTGTCTTCTAAAACCCAGTAACTGCCCAGCAGAAGCACTCCTCCAAAACCTACTGCAATCGCCATGCGAATGAGCGGAACGTACACAGCACTGAGTTTAATCGCCTGGAAATTTGCTTTCTGGTATTGCCTAGATGCGTCCGCCACACGTCCGGATTCAAATTTTTCTGCAGTAAAACTCTTGATTACCAGAATTCCTGCGATATTATTTTCGAGACGACTGCTCAGTGCACCGACCGCTTCACGTACCTTACGGTAACGCGGTGAAATTAAGCGTTGATACATCAGGCTGCCCCATAGAACAATGGGCAGCGGCACAAGTCCTACCACAGCCAGTTCCCAGGAAACGCCAAACATCATACTGCCGGCAAAAATGAAAAGTACAATCAATTGCAGAATTTCGTTAAAGCCGATGTTAAGAAAGCGTTCAATCTGGTTCACATCATCGTTGAGCATTGCCATAGTCTCACCCATACGATGGTTCTCGAAAAACTCAATTTCACGTGTCTGCAGGTGATTGTATGCGTCTGTACGTAATTGATGCTGGACATTCTGGGCGAGATTCATGAATCCATACTGATATGCCCATTCAAAAAGACTTTCAAAGAAAAAAATTACTACCCCCAACACTGCCAGGAATACTGCCAACCTCCAGGGGTCTATAGTTCCAAGTAAATTCGCAATCCACTCCGGAGGCTCACGCCTGACGGAGTCAATCACCCAGCCCACCAGTACTGGCGGCATCAGGTCAAGAACCTTATTCAATATACTGGAAAAACAGGACCACGAAAAAAACCGCCAATG
>NYXK01000142.1 GCA_002685535.1 Deltaproteobacteria bacterium
CCAGATTGTCCAGTGCTTTTTGGGTTTCGATCATTGCAAACGTCAAAATAGTTTCATTTGCATGTTGGGCATAGTCCTCTCCCGCATAAAGAACAGCACGACTCGGACCAAAGCTACGGGTGCCTTGCGGGGCGTAACGGCAGTATGAGACAAGTCGTTCAGCATCTTCACGTGTGTTGATCATCGGACAAATAACACCATAGCTGCCGGAGTCCAAAACCTTTGTAATGATCCCCGGTTCCAACCATGGGACACGCACAAAAGGGGTCACCTCAGTCGTCGAAATTGCTGTTAACATAGGAACGAGTTCTGAAGCATTCACCAAGCCATGCTGCATATCAATGGTTAACACATCCCACCCTTGATGGGCCATGATTTCAGCAGAAATGCCATTTGGTAAAGCAAGCCATCCTCCTATAGCGGCTTGTTGGTTTTTCCATAATTCCTGAACCCGATTAACTTTCATTCCATCTCCTTTTTTTGTTTTTCCATTTGACTCCCCAATTCCACAACCAAAGAAAGTGAGAGACACATCAAAGCACTCAAGATCACTCCCCTGAATCCAAAAATTTCTGTTTCCTCTACTTCCATACACACATCCGAAAAAAGACCTAAAGGGCTGAGAATGCTGTCACTGATTACAATCACTGGAATTCCTTGTTCTTTAACATTTCCAGCCAATTTGAGTACTTCATGAGCATATGGAGAAAAACTAATAGCTAATAAAACATCCCCCTTACGTATATTTTTTCCCTGTTCGGGAAACATTCCTCCCACACTGTCCAAAAGAATATTAGGTACGCCAAGATGGCTCAAGGCATAAGTCAAATAAGTGCCAATCGGGAAAGATCTCCGCTGGGCTGCAATATGTACCACATCTGATTCTATCATAATCGAGGCAGCTTTCTCTATATCTTCATCTTTTACAGTTTTTCTAAGACTTTGCAGTGCTTGGATTCCCCCTTGTACGAAATAACCAAGATTCGACTGATTTTCCTCTTCTTGTTGGCTTATCTCAAGATTTAGATTTTGCACTCGTTTTTGATATTCACTCATCCTACCCAACAGTCCTTGTTGAAACACTTTCTGCATTTCGCTGAAGCCACTAAAGCCAAAACTTTTAGCAAAACGTATCAAACTTGAGGGTGGAACTTCTGTTCGTTTTGCTAACACAGCAATTGTTTCGAGCGCCATATCATTGGGGTGAGTCATAGCATAGCGGGTTATTTGCTGGAGACGACCGCTCAAATCGCTGTAGTCTTCTACCAGTTTATTTCTCAAGTGTTCATAATCCACTTTAGCTCCTTTTTTCTACGATTAATTAGACAGACTGCGTCTTAATTTTTGCATTTAAAAATAAAATATCCATCTTCTAAATTTAGCTGATTTTATAAAAATCAAGCATTTTGAAATAAACCTTGACAAATATCTTTCCTGTAGTATATTCCATTATTGAAACAATATGGAATATTTTTTTCATAATGCTTCATCCTTATTTTTGTGGAACCACATGAACTGTTAGTGCAGACGTGTTGAATTTAAGGAAATTTTATACAATAAATACTAATCAATTAACAAAGGAGATAGTATGAAGAGGGTAATGAAAAACCTGTTAGGGGCCATCGCGATTACGATGGGCCTAACGTTAGCAGCCGGAGCAGTGCATGCGATGGGACATGAGAAGTACATTCTGGTCAGTCATGCTCCAGATTCGGATTCATGGTGGAATACGATCAAGAATGCTCTCGCACTTGCGGGTAAGCAGATGGGCGTTGAGGTTGAATACCGCAACCCTCCGACCGGTGACCTTGCTGATATGGCCAGGATCATTNAACAGGCNGCTGCTTCAGGNCCAANNGGNATTATNACAACNNTNGCAGATCCTNATATNCTTGCAGGNCCAATCAANGCTGCTGTNGATTCCGGTGTAGACGTAATNATNATGAACTCCGGAACNCCAGAAATGGCTCGTAAGGTTGGTGCNCTTATGTANGTAGGACANCCAGAATACGANGCNGGCTATGCAGCNGGTCTCCGCGCAAAATCNGATGGNGTGGGCTCNTTNCTGTGTGTNAACCATTATGCAACGCANCCGTCCTCNACAGANCGTTGCCAAGGTTTCGCNGATGGTCTAGGCATTAAATTGGGNAATCAAATGATTGATTCCGGACAGGACCCTGGGGAAATAAAAAACCGCGTTATGGCTTATCTGTCAGCTAATCCCAAAACTGATGCTGTACTNACACTTGGTCCAACCTCTGCAGACCCTACACTACTGGCTCTGGAAGAAAACGGAATGGCCGGCGACATCTATTTTGGTACATTTGACCTTGGCGGAGAGATCGTCAAAGGAATCAAGGCTGGCGTCATAAAGTGGGGCATTGACCAGCAACCATTTCTGCAGGCCTACCTGCCTGTTGTGGTTATGGCCAACTACCACCGCTATGGTGTTCTGCCAGGAAATAATATCAACTCCGGCCCCGGTTTCGTGACCGCTGACGGATTAGGTAAGATCGAGAAATTTGCGGGAGAATACCGCTGATTCTGATCATTGTGGGCGCCTAACTAGGGCGCCCATTTTAATATCGTCTTCCATTCCCGATCATAATTTTTGCAAAATGGCACTCACATGAGTGATTCAACTCAGTTAAACCCCACTTCCGATGAACGTATCAAGGAATTTTCCAAACTGCGGAAGGCATTGATACGNCCAGAACTTGGAGGCATAGNCGGTNCNGTNGCCGTCTTTACGTTCTTCCTGATTTTNGCCTACGACAGCGGTATGTTTAACAGTCGAGGTATTATGAACTGGTCGATTGTNTCTTCACAGTTTGTGATTATAGCGGTTGGTGCCTGCCTTTTAATGATCGCAGGGGAGTTCGACCTGTCGGTCGGATCGATGATAGGCTTTGCCGGGATGATGATAGCAATTTTTTCTGTCAAACTTGGATGGCCGGTCTGGCTGGCTATNCTTTTAACNTTTGTAATGTGCATNTCGGTAGGNGCNCTAAACGGTTTCATTGTCATACGTACTGGGCTTCCGAGCTTTATCGTGACGCTNGCTTTTCTTTTCATCCTGCGTGGNCTAACAATCTTTCTNCCTCAGGTAATCGTTCGTAAGACAATNATTGGAGGGGTAAAAGATGTGGCTGAGGGTGACTGGCTAGCTGTTCTTTTTGATGGCAAGATTCTGACCGGCCTTTTTTCCTGGCTAGGAGAAGAAGGGCTAATTGCTACATTCGAGCGTGGAACGCGAGCCGGTCAGCCAGTAGTCAGTGGGATTCCAATGTTGATCGTCTGGGCAATTGTTCTAATGTTATTAGGTCATTTCCTACTGACTAGAACACAGTTCGGCAATTGGATATTTGCATCAGGTGGTGATGCAGAAGCAGCACGAAATTCTGGTGTCCCTGTCAACAAGGTTAAGATTCTAATGTTTATGTTTACCGCCTTCTGCGCCACAGTGTTCGCCACATGTCAGGTGATGGAATTTGGCTCAGCAGGCGCAGACCGTGGCTTATTGAAAGAATTCGAGGCCATCATCGCCGTTGTCATAGGGGGGGCGCTTCTGACCGGTGGTTACGGTTCGGTCATCGGGGCAGCATTAGGAGCCCTTATCTTTGGTGTTGTTCAACAGGGATTATTCTTCGCAAATGTTGAAAGCTCACTATTCCGTGTGTTCCTTGGGGTTATACTTCTCTTTGCAGTTATACTTAACACTTACATCCGCCGTATCATAACTGGTGAGAGATAAAATGAATCAAGATGCAAAACTCATCATCCAGATGAACAATATTGAGAAGCATTTCGGTTCTGTCATTGCTCTTTCCGGTGTTTCTATTGATGTATTCAGTGGTGAATGCCATTGCCTCTTAGGTGATAACGGGGCNGGAAAGTCAACATTCATTAAGACGATGTCAGGGGTATACAAGCCAACACATGGTGATATCCTGTTTGAAGGCCGACCAATGCATTTCGCCAATCCTCGTAAAGCAATTGAGGCTGGTATAGCAACAGTCCATCAGCATCTTGCAATGATTCCACTGATGTCAGTCAGCCGTAATTTTTTCATGGGCAATGAGCCAGTGAAAAAGGTTGGCCCACTAAGACTCTTCGATCATGATTATGCTAACCGCGTAACTATGGAAGAGATGAACAAAATGGGCATTAAACTGCGGAGTCCGGATCAGGCAGTAGGAACTTTGTCAGGAGGGGAACGCCAGACCGTGGCAATTGCCCGGGCAGTTTATTTCGGGGCCAAGTTACTGATATTGGACGAACCAACCTCAGCACTAGGTGTACGTCAGACTGCAAATGTGCTGATGACCATCGACAAAGTGCGTAAACAGGGCATTGCGGTAGTCTTCATCACACACAACGTACGTCATGCTTTTCCAGTTGGTGATCAATTCACCTTACTAAACCGAGGCCATAGCATGGGNACATTCCGTAAAAGTGAAATTGACCGGGATTCCTTGCAGACAATGATGGCTGGTGGTGAGGAAATTCGGAATCTTGAGGCGACAATCCAGGGGGGGGAATANTTTCAAACAAGAGTAGCAATCATAATATAAATAATAAAAAATTATATTTAGTTAACAACTCAGTTTTAATTGTGCTGCTGGAACTNTGATCTANTTTTCTCATCTTGAATTTACTGGATAAATTAATTAAAAAGGATTTAAATCGATAACGAATCCCTTTGCAGCAATATTTGCTGCGCACAAGATGATTTTAGTATGATTTAGTGACTTTAACCTGGTAAATGAGCCTCAAGCACGTTAATTTTTCAACGATTTACCTGATGTATAGTGTATTTATCTTTTCAAGAATTTCTCATANTATTAATTGACCATTCAGCTACTATNTCAAATAACTAAAACCAGAGAAAGATAATGAGTACTATTCGTCTCACAATGGCCCAGGCTTTGTTACGTTTTCTGGATGCCCAATATGTGGAACTTGACGGTTCTGAACACAAGTTCGTCCATGGAGTGATGGGTATTTTTGGGCACGGTAATGTAACAGGACTTGGGGAAGCATTAGAATATGGAGATTCCAGTTTACNTTTTATCCAAGGAAACAATGAACAAGGTATAGTCCATGCTGCAACAGCGTTTGCTAAACAGAAAAACCGTTTGGGAATTTATGCTTGCACCAGCTCGATTGGTCCTGGAGCTACAAACATGATTACCGGAGCAGCTACCGCCACTGTAAACCGTATTCCAGTATTACTTTTGCCAGGGGACTCATTTTCATCACGTCAGCCAGACCCTGTGCTACAACAAATAGAAACTCCTTGGGACCACACGATCAATGCAAACAGTGCTTTCAAACCNGTCAGTCGTTATTGGGATCGTATCGAACGCCCGGAACAGTTAATGGTTGCGGCACTGAATGCCNTGCGTGTGCTGACTGACCCTGNNGAAACTGGNGCAGCAACACTTTGTTTGCCTCAAGATACTCAGGCNGAAGCTTANGATTACCCGGATTATTTTTTGGCAAAGCGGATCTGGCATATAGATCGGCGACCGTTAAATTCAAGGTCACTTCGTGAAGCAACTTCACTTTTGAGCAAAGCGAAAAAACCACTCATCATAGCAGGAGGNGGTGTTCATTATTCACAAGCAACAGACACNCTCCGTGATTTTGCTGAAACCTTTGGTATTCCCGTGGGTGAAACACAAGCTGGTAAAAGTGCAATGAGTTGGAAAGACTCGATGAGCGTCGGCGCGATTGGTGTCACTGGGACTTCAGCAGCCAATTTACTAGCGAGTGATGCTGATGTGGTTCTCGTGGTCGGATCAAGGCTGCAAGATTTCACAACGGCTTCAAAACAGATATTTAGTCCAGAAGTAATATTGTTACACCTCAATGTCAGTCAATACGATGGGCACAAAATGGATAGTGCAGCCTTACAGGCTGATGCAAAATCCGGGTTGGAATCCCTGAAAAAATCACTCCAAGCAGAGGGTTATCAAACCAGCCTGGAATACCGCGAACGGATATCTCAATTGCAGTCG
>NYXK01000143.1 GCA_002685535.1 Deltaproteobacteria bacterium
GGGAGATGGTGCGGTTCTTATACACGACGTTGGCAAAGCAGCGCCGCCCCGAAGCGAGCACGCCCTGCCTGAAGTGGTAGCGCTAGACCCGGATAGGCGCACACCATCCCGCATGCAGCCCCGCTAAACCAGATCGAGGCGCAACCCCCGGTTTCCGCGCCCCGCTAACCGTCTCATCGTATACTTATTAAAGCAATTGTTTAAGACATTATATTTCGATAAGTAAACGCTGGAATAAAGAGCCAAAACCTTCTTAATAATTTAAAGAAAAGAATTGGCCTTACGAAGCAGCTGGCCAAGTATAAAGACGAAGCGAAGCTTAACGATTTTTGCACCCAATTGCTACTTACGCTAACATTGATAACTTTCTTAAATATATAATAAGAATTGTAAAACTTTTCATCATTATAATACCTTCCAAAAAGGAAATTACTAATTATTCCGTTAAGGAAAGGTGATCAGGGCTTGATTTGCACGTTTTATAACAAATGCAATAGCTTTAAGCAACATACTTTGGAAATAAGCAATGAAAGGTTGTTTCCTTACATGCCAAATTCGCTGCAAAAGCAAGTCTCATTTAAGCGTCGCTTTCCCGGAATAAGCAGTTAAATTCTTTAGCAATGAAATTCCTTTAAAAGCGACATCTAATATTTAAAATGTTTGTTTCCTTAAAACTACTTTGCCGCCAATACTTATAATACCCTTTACAGCAATGTTTAACTTGATAATAAAGATCTTTAATTTATGGTAAAGAGTAAAGTGATAAAAGAAATCTGTAAGCAAAAAATAACAAAGTAGGCGGCTTCATTAATCTCATGGAATCGACTTCTTCTCAAAAGCTAACGATAAAACTAAGGCGCTTTTATATTGCTTTAAATTTAAGATTGCCTTTATATTTGTCTTTTCAATGATTACTTATCAAGTAAGACTTTCATTATAGCTTTTAAAGAGATTAACATTAGTTGGCTCAGGTTTCATTATAAGTAAAAATTCCCTAATTTTGTTTTTCACTAAAGCAAAATGTGCTCATGCTTTTATCAGAAATCTAAATATGTTATCGGCTGATAACTTCCAATTGAACTTCTTTAAGAAAGAAGTTTTACATTCATTTTAAAAAAGCCGCGCTATTTTCCCTAATCACGCTTGCTAAGTTTAAACTTAACTTACATTACCATCAACCTTCCAAGCGTGAAAGCAAGCGGATAAAAAGAGCATAAACATGCCGCAATTTAAGTGCTAGCAAGAGATATAGCTAAAAAGCAAAGGTATAATATAATAGCATTTAAATTTGCGAGCTTGCATATCAGCCTAAAGCAAAAGCCAACATCAAATAACTGAAGTTAAACGGCTTTAAAAGGTCCTTAAGATAATGGAATCAGTAATGGGCTTATACGTTTTTCAAAGCTATTAGACATTTCCAAAATTATTACTAAATCAAAATCAAATCTTATATAATAAATCTTAACATATTAAATGCTTTGAAAACAAGAAAGTTAAATTTGCTTTTATATCAAATTAAAGTTAGGCTAAGTAACTTGG
Source organism: Deltaproteobacteria bacterium (assembly GCA_002685535.1). Classification (GTDB taxonomy): domain Bacteria; phylum SAR324; class SAR324; order SAR324; family NAC60-12; genus Arctic96AD-7. Next base: position 1,540 of record NYXK01000143.1, read on the forward strand.
AAATTGCATAACGAATAACTTAACTTAAAAAGAATCCCTATCTTTCTTAAGCGTATCGCTGGTTTTAAATCTTAAATATAATTTGCAAATTCCGTCAACTTCAATGGGTCTTACAGCTTAATAATAATAACAAAGTTAAAAAAAATTACGTGCTAGCAAATAGGAGCTTTAACAACTCTTATTGCTAAAGATTAGTTTGTTAACTTTCGCCTTTTTCAAAACTATTACGAAGTTATCAATTACCTAACACTTTTAAATCCTACTTTACTGCTGCCAATTCTATATAAGTATATATTTATGCATGCGCATATATTTGTTAAGGTAAGAAACCGTTGCAAGGTAAAGAAGAAGGGAGGAGTATCAAGGAAGTTTGCGAAATATTTATAATTAAAGTAAAAAAAAAGCTTGCTTACTATCAACGCAAAAGAAGATCGATTTGAATTCTGCCAGGGCCATAAATACTAAAGCGTAAAACGTTGAATTTCCATCTATACTTACTTAAAGCCTAAATGACCTTATATCTTATAAAGTTCCATTCTTAAGGAAAGATTAATATCATATGTAATAGCACATTTTAAATCCAAAAGGTAGAGGTTGCATAAAGCATTGTAAAAGGTTGCGCATTGCTTAAAGCTTCTTCCTAAATACCAGAGTAGAGTACCAACTTTTCTAAAAAGCAAGAAGTAAATGAACTTGATATGATGTTAATAAACTTTTGTAATAAAAGGAAAAAGAAGTGAAGAAAGAAGGGCAAAAGAAAGATAATTAGCTTGAAAAAGAAGATAACTTAACTTCAAAAGTTGAGGAACAACAAAGTAATGACAATGGGAATTTGTAAAGAAGCGAAGGCGTAATCAAGGCATATTAAGATAATTAAGGAATTTCATTTTAAAGTGGGCTAAAATTATGATACTATAAATTAATTTGAAGATGAAAAAGTAACTTAATCTTATTTTGCTATCGCGCAAAGTTCAATTCTAGATAATAATATTAGAAAGTTGCAACAAATAAAAAGGAAAAGAAATTTAGCAGGAGAGCAATAATTTAAGCTATGGCGAAGAGATTTTGATTTACAAGAGGTAGTCGTTGCATTGAGTCAATCGTTGCAAAGATGCTTCATAATTATAAGAAAAGCGCAAAAAAAGAAAAAGAACTTAGCTAGATGAAAGCTTCAAAGGTTTAAAAGAGAAGTTGAATAGATCGCAAGTCTTGTAATCAAAGGAATTGGCAACGATAATAAAGTTATTGAAAAAGAAGAAGATGGAGTAATGAAACTTTAAAGAAGTTGTTAATAAGAAAGGAGGCCTTAACTTTGTGTTTACTAAATTTAGTTAGCTTAAATCAAGGCGAGGTAAATGATCAACCTTACCTTGCCCCGCAAGAAGTTGAAATCGCAAGATCAATAGTGCGAAACTTCAAACAACGCGTTGTTATAAAAGAAAAGCCTTAAAATTGATGAAAAAAGCGTTAAAGAATGCAAAAGAATTGCGTTGTTAAAAGTTAAAAAGGAAAAAAAAAGAGATATAATTAAAGAATTGAAATTGCAAGTTGCGGGGAAAGAAGCTGCCTATATATATAATTGCTAGTAACAAAAGCGCTAAGCAAGTAAATGTTTGCTTTCAAAAGTGAAGTTATTCTAACTTATCGATTGTCACCTAATATAACTGCATCCTTCACAATTATACTATAATTTAGCTATTTGATTTTATTATTACAATCTGCAATTCTATAATTCAAGAACAAGTTAATTATTTGGAAAGGGAGGCGCATGTGGCAAAGCCACTTGATTTTGGTGATTAGATGTTACGTTATCGGATGCAGCTTTGCCAAGCCTGCTTCAGTATAAGAGTTAACTTTCCTTCCATTCCTTTCAACACCACCTATCTTATAACTAACGATAATTTCTATCTAATACATTCTTTTTTTTACCTTTAAAATAACAAATTCCGCTACTTAGATTTATTTTATTTCTTGATTTAATTAAACCGTTTTTTTATATCAAGTTTACCCTTATGCCTTGAATGCTCCCTCTCTTGTTGTGTGGTTGCTTGGAATTTGCCCCTCCACATTATAAATACCCTTTACAAGTAATCCATAACCTCTTTATATATTTACATTGTTATATTATAATTACGAAAAGCAAACTTCAAAATACCTTACTTTAAATATACCTTTTATAAAAATTTACCATTTACGATTTTTTTCAAAACGCATTCCACATTATATTTAATATATTAAGGTTGTATTATTTAAATAATTTATATTCTAAACTTAAAAGAAATCAAACCAAAGATTAAAATATAATTGATTATTAAAGTTAACAGGTAGAAGTAACAGTAAGGTTAAGCAAAGTAGGCGAAATGGGGGGGTAGGGGGAATAGGGGGGTGGGACGTTAGAAGCCAACAAACGCCACACAAGCGCAAATCGATGATCCGCCTTCATCTCTACCAAGGGCAGCTTACACCGGCTGGTGATTTGCATCCTCATCAGTTTCATGATACAATGGGCTGGGAACGGAATAGTGTCCTACTATTTGGCTACTATCCACAAAGTGTCGGCATCACAGATAAGATATCCCAAGGAGGCATCAACTTGGGACTACAGATATGGAATCTCATTTGCACCCAAGGATCGTAGTCATTGATGACTAGATATAACTCAGAGGTAACACGCGTATATAGACAGTAGAGCACTTCTTCTAGTTCCAACAATGGACAGATATGGCGCACACCTTGGTGAATGCCAGCCGCGGCAACCGCGATACGGGAAGCCACGCGACCATCCCAAATTGGGAAATCATCGAATCGGTTTGAGGATCCTCTCCAATACTGTCCTTGCCAAGGGAAGTTAAGCCAAAGAACGTCAATATTGATATTGCAACAGATATGACCACCATCCACGAAGCTAGTTTGGAAGTTTTTGGCGCTTAGACGAGATCTAGTGCAGTCTTTTCGGAGGGCTGCTACGCTATTATGCAGGCTAAGGGGAATGCCGGGTACCAGTGACTAGGGATTAGGGTGTCTGACATCGTGGATACAAGCCCTTTGACGTGCAGCTATAATTACCGTTGGAGCGGTAAGAACAATGCCCCAGATCAGGTCTTGAAGCTCCCTTGGAAGGTCTTGAAAACAAGTGAAAGAAGTAGCTCGCGAGGGTGGGTTTTGCTTATCCTTATCATGGCGTTTGCCAAAGATTTTCAACGAGTTGAATGCTTCTCTGAGCGCTCTGATAGTCGACATCTTCAATGCTGGAAATATGTTGGAGATGTGCTGCCTACTTGGGATCTACTGGTGGAAGTACCGAGGTCAGTTTCTTGGAAGTGTGTGAACCGCAAGTTGGTCTGTGAATGTGAAGTCTACTCCACTGTATACGGCGTGGAAAAATATTCTTCCTGAAGAACTGTTATTAACAATAAGTTGGAGCGATACAACCTGAAGGCATTGATCATTTACAAAGAGTATGCCTATGATAAAGAGATGGCAATTACAATGAGAAAATCAAGCAGGGAGGATATCCATTGTCTGATATCTTATCTTTTATTTATTTACTGTGGATTGTTCTGCCCTTTGTTTACTGTCTGGCGACCTTCGGCGAGTCAAGCATAGCAAGGAGCCGAAAGTCGTTGCGCAAGCTCTAATGGCATCTCGAAGTCCCATAGCGAAAGCCAGTCCTCCGGATGTATAGAAAACGCATCCATAGCGCTAGCCTCCTCCTGTTGGCGTTCTTTCCGCTTCTTCTTGGCACTCAATGCCCAGTAATGGTTTTGGGCCAGTCCTGCGCATCCGATGAATGCGTAGTCTCGCACTGGTTCTCCTCCATTGCTGCTTGGTTCCCCTACGATAACGCCAAGGTCTCGAATTATCAGTACTCTCTGTGAGCCAGAAATGTAGTATACGAGATCACCAGGCCGGGAGTCTGGGGGTGCAAGGCCAATGAGACCTGGGTTCAGGCCATTCGAGACCCGGTCTTTCGATTTCCCACCATGCCAGCCATTTGGTTTGAGAAGAAAACCTCGAGGGCAAATTGGAGTGCCGGAGTGATCTGACGATTCGCTCGATTGCATATTACTCTTGGGGACAGTCACTCTTCGGTTCCAGTGCCGATTTCCCGACCATCGTGGCCTATCCTCGAACGAGAAGACGATATTTTGATGTGCATGGTCGAAATTCTCCAGCACTTCTAGGAAGGACTCATTCTGCTCCAAAGCTTCTCTTCGTCCAATGGCATCGGCTTTCAATTCCTCACGAATAGTCGTACGCCATTGTATTGTTGCGCTCTGGACGCTGATCATGTCATCCAGCGAAGGGCCTATTGATTGAATATAGCCAGCAAGCCCCAAAGTAACGCGTAAGAGAGGAGGTTCCGAACCGGAAAGTCCTAAAGGTAGCATCAGGATCGGACTGACTGTTTCTTGGCCTTTCTCTCCGTCAATCTGCAGAGCTTCTCCAACGAGCTGACAGAACTCAAGCATGCCTCTATGACTCCCATACTTCTGAGACTTGGCGTACTTCTTATTTTGGTAATCCAAAAGTGCAGCGTAAACTTCTGTCAAAGGTGTACCATAACTCATTGGGAAGTCCGCATCCACATCGATGGCAATACCTATCAAACCATATATCTTATCTCGGGGATCCTGACACAATGCGGCCTGATGGTTCCGAAGGAGGTTGAGGAGCAGGTGGCTATCACCGAACCTTTCTTTCTTTTGCTCAATCAGTTGTGCCGCTCGTAAATCAGGGAACTGTTGTGCAAGCTCGCTGAATTGAACCCATTTGATTGATGTGCCATTCGTCAGATGTCTGTTATCAATCGCATGGTGGCGTTCCAGGCACTTGTAAAGAACTTCTATGGACTCAAAGAAAATTTCTACCTCGCGAGCCAGAATGATCTCCTGAATTATCCACATTCGTTTCCAGTAAGAATCTAGGCAAAGAGGTAGAACCGCACTGGCAAGGCCTCTTTTGAAATTTTCACTTCGCATTCCAGTAAGGGCTGGGTCCCCGTCGAGTGCAGCTAGATTACCCAACCACAGAAGTACTTTCTGGGCCCGAGTATAGATGAATGGCATAAGCCGAACTTGACGACTTCTCTCATCGAAGTCTCGTTGATTGATACATAATGCATCAATCCAAAACACTCTACCGGTAGTCCCTGCATTTCGAGAATTTAATATTGTTGTCAATGCGCTGTGGAGATTTTTCCGGATCGTGACCATCTTTCCATCGATCGCAATGGTTTCCGACGGACTGTCCGCCCCCCACTCGTAGGACAGCGCATCATACTTGGGCCGTTCAGCGAAAGTAACCGTTGTCAGCCTTCCACTGATCCGGTTTGACAACTTCCAACGAAAATCAAGATAGAGGAGTCGAATACAGTCGACAGATATAGGTAGCGGATCGTAATGAATCGAGTCCTCAATCGCCGTTGATTTTGACCTCCTCCATATTGGTCTGCTCCGTAACGACAGAGTGTGCCTCGTGCCTCGAGGCAACAAATGAAAGCGGGTCGAAGGTGAATTTCGTCCGCCGCTGTAAAGTGCAAAGAGAGATCGTCCCGTGGAATAGTATCGAATGCTCTTATATGTCCAAAGACTGTTCCCGAGATCGCAATAGGTATACGAACACGGGCGAGGCCCCCTGGCGTGCTGTACCCGTAGCTCTCTTGAATGGCATGCGAAAGTTTCAGATGAGAAACGGGAGGGACCTCATGAGAAGCCGATTCCGAAGGCAATCGTCAGGACTTCTGAAGGAGACGCTGCCAGTGTATGAGCTCAGCTGCCCATCGTTGTGTTGAACTTTCGACGTTCAGCCTCGGATTTGATGTGGTGTCATTCACATCCATGAAAGCCAGCGAGGACATGATGACTAATACCAACCTAACTATAAGAATATTAGTGTTTCTTGTATACCCTCAGCTGGGAGAAAGAGAAATGCTTTGTGAAGAACCCAAGAGGAAAACGTTTGGAAGTCGTTATGATTGAAGAATAATTCCAGTACATTTCTTTTGAAATCACATAATAGTAAAGTGTCCTGAGACAAACTTCACATTCACAAGTGACGTATTGAGTTAGTGAACCTTGGCGCTAACCACCTCAGCTCACCGCGTGAAGGAAACTGAGTATATTGAGCAACTCAACTAGGCATCCTGAACATCTCGGCGTTACTCTGCTCACTTCAAAATCCAAATTACCATATGCGCGCATGATGGAGAATCAATCCCAACACCACGAATTTGAACTACCTCTCGAAGGCAAAAATCCCATTAAATGCATCTCAAGCTCCCCATCACAATCTACACCATTCGCGCAAACCGCAACACCGCCATCTCTAATATTCACCCACGGCGCAGGCGGCACTCTCCACTCAGACGGAATCTTGAACTTTCGCATCGGATTCGCCAGCCAAAGTCCCATAATATGTTTCCAAGGCTCAATGAACCTCTCTTCACGCGTCAAAATGTTCGATGCTGTGATATCTCATCACGCCGAGTCAGCGCCTGTGTTAGCGCTAGGTGGGAGGAGTATGGGCGCTAGAGCGGCGGTTATGGCTGGCGAGGGGAAAGAGGATGTCAAGGCCTTGGTGTTGGTTAGTTATCCATTGCATACGGGCAAGGGGGATATGAGGGATGATATTTTATTGGCGATTGGAGAGGGTGTGAAGGTGCTTTTTGTGGTCGGGGATCGGGATGAGATGTGTGACCTGGAGAAGCTGGAGGATGTTATGGGAAAGATGAATGCGGAGTCTTGGAGAATTGTTGCCGAAAGTGCGGATCATGGGATGACTGTTAAGCCGAAAGCTGGGACGCAGGCTGTTGGGGAGTTGACTGGAAAAGTGGTTGCGGAGTGGTTGAAAATCGTGAACGAGGGTAAGATAGGGGAGCAAGGTAAAGAGGGCAGAATCTCGTGGGACTTTGAGGGGGTTACGGGAATTTGGGGTGGCTGGGAAGAGAAAGCTGCGAATGTAGTCAAGCCAAAGAAGAAGCCAAAGGAGGAGCCAAAGAAGGAGCCAGAGGCAAAGCCATATAATGAACCAAAGAAGGTATCAAAGAAAGCGAAGGGCTTGCAACCAGAGCAAGGACAAAGTCACGAGGATGATACGGCAGAGCTTCCCACCACAGGGAAGAGAAGGAGCGCTCGGATCTCATTGGCCAAAGATACGCAGAAAGACGACATAGCTCACAAACGACGGAAAGAATGAACTATAGGAAGTCATGACACTGGAGATTCTCACTAGGTTAAAAGCCCTGGCTACTCCAAGCTCCTAGCGCATCACCATAGTGCTCGTAACGGTGTAGATGCCGTATCCTACTGAATAGTTACATCACTCGGACTATGCAAATTAGGAGACTACCCAAAGCAGAGGAGCATATATTGATGGGATCATTGTAATGTGTGTTGTGATGTTTTATCTATACACGTTGCTAGTGGTCCGCTGAGGTTGTGGCTGGACGAGGAAGCATCCACAGAACTTCCTTCCCAGGAAGTGTCTTCGAGATTACCTTCGCTCACCTGGTCATTTTAAATTGTACGCAAATGAGATGCTCAACAACGCTCGGAGGTAGCACCTATGTTCACACCTCTCTGGATGCAAATACCCAAGCCTGAGGACTGCGGACCACGCCAATGTCTGAATCTATCCTGCAGCCCGTTTCCAAACCCAAACAAGACATACTCGCGTGGGGAAATATTACCCAGACATATCGGAACTTCTTAAGTGTCCACGGTAGCACAGGCTTCTGCAAGTATGGCTCTTCCCCATCCTCAACCTCTTCCTCGTCAGGGTCCAGTCCATCTTCTTCCACGTTAGCACTGTCGCTTGCGTATAAACAGCATGTTTTGAGACTTACTGTCGATCAATTCCTCTAATTCAGCTGTTGCATCTCTCTCGCGCAAGATACCATTCATATGCTGAATTCCAAGACTTTCCCAAGTGATTGGTGAGACAGACGGTGTGGATAATGCCGAATGTGGATCGTTGAGAAGTTGGTTCCGAAATAACTTCTCAGGTGCGGGGATCGGGGTGAGCGAACTGATATCAGTAGAACTCGTTATTCTTGCCTTTTGGACTACAACGTGAAAGCTGTCTTACTCCTAAGGGAGATATCGTATTCATCAGACCGATGAGACCCCTCAGGCTTTGGTCGTTGAGCCAGGTCGATAGTTCGATAGCCAGGGACGGAATGGCCCGCCCAACAGGGGAAATGCGCACCAGGCAACGGACACGCTCGTAACACTTACAGAAATCGACGCATGGTGTGTCATCTTCCAATTAATTTCTCCAGTCTTCCTCGAGCTCCTCCCCATCTGTTGAGATTTCGTATTAGTTTGACTGAAGCATGGATAGGCAAAAAACTAGGAGCCCACTCACTAGCAATCTTCTCTGCTCGAACATCTGCCCTCGTCTGTTGGAACTTACGAATTTCCTCCATCTCAGCCTTCCCAACTTCCTCAAAGCTCATGCGGTGAAGCTTCTTTTCGAAGTGTAGTTACATGTTCTTCTTGGATTGGCTTGTAAGGGCAATGTGAGGGTTTACAATAGGCTCGGTGATGATCAGGTTCGATCCAGTGGGGGTGGGGCCATTGTACTCGGCGTGCTCTCCAACGACAACATAGTCTTCCTCACACCAAGTTCATAAATCTATTGAGCAATAAGTAGACTTTGCCTCGTGCCCAGTGATCCCAGAATTTGAGACTGATTGCGACGTGCGGGGTCTTAGATTGCTGTCGGTCAGGGAGCAAAGTCCAGGTACGGGATACTTATCCCAATATTCCAACAACTCGAGAGCTTTCCAGCTATCTTCTGTTTCTGCATCCACGAATCTGTACCATAGGATATCGACGTCGGGGTTGTTGTATACGTGTGGTGCTTTATCATGCTTGTCCATCAGAACTCGGGTCTCCATGGTAATTGCCTCAGCTCTCGACTCAGGACAAGTGTAAAGCAGCGGATTAATGCCCTGAGATGATAGGTATTTGAACACATCACGGTTCTTGCCTCTGCGCTTGACAACTCGATGAGCGTCCTCAAGTCCAATGACACGGGGCTTCGAGAGGCCTATGCGCCAGATCATGCGACGAATCTTCAGTGGTAGATTCTCAAAGCGGAGGAACGTCATACCAGACGCTGCCTCCAAGGTTCTTAGATCACCTTTGACAGTAGAAAGCTCTGCCCGGAGCCCATCAAGTTGAAGCTGCATGGTCTGCATTTTGGAGAGCAAGGAGACTAGCAGTGCGGCGAGGATAGAAACAACATTATCACCAGCGGACTTCGCAATCTGTATGGGGGCTTGACAGGTGTCTGAGTCATCTTCGGTGGCGTCTTTGTTGGATTGTGCGGGAGCCATGATCGTGGGTATTCATGTTGGATGATTTCAGTCGTGCGGGAGGGGTGGTTTCGTATTGTCCAAAACAATCTCAGTACTCTCCCCTCGCCATCAGGATCTTCGTAAAGGTAGAGGAAAGACATCGTGGGTAGACTCACAGGGTTGGTAGGCAGTCAACGCGTCGCTCGGTTGCGGTTGACACTGAAGGAGTTGCGAGGAGGAAAGGAAAAAGAAGACTCGAGTGGGATTCGTAAACATGCTAAGCGAGAGGTTAGTGGGGGATGGTTTGATCTAGTGACGTTCTCAAATTAGTGTAGACTTGCCCAACGACCAGCACATGATCTAGCTGCTTTGTCTGAGGTCTGGGGGAGTGCATGGAGACAAGCAGGATAGGCGAAGCAAGGGGCCTGCAATCTCACAAGAAGAATTAGTTGCATTCTCTTTAGTTCGTTCACAATTGCACGAGCGTCGACTGACTGTATCTCAATTCTTTCATGTATGTATTCAACTTCATTTATCGCTAGTAAACATACAAGCAAATAAGAAACACAAGAAAAAGCTGTAGCGAAATTCCTTCTTGGACAGCAAACTCAGTCCATATTCCAACACCCGTGTCCATCCAAACAGTCTTAGGCAACCAGAAACAACAAAAACAAGAAGACAAAGTGGATATGTAGGTAGGTAGATAGATAGCAAGATAATTTGAGCCAAAATAAATGACAAGAAGATAAGAAAATGTGCAGCTATAGAATGTTCCAGATCCAAACAGAAGGCCAGACCAAAAGAAAAGCGCAGAGACATTGCGCCGACCTGCTTTCCAGCATTACATCTATACCAATATATCCCATCCATTAACCTTCATCCGTGCGATCGGGTTATACACACCACGCCCGCGACCTGAACTCCTCACTCATCGTGCGAAATCAGGATTTATATTCCTATTCCGCATCCTCACCCTCCATCTCAAATGGCACTTTCTCTTTCTTCTTCTTTCCCCCTCCACCTTTCTCCTTCTTCTCCTTCTTCCCTTTCTTCTTCTTTCCACCACCACTACTCTTCTCCGCCACTGTAGTTCCTCCCTCCGAGAATACAGGACTCGTAGGACTGGCCAGCGCAGAATCCGCTTCCGTCTCCGTTTCTTCACGACTAAATCCGAATTCAGCTGGGGAACCGAGATCTGGGGAAAGTGGACCTGGTGAAGCAATGGCTTTGCCTTTTTGGAATTGAGATTGAGATTGTGACTGGCTTGGGAATGAAGGTTCGTCCCATTCGGATTCTGGGGAGCGGGGATCATCAGCCGGAGCGGTAGGGCTGGCAGCTGGTTTCGCGGACATCCCTGGTGTGACTGGGACGGCGAATTCGGAGCTGGGCGAGACGATTTCGGCGTCGCGTTCAGAATAGGGATCGATAGGGGATGAGGATCTGAAGGCTGGTGTGTCGAGTTGCAGGTGAGGAGGGAGGGTGGGTTGGCGCGGTGATGTTGTTTGTGGTGAGTATTGGCGTTGGATGAATGGAGAGGATTCTGGCTCGGGGCTGTATCGCTGTTGGCGTGGAGAGCTGTATTCGTCCTCGAAAGGTTGGATCGGCGACCTTTGTCTAGGAGCCGGGAAGGCTGAACCGAGCTGCAGATGAGGCGGCAGCGTTCCATGAGAATCATCGAAGCCAGCAGAATCCACTGGTGATCGTTGTCTCAAGTCGGAGAACTCTGGTTCCGGACTGTACCGTTCGTACTGACCAGCTCGGTAATCGTCATCATCTAGTGGCTGCAGAGGGGACCTGCGACCGAGACCTTGACGTACGAAGGTCGCGTCGTGAGGAGTTCTGAAGTCATCATCCTCGTATCTCTGAGCAGGTTGCTCGACAATACCTCTGGGTAGCATTGCTGGCTCGTAATTCTCTTGAGGGTAGTCGAAACTACTCTCACGCTGTAAACCTCTAGGCTGGAACGCAGACCCACGTTCATATTGTGGAGACGATGGGTCATATGAAGTATCAGGATGGCGAGTTTGGAAGGGAGATTCTTGTGTCATATGTGGTAGACCGTGGGCATCATATCCAGTTCCGGGAGACCTGGCATCGTCCGACTCGTCGAAACGCTGTGGGGCCATGTGCTGCTGGCTTGTTCCAGGAAACACAGGGAATGCTGGCGCGGGCGTCAACTCAGGACTATCGAATGGTTCATTATGTACAGGAGTTCTCTGTCTTTGGAAAGGAGATTCTTGAGCAATACCGCGAGCATCATATCCAGTGCGTGGCGAGAAAGCATCATCGGAATCGTCAAACTGTTGTTGCTGAGGCATATGCTGACCAGTCCCAGGGAAAACAGGGAATGATGGAGCAGGGGTAAAATCAGGGCTTTCAAGAGCTTGAGGTTGCACAGGGGTTCTCTGTCGCTGGAAAGAAGATCCTTGTGTCATACCACGAGCGTCATACCCAGACCCAGGTGACATGGCATCATCCGAGTCATCAAAGTGCTGTTGAGAAACGCGTTGTCCAGTACCGGGGAAGACAGGGAACGAAGGTGCAGGAGTAAACTCAGGACTGTCCAAAGGCTGATTCTGCTGGGGTGTTCTCTGCCTCACATCTGTGAATCCTGGAGCATTGTATTCGGATGAAGGAGACATCACATCGTCAGAATCCTCGAATCCCCCTTGTTCGGCGCGCTGACCAGTAGTTGGGAAAGACGGAAATGTCGGCTGCGGCGTGTGTGGGTCATAACCATGCTCTGCGAAGTTTGCAGGTGCTCGTTGTCTCGTACCGGAGAACACTGGTGCATCGTACTCAGAAGAAGGTGACATGACATCGTCAGAGTCTTCGAATCGCTTTTGAGTAGCATGTTGAGTAGTTCCCGGGAAAACAGGGAATGTCGGTGGGCGAGCAAAATTGCCAGACTCTGGCGATACGAACCCACCCTCATCTATAGACTCCATGCGCTCGCGTACAGGGAAAGTAAGAGCATCAATTTCAGCTTCTGGTGCGAGGACTGACGAGGGTGACAATAGGTTGTCCGAGTCTTCGAACGGGTTGGATCGAGCATCGTCGAGAGGTGTAGCATGTCCAGAGTCTAGACCTTGGTCACCCAGAAGGTTCTGATGAGCGGATGGAAGGAATGGCGCTTGTTCTATTGGGGAACTGGTGTGAGGTTCGTCGAGATCTCGGGCAACGGCGGGCGATTTAATGAAGGGCGAGCTGGTCTGAACTGTTTCGTGTGTAGACAGCGGCCATTCTGCATCGGGTGAAGGTGGAGATTCGTCATGTTCCAGCACGGCAGGGTGTGATTTTAGAGCGTTCGGGGAATCAACATCTGCAGGTGCAGTTGGAGACAAGGTGCCGCCAGGAGCATCATTGTCCATGGAATCAACGATAGGAGAAACAGGTCTTGATGTCTGTCCTTCTGATTTGATGGGGGCCAGATCAGTGCTTTCAAACTGCTCCACAGTCTTCGGAGTGGGTAGATCTTCAGTATTTTCGACAGTGCGTGCTTGATCATCTCCCAACTCTGACTGTGCACCACCAGTGACTGAATTGTCTCCAGACTGTAGCTCTCGCTCATAGACTGTTGTGCCTTCGGGTAAATCCACATTTGCCGGCGGATCGATGAGTCCTTCTATTGATGGAGAATCTTGTTCAGGTAGATCTTCGACAACAGCTGGCTGCTCGATCACAGACTCGTCAGTCTTTAGCTCGGGTGAACCCAGGTCTTCGGCGACAGGAGTCTCAATTGAGGCACTGTTTGCTACAGGAGGCTCTTCGCCAACTGGCGCAGATTCTGTCAGGTCAGTGTCATCATTGATCTCGACCTCTAAAGGCTTTTTGAAACTCGGCTCGTCAATGTCTTTTGTAACTTCAACATCGGGATGGGTTTCATCGGCGGTAACGTGTTCTTCCGCTACTTCATCTGTAGAGGTCTCTCCAAGGGCTTCATCCGGCTTGACTTCAGTCTGTACCGAGTCGTCCGTGGGTGGTTGGGATCCTTCCTCAATGGTCTTCTCAAGCATGCCTTCTTCGACGATAAGTTCGGGAGAAGCAGGCTGTAGCTCCAAGTCGTCCTTGTTTGTGTCCACAACTTGCTCTGGCTCAAGCGAACTGGCGTCAGTCTGAAGTGTAGCATTTCCAGCAATTGCTTGCTTGTCCAAAGGCGATTCGTCTTTAGTGTCTACAACAATCGTGTCGTGCGCCTCGTCAGCGAGCTCTTGGTCGACAGCTCCAGCGGGCGTATCGTCAAGTTTTTCAACAGCGGCTTCAGACACCAGATTGTCAATAGCCTTGACTTCGTCAGCAGTCGGTGTTGGGTCAGCCTCGATGGCTTCCTCAGCTGGCAAAGGCTCGGACTCCTTGTCCAAGACAGCGGCTTCTAATGGTGGAATATCTTTATCCTCAGCTACCTCGGCAGCCTTGAGGCCAGCATCAAGATCAGCAGCGACTTCTGGCTCTTCGGGGACTTCCTCTTGTTTTGACATATCGTCATCGACCCCAAATTTCCTCGTCCTGGCTAGCTCTTCAACCACAGGCTCGGTGTCGGCAACGGGGTCCTCAATGGGAACTTGTACATCCTCATCGACTGCAGGAGCTGAATCAGGCTCGACGACAGGAGCACCTATGGCGGCTGGTTCCTCGATCTGTGATTCGGACGAAAACTCTTCTTCTTTGGGCGGGTCGTCGTTCACCACGACCTCCTTGTCTTCTGCGAGGTCTTCCACCGCTGGCTCGACCTCAACTGTAGGCTCCTCAGGCGAATGTGAAATATCATCGACGACTTCTGAGACGCCTTGGGGCTCTTCAGCAGAAGGGTCAATAATTGCCTGCTCTTCAGGTGATGGTTCCGCTTCGACGACCTCTGTTTGGGGCAAATCGTCTTCGACTTCCTTCGCCACTGGATCTTCTTCAAACGAGACTCCGGCTTCAACGGGAGACTCCTCCTCAACGATAGGTGATAATACACCTTCAGGCCTCTCGTCTGCAGAATCGGTGACAGACTCGGGCTCAACGACAGCAGCCTCGACGACCTCGTCCGTCTCCGACAAGCCATCACCAGCATCAATTACCTCGGCTTGTTGCTCTTGACCCTCTGGGACAGACTCAGCCAGATTTCTCGATGCAACTCTCGATAGTGTGGGGCTTCGGCTACCACTGCGAGCACTACCGAACCAAGCACCTTCCGTCATTGGCATCGAATTGGCGACCTCTCCAGCAGGCACAGAGCGGCTGCCGACATGCTCTCTCAATTGGTCGATACCTGTGTCATTGAGATGAACGCCACTGTGGAGGGTCGTGATATGCGTGTTGTTATCCTCAACATTCCCATTTAAAGTGTCAACTTGTGCGGAGAGGGCTTTGAGCTCGGCGCCTTGCTGCTCGAGAGAAGTCGCGAGTGGAGAGATATCGATGGCTTTTATGGAACCATCTAGAGTCGTGATAGATTCCACGATTCCAGTACCACTAGCATCGATCTCGGCTTTGACCTCATCGCTCAATGTGGAGATGCTAGTCGTGATTGTGGTATGGTTGATCTCGATCTGGCTTGCGAGGGAAGTGACTTTCTCTTTTGTGCCCTCTGCATTTGCAGCACTGGTCTCGATTAATGCACGAACTGCTTTGACTTCATCGAGAACAGCTGAGTCGGGCTCATCATCCTTGGACAGAAGAGCTGTAGCTCCAGCTCCAGCTGCGCCGCCAACAGCGAGAGCACCAATAGCAGAAGCGAGGTTCGAGTGAGAATCTTTTGTTTCAGCGTGCAGGTCTTTGACTAGAGCACCATGCGAAGCGACATCTGCTTTGGAGTCCTCGATGATGGACTTCAACTCCGAGATGTTGGCAAGGATATCATCGTGCGATGTACCTTCCTTGATAGACTCCAACAGCGGACCATGGGAAGTAAGCAAGTCGTGAGATTGTTGGATAGCTGCGAGGATTTCGGGGTTTGCGGTTGCTGTGCCTTCTTTTATGGCCGAGAGAGTGGTGGTTTGGGATTCCAGAGAGCTGAGAATAGAGGTGATCTGTGCCTCTAGTGTAGATAGGTCGTTGTTTTCTGGTGCTGAAGTGGCACTGGGCTGGATGGACTTGAGCTCTGCAAACGCTGCCGTGTGAGAGGCGTGGGCATCCTTGGAGGCCAATGTGGCTTCTTTGATTTCTGACAATGTAGCGGCGTGATTGTCATTGAACCCAGATGTTGTTTCCTTCAGCTCAGACAAAGAGGTCCCATGAGCTGTGTGAAACTCTTTCGACGCTAGAGTTGCATCTTTAATCTCACCTAGAAGTGTTGCATGTGCGGTATGAGATTCAACTGAAGACTCGGTCTTCTCTTTGATCTGTGCCAACACTGCAGTGTGTGCAGTATGCGACTCATTAGACACACTGGTAGCGTCCTTGATGGCCGATAGAACTGCTGTATGACCATCTAGCTTCGTGACAATGCCAGTGATTTGAGTCTCCAACGCGCCAAGGTCGCTACTTTCAGCCGGAGCGGGCTCAACGGATCTTGACTTGATCTCATCCAAGGATGTTGCGTGAGCAGCATGCAAATCATTTGAAGCAGCGGTGGCATCCTTTATGGCAGAGAGTGTGGCACTGTACTCCTCAAGCTTCTCTGCAATACTGCTTATCTTCTCCTTCAAATCGCCAAGCTCGGGTGCTTCTCTAGCCAGAGCAGCAGGTTCGATTGACCTAGACTTGATCTCATCCAGAGAGGTAGCATGTGCAGTATGCGAGTCATTGGATACCAGAACGGCAGAGTGGATCTTGTCCAGCGCAGAAGTGTGGTTAGCATGAGACTCGCTAGAAGCATGCAGAAGAGTCAAAATTTCATCGTCGAGATCAGCTTCTCTGATCTCAGTGAGGAGATTTGTTTGATTTGCTTGGGTTTGGCCCATGTCATGCAGAGCGGTGAGGATTTCTGCAGCAACATCTTCCTTGATCTCGTTGAGTAGGTTGGTGTGCAGCATCAATGTCTCGATAATGGTTGCGAATGGCCCCTCCGGCTTTCCACTCTCGCTTCCGGTGTCAGTTGGCACGACTACTGTGCTTGCTGGATCATTTCTGGCCTTGATCTCATTCCATGCTGCGCTGTGAGTCTCAAGTGTGCTAATGATGGATCCTATCTGGATCTCGAGAGCTGCGAGGTTCATAGGGTCTGTAGTGGCAGCTGGAATGCCCGGTGATTTGAGGGCTTCCAAGACGTTGGCATGAGTGGTGCTCGCGAGCTTGATCTCGTCCAGAACCGACGTGTGAGATCCAGTGCTGGCCTTGATCTCCTCCAAGGTCGCGCTGTGCGATTCCAGCTTGGCAGCTATGTCAATTATTTGAGTCTCCAATGCCGCACTTCCACTTTCGACAGGTGCTTGCTCCACGCTTCGCGCTTTAATACCCTCGAGAAGCGTACCATGACCCTCAAGAGCTGTAGCATGGGTGGTGCCAAAAGTCTTGATCTCATCCAATATAGAGGAGTGAGCTCCGCCACTCGCCTTAATCTCGTCCAACGCCGCGCTGTGAGATTTGAGTGTTGTGATGATGGCACCGATCTGACTTTCGAGGCCAGAAGCATCGGTAGCCTCGGGAGCTGGTTCAGCATTTAGGGACTTCAGACTTTCTAAGGCACTTCCATGGCTCTCCAGCGCAGTACTATGGGTGCCTGTCGAAGTCTTGATCTCATCCAAAGCAGATCCATGGGTGTCCAGAGTGGCAATGATAGCAGCGATCTGGGCCTCCAAAGCAGAGTTTTCGCCTTCAGTGGGGGCAGCAGCACTCAGCGACTTGATGCCTTCGATAGCAACACCGTGGCCCTCGAGAGCAGTAGTGTGGGCGCCAGTGGATGTCTTGATCTCATCCAAGATTGAGCCATGGCTCTCAATGGTCGTGGTGTGGTTCTTGATCTCGTCCAAGGCAGCTCCATGCTTTTCAAGTGTTGCAACAATGGCAGCAATTTGACCGTCCAGGTCAGTATTGCCACCTTCAGCGGGCGCACTGACACCCAGTGACTTGATGCTCTCTAAAGCAGTACCGTGATTTTCAAGAGCCGAGACGTGAGAAGCGCCATGGCCCTTGATCTCATCAAGAGCGGAAGTGTGCTCGTCAAGCTTGCTAACGATCGCGGTGATATGAGTTGTGAGCTCGCTGTTATCTGGGGTGGAGGTATTTTCAGGGTTGATAGATTTAATTCCTTCCAACGCGGTAGCATGAGAACCACCAATGCCTTTGATCTCGTCCAAAGCAGCAGTATGAGAGTCGAGCTTGGCAACAATCGTGCTTATTTGAGTGGTAAGATCGCTGGTATCCGCCGCAGCAGCCTCTGGCGCAACCGACCTAATGCTTTCTAACGCCGTGCCGTGGCTCTCGAGTGCAATTGCATGCGCTCCACTGAGGCCCTTGATGTCATCCAAAGCTGCAGCATGAGTATCGAGCTTCGTGACGATGGCCTCTATTTGGGTCGCGAGATCACCTGTGGCAGCCGGCGTAGTTTCCAAGTTTGTTGAACTTGCGCCCTTGATCTCGTGCAATACCGCAGTATGGGTGTCCAATTTAGCGATGATAGCAGAGATTTGAGCGGTGAGGTCGCCAGCATCAACAGGAGGGTCAGCTAAGGTTGACTTAATGCCCTCAAGAGCAGCAGTATGTGTACCGCCGAATGTCTTTATTTCCTCCAGCACAGCACTATGCTCATCCAGCTTTCCGACGATACCAGTGATCTGGGTTCCCAGCTCCGGGCTAACATCGGTATTATTGGTATTGAGACCCTCCAATGCCGCCGCATGAGCCGCATGCGACTCGTTCGACTGTTTCACTGCAGCCAAGATCTCCAAGCCTGAATCCCCGGCTTTGTGTTCTTCGATCGTGGTCAGTACGGTGTCAATTTTCGCCCCCAAGTCATTGTTAGTTGTGAGGCCTGCTGCGATGTTTTCTTTGAGTGCTGTGAGATCAGTCCGGATTTGCTCGAGAGCGGCTGAGTTATCGACGCTGCCGCCTTCTGAGACAACAGGGGCTGGTGCAGAGCCGAGCGATCGCTCTTTGAGTTCTGATAATGTAGTGCTGTGGAGGGCGTGAGAATCGTTGGATTTCTGTAGTGCTGCGAGGATGTCGGGATGAGGTTCTTTCTCCTTGATCTCACCCAGGACGGTGTTATGTTCTCCCACTGCTGCGAGAACATTTGTGAAACCTTCGGCATTCGAAGTATTCCCAGCATCGACACTGGCTTTGAGGGCGCCCAATTCCGAGGATATGGCATCGATCTTTTCCACTGTATCGGCATGCCCCTTCAAAGCAGCCAAGTCTGTAGTAATAAGGTCCAGCTTGGTAGTATGTGAAGAAAGTAAATCGGCATCTGGTGCCCCAGACTTTTCACTGATGGCCTGAATGTTCTTCCCAAGATCTGCACCAATAGCCTCGATAATCTGTCCGATGTCCAGCTTCAATTGATCAAGCTGTGCTTGAAGAACAGAAGATGTGGTATTGGCCTGTTCGGAAGCAGACTTCAGGGACTCGATACTATCTTTTGTGGGTCCCACAGAGGCATTGAGATCACTGACCACTTGTGCCAACTCTACTATCTTGGTGGTATTAGGTTCGATGGCCTCGGAGATCGTTGCAAGTGTCTTCGCATTATATTCCTCCATTAATTGCTTGAATTGGTCGTAATCGGGTCCGCTGATGTCTCTCGGCCTCACTGCCCCTTCAACTGCATCTGCAGACTTCTCTCCATCTGCCGGTGTGCCTGGTGCAACATATGTAGAATCGATGAAGGACTCCCTCCTCACAGCCGCAGCAGTCTCGGCATTTGTGTCCATCCGTGACAAAACATCTTCCACGCTCTGGTTCGTTTTGCGCAGTAGCATTTCATGTGCATAGACTGCTTCCACCACGGGCTGTATGGTATCTAGGGCCGATTTTATGGAGGGTTTGATGAGTTTCGCCAGGTTTGCCGCCATGGCAGTTTGGAATGCTTCGCCATTGATTGCTTGATCGACTGCATTTCGTATGGAATCGGGATCCTGCGTACTGAAGCCATTCGTATGTAGCGGACTATCGACTTCGGAGTCTATAGCTGTAGGACTCCTGACTTCCTGAGCACCATTGCTGTCTGCAGTCGTTCCTCGACCTGATTTGCTGAGTTTGCGGGTTCCCTCGAAAGATTTGCGTCGGCCCTCGAAGGAGGCACGAATGCGTGAGGTCAAGGGAGGGCGCGAGTTCGGCGCCATGGTGCAACGAAGGTATGAAATAAATACCGTAAACGGTGTTGACGAAGTGAAAGAGAGAGAAAAGACGCGCTGAAGGAGAGACTGAGGAAGAGTTTTTACTTTACCAGAAACGCAGACTGACCTACCTTGCCCACTGCGATACTCACCGTACCAATAAATGGCATCCTAAGCTGCGCTGTCCAGTGCTGTCCTATCCTATGCCGGCCCTTACCTTAATTGACCCGCACCCGCCAGCTGGGTATATGGCGGTGGTGTTATAGGAATGGATGCTTAGTTGTCGAGTGTTCATGCGTGCTTGATCGCCAGCAGCATCACGAAGTGTGTTGTCGCAAGGGCATGTCCACCTTGTCAGGGGCCGCTCGTCCAGCCCGCTTGTGAGTGGAGAGACGTGTTTCCTATGGCGCCTGGTTGGGTGAAGGGAACCCCTGAAATTTAGGGTTGGGTGCCGGATTATCTAATGTTCCGGGGTGTTGGGCAGCCTTCGAGATGGAGATTTGAAGGTTGTGCGCTGGACGGCCAGTGGGGCAATGATCTCATTTGTTACCATGCCCGAAATGATGCCATATTTGCTTTTGATCTGTTGTCACTTTTTTGGAAAAGTGTCAAGGGTCACTGTGGTACTTAGTCATGTTTAGGTGGGATGACAGCGGGATAGAGAGCAGCAGAAGGACAGATGGAAGGGGGGACTCTGGCACGGTCAGGAGGAAATTCGAGCTCAAAGGGAGACGCGAAGACCAAAACAGGAGTATGTGTGAGCTCAAAAAAGGAATGCTACATGCATAGAGAGGGAATGGATTGAGTCATGCAAAAGCAGTGGTGACGTGACGAGTCAGGCACGAGTAGAATTTCAAGGGCACAATCCATATGTTTTCTATTATCAAATGCGGAACTGTTTAGGTCTTGTTTGGCATATCCAGTATCAATTCTAAAAGCATAGCATCTCACAGCAGAGTGGAGTAAGTACTGGAAAGCATACGGGGGTAGTGAGTTGCTCTCTCATGCATTGCCCGATTTCCAAACTTGACGTTAAGATAGAAACGGGAAGTCGCCATAACAGCTTGTTTATAAGGTTCCTTCCATCCATCTGCAGTACAGCTCATGATGCATAGAAACGACGCGGGATGAAATGCTGGAGTGCATTGCGGGGCAGTGGAAGGCTTGATCATGCAGAAGAACTAGTGGGTGGAAGGGGAATAACTAGGACACGATCTGGCTACCATAAACAGTACCAAAAATCATCGAATGCATTTCTGGTATCAATTGTAGAATTATAGCATTCAAAAAAGATGCAAAAGAGATGCAAGCGAAGGAAGGACAGCTTCCTCGAATATTCCCCTATTTTAGGCGAGGCCGTCTGCATCAGCTCTGTCTACCAAGTCCATCTCCAAGCAAGCGCGAAAACAAAAAAAGCAAAAGCAAAACAATGACTTGCTCACAACTGCCTAACCAGTGCAAACACGAATCAAACTTTCCTTCCCATCAGTCACGCGTTTATAAGACCCAGGTCCCATATAATTACGCGTTTCAAAACAGTCTCACTGCACCCTCACCCGCGCTATAATTCTCAATGGTATGGTTCGCGCCGTGCCTCACCAGTCAGCACAACCTCATTATAATCACGAACATATATGTCGCATTCCCACCTTTCCATGTGTGAAAATAGATTACGGAGCGGCCAAAGCTCAAACATATTCTCCGAAGGCGCATTTCCATCAGCAAAACCAAACCAAACTATCGTTCGTTAAATCAGGACGAGGATTGGATCGGATTGGGTGTGAATGGGTGGAATGGGTCGACGCGATTGGTTGATCAGAATGCGTGCATGAAAAGCTAATCGAACGAATCGTTCATGCGTTCCATGATTTGATGGTTGGTTTTTTGGAGGGGAGGACCACGAGGCTGAGGCTGAGCGGTGGTGCAGAGGAGAGGCCAGTGGTTTGTACCGCGATCGGGAAGAATTTGGATCTGGTAAATTGCGCGTTTCAAAAGGTGAATGGCTTCAAGCCTCATTCTTGAACATCGACAGGGGTTATTTGGAGTAGGTTGGGAAGAAAGTTTGGTCCTTTCCCTATTAGGACCATGAGCTTGATACCCAGACTATCATTTCTGAATTATACTCCTAGCGATGTTTGCCTTTTTGTACAAAATTCTTTCTACTTAACTACGTTGTGTTTGGGTTTGGTCTTGGCTTGCTGTCGCGGGTGGAGGGGTCATGATCAGAATTCTCAATGCGGACCAGCTGTCCCGCCAACCGTAACCGAGGATCTTGACCGCAAGTAAACACGATTGTTTCAGAGAAACAGTCTCCATTATGGAAAGAGACACATTTTTGAGCAGCTTGATCTCGAAAGTTTTAAGGTTCGATCTGGTATCGTGGTGAGCATGCAAAAAAATGCAGCCTTTACGATCTTTGTACACTGACTAGATGTCAGCTTATCTGGTTTACTAAAGCAAACAACCAAACACATCAATCGGACTACCACCAAAACTAAGTCTGGGGCGTTGAGGAATTTATCTCTTGAGGCTGCTCTTCTTGTCAGCTATCAGTGTAATTTTAAGTTTTGTGGCGACAATCAAGCTCAAGAGAATTGGGACGTATTTTAGCCAGGGCTCGCGGCGACAAGTCTTGGTCGCTCTCTGTCAGAGTCTTTCCTAGTCAGAATCTTGATCAGGCTTTTAAGTCTATATTTCATAAATACCTGATCAGAGTAAACATGACCTGAAGCGATTGTCGCGTGTGATCCTGCCAAAACGATTCCTCGGTCGCATCACGTGAGTTCCTTGTTTAGGTTAGTTCAATCTGCCATTTTGACCCGCCTTCTCGAAGGACAAGAAGAGAGCGCGGTCCTTCTTCGAAACGCTACGACTACAAATCCTCGAGGCGACTATCAACAACCTGCAAGTACACGACGATCCAGAGGTTCAATCTCTCTGAACGTACCTGCAGGGTCTATTCCAACCATCCAATCGACCTTCTCGTTGCTCCCAACGCTCCTACCCAGCGCAAACTGGGCTCAGAGCAAAGCCAGCCAGCTCCTAGAGCTTTTGCACCCACCAGACCGACTTAAAACCAGAAATAAGGTCAGAACACGGAAGCCCTATTGGTAGAAGTATGAGGGCATTAGTTAATGAATAGAGGTTCATGAACCGCAACAAGATCATGCTTCCAAGCTCCACGACTGGCTGCTCACGGCCGAACACAAATTTCGATGCGAGTCTACAAGCAACCCAAGAGAATGCCGGAGATGGACTCCACTCTCGCACGACGAGCCTACACTCTTCCATGGATCAAGAGACCAATATCAATGAGATGGGTGCTCAGACTCCACTCATGAATTTCCCTCATCCTCGACTATTCCTGCCTAAGCAAAAGTAATTAGGGTCGTCTTTCGATCACAACCCAATATCAAGCTCTTCAACATTCAACTTCCGGTCTGCCGCCGCCGCTGTCGCAGATCCTCACAAAGTCTTCACTCTTTTGCCCAAGCTTTCACTTGAGCTACGCCGAATGATCTGGCACCAAGCATTGACTAATACACAAGTCATATCTGTCGACTGCGGTGACTTCATGGAACTAATATGGCTCGATACTACACCCACAGATCTCGAGGATCCTTCCGGCGACCAGTGTGCTTTGACTGCAGTATCCAAAGAGGCTCGAGCAGAGGCATAGAGAGTGCAGAAACCATTCGAATGCCTGTAGAGAATCATAGCTAGTCTGAATAGGAGTCACGAAGTGAGAAGAACGATCTACTGGAAATTCTGAATCCAGATCTTGATATCGTTTGGCTTGCAGACAATTGGTGGGAGTCTTTTCCAAGAGGCAATATGCAAAGTATTACAATTTTCGAGCCACAATTTCCCAGAACGGCCTTTAGCATAAGTTTGTGGTACTATGCCACGAGAAATGCGAACTCCATCCGCGATATTGCCTGGCGTCTCTTCAAATATAGTCGAGAGGTTTTACTTGTGGTTGGAGAATACGCAGCTTTTGGCTCAAGACAGATTGTGTTCATTGAGCCTCGCGCAGATCCCACTGAGCTGGTAGAAGATCATGTGCCTCCCTTCTGGGTACCAGAATCTACTATTCGTTGTACATGGGACTTCCTGAGAGAACGCATTGCGGAGAGCTTTCGGTTCTACAAGACGGAATTAGGAGATCGGAAAAAGGCAGCTATTGCAGGTACGCCCAGATCGTCTCCTTCCCGTGAATACCAACCGTAGACTAAGTAGCGACAGCACAGCCGGCTACCAAACGGACCCTTCGTCAGAGGATGTCCAATTCCTAAGTGAAGAGGCCGCAGACTGGACCTTCAAAATTCGGCTGGTTAAAGCAACTTACTTCGATGTGGGCTCTGTATAATTGGCTGACTCTTGAATGGAATGGAGGGATTAACCCGTCAAGCTCACGATATCAGCAATGAAGTGTCGCAACAGATGTACATATTCCGCATTCTCGCCCCGGACTGTCATTTATCACATTGGAATGGAATCAAGGGATTGGGCTCCTGTCACTTTGGTCGGTCAGCATGGTCGCGACATACTCGAGGGCTTTCTACCAGATACTCGGCATGCCCGTGGTGAACATAAATCACACAACATGAAGACTCTCTTTCTCTGCGTTCTTTATTCAGCGTACGTATGAAAGCAAATACAGGATACATACTTGGTACTTTGTTCAACAAACAGGGTGACCGGCTCTAAATAGTTCTTTATTGGATGTTTAACTACCTTTCATTGCGCATATATTGCCTAACCTTACTTCATTTTTATCACTGGCAAGGGTACGTGGCTACAGTAAAACCTACCGACTAGTCGGACCAATTTGCAAGAGACTGAGTTTTAAGCCTTTTTGGAATCCAGAAATTATCCCTGCCTCTAGTTTTGTGGGTTCTCACAATAATTTCGCTTCGTTTTTCGCCGACCAAGCGATGTTTTTATTGATCCCTGCCGAAGGCTCATTTCATTGGTCAACCTGACTAGCAGACTGAGCTCAAAGCTCTAAGGTCCCTTTGAACTACTAATCTTCTGTGAAGATATACTATTTCAGGCTGAAATGGTGTCGATCATCATCTCATTTCCTCGCCTGGCCGGTGAATGGATCTTTCGGCTTTTCAGGCATCAAAGTAAACAACAATAGCTAAACACTGAACATTCCTAGACCTAGAGTTGTCATATACTGCACATGTCTGTCAGAGGTCGACATCTTGACTATTTCTCCATCGATCAAGCTCTAGATCGTACTCTGCTAAAACCCCAAACCTCTGGCAAACTTTGCAGATCTGGCACAGCGCTCCTCACCACCACTCTCCACGATCCTCCTTGAGCCTTCACCATGAGCTCCAATCATCACTCGGAGGGAAATTATTCCTTCTCGACACTTCCATATAGATCTACCTCAACTGGCCAATCTTTTCGTGCTCGTCCATCCCCGCTCGCCCTTAACAACGCTGGCGATCCGCCTTTCAGGTCAAACAATGAATCTACCAACTCGGAGTCAATGGAAAGAGCAGTCAACAACACGGCTGAAGTCGAACAGCAACAGCAACATGCCAGAATATTACATCCCCGGCCTCAAAGACCCTACAACATAGGTTGCCAGACAGTTGTTGTGCCGGGCCGAGAGATGTTCATGTATGCTCAATCTATGCAGCTCATCAGGAACATCCAAGCTCGTGGATACAGTACTGTCACAATGACCTGCCACACACTCGAAAGAGTTTTCGGTTACATTGGCAATCTCCAGAGACAAAATGATCAATTCATAGCCAGGTCAACCAAGACTCCAAGCAATCGCCAATCGAATCTTGTCCCTCGGCCAACACCTCCAACAGTTCCAGCCAAGACCTTCACACTGTTCCCCAAGCTTCCACTGGAAGTTCGCCGCATCATCTGGAACCTTGTACTCTACACTCCAACAACAATCAGCGCCGATATCATGATCCCTCGCCCCTTCCTCAATCCGATCTACAACCAACCAATCAACAACCTTCGCACTATCTGTCGAGAATCTAGGACCGAAGCAATCAAAGCCCAAGTCACGCTCAACAAGGCCACAGTCGGTCAAAAAACTTTCTTCATCAACCCCACCGTCGACATCCTCTGGCTCTCGGCCTGGGGAATTAGCGACGACGAATGGATCCTCGTCTTCACAATCCTGCACGGCCTCCTGGCACACAACCATCTCCCCAAGATCGCTGTCAGTCTCGAGCTCTGGGATCGTCTCATGTCTGGCAACGATACGAGATCACGGTTCTTGAATGCTGTCTCTGCTTACAAAACAGAAGAGGTCATCATTCTGGTGGGCAATACTGCGGTTTTCAGATCTCCAAGTTTGGTTTTGAGGGAGCCTCGTGGAAAGCCAAGAGTCGTTCTGCATACCAATTTCATCAGTCGATTTCGTGAACTTCCGGCGAATGTCACATGGGAGGAGTTGGACCGGACGCTGCTGTCGGAGATTGAGAGAACAAAGAGTGCGAGAAATGAGGTCCGACAGAGGATGAGAGATGGTGAGTTCTTTTTTCACATGTCTGGTTTGGATGCTTGTGGCTAACTTTCCACTTCTAGCTGGCCTTAATCCGGATCACGCCCACTACAGAGGGAAATTCGTCGATATTTCACACTGGGGTTTCAAGAAGGTGCACTTCATGGAGGCGGCTACATACACTTCAATGAAGAGAGAGTAAGTTTACACTGTGCTATGGGGTTTGACAGTGAGCTTGGAAGCTGGGGCGTTTGTTACTGGTTTCTTCATGACGTGGATTTGAGGCGCTTTCGCACGCGGGGCTGTTTTCATTCCCAGCGGTACAGACAAGCTGGCCAGGTCTCTCGCAATTGTTAATGAAGCGTGTATAGCATCAACCCTCTTGCTCTTCCCTTGTGTTATGTGTAAGTCTTCGTGTCCATCTCCCATTCGCATGCTACTTCAGAGTCTTCCTGAATTGGGACTTCTAAGCTATAAATGCTCTCTCTCCCTGCGAGCTTGGGATCCCATTGAAATGTTACTTGATATATGCCCTTGCTTTCAAGATTTGCATCACATTGTGACCAATTTCCCTAATGTACGTGAACTTCGTATTGTGTTGTGTTGATGCAAGGCCTCAGGCTAGGCGCTCGCTTAGACCCCTGTCATGTTTGTTGTGGCTAGCTCGAGACACCCATGTTTATTTTTAATAGCCTCGCCCACAATCTCCTCGAACGACATCTCCAAAGACGCTTCTAATTCTTGACATCTCCAAAATTGACAGATGGCAACTTGAAGCAGCTTTCCGCGTACGTCTGCGCCTCTCTCTCCCTTGCAACAGACCGTTTGAAGTATCACGGCTAACTTTGTTCAACGATCGTCAGCATCATCTCCTCACCTCGAGCGAATCTCTGCACACCGATCCGAAGTCTCTGAAGACTTTCACAACATGGGACGCCCTGTCGATAGGTCCAAAGCTGTCGGCTTGTCGTCTGGGTCTGGTCGGACAGGAAAGCCTCATGGAAATTATCGGGTCTTGGTTCCAATCACAAAGTTTGCTCTGTTCCTAAAGCTGCCTCTCGAACTACATCGACCGATCTGTAAGTTACTCACTACCGTGTTGGAAATTTTATCCTATAGCAGAGCGCTCGAGACTTGCTTGTCGATAAGAAACATTTTATTCAAAGCTGACTCATTGTTATCTGCAGGAAATTTTGCTTTGTTTACTCCAAAAGTCTTCATCATCGACTTTGTCAAAGTTGGCCCTTGTCACAAACTTACAACTTTGGACCGGTAAAGTTCAATCATGCAAGTTAATAAAGAAGCTCGAGCGGAGGCATTGCGAATCGAATCCTTACATACGACCAAGACATCAATAGCGGAGTCAGTGGCACTTAACGCCAATGTCGATATTTTCTGGGTGCTCCCTGGAGGCGAGAATTACGAATGCCACTACGGCATGAGCGACCTCAGAAGCATCAAAAACTGCCTTCATAGAATTGCTCTCCCGGCGCATGAATGGTTCTTGCATCAATTATGGGACGACCTGTACAAGACCCTTTTTTCGTTCCTTACAGATAAAGGCGTAGAGGGATTCTTCATCATCGTCAGCTCGGTTAAGAGAAGAGAGGCTGCGATGTCATTTGCCAACAAAGCCTTCACCGAGCCACACAGGCCACCTCATATGGCTCTCCATGTCGATGACCTTCGCTGCTGGGCCGAAGTCCCTGGTCTAGAAGCTATCTGTGACGGGAAGCTTTCCTGGGCTACAGTTGAAGAAAGTGCGACAAAAGCATGTCGGGAGTTCCAAGAGGATTTTCATGAAGCGGGAATGAATGGCGAAGTTAGTATGTACATCTGTCTTGAGTCTGTCAAGCTCTGTTAATCATGATTATGCGCAGGTAACTCAGACGACGATCAGGGCGATGCAGAATCCAATTTAGAATATCATAGTGGAATGTGACTTAGTGACTTCTTTACTATCATTGGAGTCCTATCGCGAAGTGATTCAAAATAACAAAACAAGGAAAGAAAGAAAGATAATCACTTTAATTCACAGAATCTTGAAATGAATCTTTGATAGTTTGTGGAGTTATAATCGTCCGCAGATGTGAGTGAAAAACATCAAGACTGAATGAAGCATAGGTTTGATTGGGTCTATCTAGAATGACTGCTTGGCTGCCCAGTAGCAGTCCCCAGCCATGAGCACATAAACCGCCCGCAACTATGGCCGTGAATCAACGCCTGAGTGCCAGAAACCTCAGCGCAGTTGCCGCAGCAATCCGATATAGGTGTGAGAGTACAGCGAGTCTTCACTTTCCATGGAGCCACTTTCCACCCCGAAGAGTCTGAGCGTGTCGTCGGCCATTGACGGCGAAATAGGCTTTGCCAAGAATGCTACTGAATTTTCACTCCATAAAGTTGACCATGTCTGTCATCTTTATTTGGAATCTCTTCTCGGAAAGCTTCCACATTGCTTTCAGGTTCAAATGCTCATCCGCCTGCCATTCAAGCAAGTGGAAGTTCATAGCGCTCATTGTATCGCTGGACACGTGTCTGCTTGGGGTGGTAGACCCAGCTTCCATCGTTGTAGAAGTGAATCATCTTGGCTAGACTGTATTCAGCGACCTGGATCAAGTCTTTGGAGTGTGGAGCTGGGGAGGTCTTGATGTTCTCGAGGACTCGTTCCTCATGGTACGTCTTCCATGGAGTGATAGGCCCCGGATAGCCATATTGTGCGCCGGTGATGTCGAATGAGAATGTTTCTCCAGAACGAAGTGTTACCTTCATGATCTCGTGGTGAGGACCGCCCAGAGCGAAGATGCTGTTGAAGCCGGAGGGAAGGAGCATCATGGTGAGCTTGTCATTTTTGATCTGATATTCGACGATCTCAGATTCTGTGATCGAGTCTGACTCCCATAAGCATTAGAATTTAGGTATTTCGGAGAACACTCTTACATTTCAGAAAGCCATTGCTAAACTCAATCACCCACGA
Source organism: Deltaproteobacteria bacterium (assembly GCA_002685535.1). Classification (GTDB taxonomy): domain Bacteria; phylum SAR324; class SAR324; order SAR324; family NAC60-12; genus Arctic96AD-7. The sequence continues at coordinate 30,507 of NYXK01000143.1, forward strand.
TAACGCCTCACAACATCCATGAAAGCTAAGAAGAGCCTGGCTATCCTCTGGTGACGGTACTAGATGGGTGTGCTCGCTAGGCCAGGTGTTTTGTTCAAACTTCTGATCATGGTATACAACGGTCAGTCATAAATTTTCAGATTTGTGAATTCTTGCGATGCAAGAGTGAGCGTGTATTTTACCCGATCACGAAGAATAACGCTCTGTCCAACCTTCTCAACATTATCAATCTTCAGTCTGCACCACTTCAATTCCCTGAAGATCATGAAAATCTTCTGAGCGACCTGTCCAACCTGATAAAGCTACTGGCGATCCTGTAGGCGCTCACAGACCAGCTTGTGCTTGATCAGATCCGACTTCTGGCATTTGGCGCTACAGTATCGGACGGCTGGATGATCACCTTCGATGACAGGACACTCTTCGCAGTTCGCGCAGCCAAGTTTGGCAGGCTTCTTGCAATTCGCACATTCCATCTGGAGAATTAGGATGGGAGTACGGTATTCAAAGGCTGCGTCGAGGGCTTGTCAAGTGCTGTTCTGAGTATTTAGGAAAGACGACGGCTGCTAGTCATATACCGTGGGGAGGTAGCGCACACACCATGTCAAGAACCTCGACTGTTTTGGGGTTTGGCTTGGCTTGAGTGAGTGAAGGGGTAATTACTCTCCATATCTGCAGTGAAATTTCCATTCATCCTGGGCCGAAGGAATCATAGCTCTTCCAAAATTTCCTTCATCCAGTCAGTACATGTCAGCAACTGCCCAAAATGTAGTATATAGAACAGAAAGTCACGTCAGAACAGCAGTCGCCTGTCACAACCTCCATTCCGCCTTCGACGTACTGTCGCCGGCAAGTTTTCTCATAGATCTCCTCAAGCTTAGAACAAATTAATATACAGCTACCTACCAAACAGAACTACCATTCTGAAAAGGGAATATGACATCGCCCACATCTTCACTGCAAGTGTGAGAGCCCCAGCGTAGGTAGCAGACTTTGTCGGGGTCTCCTCGTTGTTGGAGTTCGGAGTGCACTATACAGTACCCAGCATTACGATAAGGAAGAATACGGTTGCTGCAAGCTTAAATAAAGGTATAACCTCGAACGTGTCTTGCGTGATATCTTTCTTGATTTTTGAGTTGAGCCCATAAACATGCACCGCTAGTGTTATTCCAAACCTCCCCGGAGGTGACGAGAGTCTGAGTGACAGTGAAGACAGTAGCGCCCGCGCCAAGACAGAGACAGATTTGTGCTCTCTTATTTAGGACCACAGCTGGATTCGTGTTCAGAGCCAGGGCCACCAAGGAAAAGAGCAGTAGAAATTGATTATGTTCGCGAGGTAATTTGAAGACAAAGGAACAGACTGGATGTCGCAAAAAGCTGCCATGCAGAACCTGAGGAGGAAACGTGAGTGTATGGGGGGCACCGGGGAACTTCCCATGGTGTTGCGCAGCGTCGTGAAAACAGAGCTTGAGACAAGTCAGCGCGCATTATAAGCCTCAACTTTTGTGTTCTACTTAACGTCATATACCCTTCAACATATAACTCCCAAGATCATGTCAGCATATCACCGAAGCGGCCAAAGTACAGTATTGTTTAACTCCAGCACGGGAGAGCTATTTTCCACCTGTCAGTAATTTACGTTCGAGGTTAAAATAAAAGACCAATAAATAAATGCTAGCTTTGCAATGCGCCCAGTTTATCTTTCCGATACTCCTATTCTTTTCCAGACACAACATGCCATCTCGCCGAGCTAAGCGACAGATTCGGTAAGCTCAGGGGTCTATTTGTCCCACGTGAAATTAATAACAAATCTCTTGTTGCAGCAGCAACACAACGCCGGGCTATTCTTTCGCCGACTAGTCCGAGGTCCGAGTCAACGGGATAGGCCCGGAATTCAAAGTTAAAAGCGCAAGCTGACGCGAACTACATGTTCGTTAGTCATCGAATTGTGATTCCAGCCAATCAACAAGACCTCCCTACTCTGGCCGGAACCTCGCCGCCTCGGTTTACACCGGCTCTTCGTCGACATGCTCCCTTCGCTCAATCTTTCTACTTTTCTACAATACATCTGGATGTCCCAAGACCTTCTCCGACAGATGTCAATAAAGAAGATCCGACAATACACCCAGACAAAATACCCGAATATCCTTCCTTTCTTTCAAGCTACCCCGCCAAATTACCCCGCATTAGAGGACCCCACTTCAATACTTGAAGACAAAGATACGACGACACCCAATTTATCATGGCATCTTCGACGGTTCCAATGGGAGTGTATCTCTGGAAGAGACTTGCATCTCTGGGTATCGAACATGTATTTGGAGTTCCCGGAGATTTCAATTGTAAGGATTACAAGCAGATTACCTGCACGTGATGGTACTGACTCGCTCTCCAGTAACTTTGCTGGATGAGATTTACAATGTCCCCGAGCTCAAGTGGCTCGNAACTTTGCTGNATGAGATNTACAATGTCCCCGAGCTCAAGTGGCTCGGAACTTGCAATGAGCTCAACGGAGCCTATGCTGCTGATGGATATACTAGAATCAAGGGGCATCCGGCTGCTCTTCTCACCACATATGGTGTAGGCGAGCTCTCTGCAATGAATGGAGTCGCAGGAGCTTATGCGGAGCAAGCCGGAATGATACACCTTGTTGGCATGACTTCCAGGCCAAGTAAGTCNCANATGCTTTCNAAGTACCTAGATCTAACACGGAACAGTCCAAAAGATGCGAGCTCTTATCCATCATACCATGGAACCCGGGATGGACCACGCTATCTACATCGGCATGAGTGAACCCGTTCGGAAGACTCACACTTTTCTTATGGATGACTCCACCATGGCCGAAGAGATTGATCGAGTTATTATTGAAGGCGTCAAGAGCAGGCTTCCAGTCTTCATCTACATTCCCACGGATGTTGTGTCTGTTCAATTGGATGCCAAGCGTTTGGAAACTCCGCTTGATACAAGCATCCAGAACGACAAGGCTGCCGAGGATGATGTCGTCAAATCAGTGTTGGAATTGATCAAGAGCGCATCCAAGCCTGTCATATTGGCTGATGTGTTGACAATCCGTCACGGAGGACGGGAATTAGCCAGAGAGTTGGTTGATCTCACTCATTTTCAAAGTTTCTCGACACCCCTGTCGAAAGGGATCATTGACGAAGATCACCCAAGCTATGGTGGGAATTATAATGGAACCGGTATGCTATCCACTTCAANCTGAGTGTTAAGCATACTGACTGTCGTAGNATCATTTCCTGGAGTCNCGGAAGCCATTCACGGCTCGGACTTAGTGCTTAACTTAGGTCCGCTTCTTTCAGATTCCAACACTGGTGCATTCACACGAGATGTCAAAGACGAAAATGTAGTTCTGCTTGGACATGAATTCTGCCAAATCAAGGGAAAGAAGTATGACGGTATCCACTTCTTACCCGTTTTAAGAAAATTAGTGGAGGCTTTGAAGAAAGATCCCGAGTCATACCAACTTCCCAGGCCATCAAAGGAAGCTCGACTTGAAGTAAGACATCTCAGCCTCTCACTTTGTTGTATTTCCTAACCTTCACAGGCACCTCTTCTGAACAAATCCACGTCTGGGGCCATCGAGCAATCATATACATGGCAACGTCTTGGCAAATTCTTGAAGGCTGATGACATCGTCTTAGCCGAGTCTGGAACTGCTCAGTGAGTAGAACGTAAAAGTACTTATAAGAATCTAAATACTTACGTCGTTATGCAGATTTGGAATGCCCGACGCCACCTTCCCTGCAAATGTTCGTTACATTACGCAGATCTTCTGGTCGTCGATCGGCTACACTGTCGGTGCATGTCTTGGTGCTCTTGTTGCGGCTAAGGAGCTCAAGCTGCCGGGCAGAGTTGTCCTTATCGTGGGCGAAGGAAGTATGCAGATGACTGTTCAGGAGATGTGAGTTTGCTTTCATGTGGACCTGCGATGTCGAGTACTGACAGCGATCAGCGGCTCTTACATCCGATATGGCTTTAAGCCTATTATCTTCGTGATCAACAACAACGGTTATTCAATTGAAAGAGCCATTAACGGACCAAAGCAGCAATACAATGAAGTCAGCATGCTTTGGGATCATCAAAAGATGCTGGAATTCTTCGGCGCTAGGAAGGAGACTGGGATTCAAAGCAAGAGTTACAAGTGCACTACTATCGAAGAGTTGGAGAAGGTTCTCACTGACGAGGAGTTTGCGAAGGCAGACTGTATTCAGGTGAGTGATATGTCCGATCGTGTTTACTTCAGTGCATACTAACCATGGTCATAGGTATGCGAGATCGTGATGGATCAGTTTGACTACCCTTGGCGATTGACCAAGCAGATCGAGATATCTCGTGAACGAGCGAAGGCGATGGCGGGCAAGCATTGAGTGTGCGATTACTTTGTACAGTCCATTTTATTTTACGCAAAAGACCAGAAATTAGAGTACAAAGACAGTGCCCTTCTAGAACCCGTCTATCGTCCTTAAGTCTTTGTTTGATTGCTTTGTCTGTCTGCTATGCACTTGGTATTAGACTACTAGTTTTAGCTAAATACATGGACCTCAACCGGTGTCTGGGATAAGCCGTGGAATTCAGGTTCTAGCTTACCAATAGCTTTTCACGGGCCACATCATGGCACTAGAGTTTTATGGTGTCATTTTAGCTCGTTGTGTTCACGCACAGGTGCTCGTTCAGAATGTGACATCCCCGTGTTCTTCTTGCCAAAAGAATTCCGCCCAACACAACATTAGCATCAATTTGAGCCATTCTATTTAGCTTGTGCGTGATCTCGCAACTCATCATGGTCTCCTCCTCATCCAGCACTCACGGCGAACAAGAGCAGTATACAACTCCAAGAGCGTTCCTGAGGTCAATATTCAGGAAGTCGATATGAGGATGGAACAGCAGTTCTCCAGTCGGTTTCGCCTGATGCCAATGGACAGGTGGTTGTGGACAATATTGATGTTATCATTAATCGACGAAATCATTCTAGTGGATGGAAGCGAGGACATATCTAGCTACACTACCTCTATGTCTATGCCAGCCGCAGTACTAAGATCAGAAGTTTTAGACATTTTATTAGGAGAATCCTTGCCTGGGATAGAAGTAGAATGTTTGGAGAAAGCGTTGACAGGAGTGATGAGACAATACAAAAAGTGGTTGATACTGTGGCTGGAAATCATGGGTGAGTTGCTGCTCATCCCTCGCATCGCATTGTGTCTGACGAATCAAGTACCACCAACTGGGTCAAGCGCCGCAAGAATTAAAAGATATCAGAGGCAAACAAAGATTGTCCGTAATTGGCGAACACCATCAATCAAGATCAGACAGATGGAAAATGGTTGTTGAGCTTCGCAATATAGTAGCCAACTAGCAGTACAGGAACTTTGAAGGTCATCCTATGTGTATCAATTCGAAGCGAGAGTCAGCTTTTTCGATTTTACGCGATACTCCGAGACACCTACAGCAATTTGGAGATTTGTTCACATATAAGACATCACATCTTCAAGGACTTGATTCAGATCGTGATGTGTCGCTAGCTCATGTTTCATCGGGCCGAGCCTTCCGGTTCTGACGACACCTCATGCCAGCCTGTCTTATATCATTGTGAACCTGTCCTTGCATTTTAGCAGGACAACTATTGCAAGGTTCCGATAATTGATCTTTGTATTCCTCTCCTTCATTTCAGCAGCCAAAGAAAATCGAACTAGGCCAGATCACTCCACGGGTGGTGTTCAAGATGGTGGTTGAGCTTCCCTACAGTCTGCATACGCGCTATAGGTCCATCGCCATTGCTTGGATTATCATAATCATTCCCCCGATTTTCATCAACCTTGGCTCGTTTTATGGTCTTTGGTATGGTCGTCCAGACATGGATCGAATCGCGGGTAGGTCGCCTCTTGCTAGCCACTCTTCTCAACCCGCACTAACACACCACAGTCCTGACAATCCCAACTGCTGTCTTGGGCATATTCACAGTCATAGCGATCGTCGAAAGAATTTGGAAGCTTACCCAGCCCTCGCCCGAGTTTAGACCTCTTAAATCTCCTCGATACGGACTCGATATCTTCCAATGGGGATACTTCGGGGCATTGATCATCATCTCTTCTCTGATCAGCTCAACTTTACTGAGAGATGACAACGATCATGATTGCCATGAGTTCCAGCTTAGACTTCTGTCAATGCCAGCTCCTGTCCTGATGTACTTCCTGGCAACTTTGACAGCATTATCGATACTACTGAATGCACTGGGAACCACGTTACCATTTCGATTCGGCAGCATGGATTCGGGGATTGTGGTCCGACCTGCAATTTACTACATCGTTGAAGACGTCGTTGCAGTGGATGGAAATGGCGGGATAGAATATCGAGAAGCTTTCAGTGCGCGTTACGAGAGTAGTCCCATGTTCCGAAGTATGATCACGACATTAAGTGTCGTTTGGTGTCTGGCATTCTTTGCCCTTGCTACATGGTTTACAATTTTGGTCTTTACGCTGCCAGTTATGGCTGTATATGCTGTTGGATGGGCAGGGCCATTTCCTCTGGCGGGATTGCTGGCCTTGTGGACAATTTACTATGTGAAGGCTTGCCTAAGAGAAGAGAGAAAGCTGGACAATGGTGGAATAAATGCGATTGGTGGAGCTCAAGGGCAGACTCAGGACGAGAGGACAGCGCTTCTGAGCAGCGAAGTATAACAATCAAGTCTGCTTTTGTGTTTCGTCGAGGAAATTTTCCAAACTATAGAATCACCGGAACACATCTCTGAGTTCTTGCTAGATTTGCAATTCAGGCCTCCCAATCTATACACGTTCGCCACGCTAGCCCAGACCGTCAGGTCCAACTGACCTAGCATGGCCCCAGGCAGATCTGACGGAAGACAGTACTCGCCTACGTCACGGAACCAAGCTTCAACCGCAACACTTGATATTATTTGCACCAGTATTCATGTCTTCTGCATATGTATTTCTGCAGGAGCACCCAACGGGTGTTAAATCTTCAATTGAAATTTTGAACCGACAAAAAGAAGTAAAACCATTCATTTCCTGAATCTGTAAGTGTAGATGGAAGATAGAAATTGAGTGGTGGGGTAAGATCATACTTGCAGCATCTACGGGCAGTCCGTTGGACAGCGCACCTTAATTACAAATGCTCTGATTTATGAAATGACAGATCCACCGCTATTTGAATTCAGTTTCAAAATCAAGCAATTGAATGTTGAAGTTACGCCGGAAATCTTCTTCACTACCTCGGCCAACACACGTCAGGGTCACGATCGTATGCCTCACATGCAGTGAATCTCGACTTCTAACACAAAATACCACAATCTCGTTCAAACTCTAGAAAATATGAGATTTAGAAATCAAAGCTACAACAGTACGAGAGATCACTTAATTTGGCAATAATTACGCATCAAAAAAGCCCTCAACTCACATAAAAACCACCACGCAAGAAGCTGCACCATTGCAAAGTGCTCGACCGGCTACAAGACATTGGAAAGGATCCAGTGCAACCTTTACAGAAATATATCGCCGACGCCGAAAGAAGCAGGAGCAGACAACGCCGCCTAGAACAGAGTGTCAACGAAACAAAACTACATCCGAAATCCCCACGAACGGATGCTCAGCCCAAAAACGACATTGCTTGCAGAAAAGAGAAAGGGGAGCCAGTATTCCACAAATTTTCCGAACTCCCATTGAGATCCGCCTTCTCATCCGGGAAGCCATCTGCAACACGCCCCAAGTAATCCGCGTCCGAACAGAATCGCTTTTCTGGTACGCTCCAACCTGGTATCTCACGCCAAAGCCGAGAAGGAAGAAAGGTCCGGAGTTTAGCAAATGGAAGAGCAAATCATTCCTAGCGGCCTGTACAACACATTCGTCTATTCTGATGGTGAATAAAGAGGCGAGGAGTGTGGCAAACAAATTTTACAAACTTGCTGGAAGAGTTGCTCCGGGATATCGCCCTGTGCTGGCGAATTTGGATACCGATTTTCTTTGTCTGGTGGATAAGGATGGGAAGTATCGACACTTGGATCCACTAAAGGGGTTGATTCTAGCTTATGCGTCGTCTTTGATGTTTGGAGGGAGGTACATAAAGCGTTCGTTTATGTGAAGATCTTTACCGCGGAAACGATGCTTGTGCAAATTAAATCCCATTGCATTTATCATTCAGTATGAGCCCTTTGTGACATGAAACTGCACCGTTACAATACTTAATTGCTTTGCAAGGACCTAAAAAGAATCTTTTATACCAGAGCTCGATTCCCCACTCTACTCCTGCTTTTCGGTGCCGCAGCTACAACTCCGACGAAACTCGATCCTCTTTCACCAAACGACACCTTACTAAGTAAGCCTAAAGTATCGAAATACATCTAGGGACTGTTTACTTCCCTCCTCATATTCTTCGAGCTAGTAAAGTGAAATTCTTTATGAGATCGGTGACCCCTAAGCGATCCAGGAAACACAAGATATAAGCCCCACCTTTTCCCTAAGAAGCTCTTTACAAACGGCCATCAATGACAAGGAGCTATTGAGGACCTTTGGATCCGATCGAATCATCACGACCACAAGTCCTAGTTTCCCACTGCAGCTACGTGTCGGACTCGTGAATGGTTGTATCCTGGGTACGCACTGAATGTCTGATGTTCGACTGCAGGTTAGCACTTACAAGTCTATGCATGCTTTTCCTTTCATCTCTCCAAGTATACCTGTTCACGAATCGCGATAATCTTCCCCCAGGAAAGCAGACTCAAGTGGACGGGATAATTCAGAAAACAACATTATCTGGGTCTGCACCCTGACCGCCCGGCCAATCGGTCTCGGTAGGATTCTGACGAGCAGAAAGTTATGGGGAGAACTAGACTGGGGATTTGGCGTTAGCTTTTATGTAAGCAACATGGAGCTATGTCATGTAGAGGTAGTAGAGTGAAAATAAGGGGCGAATGGGCCAGCTGTTGCGAACATGGATGTGATCGTGCAGTTTGGCGGAAGTGGTTCATTGCTTTTCTCCCACCTATAGTATTCATCATTCACCAACGAATAGTTAATCATCCGAGGTAGCTTAAGCAGTGACTGCACAAGGATGACATAAACACCACCACCATCTACAACTTCTTGAGCTTCCAAGAACAAGAATGATCATGGAGACCACTTGCAGACCGTCGCGTGCTGCTACTTGCTCCTGTTGGTGCTAAGTTCCTATGTTCCTGCAGAGATGTTTCTCTCTTGTGACTTGGATCTCCACAGCAAATATGGTGAACTGTGATCCAGTACAGGCAAGCAGCAACTGAGAAAAAAACATCGCAAGTGGTCGAACGAAAATGGTGAGGACTTTGATAGCGATCACTCAAGCACTCGCAGGAACAACGCACAGGGCAGTTAGGCTCAAGGCCAGCACAATTCACTCGCACCCTCTCACTATGAGAAATGGTCGAATCTCGTACAGCACGGCCCTATCAGGTCTCCAAGTCCAACAATATGCCTCATCTTCTGCAAGCCCTCCGCCAAACTATCTTCCCCCTTGTCATGCATCGCAAATTAAATCAGAGCGTGATTCAAATAGCTACTCATCGGCCCTCCCACTCGCACTTGCGGCACCTGGCTCATTGGTAAGGTAGAAACGAACACCATTTGCGGGATAATCAAAGAGCTAACCAAGTGAATATTTGAAGTCTATCACACACCCTCTCAGCCATACAATTTCGCATCATACTATATCATACAAAGTCCCCGCAAAATCACGCCGAGCACGCCCCTGAGGTTTCACAACAGAAGAAGAAACATAGCTGAATCTCGCAGCTTGAATTTCTCCCTTTCTTTTCACTCTCTGAACCTTGTTCCTTCCTAGCTATGGTACATTGCACACTCAGCCTTTGACCTCGGTCGAAACTCTTTCGATCTTTTCGTCGTCTGTTGAAAATTCTGCCTTCCTGTGCACTAAATTGTGCTCTAGTCGATCTTGATAGATCCGTAGATCTTCTGCACGAAGAGCCAGCTGGCGAAGAACCCGATCGAGCCTGCGCGAGAATTAGTATCAATACGAGCAAAGAATTTTGGGAAGGAGAGGTTTGAGGCTTACCAGTAAGAATAAAGAACAAGAAAGAAACCAACGCGCTGTACCCAATGTACAGTACACTCCCCGCCAAGCCACTCAACCTCAACTTCGTGATCCAGTAGATAAGCGCGTTAGCGAAGACGTAGAATGCCGATGCGCCAGCTGTCATGAACGCTCTCCAGTGCCAATGGTAATTCTCACTGCAGAGCAGGAAGTATACCATCAGGACGGTGACTGCGGCGCATGTGATGATCATGAGACCGTAGCAGAGGAAGAGGAAGCCGAACATGTAGTAGACCTTGCTGAACCAGATGGAGGACATGATGAAGTAGAGCTCGACGAAGATGGCTCCGAAGGGGAGGATGCCGACGATGAGCATGGATGGGATGGGTTTCATGTAGGTTGTCATGGGTGGGATTTGGCGGGGGATTTGGTTGGTGCGGACGGGGGCTGCGATTGGTGGTTGGCGGAAGCCGACCCAGCTGCCTGCGAAAGAGAGAGGGACTGAGATCAAGAACCAGATACCGACTATGACGAGCATGGTCGTGAACGGAACAGCGCCGGAAGATCCCTTAGCCCAGAGGAAGAGGTTGAGTAGGAAGAATGTGCTGAAGACAATACCGGGAACCATGACAGGTGTCAAAGCAATGTTGAGCTTCCATTGCTCGCCTCCGAAGGACTTGTACACTCGTGCCGAAGCATATCCGCCGATAAACCCGAGCACTGTGTAAAGAAGAACCATAATGGTGCCAAGAGAGCCACGGTTCGATGGTGAGAGGAATCCGAGGAGGGCAAAAGCAATTGTGAAGCCAGTCATGACGAAAAGCTGAGCACCATTTCCTAGGAAGACACTGAGCAACAGAGGGGACGTTGGTGTACGGAACACATCCCCATGTACCAGCTTCCATCCAGAGTCCTCCTGAATGCCATCCTCAGCAACAGCAGATGTTCCAGACAGATCGTCGAGGTTGATAGAGTCAAGGGCATTGTATCTGGCGATATCTTTCCTCAATGTACGCAACAAAATCGAAACTACTGTGATAACCAAGAAGACCACGATTACGGCCGAGTTGATGAGCGAGAACCAGTGGATCTTTGGGTCGAAAACGTGTAAGTATTTGTCCCATCTTGTAGCCCAGGCGGTCGCAGATGGAATCCAGTATACGCTGTACGTGAACATCACTTCGGTCTCAGCGCCCTCGTTCAAGACCATCTTTGCACCACCCATACCACAATGTCCGGCTTGCTTGACTCCTTGTCCATTTCCAGATTGCTGCGATTCTCTCGAGTCCGGTTGTACGATCACACCCACAACTCGGTATTGTCCAGCAGAAGTCTCGTGGTAGTCAATCAGGATATCGTAGTGGTTGTTAAGGGCCAGGTTCTTCGCATCAGCACTTCCAAGCGCAAATCCCTGGCTGTAGAATTTCGTGTTCGTGACCTCATCCTCAATTAGTTGTCCTGCAGGCAGTCCATCCACCAACCAGTTCAGCGCAAACCCTTGCGCTATCCTCCTGTTGACGAAATGTGTTGAACTTTGATCGTATTTTGTCGAACACAGTTTCTTACATGTCTCGTTTTTGGCCATCTTGAGCTCGAAGGGCGAAGTCATTATCCGGTCCCCAAAGAGGATGCTTCCCAGACTTTCTGACACATATTGCGGTTCTGGTTCTGGTCTGCAGAAGTGGAACGCGGGGTGGTAGTAATCGAAGGAAACGACGGACTTGAGAGTGCCATCTTGATTCGATCCAACTGGAGTGAGACGATTAACGTTCAGAGATACGGCATCTCCTTCTTTGTATGTGGTTGGCGCAACACCAGGGAGGTAGAAAGCTGTCGATAGCTGTGGTGCTGCAAGTAGGGTTGCTAGAAGCGTCGCAGATGGCGACAAGTCTCTCAGGCGCATGATGGATAGTTATCTGGGCGTACAATGTCCTGTTAGAAGAAATACTCGAAGGTGGGTCGTCGTAGTTGTTGTCCTTGTTGGGGAATCTTGGGAGCAGCCTTGGACCAGGGATTGAAGCTTACGAGTCAAAGGATTCCCGCAGCGCAGTAAGTTGCCGCAATTATGTCAACCAAATGATTATAACCTCATATGCGAAATCGCTTGTCAATTGGATGAAACAGTCGTTGGAAGCAGATTGTTTATTTCTTCAAAGAAAAGGCGCAGCAGGAGAAGTTGAAAGTGGTCGTATTAGTTTAGGAGAGCTTCAGCCAGCCAACCGTCACAGGCTTGGCCAAAATAAATCTGGCTCCAACTCCAACCTGCCCTGCATGCAGCTTCGGATCCGGCGGAAAGTATCCCCGCTCCCCGGCCGATCATCATTATTTTTTTGTTCCTCTTCAAAATTTCCAGAGCCGAAGTCCCCTCTTCAAGAACAACATCTCAAAAATGGCAACAAAGACAGCCACAACATTTCCGGCGCTGCTCGATACACTGCAGCAAGCTTTGTCTTCAGCTGCAGAATCTGCCCAGAAACTCGACGCACCAATTCCTCCGAAAGATGGCATTTCCCTCCTCGATGTCAAGAATGAGCTATTCCTTTCCTACCTACAGAACCTGGTTTTCCTCATAATACTCAAACTGCGCAATCGCAGAAGCGGAAGTGAAGATGAGGATGAAGAATTGGACAACTCGGTAGTCAAGAAACTGGTAGAGCTGCAAGTCTACCTAGAGAAGGGTGTGCGACCGCTGGAGAGCAGACTGAAATACCAAATCGACAAAGTGCTGCGCGCAGCAGACGATGCAAGACGGGCAGAAGAGACTACCATCGTACAGACAAATGGCAAAGTTGTCCGCGATGATGAGGATTCGGAGGACGATAGCGATGCCGAATCAACGAATGGTGTTGCGCTCAAGGGACCTGAAATCGATGACCTACAGTACCGACCAAATCCTACGGCATTCGTCCGACCAGCTGCTGGCGCAGAGGAGAATTCCCATAGCAGATCCACGGACGGAGTGTACAAGCCACCTCGTATTCAAGCTACAGCTATGCCAACTACGACCGGTCCTCGCGAGAAGCAAGACAAGAAGCCCAACAAGTCCGCAACTCTCGATGAGTTCGTCAGCACAGAACTTTCAGCTGCGCCATTCGCCGAGCCTAGCATTGGATCTACGATTGTGAGTGGTGGTCGCAGAAGTAAGAGCGAGAAGGAGAAGAACGACGAACGGGAAAGGAGAGAATATGAAGAGAGAAACTATGTCAGATTGCCGAAGGAGAGCAAGAAAGATAAGGCTAAGAAGGGTAGAAAGGATGCTGGATACGGTGGGGAGGAATGGAGGGGTCTTGGGGAGGGTATTGATCGTATCGAGAGGTTGACGACAAAGAAGGCTGGGTCGAGAAGTGTGGTTGAGAAAAGTAGGAAGAGACCTGCTTCGGATGGTCCGAAGTCAAGTGGAGAACAGGGCCAGCATATGCAGAAGAAGCTGAAGACTCTGGATCTTGGTCGGCGGGATAGAGGGCGGAGGTAACATGTTGCCTGATAAATACCAAAAGAATAACTTGTCAAGGCAGGCAAACACTTGCCTTCCAAGGACTCCCACTACCTCAAATCTATCCTAATGTGGATCTCTTTTTCTCTCTCTTCATACCGCGGGAAGTCTTCCAAAGTCGAGTCTTGGGCTTGTAATAATTTTGATTGATGTAACTCTATGATGCCCGTGTTCAAGTGACCGTGGGCTATACAAATTATCACATTACGGATCTGGATTATAGTTGATTTACGGTCACAACCATCATTCCTATTTTTGCTTTATACAGAGTTGACTTGCTTCGAAGACCGCTTACTGCGCTCTTATATCTACTTGGCACACAACAAGCTCTCTATTCGTTCTAACAGCTTGCATGTTTAGTACTTCCATCATTCCTACCTCATACCGCAATTCAGGTTTCTCCGCATCCCTGACATCGCTCACAGGGTTTCATCTCAGTGCTGCTCAGCACCTCCCACCTTCACATCTGCGCCCTTTCCATCCTAGATCCAGTAGTATCAAACCAGATCTTCTTCCCCGAAATCATCGCCTCCTGTAACGCACATCCAATCTTAACAGCCTGCACCGCCCCGGAAAGTTTCATCGGCAACCTCCCATCATCCAGACAGCAATCCGTGAACTCCTTCGCCTCCCTCTCAAACGCCTCTCTAAACCTCCCATAATAGTTCTGCGGTATCTCACGACGGATGCCGCCTGGCTCGTAGATGTTGACGAGGTTGGAGACGGGTTGAGTGTTGACGGTCAGTTTGCCGGACGTACCGATGATCTCGGTGGAGTCTTCTTGTCCCGCGGCCATCATGCGTGAACAGAAGATGTAGGCGATTTTTCCGCCGTAGAATTCGATTATGCCGACGGCGTTGTCGCGGTCGTTGTGTGCGCGCAGGCCTGGCTGGACGGCTGTTATACCGCTGGAGACTACGCTTTTTACTTGGCTGTCTTGCCCAAAGAACCATAAGGCGAGATCGATGTCATGGATTGAACCTGAAGGTGTGTTTAGTCAGCCTCGCCATTTCAACTACTGGGTACGGGGATCTCTGCGGTAGCTTCAGAGCTTGTTGGCTTACAGTCGACGAATATCCCGCCAGAAAACTGAGCATATGCGACGAAGAACCCTGAAGGGTCAAGCACATCGCAAGTCTGGCTTCGAAAAATCGATGGCCGGCCGATCATTCCAGACTCCATCTTATCCATGGCATCACGATACGAAGCATCGAAACGTCTAGAAAAGCCGCACATGACTTTGAGGTGCGGCTTCTTCGCCGCGGCTGTGACTACACTCTGCGACTGTAACAAAATCAATTCATGCCAGTTCAGTGTAGGTGTTTTGGAATGAGGGATCTTACAACGCTTTCGCTGGTCGAAAGTGGCTTCTCGCACAAAACGTGCTTATCAGCCTGTATAGCTTTGATAGCTTGCTCAGCATGTACAGTCGTAACAGTTGCTATTTCCCAAGAACACCAAATCAGCCACTTTCCTCAACATACAAACATAAAACATCCACATCAAATTATTTGAGGACAAAAGCACTCACCAATAACTACCGCCTGCAACCCTTGCTGTAATAACATCTCATCATAGTCCTTGTATAGCTTCACACCAAATGGCTCGAGATGCACTTGCGCCCATGCAATCTCCGCATCGTCGGGCGTAAATGCAGCTACGAGCTCTGCGCGTGTCACTTTTTCTAGGAAGTTGAGGGCATGCCGCTTTCCCATACGGCCGAGTCCTGCGCAGGCGACCTGGAGTCTGGGAGGGCTCATCATGTAAGTCGAGTGTCAGCGCAAGTATATTGGGAAATGCAGGCTCAGCAAGATGAAGTAAATCTGAAAAATTCTATTTCTTCACAAGCCCTCTTTTTCAAGAACGCACCCTCCATATTTATAAGGACTCATCTTGGTCTTGGTCCTGAATGAGTTTTTGCCACTCATTGCCAGAGCCAGTGTGGTGCGAATTGAGAGGCCATTCCTTGGTAGATGTCCTCAAGTCTCAAACGAGGAAGTAAACAAACCCTTTTAGGTAAGCGGGGCGTGGAGTTTTCGACTGCACCGGAAATACTTTCTTGATGTGGTCAGCGGGGAAAGCCCGCCGAAGCGGGCCCAGGCAAGTTTGTCCAGCTCCACTTTTGTTGTCGTTGAAGCGAGGATCAACACGGTTGCCAAATGGCAGCCGGCAATTCGGAAGACTCTTGACCTAGGTACTGAACTTGGGGATAAGGGTCAGTGATTAGTCTCCGATACGAAATCAGCATCTGGAGGCAGAATTCTTGTGCGCCTGATTCGGGTAGCTTGATTGGCTAGGACTTCACGTCGTACAAGAAGAGCAAGTGATGTTGAAAAGGCTAGAATTTGTTGCCTTGAACCCATATTCCGGGGAAAAGGCTACGAAGCAGGGTCTCTGGAGGGGAACGATAGGCCCTAGATGCCACAGAATCCACCGCAGCACGCGATGTGCTCATGTAAGTCGCGCTGTGCGGCCTTGATAAGTAGTTTGATCATTTGAGAACATATCTAGCTTTCAACATCCCAGCCCCAAGCTCGCTTCAGATGTAGCTGCGCAGCAGAAGTAGGCCACGCGTGGTCTTCCTCAGTAACCACGAGGACGTTCAACAAAGCCTCTTGCTCAGCTCGATTAGAGAAGCGATCCCCGCACATTGTCACGCCCATACATGCTGTAAACAGAGCGGGGATGGTCCGCCGGTTGGAAAGTGCCGTTCCACATAATTCTCGTATCTGTTTCCTAATTTCTTCCTGCGGGTCTGTTACTATTCCGTGCTATTAGTGGATGAGGGGATGGTTGGGATTACTTCTACTTCTTCGAGTGCGTTCTTGTGAGTTGGTCCAATACGTGGGAGGGTTGGGTTGTAACACATGAGTAGGACGCGGCCGATTATACTGTGCACTATCCCAATTACTGCGTCACAGAGTTGTCACTTTCATGTACCGAGGAGAAGATTAGGGGCTGAGTCGGGGCTTGGCGTACCAACAGCGTGATTCATGTACCAAATCTCTGGAAACACTTCCCCACAGGCCTCATCCGGGGCACGATACGACAGTGGAAGCCAAGACAATGGTCTTGAGTCCAGCCAGCTTTCATCATATTCTTTCAATCTGCGATATGTGCTGACCGGCTGTTCGTTGTCGCCGAAACAGAAATTCTCGATCTCGGCGGTGTTGATCAATATTCGCTTAGCCCAGGTATCGTCGTCGGCTGGTGTTAGCGACCGATCGATGAAACTGTGATCTAGCTTGGTCTTGAGTGGACGTTGGTTCACGAATGCCATGTATATGTCTTGTCGAAGACCGATCCAGAATGATGCTTGTCGTAGGCCGCTTGCTGGTAGTGAGGGGTCTTGAGCATTCATAAAAATTTGGATACCTAGCAGATGACCCTGATAGTCTTCGCCGACAAGTGGAACTGTCACGGAAATCAACAAATGGATCGGAGTTTCCTAACATGTCAAATGCTCAAATGCTCAAATGACAACAACAACACATCAGGTATAACGAGAAAATTACTTACCATCTAACTCTTCCAATGTGCGGAGAAGGATAGTAGCAGCAAGCAAGTCGTCTTTCATCAGTGCGGGGTCGTTGATTGGGATATTCCTCAAATGCTTGAGGCAATCTTGATGGTATCTATCTGAAGCATACTCATCGAACTGACCAATGACACTCAAGTGCCTCGATGACACAGCGAAGATGGCATTCAGAAGAGTAGGCGACTCAATGGCCCTTCTAGGCAATTCTTGTCCGAAATGGTTTCCTCTTGTATCACAGAGGTCGAACCAGTGACACATGTAATCGATGTAATATTTCATCAGCCGAACTTCGGGTTCTTGTCTGAGTGGAAATGCGATCCCTCCTTCGGGTTCTGCTGTCGTGGCGCGATTTACGACGGATCCAATGGGAATGTGTGATAGCGGTCTGGGTTGGGAAAGTGAGTGTTCCGCGGTGTGGGTACCTGTGGATGCTGATTCTACGGCTGATTGTGGAGAATGTAAAAGTGTGGACTGGAATGCACTTGAACTTGACTGATGCAAATTTGTCTCTGGAGTTTGAGGTGAGTCTAGGAAATTGGCATCCGAATTTGATCCATCCTCTGAGCGATAGATCGTCCGCAAGAACTGTGACTCGTCGACGAATAAGCCTTTATTGAGTCAGTGAGAGGTTTCTGATGGATGAAATGGGAGGCACCGACGGGTCCTAGATGCAGTCTTTACCCACTTCTGCTCTGGGTCCAACGGGCCGACGCTTGATGTCCATCAGTTGGAGTCTGATAATCTCAGAGAAATGTGTATGTTGGCCACTCACTCTGTTACATGCCGAAAGCGGACGTTCACAAGCCGGGCACATTCAAGATTCGCAGCAACGCAATTGGCACAGCTTGGTTCTATATTATCACCTGCTCCGTAGTCAGCACCCGATACAGTCCGCTTGCCAAGGTCGTGGTGAAGTTTCTTTCTGAGTCCACTCTTCCTTACATTTCAGGTGTCGCCTACGACATGACTAATGGGGTTTGAATAGCATCAGATTCAAGTAATGTGGTTGAGAGTTGGGTCACATGCAAAGTAACGTACGGTACAGCTATTCT
>NYXK01000144.1 GCA_002685535.1 Deltaproteobacteria bacterium
TATTGTGCTGGCGCTGATATATTTTCAGTTGTGGCCGCCTGGAATACTGACACATATGGAGACAACGGGCCTCGAAGTTGGGCAGATTTTTATGATGTTGAGAAGTTTCCTGGAACAAGAGCGATGAGAGCTAAAGTGGATGCGCAACTCGAAACTGCATTACTTGCGGATGGAGTTCCGATGTCATATATCTACAATGTTCTTAGTACCGAAGAAGGCATGGACAGAGCTCTTGATAAGATAAGATCAATCAAGGACCATATTGCTGTTTGGTGGACATCTGGGGCGATGCACGCACAATTAATGAAGGATGGTGAAGTCGATATGACAACAGGCTGGAATGGGCGTTTCGATGTTGCAATAAGAGATGGCGCGAAAACAGCCTATGATTACAAAACTGGTATTATGGATTGGGAGGGATATGGAATTCCTAAGGGTGTTAAGAACAAAGACTTGGGAATGAAGTACATAGCTGAAATGATGAAGCCGAACTATATGGCTGAATTTGTAAAGCATATTACTTACGGACCAACCAATACAAAGGCTTATGAAAATGGTTTGATTTCTGATGAGTTAGCTCGATCTTTGCCAAGTCACCCTGAAAACGCCAAGCATCAGTTACTTTTGAGTCAAGCGTGGTATGCAAAATGGAGAACTATTGCTGCTGAAAAGTACACAGAAATGATGACTGAGTAAAAACAATGGTGCAGGAGGGAGTTACCCTCCTGCACTCACTGAAAAGATGACACTTGGTCGTTTTTTCTGTAATTGATTGAGGATAATCATTTTCTAGGATGAAAACACAATCCTGTTTCATTAATTACAAGTATGTCCTTCCGGTTTTAAGTCCCCATACAACCATTAGTATAAGTTCCCCCAAAACCAAGTAGTGTTCATAATATAGAATCAGCCAGCTTTGTACGAATAGATTAATAAGCACAGATACAAGTCCTCTACTCTTGGTTAAGTTTCACAATTTCGTGTCATCACGTGAAAACAATTTTAAAGCAGATTTTGAAAAATATTTGAGGAGTAATAATAGCTATCTAGATAGTTATACAGACGGTCATTTCAATTTTTATTTTGTTTAGGATTTGTAATTCAAATAAAATCGCAAGAAATGGAAATAATACTACCGAAATTCCTTACTGCACTTCAAAATATTTTGATAAAAAATGATAAGGATATATGTGAGAAAATTTTGTTGGAAATAGAACAACTAAACTCGGGCTGTATCAGAAATTTTTCTGCCTCAAAAAGCCCTACATGCACATACCTAGATGGTGCATTGAATAATATCCCAAAGGACTTATCACCAATAGATATATTGTTAAAATCTATTTCTAAAAAACTGGTTTGGCATGAAGCATCAAGAGGGGTACCTAAGTACTTTAAAGGAGGTTATGCAATTGCAGAAATAATAGGGGAACAGGGATTGATAGTTTCTGAAGGAATTCGCTTAGGATTATTTCTCCAAAAACCCAACGTTAATTACCCTTTACACGCTCATGAAGCTGAAGAATTATATATTATTGTGAGTGGAGAAGCCTGTTGGAAAATTGATGACAGGATGTTTAGTGTAATACCAGGTTCCATAATTAAACATCAATCATGTCAGGATCACGCTACATTTACGGAGGAAGAAGCATTATTTGCCATATGGATCTGGACCGGGAAAATAAAGGGGCGTTATTGGTTCGCGGATAACAGCGAAGATGATTGCCCCTTGGAATATTGATAAGAACAAATTATTAACTTGCCAGGCTATGACAAACCTATTTCGGACATCAACTAAGGTAACGGTCAAGTAATCGGTAATATAGAATAGAGGGAGCTAGAAACCATGGATTCCCTGAATAGAAAGGACGAGTTTGAAATTGAAGCTCCGTCAAAACAGTATTACCCTGACTCAGGCCAGATATTCTTTGACCTAGTTTTGTACCAAAGTAACTTGACAGAGAAACTCCTGAACCGCAATACCCCATTGCATAGTGAACACCATCATGACTCCCTGTATGAGGCATGTGGTCAAACGTAAATCCTACAAATCCCATCCATGAGTGGCTTATTTTTGTTTCAGATAATTGTGGATATATTTCTGATAGTTTTTTGTGCAAAGGTTTTACTGTTTTTTCCGGATCAGTCTCATTTAGAGATACTCTGCCACCAAATAAAATGCGCTTTCTGTCTGGAGAAGCCCGGTAATAAACTACAAGCTTCCTTGTATCAGTAATTACCCTGTCCTTTGGAATTAACTCGTCTATTAATTCTTCCTTGAGAGATTCTGTAGCAATCATGTAACTGCCGATTGGAATAATTCTCCTTCTGTGCCATGGCGTAGCTCTATCAGTATATCCGCTGGTGGCGACAACAACTTGACGGGCAGTCATTGTCCCTGCTTCAGTCTGAAGCAGATAAACTTCGCCTTTCTTTTCAATTTTTTTCACCAAGCATTTTGTCTTAATCCGTGTACCTCCGGTGACAGCTCTTTCAAGTAATCCTTGATGGAATCTTGCAGGATCAAGTGAAGCATGGTACGGATGTACGATGCCTCCGTGGTAAAAATCACTGCCGATTTCTGTATGTTGCTGAGATTTTGTTATAAGATCTACATCCATCTGCAGACCTTCCACTTGTTCTCTAACTTTTTTTTCTAACAGTTTAAATTGAGCTTGAGAATGAGCGCCATAGAAACGTCCGGCACGTTTAAAATCACAGTCAATTTTTTCTTCCTGAATAAAATCTCCAATCCATTCTAAGGCGTTTATCCCTTCTTTCAAAAGTTCACGAGCCGGTCCTTCACCATACTTGCGGGCAAGTTCCTGAAAGCTGGGTTTGAGGCTGGTGCTGACTTGTCCGCCATTCCGTGAACTACCTCCCCAACCTGCATCTTGAGCATCTAAAACAACGGTGTCCAGTCCATTTCTACTGGTTTGAATTGCAGTACAGAGACCTGTNAATCCTGATCCAATCACNGCGACTTCCGTCTCTTTCGGCAGTTCAATGTCTTTGATAACAGGGCGGGGTGTTCTCTCCCACCAGTAAGGAGTATTTTTGTAATTTTCAGCTAAAACAGNATCAGTCATTTTTCAATATAAGAGTTTAATCACANGCTCAATTAANCNGGNTCTTTGTNANACAAGATTAANTCAGNTAATCATTTTNTGAAAGTAAAATCAACTAGGGAACCGAGGCTTTAAAATTAACGAAACTTTTTATTTTTGCATGGCGGCGATGGTTGCAACATTGACAATATCAGCTGATGAGCAACCTCTAGACAAATCATGGACGGGCTTATTCAAACCTTGAAGTAGCGGTCCCAATGCCGTATATCCAGCCAGTCGCTCAGTGATTTTGTAGGCAATATTACCTGCTTCCAGAGAGGGAAAAATCAGCACACTGGCTTTTCCGGCAAGCGGAGAATCTTTGGCTTTGTTTGCTGCTACATCAGGAACCAGAGCAGAATCCAACTGCAATTCTCCGTCATGCAAAATGTCGGGATGATTTTCTGAAAATTTTTTGACTGCATCTTTAACGTGCGAGACACGCCGGTGATTTGCGCTACCTTTTGTAGAAAACGAAAGGAATGCGACACGAGGCTCCTCGCCTGTCAACAAGCGGTGATTCGATGCGGACTCTCCGGCGATGGAAGCAAGTTGGTCACTGGTTGGTTCCGGAATAACCGCGCAATCTGCAAAAGTATAAGACGCATCTGCATTTGGAGAAATCATGAAAAAACTGCTTGAAACCCATTTTGAATGCGGAGTTACTCCTACTATCCTGATTGCTGAACGAAGCACATCACTCGTTGAGGTAACCGCACCTGCTACTAGACCGTCTGCATCACCGTTGCTGACCATCATCATGCTGAAATTCAATGGGTCATTCATGTATTTTATTTTTGCTTCTTCTGTCATTTTATTAAAAAAACGTTCCTGTTCCAGAATTTCCGCGTAATGACTTTCCCTGCTCCGGAAATCCTCCGGATCAAGCAAGTCGTAACCTAATTCGCTAAGCTGTCTTTTTGCCAGGGAAACACGGGGATCATCTTTTTCCGGAAGGATAAGTTTCGCCGATTTTGTACGGCCTATCTCAATAACACGTTCCTGATACTTGTTGATCTGCATGAGCTTTGTCCTTCAATAATTCTTGCTGATCTGAGTTAAGAATTCTCTTAATTTGAACGCCATTCTATTGGACTATTTTAAAAACAGCAACATCCATAACAAATTCTGCGCCGGAAAAAGATGTTAGTTGGCGAAAAAAAATGTTAGCCTGAGTGCCAACTTAGCGAGAATTAAAAATAATACGCTACTTTTATTTGATGCTCTTGTAATTATTTGTCATTCCCGCTTTCTGGGGTATGGCAAATATGGATATTATTATTATTTTACAGTTCCATTTTCTTTGATAAACAAAAACCATGATTCCAAAAAAAATCCAGCTTGTAGAAGTTGGTCCGCGTGATGGACTGCAAAACGAAAAGCTCTGGGTTGAGACTGAAACTAAAATTACCTTGATTGAAAAACTTGCGCAGGCAGGTTTGACGAAAATAGAATCCGCAAGTTTTGTCAATCCAAAATGGGTTCCGCAGATGAAAGACGCTTTTGAGGTACTTTCTGGAATTGAACGTCGACCGGGAGTGAGCTATCCTGTTCTGACTCCGAATATGAAAGGTTTTGAAAAGGCTGTAGAAGCAGGTGCTACTGATGTAGCTGTGTTTGGTGCAGCCTCTGAAGTATTTTCTCAAAAAAATATTAATTGTTCCATAGCGGAATCAGTTGAACGCTTCCGCCCGATAATCGCGGCAGCACAAAAAAATGGAATCCGTGTCCGTGGTTATATTTCCTGTGTCCTCGGTTGTCCCTATCAAGGTGCGATTCCTCTTGCGGATGTGGTAAATTTAGCGGAACAAATGTCTGAAATGGGCTGCTACGAAATTTCTCTTGGCGACACTATCGGTATTGGTACACCGCTGCAGGCCAAAAAAATGGTAGAAGCTGTCACGGAAAAAGTGCCTGTCTCAAAACTTGCCCTGCACTTTCATGACACTCGAGGACAGGCATTGGCAAATATTTACGCCTGTCTGGAACTTGGTGTATCTGTTATAGATTCATCTGTTGCCGGTTTGGGAGGCTGTCCATATGCGCATGGTGCGAGCGGGAATGTAGCAACCGAAGACGTGGTGTTCATGTTAAATGGAATGGGAATAGAAACCGGAGTTGAGCTCGAAAAATTGATTGAANCAGGCCGGTTCATCAGTGAGTTTTTTGGTCGTTCTCCTAAAAGCAAGGTCAGTAGGGCAAACTGATATTTTCAAATTGATAATAAAACTGGTTTAGTAAAAAATCGGTAATTCTTCCCGCGCCTGAATCAACAATCCGCTNAGGCAAACAATTTTCAGAGACTGTTTATCGGCGTGGTTGTTTCCTTTGNAATGGCAACACCAGATTATTCAGCAGACAGCTAATTTAAAATAAAAACAACTAATAAGATGAAAGCATAAAACTAGAATGAATTCAAAAACAGTAAAAAGTGGGCAATCCGTGCTACGACTTGAAGATGAACGTTTTCTCCGNGGGCAGGGCAGATATGTTGATAACCTNAATTTTGAAGGACAGGTTTATTTGCACGTGGTGCGCTCTTATCTTGGGCATGCTAAAATATTAAATATTCAGCCAGAATCTGCGTGCCAACTGCCTGGGGTGCTTGCAATCTTCACTGGTGAGGATTTAATTCAGGATGGAGTTCTTCCAATCCCGATGACCTTGCCATACAAACGGCCTGGCGGGCTACCTGCGCTTTCTGAGCCTTACCACGCATTGGCTCAGGGGGTTGTACGTTTTTTGGGACAACCAGTTGCAATTGTGATTGCGGAGTCTGCGGCAGCTGCGCTGGAAGGAGGACAATGTCTCGAGATTGAATACGAAGAATTAGAGGCAGTCACTGATTTACAGCAAGCAATTTCTCCGGATGCACCTCGTTTGTGTGATGAGCTTCCGGACAATATTGCTGCAGCGCAAACTGAAGGTGATGCCGAAAAAGTTGAAAAGGCTTTTGCAAAAGCATCTCATGTGACAAAGATGAATCTAGTTAATAACCGTGTGGTGGGCAGCCCGCTGGAACCACGGGCTCTGCTTTGTGAAATTGAGCCAAAAAGTGGGAATCTGGTACTGCATGCAATGCATCAAAGTCTTTCCCGGCTACAGGCTGTTTTGTGCGGTGTTTTTCAACTTGAAGCAGAAAAGTTGAGAATTATTGTACGGGATATAGGCGGAGGATTTGGCACAAAAGTGGCCGTTTATCCGGAAGATGTTCTGGTTGTATACGCGGCAAAAAAATTAAAGCGTACAGTCAAATGGACTGCAACACGCAGTGAAGAATTTCAGGCTTCTGTGCACGGGCGTGACCAAAGGAATTGTGCGGAATTGGCCTTCGATTCAAGTGNTAAAATATTAGCATTGAGGTTAAGCACACTCGCCAATTCCGGTGCTTATCTGAATAATCCGGCACTGTTGATTCCACTCGGAATTATGCCCAAGGTAGTCAGCTCGGTCTATCATATTCCCGCTGTGTTTATTGAAACTCGCTGTGTACTCACAAATACCGCACCAATTGGTGCATACCGTGGTGCTGGAAGGCCCGAAGGAATTTATCAGCTGGAACGTTTGATGGATTTGGCCGCTCGTGAAATGGGTATTAGTCCGGTTACTTTACGGGTAAAAAATATGATCCGATGCGAAAGTATGCCCTATACAACACAGCTGGGTGAAGTTTTTGACAGTGGTAACTTTCATCAGGTAATGCAGAGTGCCGTCAGCAAAATGGACTGGGACGGTTTTGGAAAAAGAAAAGCGGCATCAGAAAAATGCGGCCTGTTGCGGGGACGCGGGTTGGCCTGTTACATTGAATGGACGGGAGGAGAATTAGTCGAAACAGTTCGGATTGAAGCCGGAGCAGACGGAACAGTTAGCCTTTTCTCTGGAACACAGGCAATGGGGCAGGGATTGGAAACAGTTTTCAGTCAACTGCTTTCCAGTCAACTGGAAATTCCAATTGATGCAATCAGTGTGGTGCAGGGAGACAGTGCCAGAGTAAAAGGACTGGGCAGTTTCGGTTCACGTTCATTGTTTGTTGGTGGAAGCGTTTTACTGGCGGGATCGCAGGAATTTCTGGCAAAAGGGAAACAACTCGCGGCTGCAGAACTCGAAGCTGCTGTTGTTGATATGCGTTACAATGAGGGTCGTTTTGAGGTAGTAGGTACTTCAATCGGAATTGGGCTTTTTGAATTAGCCGCAAGACAGACTGAACACAGTTTTTCAACAGAAACGGAAAAGGAAGTGGAGGGACGCAGCTGGCCAAATGGCTGTCATATTGCGGAAGTGGAAATTGATCCGGAAACTGGAAGCGTGAGTTTGGTCAGTCACTGTTCTGTTGATGATACTGGTAATCCGATCAATCCCATGATTGTTGAAGGACAACTACACGGTGGGATTGCGCAGGGTGCAGGGCAGGCACTGCTCGAACACTCGGAGTATGACTCAGCAGGCCAGTTGCTNACCGGCTCTTTCATGGATTATGCAATGCCGCGGGCTGATGATTTGCCGTCTTTTAAGACAAATATCTACACAGACGCACCCTGCAAAACCAATGCTCTTGGTGCAAAAGGCGTTGGTGAAATTGGTGTGGTAGGCTCAATTCCGGCAATCGCCAATGCAGTTTTAGATGCACTCTGGGAACATGGTGTGCGTCAATTTGATATGCCTGCCCATCCTCAAAAAATCTGGAAACTTTTGCAGNACCAGAAAAGTGTCGCAAACTAACAAATCTGTTGACTCTGTTAAGAATTCAAACTAGGTTTTTAATATTAAACTTAAAGTTATAACCTAGATCAGAAAGAAAACGAATGACTACACATTTTATTGCACATGAGACTATCGACACAGTAGGAGTTGTGGTGGTTGAGAAAGTTTTGGCGGGACAGGAAGTTTCCGGTTGGATTATGGAGACTGACCAAACAGTCAGTATTAAGGCACTTACAGAGGTACCCCTGGGACATAAGCTAGCGCTTACTGATATCAAGATTGAAGATACTATTGTCAAGTATGGTCATGATATTGGACGTGCTGTTGAGGACATTCCCAAAGGGGGTTATGTTCATGTCCATAACGTAAAGACAAAGAGGTGGTAATGGNAAAATGGCCTCATTCTTTTTATGGATACCGTCGCGAAAACGGAAGAGTAGGTGTTCGTAATCACGTAGTCATTCTGCCGGTAGACGACATATCAAATGCCTCTGCTGAAATGGTGGGACACAATATCAAAGGTACACTGGCTATTCCGCACAGCTATGGACGTTTGCAGTTTGGTGCAGATCTGGATTTGTTTTTCCGCACGATCATCGGTACGGGGCGCAACCCTAATGTTGCTGCAGTAGTTGTTATTGGAATCGAACCAGGATGGACTCAGCGTGTTGTGGATGGTATTGCCGCTACTGGGAAACCTGTTACCGGATTCAGCATTGAAGGCCGCGGTGATATTGCTACTGTCGCCGAAGCATCCCGCAAGGCTCAGGAATACGTCCAGTGGGCAACCGAACTTCAGCGAGAACAGTGTCCGCTTTCTGACCTTTGGATTTCTGTAAAATGTGGAGAATCAGACACAACTTCCGGATTAGGATCTAATCCCACGGTTGGGAGTTTGATGGACAAACTGGATCCTCTTGGTGTGCACCTCTGCTTTGGTGAAACTTCAGAACTAACCGGTGCCGAACAGGTTTGTGCCACACGTGCTGCAAACGATGAAGCCAAAGAAAAGTTTCTCAAAACATGGAATGATTACAATGACTTTATTCTTGAAAATAAGACTAATGATCTTTCTGAGTCACAACCCACAAAAGGGAATATCGCCGGTGGTTTAACAACGATTGAAGAAAAAGCATTCGGTAATTTTCAGAAGATAGGACACGAGACCAATTTTATTGATGTGCTTGAACCCGCAGAAGAACCGACAAAAGGCCCTGGATTATATTTCATGGACACTTCTTCCGCAGCAGCGGAGTGTGTTACACTTCAGGCCGCAGCCGGTTTTACTGTGCATCTCTTCCCAACCGGACAGGGGAATGTGATCGGTAATCCTATCGAACCAGTGATAAAACTTAGCGCAAATCCTAATACTGCTGCGACTATGGGTGAGCATATTGACCTTGATGTCTCGGGAATTCTAAAGCGCGAATTAAATCTCGATCAGGCCGGAGATAACCTGGTTAACATAACTGTGCGTACCGCGAATGGCCGACACACCTGCGCTGAGGCACTTGGACACCGTGAGTTTGTGATGACTAAATTGTTCCGCAGCGCATGATTCGCTTTTCAGTTGCTTTTTCAGTTTAATGATGTTGCAGAACAAGCTGGTATTTGCTTTGCCAGCGAATCTTAATGAGCCTGCAAAATCGGGAACGGCACGGATTGTAGAAGAGATTTTGTGCATTCTGGAACAATAAAAAATTTTGACAACAAATGACTTGACATGAGTATGTTAAATGCTAGAATCCGATTTCTTTTAAAAACATCAAACCGTATTGTTAAAGACACATCCAGAGAACTCATTGGACATGGCGGTAGCCATAACCGTAGATTGTTTGCAAGCAAACTGTCTCTCCTGATTATGATATACAACCGGGATTTTTCTCTTTGCTTGAAATGAAACGGTTTTTGTTTTTAACAGGGGCAATATTTATTTATTGTTAAACTTTTTGTTCTGAGAGTCAGGGACAGAACACCGAT
>NYXK01000145.1 GCA_002685535.1 Deltaproteobacteria bacterium
CCGTGGGTTACGCCGCCTTTAATTCCGCCCCCGGCGAGCCACATCGAAAAAGCCCGAATGTGGTGATCCCGGCCAGCGGTGGAGCCTTTGCCCTGAAACATCGGCGTCCGGCCGAACTCGCCACCCCAAATCACCAGCGTGTCGTCGAGCATACCGCGCGCTTTCAAATCCTTCACCAGTGTCGCGCTTGGGTGGTCGCAGAAGCCGCAGCAAATTTTCATGTATCGCTCTAGGTCACCGTGATGATCCCAACCTCGATGGTACAGATGAATGAAGCGCGTGCCTCGCTCAGCCAACCGCCTAGCGAGCAGGCAATTGGCAGCAAACGAACCGTCCATCCCCTTGACACCGTAGGCATCCAGCACGTGCTGCGGCTCGCCGGAAAAGTCCATCAACTTCGGCACGCTGGCCTGCATGCGAAATGCCAACTCGTACTGGGCAATTCGTGTGTCGATCTCCGGGTTGGCGACCCGCTCGTTGCGCAAGCGATTAAGTTTGCCGAGCGTCTCGACGAAGCCGCGCTGCTGTTCGCGATTCACCCCGGGCGCAGATCGAACATAGTGCACGGGGTCACCCTGCGAAAAAAACTGAACGCCCTGGTGGCGACTTGGCAAAAAACCGGCACCCCATTGTCGTGACGAAATCGGCTGCGGATTGCGGCCGCCCTCGCTAGTCAAGACCACGAACCCCGGCAAATCTTCGTTCATCGAACCCAAGCCGTATGTCACCCACGCACCCATGCTCGGCCGGCCGGAGATGGACGTGCCGGTATTCATCACCGTGTGCGCTGGGTCGTGGTTGATCTGGTCAGTGTGCATCGAGCGCACGATTGCAATGTCATCGGCGATGCCGGCGATGCCGGGCAACATGTCTGAAATCTGCTGGCCCGACTGCCCGTATCGGCGAAACGGAAACAGCGGGCCGAGGCACTTGAGTTTTGTATTTTGCAACTGGGCAATCGGCTGGCCCCTAGTGAACGACTCCGGCATTGGCTGGCCGTCCAGTCGCGCCAGCTCCGGCTTGTGATCGAACGTCTCCAAGTGGGACGGGCCTCCGGCCATGCAAAGAAAAATCACCCGCTTGGCCTTGGACGCAAGATGCGGTAATCTTGGCAAACCGCCGATAGAATTCTGCCCACTCGCTGCGCTGAGCCACTCCGCCTTGGCCAAGCTGGCCAAGGCGGTGGCACCAAAGCCAAGCGATGTGCGACTCAGAAACGAGCGGCGGTTAATCAGCGTATTTATTTGTTGTGGAGAGAATTGCACATCAGTTTCGGGTGATGGTTTCGCTGAGGTTCAGCAACGCCTGACCAAGCACAGTCCATGCAGCGGTCTCCGGCTTGGCCAAGCCGACGGGCAATTGCAGCATGCCGACGGCAAGCAACTTGTCGGCTGCCTTGGCATCGGCTTGGTAGCGTTTGCGTGTTTCGCCGAGGAACGCTTCGGTCACGTAGAGTTCGTCGCTGCTGGGTTCACGGCCAAGCACGGTTTGCCACGCCCAAGCTAAGCGTTGCTGATCGGTGGTTCCGGCCTCGTTGAGGATGCGAAGTGCGAAGCCCTTGGCCGCCTCAACGAATGTGGGGTCGTTCATCAGCGTGAGCGCAGCCAGCGGCGTGTTGCTGATGGGGCGCTGCGCGATGCACTCCTCGCGCGTTGGCGCGTCGAACGCGCGCAACATTGGATGCAGAAACTGTCGCTGCCAATGCACGTACACGCCGCGCCGGTACTGGTTAGCATTCGTGTCCGCTGAGTATTTGCGCCTGGGAAAATTCAGCGGCGCGTAGTAACCGGCCGGCTGGTACGGCTTGGCCACCTTGCCGCCCATCTGGTCATTCAACAGGCCACCGACTGCCAGTGCGTTGTCACGGATGGTCTCGGCCTGCATCCGGAAGCGGCCCTGCCTCGTGAACAGCCGGTTCTCCGGATCGTGTTCGAGCAACTGCGAGCTGACGAGTGATGACTGGCGATATGCGCTGGAGGTGACGATGAGACAGACGATGTGCTTGACGTCCCAACCGCTCTCGACGAACTCGACGGCGAGCCAGTCAAGCAATGCAGGATGCGTCGGCCACTCGCCCTGTGAGCCGGTATCGTCGAGCGTGCTCGAAAGGCCGGAACCGAAAAAGAGATACCAGAGGCGATTCACAAACACGCGTGCCGTCAGCGGGTTTTCGGCGGATGTCAGCCACTTGGCCAAGTAGAGCCGGTTCGCCCGGCTCCTGGTTTTCAACACAGGCAGGAAGTGCGGCACTGCTGGCTCGACGATTTCGCCGGAGTCATCCATCCAATTGCCGCGAGGCAGAACGCGGATTCTGCGCGGCTTGATCCGGCTGGTGACCATCGTGCGCGTGAGCTCGGCCTGTGCGACAACCAGCGGCGAGATGACCTGCATCTCCGGCTCGCGCTTGGTGGGGAGCGTGTTGCTACCGCTAAAGGTCTTGTCGTCGTTTACGTCGGCAAAAAACGCCGCCAGGCTGTAAAAATCCTTCTGTGTGAAGGGGTCGTACTTGTGATCGTGGCACTCGCTGCAACCCATCGTTGCCCCGAGCCAGGCGTTGGAAACATTGCGCACGCGGTCGGCCGAGTACTTGGCGAGGTACTCCTTTTTTTGCACACCGCCCTCGTGCGAGGTCTGCAACAGGCGATTGTATCCGCTGGCAATTTTTTGGTTCATCGTCGCGTTGGGCAGCAGGTCGCCGGCGAGTTGCTCGGCGGTGAACTGGTCGAACGGCAGGTTGTCGTTGAACGCCTTGATGACCCAGTCGCGGTACGGGGTAATCGCGTGATCCTGATCGCCGTGGTAGCCGACGGTGTCGGCGTAACGGACGAGGTCGAGCCAATACGTCGCCAAGCGCTCGCCGAACCGCGGCGACGCCAGCAACTCGTCCACCACCCGAGCGTACGCCTCCGGCGAAGTGTCGCTGGCCAAGCGCTTGGCCAAGCGGGGCGACGGCGGCAGGCCGGTGAGGTCGAAGTGCAATCGGCGCGCCAAGGTGGCCGCATCGGCTTGGGGAGACGGCGAGAAGTTTGCGCTCTCGATTCGCGCGAGGATGAACCGGTCGATCGCGCCGCTTGGCCAGGCGCGGGCGCTGACAGTCGGCATCGACGGGCGCTTGGGCGGAATGTAGGCCCAGTGCGCTTCGTACTCGCCGCCTTGGGCGATCCAGTCGCGGAACAGTTTCTTTTCGTCGTCGCTCAGTGTCTTGCCTGTATCGGGCGGCGGCATCACGTCGTCCTCGTCGCCGGTGGTGATGCGAGCAATCAGCTCGCTCTTGCCCGGGGCGCCGGGTACCACCGCCGCATAATCGCCAAGATCAGCCAGCGCGCCCTCGAGGGTGTCCAGGCGCAAATCGGCCTTGCGGTGGTTGGCATCCGGCCCGTGGCACTTGAAACATTTGTCCGAGAGAATCGGGCGGATGTCGCGATTGAACCGAACCTCACCGGCACCCGCCACGCAGGAGGCGATGGTGAGAGCCAGTGCCGGGAAAAGTCGATGGAACCATCTGCAAGTCGTATCGTTCATTCGCGCGTCGGCGACTCTGCCAAAAAAATTGAGACGTGTCACACTTGCGCTTGGCTAAGCGTTGGCATGGCGTTCTGCTCAGGA
Organism: Deltaproteobacteria bacterium; assembly: GCA_002685535.1. GTDB lineage: Bacteria > SAR324 > SAR324 > SAR324 > NAC60-12 > Arctic96AD-7. Next base: position 3,607 of record NYXK01000145.1, read on the forward strand.
AATGCCGGTTTTTTGTAGCCGGAAACGGCATCGACAAACCTGCCCGGCGCGCCACACAGGCCGACGCCTTGCACGAGTACTACATGAACTCCGCCAACTGCCCCGGTACATCGTTGAGGTTCGAGCGGGCAGTGGCCCGCAGTCAGTCACCAACCTCCTTCAATACCTTTACACCAAGCCGGCTCCTCTACCGGCCAAGCCAAGCGGCAGCTCGGCAACCTACCAACAGGGCAACAAGAAGCCTGTTACCACGAAGGATCACCACTGACGTGGCACACCGGCGAAAGCCGCCGCCCCAATATCTCCAATCCCCCTTTGACTTTGGGGACTTCGGTTGTAAGACTCACCCGCAACAAATTCTCAATGTCCACCAATCTTTCCACTGACCAGATTAACGAGTTCCGGGAGGAAGGCTACCTCATCGTGCCCGGCCTGTTTGATGCCGAGGAAGCCAGGATTCTCCACGCCGCGGCCAAGGCCGACCAAGCGTTCGATGATCACGCATACGACCTCGAGGACAGCGAAGGCAGCAAGGCGCAACTCGTGCTCTGGAACAAGGCGGGGGAGGATTTGTGGGGCTCGATCGCCCGCTGCGAACGCATCGTCAACGCCATGGAGCAACTGCTTGAAGACGAGGTGTACCATTATCACAGCAAGATGAGCATCAAGCGCCCGCGCACCGGTGGCGCGTGGTCGTGGCATCAGGACTACGGCTATTGGTATCAAAACGGCTGCCTTTATCCGGACTTGGCCTCGGCGTTCATCGCGATCGATCCCAACACCAGGGCCAACGGCTGCATGCAGGTGCTCAAAGGTTCACACAAGATGGGCCGCATCGAGCACGGCCGTTTTGGTGACCAGACCGGCGCCGACCCCGAGCGCGTGGCCGAGGCGGTCAAGGTGTCAGAAACCGTTTATGTGGAACTCGATCCGGGCGACGTGTTGTTCTTTCACAGCAACACCCTCCATCGCTCCGACCGGAACACCTCCGAGACCCCCCGCTGGTCGCTGCTCTGCTGCTACAACACGAGACACAATAATCCGTACAAAAAATCGCACCATCCATTTTACGAACGACTGGAGAAACTCCCCGATAGTGCCATCAAGGAAATGAGCTCAAAATTGTTCGAGTCGGGCACTGAGTTTTGGGATCCCGCCAACGACGAGACGGTTGGCACCGGTAAGGGATGAAATCCCAGATCCTAAACAAATTCGGATTTCAAATGACCCAAACATTACAATCGAACCCGTTTCGGATTTCGAATTTGTTTCGGATTTCGAAATTAGGATTTAAACCAAAATGGATTTAAACATTCACTCTCCCCTTCCCGAGCGCCGGGTTTGGCGCATCGGCTGCATTGGCAGCGGCTTCATCATGAACGACTGCCACCTGATCGCCTACGGAAAAGCCGGCTTCAACCCGGTCGCCATCGCCTCCCGCACACAAGCCAACGCGGCCAAGTGCGCCGGGCAGCACGACATCCCAACCGTTCACGACTCGATCGAACAGTTGCTCGATGACGAGTCGATCGAGGTGCTCGACCTCGCCGTGCCTCCGGACAACCAACTCGAAATCATCCAAGCCGCCTGCGCACGCGGCACGGCCAAAGGCATCCTCGCGCAGAAGCCGCTCGGCGCGAATTACGCCGAGGCTGTCGCCGCCGTCGAGGCCTGCGAACAGGCCGGCATCGTGTTGGCCGTGAACCAAAACATGCGCTACGACCAGTCGGTGCGTGCCGGCAAAACGCTCCTGACTAACGGCACTATCGGCGAGCCGGTCTTGGCCACCATCGACATGCGCGGCATCCCGCACTGGATGCCATGGCAGGAACGCCAAGGCTGGGTCACGCTGCGTATCATGTCCATCCACCACATGGACACGTTCCGCTACTGGTTCGGCGATCCCGAGCGGATTTACTGCACCGTCCGCACCGATCCGCGTACGCAGTTCCCGCACAGCGACGGCATTGCCAGTTACATTCTCGAATACGCCGACGGCCTGCGCGCCATCGCCATCGACGACACTTGGACCGGCCCCGCCCGTGAAGGTGCCCCGACCGACATCGGAATCGAGTGGCGCATCGAGGGGCTCGACGGCTTAGCCAAGGGCAACATCGGTTGGTGTCAGGATCCCTACACCACCCCCTCTACAATCACCTACGCAACCAAGGGCGACTCCGGTTTTCACTCGCCGACCTGGGACGAAAGCTGGTTCCCCGACGCGTTCATCGGCCCCATGGCCCAGCTTCTCATCGCGCTCGAGACCGGCGAGGAACCGGCCATCGGCGGCCGCGACAACCTCAAGACCATGGCCCTGGTCGAGGCCGCCTACCGCAGCGCCGAGGAACACCGCGCGGTTTCCCTCAGCGAGATTGTTTAGTTACCTCTGGGTGAAAAACGCCTTGAAAACCGCCCCCAATGCGACAACCGTTGCCGTCCCATGAAAAAACTGCTCGTTACAACCTTCGCAANCGCGCTGCTGACCGGGTGCGGCGCGCAGCCCGNCCAGGAGTCGGCCAGCAAAACGCCGGTGAAACCCNGCGAACNCGTCACCCTAGCGCCAGCGCAACCGGTGCCGGAGGCAACACCCTCAAAACCCACCGCCCAGGCACCGGCACGGCCAGTGCCGGAGGTTAAACCTGTTGAACCTGTCGCCAAAAAAAACAAGCCAGCCGAATGGAAAGCGGCAACAGGAGAAAATTGGGACGCGGCAACGCGCGGTAACACCAAACTAATCAAACGACTGCTGGCGGATGGAATGGATGTCGATGTAACAGACAAGGGGGGGCTGACTGCCTTGTATCGTGCGGCACACAATGATCAAAAAGAAACCGTGTCATTACTTCTAAGCAACGGAGCCAATGTCAACATTAGGGATAAGTTTGGCAACACACCTCTGGATGTCACACTTAATGACAACATCGCCGACCTCCTCCGCAAACACGGCGGCAAAACGGGTCAAGAATTGAAAGCCGAGGGCAATTAAGCCAGAGATGCCCGGCGGAATTGCCGCTTGGCCAGTTTGCGGTTTACAAAAACAGGCCGTGCGTTAGCCTCCGGCCACGTGGCGGCCCTTGGCCAAGCGCTTGGTTCCGCCGCCCCGCGTTTATGGAATCCAAAGAGCTCGCTCTCACATGCGCCCGGCTTGCCGACAACAAGAAAGCCGAGAACATCACCCTGCTGAATCTCCGGGAACTCTCCTCTGTGGCCGACTACTTTGTCATCGTCACCGGTGCCAACGAGCCGCACTTGCGTGCCATCGTCGATGAGATCACCGAGAGTTTGAAGGAGAAACACAACGTCCGACCCTTCTCCACCGAGGGCGCGCGGGCGACCCCTTGGGTCGTGCTCGATTATTTCGATGTCCTCGTCCACGTGATGAACGACGAATTCCGAAAACACTACGACCTCGAGGGCCTTTGGGGTGATGCCCAACGCGTCACCTTCGAGCCGGAATCCTCACCCGTCGCCGCCCAGGCCTGACACCGCTTGGCTGTGAATAACATCGGCTTGAAAATCAGCCGGTTACCCGCATCATCCGCACCCATGTCAGGCAACACCCTGCTACAACTCGATCTCCCCGGCGTCTCCAAGGTTCGCAGCGGCAAAGTCCGCGAAATGTTCGATCTCGGCGACCGCCTCCTGATGGTCGCCAGCGACCGCATCAGCGCCTACGACGTCGTGATGCCCAACGGCATCCCGCTCAAGGGCGAAGTGCTGACGATGTTCTCGCACTTTTGGTTTGCCCAATTCAGCGACGTCGTCCCGAACCATCTTCTCGCCGGGGCCGACGAGCCGCTGCCCGAGGCCGTCCGCGACTACGCCGAGCAAATCGGCCGCCGCGCCATGGTCGTGAAAAAAGCCCAGCCGCTCGCCATCGAATGCGTCGTCCGCGGCTACCTCGCCGGCTCCGGCTGGAAGGAATACCAAAAACAGGGAACCGTCTGCGGCATCGCGCTGCCGGACGGCCTCAAGAATTCCTCGCAACTGCCCGAGCCGATCTTCACCCCGGCCACCAAGGCTGAGGAGGGACACGACGAAAACATCAGTTTCGAACAAGCCGTCGAAATCGTCGGCAGAGACATCGTCGAACAGGCCCGCGAACTGAGCATCGAGCTGTACCAACGCGGCCGGGATCACGCCGCCAAAAAAGGCATCATCATCGCCGACACCAAGTTCGAGTTCGGCTTATTCGACGGCGAACTCATCCTGATCGACGAGGTGCTCACGCCCGACTCCTCCCGCTTCTGGCCGGCCGGCCTCTACGCCCCCGGCAAAAGCCAGCCCAGCTTCGACAAGCAATTCGTCCGCGACTACCTCGAGACCCTCGACTGGGACAAAAACCCGCCCGGCCCCGATCTGCCGAACGACATCGTCCAAAAAACCAGCGAGAAATACATCGAGGCCTACACCCAAATCACCGGCCTCGATTTCTAAACCGCCCCCGAAACAAAACTCGCGGGTTATTTCGCGAATAAAAACTCCAGCAAGTGGCTGAAGTCAGCGGGAGGGATCGCTTGACCGAGGGCCTCGGGCATGAGGGAGCGTGATGTCTGTTCCTGCGACGCGATGTCGGCCTTCGCGATGCTGCTCTCCGCGCCGGCCAAGTCGGCGAAGACGATCGATTCGCCGACCTCGCGCCGCTTCAGCCCGAGCACCGTCTGCCCTTTTTTGAGTTTCACGATTGAGTAGCGGAACGCCACATCGACGTTGCGGTTCGGGTCGAGAATGTCCTCCACCAACCGCTCGACGCCCCTGTTGCCGGCGCCGTCGAGTTGCGGGCCGATGTTTCCGCCCTCCCCTCCCTTTTGGTGGCAGGCCGCGCAGTAGGTGGCGAAGGTCGTCCGGCCACTTACCGCGTCACCGCCCGTCTCGCGAAACGCCGCCACGCGCTCGGCGATGAGTCGTTCGCGGTCGGCGGTCGGCTTGGGCAAGTCGGCGGTGAGCGCCGCCACGCGCTGGGCAGCGGCCTTCGGGAAACTGCTTTTTATCTGCGGATCCAGCAGCAACCCGGCCGGTGCCTGCCCGCTTTTCACTATACCAAGCAGCGCCTTGGCCCCGAGCCGGTTCCTGACCAGCGCAAGGGCAAACTGCAGTTGCAGATCGGCCGGCGCTTGGCCAAGCGCCTTGGCCAAGCGAGAGCGAACGACCGGCAAATGTGCCCCGCCATTGGCCACGGCCAGACGCAGCGACCTTGGCTGGCCGCCGTCCTCGAGGATCGATGCGACGCTGGCTTGCTGGTCCGCGTTGCCGTTGCCAAGAATGGCTGAAACCGCCACCTCACGCGCCGCAGTGGCGGCAATCGGATCGGTGGCCAAGCCCGTGGCGGCATCGAGCACCGTCGTCAATTTCAGGTCGCGGGCAATCTGCGCGGCGGCGAGCTGGCGCTTGGCCAAGTAGCGCGGCGCCATCGTGGGCAGCGGGGCGATGTCCGGCTCGAATCCACCCGCCGCCACCCAGGCGAATCCGCCCCTCGTGTCGCGATCGACGATCTCGAAGCGCGCGCGACGACCTGTAAACGCCGACAAGTCCCACACGATTTCCTGCGCGGTCTCGCCGCTGGAGCACCCGGTTTTTTGCAGGATGCGGCCAGTCACGGCGTCGACGAGTTGAACGTATTTCTTTTGGTTTGGCGGCTTGCCGGGGTGGCTTCCATGGCCGGCGATCAGAAAACGCAACCGACTCGGAACGACAAATTCTCGGGAGCGCAGCACACCGGTCAGGCGTTCGCCGCCGGGCGCAGCGCTGCTGAGAAAATCGGCGTGCCGGAACATCTCGAGACTGACACTGAACCGCGCCACGCCGAGCCATGCGAAGGCCGCGCCGGTGTCGCCGTCAACGACCTCGACGAACACCTCGCGTGGCCGGTCGAGTCGCCAGCGCACCGGCACGCCGATGTCGTTGCGCGGCGGATACACCCGATGCAGTTCGCCGCCGGTCTTGGTATCGACGAGTCGCACAAAATTCTTCTCATGCGCGGGATCGTTGGGGAAGCCGCGGTGGCCGTTGATGAAAAATGTCAGCTCGGCCGGCATCGCAAACGGCACCGAACGCAGTACGCCGGTGAGCGACTCGCCACCAGGCGGCAGGCTGGTGATGTAATGAAGACCGGTGACACCGTCGTTGGAGGCGCGCACCTGCGGAATCCACGGGCTGGCGGTTGGGTGATCGGGGTGCGGGTGGTTTTTCCACTTGGGCGTGCTGGCCGGGATGCTGCGCGTTTGCACGATCCACGGGATGCCCGACGGCGGCACACCCTTGGCCGGCTCGGCAACCCAGTGCGTCCCGACTGCCTCGGTGGCGGCGAGTAGTTCGCCGGCAAGTTTTTCCGCCCAAGCGAGCACGCCTTGCTCGGGAGTGAGTCCGCGCTGGACGATGCCGTCGTTGATGGCGAGCAGCAGTTCCGCCTGGAAATCGAGGTTGCCAGGGAACTGTTTTTGCACCAAGGCGGCCAGACGGTTCAGCCCCTCCGGCGGCGCGTTGCGGGCGATGTGGCGGAGGTAAATTGTCAACTGCCCGCGCTCGATCCCGACATCGTGAAGGTTGACCAAGAGCAGCGAGGCGGCGAACGGCGAGTTGACGGAGAGCGCCACGCTCATCAATTCGCGGAGATTTTTGGGATCATTTTTGAGGTCGGCAAACCTGGCCGGATCGTCGACGGCGCGGAGGTTGTTGCGCAGCGCGATCCGCAGCGCGTGACGCAGATGCCCGTCAGTTGCGGGAGCCTGGCCAAGCGCGGTCAGCAGCGGACGGATGTGATCGGCGTGCGACTGCCGCGAGAGAGCATCGGCGGCGGCGCGGCGAACTTGCGGCGAACTGTCGTGCA
>NYXK01000146.1 GCA_002685535.1 Deltaproteobacteria bacterium
TTGGTTTTATTGTGCTTCTACTTTAATTTCACCTCCCTTTGGCCTTGGTACTTCTGTTTCAGATACTATATTCTCCTGTAGCAGGAATTTATGAATTCATATCATTTGCGCATTTTAGATTCTATATTAATCAGAGGCTACGGATATATTTACTAGCAATAGAAAAACCTGAACCCATTCCGGCACTGTGACTAGCTATAGAGGCAAAGTCTAGACAGTGAGGTTTTTGGGGCGGGGGGGTTATCAACACCACCTCGCTTGAATTTTGATCCCCACACTGGTCATCACCTTCCCACCTCGCTTAGCTTTGACCACCTCGCTTAGCTTTGACCACCTCGCTTGGCTTCGACCACCTCGCCTAGGTTTGTTTTGAGCGATGGTCACAGAGCCAGGGACCTTGGAATACCACCAACCNTCTCTGGATATCAAGNTGACAAGCATTACGTTCCCCAGACTGTGGAAGATCGACACATTAANCAAGGCGCCACAGTCGGGTTAACGATGCAGTGGGCTCCCTTCGGTTGAAGTAGACCGTCTTACTGTAAGAGAGCTAAGAGTGGGGAGAGACTGTCCTGATATAAACCTCACTGNAACTTCGTTTTCTTATNAATGCAACCTCNTCCATTACCCCTCATCCTGATCTAGATGCACTGATTCAGACCCTGAAATCAAAATGACCATCAACCCTTCGAAAAGCAGTCGCATCGAAACTCTGCCATCAGAGATTTCTCGCATCATTATTGACCTTCTCCCACTCTGGGATGTCAAAGANCTATCTCGTACTAGCAAAAGTGTGAGGGAANCATGCTTGCCATGCCTCTTCCACTCTGTCGAGATTCCGTTCTCGACCGACGGGTTCAACGGACTCAAAAGCCTCATAGAGTCAGATGCTCGTTATCACATTGTCTCGTTTACATATGTAGTCCCAGAACTATTGAAGCCTGGTAATATTGTCGCCTCCCTTCTGGATAGTCTGCTGAATTTCGCTGACGCAGCTCCTCTCTCGCGCAGAAATACTGGATCTCAGCTGCTTCCAGTCCCAACTTTTGACTCCCGAAAATTACGTGGAAATAACGAAAGAGATGTGTGACGCGGGTGGTGAGGCGGATGAATATCCTTCATACATGGTTATTTACGAAGCCTTACACGATATATGTAAGGAGCAGCGCAGCATCATCGATAAAGGCGTTGACCTCGCGGTTCTATGCTCAACCTTTGGAGCACTTCCTCGACTGACGGAGGTGGGCTTGTCCTTCTGCGAGGCGATAGAAGACGACTTGTCGCCGTCACCCTTCACCGCAGGCATGGCTACAGCAGAAGACTCCTATCAATACCATTTGCGAGTCGTATCTGATGCTATCCAGAATTCCAGAAGAGGCGCTGCGATCAATACCATCAGCTTATCGGGGTTCGACCTTCCGTATTGCCATGTATGGGAAATTCTCGACCTGAGCACCTTGTTGGAGTCTCTCAGAAAGCTGCTGCAGTCTGTTCGGGTCCTACGCTTGAGTTATTCGAGTTCTCCCCTGGAACTACTGTCCCGTTGCGCACTGGATATTTATCAGCTTGATATGTGCTGTATGGTGGTGAAACATAATGCTTTGCAGGACTTCTTGCAAGCGAATAAGAGATCCATTTGTTCTATTGGCTTTCACGATGTCACGATCACCGAATCGAGCCGGCTGGGGAGCCGTCCCAAGCTGTCCTCGGATATTCTCTGCANAATAATGAAAGTTTCACCGTCATCGTCGTGTCNAGCAGCTGATTGTGGCTGCCTTCCCTTTCGGAAAGAAGGATGGAGAATGCTATTGAATGGTGATAATCACCCGCAACGGTCGGGAACATGAGGGAGATGACCAGGAACTCAAAGGCCCAACGGATTGCATACTAGCACGGGGAGGACGTTATAGTTATCACGGCATTTTTCACGAGGCACTTAATTTGTACCGATTGTTATTTACTTTTCATCGATTCGACTGCTGCGTTAGTTTCTTAAGAGTGGCTTTTGAATTCCTACTCAATTCCTACATTATGCAACGTACAACTAATGGTTTACTAATCTGATATCAAAGNACCAAATCCATCACTATGGTGAGACATCGGTTGTAGAAGTTTTAAGGCCTGCAATGATGGCATTTCTTGTATGCTTGAGCCAGAAATTGCATGCGGTACGGGATTTTGATCGACGCTTTCGTGTTCCTGATGGGAAATCTGGAACACATCCGACCTCCAACTCCAGCTGATAGTATGCAGCCTNCTCTCGCCGACTTTTCTGCGCTTGGAATGGAAGTAGGAAGCTGCGTTTCATGGCAGCTCTGAGAGAAGGGGAATGGGGTGAGGCGACCCCTTCCGAAACCGATCCCGTGAGACGTTAAGAATTCCGGCATTTACGAGCGTATGCCATATTTGGCTCTTTGATACCATAGAAGAAGACCCGAGTAAGCTAAGAGGGGTTTGTCTTCTCAAAANTCGAGCTCTCAGGCAGATCCATCCCAGCTTAGAGCTCTTTTAATAACATAAAGTTTCTGTCATTTTCCTTGTGCCACCTTCACTTGCTAATGTTTTGAAGTAAGGCAAGCTCTCCATAAGCTACGTGTCTAAGCCGAAGCAGCCCTTTAGTACGTAGGCTAGTCACAAGATGCACTAGTGCTTAGGTGGTGTAGGACCATCTAGATTCTGAGGGTCTGACCACTTGTACCAACAGCTTGTTTGCACTAATCACATACTGGTACCAACAAATCATTGGTACCAAGAATTGAATGGTACCATAAATTAAATGGTACCAATAAGTCCTTGGTACCAATAATCCGTTGGTACCATAGATTAAATGGTACCAATAAGTCCCTGGTACCAAGAATTGAATGGTGCCATAGATTAAATAGTACCAATAAGTCGCTGGTACCAAGAATTGAATGGTGCCATAGATCAAATGGTACCAGCTAGTTGTTGGTACTAATAATCTGTTGGTGCCATAGATTAAATGGTACCAGCTAGTCGTTGGTACTAATAATCTGTTGGTGCCATAGATTAAATGGTACCAGCAAGTCATTAGTACCAATAATCTGTTGGTACTATAGATTAAAGAGATTAAATGACATGAAACTACCTTTGGCGTATCAACTATAGAGCGTCTTCACCGCTTGATTCCGTCCTTACTTTACTCATCCTTCACTGCTCTTTCCTTTGCCGTCGACATAGAGTTTACCCATCGTCACTTACTTACCTCCTCTCTCGTACGGTGATATCGTCGTCCCCCCAAACGTACGATAAGGCGTCGTACAAAGGTTTGTCATCCAGTGAAACCGTAGAAACAAGTGCTCGTACTGGGTCGAGCAAGTCTTCGGCTGGAAAGACGGTCAAGAGCCTGATCTCCCAATGATGCAAATCCCTGTAATTAAAAATCTCCCTCTTGCTTTCTAGCAGCGCCATGGGCTTTACTGCAAAGAAGTCTCGGGTGGGTAGATTTACTTTGATGATGGAGGGGAGTAGGAGAACAACCAGTGTTGTTACGCAGGGGAGACCGCATGAAATGACCGAGGTGGACGCAGAATTGGCTTGTGTGCTTCGTTTGCAGGTGTTGCAATGTTCGCTCATGGGGTCGCTGGAATTGTAGGCACAACTGTCTCGCTGGACGAAGGTCTGGGACTCGTAGGTCAGGTTCGGCTTAATGGAACTAGTTGGGGCGCCGATGCCGCGGGAAGGGCCTAATACCCACCACCCTACCTCATCAGCGCCTGTCGCAACACCTGCTAGTATCCTGGCTCTAGCCACTGATACTTGAATTAAATGATTAAACCATCTATCATGCATACTTGTGAAATGGATTGTCGTGAGATGGATTGTGTTGTGGTTTTAACTCCTCTGATGATGGAGATTAGCGTTTGCACTCAGGAGTAAAGGCGCACACAGTGATCCTCCTCCATCCAGGCGAGAAAGGGCTCGAATGTGGAGAATGGGGCACCAGTGTAGATATTTGTCTCACAGGGAACAAATTCGGTCGTTGCCTTGTCATGAAAATAAGCACATTCACTACAGCACTTGTGAAGGCTAGGACACATGGGCTAGGACGGTTGGGGTGCCAGCCCACAATGCTGGGTGGCACACCTGGTCGAGCACACATTACGTACCAGCCCAGTTGGGCCAGCACGGTTTTCGGGTTGACACGTACGGGCCATCCCTCACGGTGGGTTGGCCCCAATATGCGGTTGGCCCGGTCGGGCCACACCGTAAAGTGGGCTGGCCCAACTGGGCTGGTACGTAATGTGTGCTCGACCAGGTGTGCCACCCAGCATTGTGGGCTGGCACAATGTATGCTGTTTGAATAACCCTGTGGTGATTAGGTAAAGGACTATACACCGAATGTAATGATCGTCATTTGAGAATCGGGTAACACAGGATGTTCAAGCAGTCCAGTCGCTGAGGAATCAAGTTAAACAGGCTCTCACGTACTCAGCGCAGTATTTCAAGAATCGGTTTGGGAGATGTGTATGTCTCGTCTGGTATGTCTGGAAGTCGGAGGAAGATACCGGCACCAAATTCTTTCACTAGTTTTGAACATGTCCGGCCCAAGGGCATCCAGTTTTCAAATCTTTGCTTGGCATCTCGCCGTGTCTCCCCTTCTTTCTGTAGCAACTGTGGGAGAAGGAAATCAACAAAGTCATCATTTAGAGATCTTCTGGCTCCTTTAGGGGTGTCAGTTGTTTTCTGCCTCTTCCTATCCCTTTTGGGGCGCTGCCTTCTTTGCCGATTCTTTGTCTCCTGCTCTTTCAAGCCGTGTATGTTTGCGAGATATAATCGACGATAGAGATCAGGGAAGTACGCCTGAGCTGGACTTCTGCTATGGTATTGCGAAAGACAGGCACTGTCAGAGACAAGACAAGGTGGAACTCCGGACGATTCATCAACATCGGAGAAGTTGGTTTCGTCTTCAAATCCATCGTCTGTTACCGCATCTGCTCTATCCTCCACATTTGAACTGCTCATCAGTTTGCTGTATACATTAGCAGGGTGATGGGCATCGCTGCCAGCAGCGTAATTTCTAGCCCTATTATGGACAACACTCAGAGAGCTGGCATCGTCACATGTTTGGTGGTCAGTTATTAACGACAGGATCGCAGGAGTGCGCAGTCCTTCAAACAGGGCTGTTTCGGTGATTGATGATGCAGGAGAAACTGCGATGGCACTGACACGGGCTTGGTCGATCTGTCATCAAGTGAGGCTACAATGCGCATGCTGCATGCGGGTTGAGGTCCGTCGTTCATACGCAGGAGGCAATGGGCTGTGGTGATCGAGGAATGGTTGGAGTAGACGTATTCTTGGGAGTCTTCTGCTGTAGTATTGCCTGCGGTGAAATTTGACAGCGACGAGTCGCCTTCTATCACCTCGCAGAATGTCAAGCGCAGCTTCGTGAGTCGAGGATGTGCTCCAAAGTTTGAGGATGGAACCGAAAGGTCAACGCCGTTGTCCAAGATGCTACGCTGCTCCTCGCATATGTCGTGTAGGGTTTCGTAAATAACCATGTAGAAGGGATCTTCATCCGCCTCACCACCACCGTCATATGTGCAGTAAAGCACAATCCGTGCTTCGTTCTTCCTGCTGAGCGNGAAGCTTCTCGATAGCCACTTCACCTTCCAGATGGTAACGATCATCACCAANTNCCTTGACTTATTCCTCCTCCCTGCTNTGCCCAAGGTCTCGGTGCTCTTGTGAAGGGATAATNTCCGTTGCTGAATCCTTCGGGGATGCTTCGGACCCCGCGGCTCTNAATTTAGCCAGTACCTCCGCTCGATTCCTCTCGTCTTCGNATTGATTCCAGAGCAGCCTTTCTGATGCTNACTTTNGACTNGTGCTNGGACTTGAGGGTAGACGCATGTTCATCACCNGCGCTTGTGGCGNGGTATTCCTTGGTCGTTTCGCAAGTGTTGACGTCNGCGCATTAANACCNNTAGCTTGTCTCTTTACTGCAGGCTGCTGNGATTGCTCCCTCAAGATNGCTGCCCTTTCAAAAAAGTTCTNGATGTCTTCGANCACTATACCCAGTATAGGTGCAAGCTCCTNTATCGCGAGGCGAGGATATTTCCGAACTGCCTCCACGAGTGATGAAGCATCTAGTGNCGAGTCNTCNGAATCANCGGACTGCGAATNAGAACTGGACCCGCTAGTGGAANNATCNTNTATATCGCTGGCTGGGTTTGTATCAAAGCCGTCAACTNTTTGGCCCCATTGATCGTAGCCTTGGATCTGGTAGAATCGGAGAAGGTNGATTAATTTNTCTTCTNTTNAAAGGGTTAGTATATACTTTGTAAGTGCNCATTNGTGATCTGATATACCTTGGNGTGGAAATTGCAACTTCCAAAAGTCATTGATCGTAGGCGGAAAGTATTCAGGGAGCGTGAAGCCGANATCAGACCTGAAGATCCCAATACTGGAAAGAGTATGACGTGGTANNATTCTCGATCGGTTGAATGAACGCCCTTCCATCTGATTCAGTTTAGCTTTCATCTCGCCCATATCACCTTTCATCTCGCCCAACATCGTCCTCTATACGATCCAAGTCTGATCTTCACCTGGCTGACCTCGCTCTTCCGCTTCTGTACTTCATGGCTCAGCTCTCCAACTCTGCCGCTCAATGTGCCGTTGACATTCGAGAGTTTGTTGTTGAATGTAGTAGTGAGGTCAACTTGAAGCTGCTTGTTGCCTTTCTCGATAAGGGCTGCCTGCCGTCCGAACTCTCTGCGGATGTCGGTGTCCTGTCTTGAGCGGTGGGATTGGTATGTCTCCTCTGTAACATATGCAGGCTGGGTCCGAGACATGATGGTGGTGAACGAGGATGAGGATGTTGATACGATAGAAGCTCGTCGTTGTTGGCGCCAAACCGGCTGACCATCGTTGGACCCTTGGAGTGGCGGCGCAGCCCGCGGCTCAACGCCAAATCACGTGATATTTGCGACAGCAATGCCAAGGCTGTATTAAGTTACATATTCATCTAATCATTCACTGCGGTCGTCTTGCGATGTGAACAAAAAACTTGAAAATGCCTTCGTAGATCTTCGTAGAAGATGTTGATCAGAAAGCAAAGGCACGGTGAGGCCTCCTGGAAATGCGATATGCAACCAAAACCCTTCTCAATAGATTTATGGTGAAGAGATGAGTTCGCGTAAAAGATTTTACTTTGTATGAATCCGGTATACTGCATAGTATACGGCTAGCGTGATTGTTAATAGGTCATAGGCTTTGTCAGTATTACATCTGAATCAGAAATGTACAAAATTGCCAGCGTAGGGCGTGGAGACCGATGCTTAGGATCCACCGAGGGATCCGAATCAGGACCCGCGATCGTGCTGAATCGTCGGCAAGTTAGAATAGCAGGGGGCCCGATTCTGGACTTAACGCGCCCAATTAGATGCAGGCAGGGGAGCCAATTTTGGAACCCTTGCCTTCTCTGGCGTGCGGGCTTTGAGGCGTTTTAATGTGGGTCGGCGGCTTGCGCTAAGCATGCGGTGCCCTCCTTGCGATGTGCAACAAAATTGGAACCCTGCCAGGAGAGGGGCGGGCGACACGGAATTTGAGCCTTCTGGTAAATGGAAGGTATGTGCAGTTAAGCAACCAAAGGTTCCGAATCGGTGGGGACAAACTGGCAACATGAAGGGGCTGTCTCGTGAAGTCTATTCCTAGAATGGGGTCAAAATGCGGTCCCCCCACCATCTTGGTTTAGAGACCGACCCAGGCTCCTCATTGTGCAATCAAACCATAGGTTCAAGATTTAGAGGATAATGATAACCAAGAAAATGAAGAGGGTCGAGCAGAGATAATGATAGGAACAAAAGTGGACTGCATCAACAGAATTGGGGGTCCGCACTTCACACATTGCTTCCTTCTTTGGTCTCCACTCCGTCGACATACTTTACAGCACTCTCAGTTCCTGCGTCTTCAGAATTGCCGACATCATCCCATTTGGAATACAAGTCCTTTGGTAGCATCGCGTCTCCGTCGGCTTTCCAAAGTACCAATTTATCCCCTTTATCGTCATACCTGACAGCAACATGTCCACCACACCCCTTTACTAACTGGAGAATCTTACCAATCAGTGCAGCCAATTTCCTCAGATCATCCTGGCTGCCTTCTTCCCATCTTTTGACCTGGACCGCTACATCTTCAACCTCTGGTGCCTGAAACTTACCCTTGGTGTGGTAGGCCCGCACAAGCTTCGGGGTTTGAGATACCCAGAGCTGTGGCACGACTTCTCGAAGCTGAAGAGGCTTCTGGGAGACACGAGTTTTGAGTTCCATGGTCGATTCGAGTGGGACTACCCGGCCCTCTTCTCTGATAGTCAGTCTGGACCCAGCGGGAGTGGTAGTAGGAGGGCTGTTGGTCGAGGATAGAGACAACGATTCTAGCAAGCTGGAGAGACTGTCGTTCTCTTGCTCTTTGCTGTTCGGAGAAGGGGTGATTTTATCAGCATCGAGCATGACATATCCGTCCGCTCACAGGGACCTGGGAATAACACCAACTTTCATTGAAGGATGCCATACTGGTGGCTACCATGTGAACTTATAGTCCAACGTGGAGGAGTTTGGTTCTTTCACCACTAAAGCGACGAGGAGTCACATCCGAACCTACGATCCTCCAGCCGACCCTCATCATCTAGTGGTAAGACCCTCAGTATCTAGATGGTCATACACCATCTGAGTTGCAGTTACTTTCTAAGTGGGGGTATGGGGTGGGATTACCGAGATCGCAACCATCAGGAATCAGAGGGATGTG
>NYXK01000147.1 GCA_002685535.1 Deltaproteobacteria bacterium
ATCGAGCCATTCACCCGCGTATGTGGCTCCATCTGGAAAAGTCAAAGTTCCTTGTCCGTGCCATATATCGTTATGAAACTCTCCCTTGTATATGTATCCATTTGGCCAAGTCACAGTCCCTTGTCCATGCTTTTTACCAACACTCCACTCACCCACGTATGTGGCTCCATCTGGAAAAGTCAAAGTTCCTTGTCCATGCCATTTACTATTTTGAAACTCTCCCACGTATATGTATCCGTTTGGCCAAGTCACAGTCCCTTGTCCATTCTTTTTACCATTACGCCACTCACCCACGTATGTGGTTAGGTCTGTATAAGTCCAAGTCCCGTTTCCGTTGTCACAGTCGCCTTCAGTACATCCAGTTGAACGTGCAAAACCTGTATTGCAAAGGATCAAACCAAAAAAAATATAGAGAAACAGTTTTTTCATGTCCACAATCCTAGCACACAAAATTTCGTACGTACTGTATATAAATCCTGCCATTGAAATTTCCCACTTTTACATAAATATTACTGGTGTAGAAGACATAAACTTTTGTAATAAATTACGCTATATTACACTATATCGATCTAAAAAAAAATCCCCCCTGACTCAAAAGCCAGAGGGGATTTATAATTTGTATAAATTTACTTTAAAATTGTTATTTGGTCCACGGTTCCCAAACATTCTTGTTGTCAGCTAGCCATTTCTTCGCAGCGTCTGCATGAGCCATTTTATCCGTGTCAACTAAATCTGCCATTGCACCAATTTGACCTGTTGTAAATGACATCTTTTTGAAAATAGCCGCTGCTTGAGGATGAGTTTTAGGAAATTTAGCATTCACCGCTTTTTTCAAATAACCATCAGGTGAACCACATTTCCCATCACCACCATCTACTGGTCTGCAACCATCATAGTATGGAGGAAATTTAACAAATGTAAATCCCGCACCATCCGTAAAGTTTGGTGTCCAGTTGAAGATGATTGTTCCTCTTCCTTCTTTTTTAGCTGCTTTAAGCTCAGCCCATAGTGCATCAGCACTACCAGCAAACTTAACTGTCCATAGGTCACCTAGTCCAAGCGCTTCTAAACGCTGAGGCATTAAATCTTGGTGCCAACTTTGTGGACCTTCTAACCAACGACCTTTCCCTCCCGAGTCAGGAGTTGCAAAATTCTTAGCACAGGCCGGAGATTTTAAAGCTTCCCAATTTGGTAGACCTGGGCAGAGTTTTGCTACCCAATTTGGGTAACCCATATCTTCCAAAGTTCTAGCTTCATGGTCTCCCCAATCAAGCAAACCACCTTTATCACGTGCTGCATCAAATGATTTACCAAATGCAGATTGCCATACTTCATGCGATATAGTCACATCGCCAAGACGAATTGACTCATAGACCGCTTGAGAATCGGATGGTGTATACGCTACTCTATCACCGATACTTTCAAAAATTCCACCAATTACATAGGCCATAACAACTTGGCTTGACCAATTGTGTATTGGAATTATTATTGGTCTTTTACTATCTGCAGCACTTACAATTCCTACACTGAATGTAAGCATGATGCTCGCGACAATGGCACCTTTAATTTTCTTCATAGAAATCATACGACCTCCTTTGATGTTAATGATAAGAAAGGGGTTGAATTCAAAGATTATAAAGAACAACACTGATTCATCTTCCTCTCTGTGGAAACCTACTAGAGACAGCCTCAAGTAGATTAGTTCGCGGAGTTTCACACTATANTAATCACATGTCAAGTTATTTTTATTTATTTCTTGACATCAATCATTTTATACGTCATTATTCCCAAGCTCCACAATTCAGTGCGGGCATTTTTAGGAGAAATGCACTGGTAAAGAGTTAGTTTGGGAATGTTCTGGTAATGTTTTGCCTTTGCCATTGTNTATAACCAAGTTGATAGGAGGGAAAATGGGTTATGATATGACTATGGAAATCTCTGCTCTTAACGAGATATTCGTGGANTTTTATTACTGGATCACTGTGCCTTTAATGTTCCTGATTCACGTNGGNTTCTGTTTGTACGAAGTNAGCATATCAAGAGCAAAGAANCANATNCANACCTTGATGAAGAACGCAATGCTGATCCCAATGGTAACTATTACCATGTTTTTATTCGGTTTTTGGATTTACTTTGCGGGTCAAGGGCCATTTGGTGACTTCGCCGGCGGAACCACTGGCTTGCCATGGGATGCAACTATGGGTTCGAATTTTGGTGATCACATAATGGGTGTATTCTGGGCGGCTTTCCTCCTTTTCTCGTGGACTGCTGCTTCAATTGTTTCGGGTGCAGTGATTGAACGTATTCGCACCGGTGCTTTCCTAATTCTTGCCGTTTTAGTTGGTTCAGTAACATGGATGATTGATGCGGCATGGGGTTGGAGTGCAGGTGGATGGATGGTTACTGATTGGGGCTATCACGATGCATATGCTTCTGGTGTTATTCATGGCATCTGCGGAGGCGCAGCACTTGGTATCCTGACTGTGTTGGGACCACGCATAGGCAAATTTGCTCCAGACGGTACCCCGCGTGACATTCCTCCGCAAAANCCGTGGTTGGCGGTAATCGGACTGTTTATAATTTATACAGGATTCTGGGGCTTTTATGCAGCGTGTAACGTTCCCATCATAGAATTCGACGGTCTCTGGACAGCAACCACTATCTATGGTACACCAACTACNCTTAGTACAATTACGTTCAACTTCCTCATGTCCCTTGCAGGTGGCTTGATGGCTGGATACTATATGTCCAAGGGAGATTCTTTCTGGACATTTTCCGGAGGACTGGGTGGAATCATTGCTGCTTCAGCAGGAAATGACCTCTATCACCCACTGCAGGCATTCCTNATTGGTATCGTTGGAGTCTGGGTNGCATACAAACTTCACTACTGGGTCGAGCGAAAGTTTAAGATTGACGATGCAGTCGGTGCGGTAGCTGTACATGGCTATGCCGGTTCTTTTGGAGTAATAATTTGTGGATTCATGCTCTGGGGTTACCCTGCATTGGCTGATGGTTCTGCTACGATCACCCCTTGGGGACAAATCGGTGGCGCAATCATAATGTTTTTTGTGCTAGGATTCATTCCAACCTACATCGTTGCCAAAATTTTGAATGCAATGGGAATTCTTCGAATTCCAAAAGAGGTTGAGTTGGCAGGATTGGATTACATGGATAATCAAGCAAGTGCTGCAGACGGACAANAAATCATCAACGCTGAATTGGCTGAAAGGAATGCCAGTTCCTCTTTATAACTTTTAAATGGAGAAAATTTATGAGTACTGGACTTGAAAGTTGGACTCCTGTCAAAGAAGTGGCTGCATTGTCCCCATTTAGTGGTAGTGAAGTCTTATTGACCATCATTGCAGTGGTTCTTTGGATTGTCTTTCACATATGGCAGTTAAAGTCTGAAAACAATGCCTACGACGAGCAAGTTTCAAAACAGCAATGAGACTTGTCAAAAGCTGTATCTGGAGAATAAATCATCATCTAGTAAGATGAGTGATTTTAGCTCTATCCTAAATTAACGTTGCCGTACTCTTGTGTACGGTGACGTTTCTGCCTTTTANATTTTTTAAATTAGCCCAACTNTGTAGCAAAGGGAAATTCAANCATGGTTTTTCCCGGGAATCCAGTCAGTACCTGCAAGTGGAACTTGTGCCATTGCAGCCGACTCTACTGTCAGTGCAACTAAGTCTTCAGGCTCAAGATTGAGGACATGGCTTTTGCCGCATGCTCTTGTTACAGTCTGTGCCTCGAGTACCATTACTTTTAAATAGTTTGCCAGTCGCCGCCCTGCCATGACAGGATCGAGCCTTTTTGAGAGCTCCGGATCCTGTGTTGAAATCCCGGCCGGATCCTGACCTTCATGCCAGTCATCATATGCTCCTGCAGTAGTACCAAGTTTCTGATATTCTTTTTCCAATTCCGGATCATTATCTCCCAGAGCAACCATCGCTGCCGTCCCGATAGAAACCGCATCAGCGCCTAAAGCTAATGCCTTGGCTACATCTGCCCCGTTTCTGATGCCGCCAGAAACAATCAACTGCACTTTACGGTGCATTCCCATATCCTGTAAGGCCTTGACCGCCGGACGAATACAGGCCAGTGTCGGCTGTCCAACATGTTCAATGAATACTTCCTGTGTTGCTGCCGTACCGCCTTGCATTCCGTCAATTACAATTACATCGGCACCTGCTTTTACAGAAAGTGCAGTATCATAATATGGTCTGGCACCGCCGATTTTTATGTAAATTGGTTTCTCCCAATCGGTGATTTCCCTCAATTCGTTTATTTTAATTTCAAGATCATCAGGACCTGTCCAGTCGGGATGGCGACAAGCTGAGCGTTGATCTATACCTTTGGGCAGATTTCGCATTTCCGCAACTCGATCTGAAATTTTCTGTCCAAGCAACATTCCACCACCCCCTGGTTTCGCTCCCTGACCAACTACTACTTCAATTGCATCAGCTTTACGAAGATCATCCGGATTCATGCCATAGCGTGAAGGCAAATATTGATAGATAAGAATCTCTGACTGACCACGTTCTTCAGGTGTCATACCTCCATCTCCGGTTGTTGTCGAAGTTCCGGCTATGGTCGCACCTCTTCCCAAGGCCTCTTTTGCCTGTGCTGACAAAGAGCCAAAACTCATGCCGGCAATAGTAATAGGAATTTTAAGTTGAATAGGATTCTTGGCAAAGCGTGTGCCCAACACTACATCTGTACCGCAGGCTTCCCTATATCCTTCTAGTGGATAACGGGACATAGAAGCTCCAAGAAAAAGGAGGTCATCAAGTCCCGGCAGAACTCTCTTCGAACCTCCCCCCCTAATATCATAGATTCCGCTAACCGCAGCCCTGCGGATTTCGGACAAAGTGTAATCATCAAAAGTGGCTGATTTACGTGGCTGTGTTCTGGGGATATTTTGTTTCATGGCAATAAATTTAATATGCGTCAGCGTTATCTACATCAAAATTATAAAGAGTACGGGCAGATCCATAACGGCGAAATTCAGTTGAGTCTGCCTGTAAAGATGAAGCCTCAAGAAGTTCTTTAAGTTTAACCTGGTGTTCCGGTCTCATTTCTTTTTCAATACAGTCAGTTCCCAAACTTGCNACTTTGCCCCGNACAAANATAATCGCTTCATAGATTGAATCTCCCAAAGCATCTCCGGCATCTCCACAAATCACAAGNCAACCACTTTGTGCCATGAAAGCAGACATGTGTCCAACAGATCCACCNACCACAATATCAACNCCTTTCATTGAAATACCACAACGTGATGNAGCATCCCCATCTATCACCAGTAACCCCCCATGGGCAGTTGCTCCTGCAGACTCTGATGCATTGCCGCTAACTTGAATCCTGCCGGACATCATGTTTTCTGCAAGCCCTACTCCAGCGTGACCATTGACTTTTATTTCTGCGTGCTGATTCATACCGCCACAATAAAAGCCAACATGCCCCTCAATTTTTATCTGCATTGGAGCATCAAGGCCACAGGCAATTGAGTGCTGNCCCATCGGATTGTTGATCTTGTAAGATTTAGCTCTACTTTTTGACAAGTCATGTAGTACAGAATTTACTCCACGTACTCCAAGTTCTTTTAGATCCAGCATGTCCATATTATTGTTCTCCCCAGACGTAAATGGTTGAAGGTTCAGGTTCCCAGATTCTTGCCTGTTCCGAGCCGGGCAAATGTGCGATTGCACGAAATTCAGTTGCCATTGCTACCCAGTCATCAGTCTCAGCCATCACAGCATGTTTACAGGCGATTGGGTCACGAACAACTGCAAATCCATCCTGCGTGCCAATGCAAAAGGTATAGAATCCATCAATTTCCTTGATGCCATCCTCCAAAGCTTGACGAAGTGTTGCGCCTGAGCGAATCTTCCAGGTCATGTATGCACCTGCAACTTCAGTATCATTTTCAGTCTGAAATTTTATCCCTTCGCGTTCCAGATTATTACGGAGAATATTATGATTAGAGAGCGAACCGTTGTGAACCAGACATAGATCAGCACCGGTAGCAAATGGATGTGACCCCGCCGTTGTGACAGCACTTTCTGTTGCCATACGAGTATGACCGATCATGTGTGTACCTGATGCATGCTCCAGTTCGAATTGTTCATATACCTTTTCCGGAGGGCCAACTTCCTTAAAAATCTCAATCGATTTACCAGAACCAACAATTCGTACTTCAGGACAATTAGTTTGCAGCCATGAAATTACTTCAGTTTCAGCAGCATCAGTAACAAGAATACAATGGTTTGCTACTTTTAATGTAGCAACCTCACAGTTTAATGAGGCAGCTAAATTGGTTTCAAGTGTTTCCCACAAAAATCCAGAATCGTCATGAGCCAATGAAAATTTCGTCTGTCCTGCTTTAACAGGATTTCTGTAAATAGCAACCCCTGCCGAATCCGGCCCTCGNCTGCTCATTTCAATCAGCATTGGCTTAAACATGCAGCCAAGCTGAGCATGTAGTTCAACGTTTTTCAAATACAAACCGACAATTCCACACATATTCTATTTCTGGATTAGATCTATTNTAAAATNATGATATAAATNATTNTATTCATTANAAATGTTTNTATTAAGTACTAAACATCCAAAGCATTTTGACGTTCCCATTCNGANAAGTGNTGCATATANCTGTTCCACTCTTCCATCTTGAGTTTGACATAGGAATCCGCAAATTCTGCTCCAAGAATATGGCGCATGGTTTTATTATTATCAAAAGCTCTCAATGCATCCAGAAGATTTAAGGGAAGTTTGGGTGCATTCTTAACCNTGTGTCCCTCTGCATACATATCAATATCAAGCCTCTTTCCGGGATCTGTTTTATTTTCTATACCCCACAAACCGGCCCCGATTAAGACTGCTTGAAGTAAATATGGATTCNCAGCNCCATCAGCAAGTCGGACTTCAATCCGATCAGTATCCGGAATGCGAATCATGTGTGTACGGTTGTTTCCAGAATAGGTAACTGTGTTGGGTGACCAAGTTGCTCCGGAAGTAGTACGGGGTGCATTGATACGTTTGTAACTGTTTACCACTGGATTAGTAATTGCTGCCAGACTTTCAGCATGCTTCAANAGTCCTCCGATAAAGTGATAAGCGAGTTTAGAAAGACCAAGTTCTCCATGGGTGTCTTCCATTAAGTTTGTTTTACCATCCTTGCTCCAGACTGAAACATGAGCATGGCAACCGTTACCTGTGAGCGATGAAATCGGCTTAGGCATAAATGTGGCTCGAAAACCGTGCTTTTCAGCAATCGTCTTCGTCATGTACTTGAAGAAACTGTGGCGGTCAGCAGTTGTCANTGCTTCNGTATAATCCCAGTTCATTTCGAACTGTCCGTTCGCATCTTCNTGGTCATTCTGGTACGGNCCCCATTCAAGGGTCTGCATATGATCACANATTTCTGAAATCANGTCATAACGCCTCATTAATGCTTGTTGATCGTAACATGGTTTTGGCTGAATATCTGCTGAATCAGCAACTGCTGTACCTTCAGGATTCAATATAAAGTATTCACACTCAACTCCGGTTTTCACGTGAAAGCCTTTTTCTCCCGCATCAGTCAAAACCTGTTT
Organism: Deltaproteobacteria bacterium; assembly: GCA_002685535.1. GTDB lineage: Bacteria > SAR324 > SAR324 > SAR324 > NAC60-12 > Arctic96AD-7. The sequence goes on from NYXK01000147.1 coordinate 7,599, forward strand.
GAGAACCGTGCGGGGACCGTGTGCGACAATTTTACCACCAAGATAAATATCACTCGGCAGCCAGCCTACCTCAGGCTTCCATGGTAACTGTATCAGCCTGTCNGCGTCAGGAAGACCAAACATGTCTGAATCAGCAGGNGTCATGTCAAGATGTGCCGCAAATCCGGCGAAACCTGCACCGTTTTTCTGCATGCCTGTTATAGCGTCGGTGGGAACTAATTTTGACCTGACTACTCCAAACAAGTCCGTAAAACTAATTAAAAAATAACGAATACCCTTTTCCCGTGCTTTTTCCGCAAGACTGATGCTCATATTTACCTCTTAGATTNATAATATAAACTTTCTGATTAAACCCCTGCTTATTGNTGACTGGGNGATTTTNACTTTTTGCAGACAAAATTGCTGTACNATTACTTACAACAGACTTAGTCTTTATTCGCGTTCACGGACAATTATTGCTTAAACGATCCGAGAATGAAAACCATGACAGAAGTTTACAGAGTGGAAAACGGTCTGACAAGATTATTATTAATTTGTAAATTTTTTACTTGACATGAAAAAAACACTACAAGATACTTACCTCTTTGTGAACAACAGAATATTACTGTAAGAACAATTTCCCATTAATCCTATAATGGATTAGTTTTCTTCTAACTACCTATTGGAGTGGTTTTAAGCTACTCATTTTAGTTCAAACTCCTATCTTTTTGGGTGTTGTAGATTCTCCTGTTTTTNCTTAACTTAATCGTGACCTGAAAATACTGAGAATCTTGTTAAAATTGTGACCTTATAAAAGCCCATTATGAGTTCGTTGAATCCAACATCATCTCCACGTCTTTTGGAACCTGGATTACGCTCCTACCTGCCTTATGGTATGGAACGTTATCAAGTTCCGGCCATGGGCACAATTGTCGTTACTTTAACACCAGANGACAGCTTGACCATTAGAGATCCTGAAGGACGTCAATGCGGTGAACTGGTGGTTTTCGGTGAAGGCGGCCGTGAAGACGCTGAGTCCCTCGGAACAAAAGCCTCAAAAGATGCTTCCGGACTGAAAAAAATACTCAACCGTAAATCAATAAGCGCCAACAAAGTTAAGACTGCTCTTAAAAGACGCGGACTGAATATCGGTAAAATGAAAGCCGTTCCGCTCTTTTCGAAAGACTCCCTTCCGGATGAAGAAGTTACGTTCCGGGCAAGCCGCGA
>NYXK01000148.1 GCA_002685535.1 Deltaproteobacteria bacterium
TGGGTATCTCCCCATGCTGGAGCTGGCAATAGGACTTGAACCTACAACCTGCTGATTACAAATCAGCTGCTCTACCAGTTGAGCTATGCCAGCATGAGTTAAACGAATTATTATGAAATGTTATGGGGGTTTTGTCAATATAAAACATCAAGAGATGAGCATTATTCTCTTTCTGCAATGCTGTCATAGTAAAAATGGTTCCCGTTTACTGAAATTAATAAACTATGCGGCAGCCAAAGTTACATCTGAGGAGGCAGGTCCTTTCTGCTCTGGAAGTTTAATCGTATGATCTTTACTGAACTGATAATCCCGAAAAACTTCTTCTGCTCTCAAAAGCTGATATTTCCCATTTTCAAGTTTATGAGTCGTATCTTTGAGACGGTAAACATAATGACCACAGGTCCAGATATTAAATTTCCGAAAATGTGTGCAGAGGCAGGTTTTGTCCGGAATAGAAATTTTATCCGGTTTATTTTCCAGTTCCTTGTTATAGGCTTCAACGTATGCACAATGCCCGTTATTGTCCAGGATATAACCGAAGGCTTCACAATTAGGCCTAATTCCGGAACCTATTCCTGGGGACTGCCGTAACATCCGCATTGGGTATCCGGTTGGTGAGATAGTATTGACAACAATATCATCCTCAACTGCATCAAAGTAGTGATGCTTTGTACGGTCCGGGAGTCCGCATTCTTTAGTCACGGTAAAGCGTGTTGCAACCTGTACCGCGGAAGCGCCGGCTTCAAAAAAATCCACTGCATCAGTTCCGGTAAAAACTCCGCCTGCCGGAATCACCGGAATATCTAGCTCGTTTTCTTTTAAAAAAATCAACACATCCTGGACTATTGTTTTAAGATCGTATTCCTGCCAGTCGTCAATGCCGAAACCTAAATGTCCTCCAGCCAGCGGACCTTCTACAATGATATAATCCGGAGGTCTTTTGTACTTTGCCGCCCTTTTGAGAAAAGGCCGTAAAGCGCGTGCCGAAGAAACGATGATCCCAAGCAGAACATCTCTGAATCTGGAATGATCCTTCATCAGTTCCATCGAACCTAAATGCAGTCCAGCGCTCAATGTTATTCCCTCAACTCCCGCATCCATCGCTGCATGCAGACGTGTTTGCAAAGTGTCACGAGGATTGTTCATGGTAAGTTTTTCCATGCAGTTTACAAAGACCGCACCGTCACCCTTTTTAGCGTCCATGGTACGTCCCACATGGAGTCGTTGAGCCTCCGCCAGTCTTTCCAGGTCAAACTGCACCACGGTTTTATCTGCGCTGTTGACGTTGTATTTATATTTGCGTTGTTTTTCCTGCACAAAATGTGTCTTGAATCTCCGGTCAGAAACTGTGGGCACCATTGCGTCAGAAATGTGTCCGATACCCCCTAAACGTGCTACTTCCAGAGCAAGTTCTGCTGTAGAAATATCTACTCCCATCCCGCCTACGAGAATAGGTACAAACTTCTTCCCACCAAGTTTCAAGCGAAAATCATTTAGCGCTTTGCTCATATCTTGTTCCCTCTAATTAGGGTTTGACAATCAAATAAACTGTTCATTAAGGATCGCTTTAGTTTGCCATAATTGAATATCCGCAGTCGACGTAGATCACTTGTCCGGTAATTCCTGAGGAAGCTTCGCTTGCTAAAAATACAGCAGTTTGTGCTACCTCAGCCTGAGTAGCGGTACGTTTCATTGCTGAGTGCTCACCGGCAACTCTCATCAACTCAGCAAAATCCTTAATGCCTGCTGAAGACAAGGTTCTGATTGCACCCGGAGAAATTACATTAACCCGTATATTATCCGGACCGACTTCTTTCGCCAGATAGCGTGAAGATGCTTCTAGAGAGGCTTTTGCCGGACCCATCACATGATAATGCGGAACTGCCAGCATGGAGCCGATGAAACTCATGCTGAGGATACTGCCGCCACCGCGTTTTTTCATCATGGGGATAACACCCTCTGCCAGCGGTAACAGGGAAAATGCGCTGATTTCATGCGCTTTTGCATAACCGCCGCGGCTGGTGCTGGAGAAATCTACCTGTAAATCCTTCTGGTCTGCAAAAGCTAAACTATGAATTAAAAAATCCAGCTCTCCCCAATGATCATTTAATGCTCCGATTAAAGACTGAATCGAATCATCATTTGATACATCACATTCCTGAATCAGCGATGCATTTACTTTATCACCAAGCTTTCTGACATTTGCCTCAAAACGTCCTTTAGGATCAGAGAGATAAGTCAACGCAAGCTCTGCACCTTGTTCATGAAAATGTTCTGCAACCGCCCAGGCAATGCTGCGTTGATTGCCAACTCCAAGAATAACACCTTTTTTACCAGATAAACTACCCATTTTCCTTTTCCCAGTTTTAATAATTATTTGCTAAAGATTTAAGAAACCAAAATGCTTTTAGCCAAAGCATACTTCTCACTCGCTTGAGTTCGGTTTAAACCGCCCAATAGAGTTACCCAGGCGAATTTTTTGCCCTAATTCCAACTCATTCAGCTCAACTTGTCCTGGAGGGAACAGGCAAATGACAGTTGATCCCAGTTCAAACATTGCGACTTCTTCACCACGCTCCAGCCTATAAGGAGTCTTCAAGACATGCTGTTTAGCCAGCGCACCAAGACGGTTTGAAATTTGATCATCGTAACTGACCCGAATGCGTCCGACAACAGTTGCGCCAACTTTTATGAGCGCGCATTCACCTTTATTAGTTTGTATATAAGTGGTCAAACGTTCATTCCGGGCAAAGAGATTCGGCACATGATGCACGCCCAATGGACTGACTGTCCACAAATCTCCCGGAATGTATGAGAACTCACGAACCTCCCCATCTACCATGCTGTGAATACGGTGGTAGTTCTGTGGAGCTAAGTAAATGGTAATGAATTCTCCGAGGTCATACAAATTGTCACGTTTAGAATCCAGCAGCAAATCTGCTAATCGGTAATCCAGCCCTTTTGCCTGAATCAGACGCCCATCATTAATGCGGCCGTATTCACCGATAAATCCATCTACAGGACTTAGTACTGCATCAGGATCTGGATCCAGCGGACGCGAGTCCGGAAGCAACTGCCGGGTGAAAAATTCGTTGAATGTCCGGAACTCTGAAACCTGCTGAGACGCTTCTGTCAGTTCAACACCATAGAGCCTTGAAAATATTCTTATAAATGGAGTCAGCAAAAAACGTGGCATTCGAATGTCAGCCACAAACCCGCAAAGTCTGCTAAAAAGATTGCGGGGTAAAATCCACATAAAATAATATGCCGGTGGACGTCCAAATCCCGGAAGTGACATCAGCCTCCGACAGGTTCAACTTTAGACTTGTTTTGTCCGAGTAACTCCAAAATATATGAACCTTCGACGGTCTCTTCCTTCATCAAAACATCAACGATTTTGTGTAAAACATCGATATTATCACGAAGAAGTTTCTTGGCTTTTGCATCATGAAATTTGATTGTTTTACGCATTTCCTTATCAATTTCTGCAGCAGTATTTTCACTAAACTCACGGCCTTTGCCAATGTTACGCCCCAAAACGTTCTGCTGATTATCGCTGCCTAAAACGATTGGTCCAAACGATTTGCTCATACCCCAGTTGCAAATCATGTTTCTGATCGTATCGGTGGCCTGTTGAATGTCATTGCTTGCACCGGTTGTTACCTCTTCAAAAATTATCTCCTCTGCTGCACGTCCGCCCATGGCAATTGTAATACGGTTATTCAGGAAATCAATATCGTAAGAATGATTGTCATTTTTAGGCAAAAATGCAGTAAGACCAAGAGCCCTTCCGCGGGGTACGATTGTTACTTTATGAATTGGATCAGTTTTAGGTAGCAGCGCGGAAACCAATGCATGTCCTGCTTCGTGGTATGCAGTATTTCTTTTTTCTTTTTCCGACATGACCATCGAGCGGCGTTCTGTACCCATCATCACTTTATCACGTGCCCATTCAAAATCTGCTAATTTAAGTTCGGTTTTGTTGTTACGTGCACCGCCGAGAGCAGCTTCATTGATCAGGTTTTTCAAATCTGCACCTGAAAACCCCGGAGTTCCGCGTGCGATAATGTTCATGTCAACACCATCAGCCATCTGCACTTTTTTGGCGTGGATTTGTAAAATTTCCTCCCGACCTTTTACGTCAGGTAGAGGTATACTCACCTGCCGGTCAAAACGTCCGGGACGTAGAAGTGCAGGATCAAGAACATCCGGACGGTTTGTCGCGGCGATCACGATGATTCCTTCCATTCCGTCAAAGCCGTCCATTTCCACCAAAAGCTGGTTTAGTGTCTGCTCGCGTTCATCATTCCCACCGCCCATTCCTGTACCACGGCTACCTCCGACGGCATCTATTTCATCGATGAAGATGATGCACGGCGCGTTTTGCCGACCCTGTTCAAACATATCACGAACCCTGCTGGCACCAACACCGACAAACATTTCCACAAAATCGGAACCGCTCATACTAAAAAAAGGAACCTCCGCTTCTCCGGCAACTGCCTTTGCGAGCAAAGTTTTTCCAGTACCAGGTGATCCGGACATTAACATGCCTTTGGGGATTCTTCCTCCAAGTTTGCGGAATTTTGCCGGATCTCTGAGAAACTCAACAGTTTCTCTCAAATCGTCTTTTGCTTCTTCAACACCAGCAACATCAGCAAAGGTCACCTTCATTTCATCAGGTTCCATTTTTTTAGCGCGGCTGCGCCCGATGGAAAACAATCCTCCTCCTCCGGCACCTCCGCCCTGCATTCGGCGCATCAGTACCATCCATATTCCAAAAATTAAGAGGAATGGCCCCCAATTTATCAAAATGCTTAAATACCATGGAAGACTTTTTTCAGGCACATAATTGATCGGAATTTGATACAGTCGAAGGTAGTCAATCACGCTGGGGTCTTCTGCGGGGATATAGGTGCGGTAGCCCAGTCCGTCCTGAGTGAAGCCCTCTATTAAGGAATCTCCGACAATCTGAGCATTGACAACTTCACCTGATGCAACGAGAGCCTTGAAGTCACTGTAAATCAGTTCCTGTGTGCGCTGAGAACCGCTTGACATACTTCCGCCGTCGAACATTTTTGCTAAAAAAAATGCCAGCACCAGCATACTGAGGATAATAAGGATATTTTCTCTTTTCATAAAATAATAGACTTAAAACAGAGATTGAGGTCAGCCTGTTTCAGTTGCAGCGAAGTGGGTATACCTCAAAAAAATAACAATTTAATTTATCAATCACTATGTAAGACTGTACATGTTAGCATAAAACTGCAGGTACAGTTAAGTAATTTTTTAGACACTTATTTTCAAAAGTAACTATATTTTATGAAGCAATACAAAACATATTCACGTTTAAAAAGATTTTCACATGAATCTTCATTAACATTAAAATTAGGTTTGCCTGTAATTATTGCACATTTGTTACAGACTCTGATGCAGTTTGTGGACACAATAATGGCTGGACACGTTAGTTCGCATGATTTGGCGGGACTTGCTATTGCGACAGCGCTATATCATCCGGTGTTTTTGCTGATGTTGGGGATATTGATTTCGCTCGGTTCGATCATCGCACAGCTTTTTGGGGCGGGAAATCGACAGGAGATAGTCAGAAATGTGATACAGGGCCTGTGGCTAAGTCTTGCATTAGCATTTATAAGTATCCTTATTATAGCCAATCTTGAACCAGTGTTGAACAAGATGGGTTATGAGCAGGAGGTGATCAGGGTTGCTTCAGATTATTTGAAGGCATTGTGCTGGGGTATGCCGGCTGTCTATGCATTTGTTGTCTTGCGGATGTTTAGTGAAGGTTTGTCCATTACTCGTCCAGCCATGTATTTTACACTGCTTGGCCTCGGAGTAAATATTGTATCGAACTATGCTTTGATATTTGGGCACTTTGGTTTTCCAGCTTTGGGTGCGGTTGGCGCAGGGTGGACTACGAGTATGGTTCACTGGGTCATGTTTTGTGCGATGCTGGTCTTTTGCATGAAAGCATCAATGTTTGAAAGCTACCGGAAATTTATTGCTTTCAGCAGACCTTCCTGGCTCTATCTGCACGAAATTTTGAGAATTGGTATCCCTAATGGTTTTGGAATAGCAGCTGAAGTAGGTCTCTTCGCAATGGTATCATTGTTGATGGGAACATTTGGGGTGACGGCAATTGCTGGACATCAAGTCGCAATCAATATTGCTGCAGTAACTTTCATGCTGCCGATGGGACTTTCATTTGCCATTTCTATTCGGGTTGGCCAAGCTAAAGGCAGAGGTGATTACGTGGCTACACGTTTTACAGGTTATGCCGGCATTATACTTTGTATTTTAATAACGGCAGTAACTGCGGCTGTGTTTGTTAACTTTCCGGAAATGATTGTAGCGTTGTATTCAGATGATCAGGATGTTCGCTCACTGGCTGTTCAATTACTCTATATGGCCGCAGTTTTTCAGCTATCCGACGGAATGCAGGTAGGCGCACTGGGAGCACTGCGCGGACTTAAAGATACCCGTGTTCCATTTGTAACAAACGTAGTCGCATACTGGTTTATAGGCTTGCCAACAGCTTATTTGGTCGGTGTGTATTTTAAGTTTGGCCCTGTGGGAATGTGGGTTGGTCTGATTGTTGGCTTGAGCATTGCTGCAGTGCTTCATAGTTGGCGTTTCCGTACTCTTACCAGACGTCTTTTAAGATATCCTGAGTCTGTAAAATCGAATGATGATCATGCTTCACAAATGATCACCTATTAAAAAATCTCTTTTTTAAATATCCAAAAAACAAAATAGTTCTTCCACATTATTTGGAATTGTAATTGCAGGTGAGATTGATTCTAAATTCCAGCTTGAATTTTCCAGACCTGAAACAGGCACTTGAAAATCAGGCGATATTTTCTCCATATATATAAACACACTTTAATAGGAAAACTATGGCAGAGCAAGCCGGTGTTCTTTCAGATGTACGTTTTCAGTTCCAGGATTTTTTTGGAGCCCTGAGTCTCACGAAGAGGATCACGATCCTGGTGGCCCTTGGCATAATACTAATTGGTATGGTGAGCATGATTTTTGTGGCAAACAGATCTTCCTGGGCTCCTTTGTATTCTAACGTAGAACCTGGGGATGCTGCCGTTATAGTTGAAAAACTAAAGGAAAATCAGATTCCTTATATGCTTGCTCCGGGAGGCAGGTCCATTATGGTTGAACCGCACAGAGTAGATCAGGCCCGCCTAACATTAGCTAAAGAAAAAGTATTGCCGGGCAGTGGAGTTGGTTTTCTTGATCTGTTTTCAACTCCAAGTCTGGGTGAAACAGAATTTCAGCAGGGTGTTAAATTCCGCGTAGCTCAGGAAGGTGAACTTGCCCGACTGATTTCCACTATTAATGTTGTAAAGTCAGCAAAAGTATCTTTGGCAATTCCACAAAAAACACTTTTTTCAGATAATGAGGAGGAACCAACGGCAGCAATTGCGCTCAATCTTACCAGCAGCGGAGCCGGGCGGAAACAGATCGAAACTATAGTTCACCTGGTTGCGAGTGCGGTTGAAGGTCTCTCTCCGAGGAATGTTAAAATAACTGATCAAAGCGGAACCTTGCTGAGCCGAGGTTTTTCGGATAATTCTGCCGGCGGAAAGATGAATGATAATTATTCATATAAAAGCCGTTTTGAAAAAGAACTTGAAGTAAAAGTAGTCCGGCAAATAGAGGAGGTTGTTGGGAAAGACCGTGTGAGAGTTAATGTTTCTGCTTCCCTGCGTTTTGACCGGAGGACTATCAAAGAGGAGTTAGTGGATCCGGATCAAACCAGTGTTGTCAGTGAGCAGATTGTCGATGAGGCGTCGACCGGAACACGATCAATTCCTGTTGGCCCTGCCGGAGTTACGACCAATCTTCCGGAAGCAACCGGCCGTGAAGCAGCAACCGTTTCAGAATTCAGCAAGAAAAACTCTACTCGTAATTTTGAAAGCAGCCGTCGCGAAATAGTTCTGGAGTCAGCAGTTGGAGAAGTGGTTAGCCTCAGCGTATCTGTACTTTTAGATAACAGACGCTCACAAATTCTTGATGACAGTGGAAACTCTTTAGGAAGGACGAACACTCCATGGACTGAAGGTGAAAAAGAAACAATCGTTGGTTTGGTAAAAGCGGCAATGGGCTATAATGAGTCACGCGGTGACAGAGTATTTGTGGGTAATATGCCATTTGAAGCAGCGGTTGAAGAAGATAAAGCTTCTGAAATTGAAGCGACGAGAGTCCGCAACAAATTTATTTTGGATGTTGTGCGTTATGTCGCACTTGGTCTGGCAATTCTGGCACTCATCATGTTGGTCATCCGACCGATGGTTCAGCGGCTGAGTTCCAAACCTGCTGACCTTGATCTTCTCATGGGAATGCCTGCAACAATAGGAGAACTTGAAGGAGAGGAGCTGGAAATTCCAACCGAACGTGAGTCCGGAATTCCGCCTAGAGATAAGATCTTAGAAATTGCCAAGCAGGATCCTCTCAAGACATCCGCTCTCATACACACCTGGTTGCGGGATCGTTCATAATGCTGATTCAGGATTCAGGATGCAAGCAACAATTCACTCGGTAATTTCCCGTTTTGTGTCAAATCCTGAAATCTGGCTCCTTTTAACATAATAATCATCAATTAATTTTTTAAGCATGTTGGATGAGAGTGAGTTCAAACCGTTTTCACTGACTGATTTCACGGTTGTTGAAACAGAGTCTGCAGAAACTGTGGATTCATCTGCTGGAAACGAAAGTGCTGCAGAAGGAGCAAACAGCGCAGAGCAGGAAATCGAAGAGCGACTTGCCTCTTTCAAACCGCTTACTTTTGACGTGGAAGGAGGTTCCTCTGAATTTGTCGCAGAAGTTTCTGCTGATGCTGAAAGTGGAAAAACGGATGCAGAAAAAATCCAACTCTCAAAAGGTTTCAAAAATGCGGAGTTTTTTCAGGAAAACAGTCTTTTGACAAATGCAGAGGATTTTGCGGAATCGATCAGATCAGGCGCGAAACTTTACAAAACTCAACTGCTCACAAAAATTGAAGAACAAGCGAGTGATACTGAACGTATCTATCAGCAAACTATTGCAGAAAATCAGGAAGCAGAAAAGGAAAGGAAAAATCTGCTTTCTTCCACTGAAGAAAAAGTTGAAGGAATAAAAAGCACTGCATATCAGGAAGGGTTTGAAAGTGGACTTCAACAGGGGATTCAGCAGCGTTATGATGAGGCTGAACCATTGGTAATGCAGATAAGTTCCGTGTTGGCGCAATTGAATTCGTTGAGGAATGTTGTCCGTTTTCAGGCAGAAGAAGAGTTGGTGAACTTAGCTCTACAAATTGCTAAAAATGTTGTTGCCGAAGAAATAAAACTGAATAACTCAGTTATCAAGAACATAGTTCAGGTTGCTCTGCACGAAACAGAAGTACAGGGAAAGATCTATTTGTTTTTGCATCCGGATGACTACGAATTTCTGGTCAATAGTAAAAGTGATCTGGAGCGATATTTAAGTGATGAACAAACCCTCGTACTTCGGCAGAACCCGGAGATGAAACCTGGTTCTATTTATGTGGAGTCTGATGAAGAAATAATCAGCAGGTCTATTGAAGGGCAGTTCGAAAAGCTTGAAGAAACTCTGACTGAACAGGTGGAAAATCGGCATGCACATTTATCAGAAGTAGATATTGATGCTCACGATTTCACTACACTGCCCTTACCAGATACTGCTGCTGAAACTGAGACTCTTGATTTAAGTCAAGATGAAACATCAGAACAGATTGATCCACCAAACTCAGCGAATAAAAGCATTGAAACGGTGGATTTTGACAATCAGGCAGCCAATGGGGAACCTCTTCCGGAAACAGCATCAGCAGAATCTGAAAATCCACAGCTCTTATCAGCAGATATTGAAACAGCAAGCTCCGAATTAGAGGAACCGGATCAGGATACGGAATCTCTTGAAAATGCGGATACATCTTCGGGCACTGTAGATCAAATTCTGGAAACAAATACGGATGCATCCGCTGAGTGAAAAGTTTGCTGAAAAAATTAGTCCGCCACAATCAATAAAAAGAAAAGTTATCCGGATTTTTCTAGGTGTTAAATTATCATTTTAAAAGCCCACAAAACTATATTTAGCTATGCCTTTGTATTTTCATGTTACCTGATTCATCAACTGTGAAATTGCCGGTTTATTCAAACCTTGAAACGTATATTAGCGGTATTGAAAACCTTCCGGTACTGCGTAAGGAGGGCCGTGTTATGCAGGTGATTGGACACATGGTAGAGGCAACAAATCCGGGTTGTTCCGTAGGAGGTATGTGCAAAATATTTAATCCTGCGACAAATACATCTGTGAGCGCGGAAGTCGTGGGATTCCGGAAGGACCGAATGCTGGTAATGCCGCTACACAATGCACATGGAATCGGTCCAAAATGCAGAGTAGTTTCGGAAGACCGACCAGCGATGGTGCCCGTAGGAGAAGGGCTGCTGGGACGGGTTTTCGATCCGTTGATGAGACCGCTGGACGGTTTTGGTGAGTTGATGACTTCAACCGATGTCCCCTTATTTCCGGAAGTCGTAAATCCACTTCATCGTGATCGCATCAAAGATCCATTAGATGTAGGAGTAAGATCCATTAACTCCAGCCTGACTTGTGGCCGGGGACAGCGTATCGGAATAATGGCCGGTTCCGGAGTTGGAAAATCAGTGTTGCTCGGAATGATGGCACGTTATACTGACGCTGATATTAATGTTATTTCTCTGGTAGGAGAACGCGGTAAGGAGGTGCGGGAATTTATAGAAGACAATCTGGGAGAAGAAGGTATGCGCCGCTCAGTCGTAGTCGTTGCGACATCGGATCAACCTCCTCTGCTGAGAATGCGTGGAGCTTTTGTGGCGACCTCAATTGCGGAGCATTTCCGTAACCAGGGAAAGGATGTTCTTCTCTCAATGGATTCTCTCACACGTTTTGCAATGGCACAGCGAGAAATTGGTTTGGCAGCAGGAGAACCTCCGACAACTAAAGGTTATCCGCCTTCCGTATTTGCCTTGTTGCCAAGTCTGCTGGAACGTGCTGGTACGCATGAGGGGCCGGGTTCGATAACCGGCTTTTACACCGTTCTCGTGGAAGGCGATGACGCAAGCGATCCGATTGCAGATGCAATCCGCGCTATTGTTGATGGACATATTTTTCTCAGCCGCAGTATTGCAGAAAAGGGGACTTTCCCTGCAGTGGATTTGCTCTCATCAACCAGTAGGGTTATGGTCAACGTAGTTGGCGAGACTCACCTTGAACTAAACCAGATATTACGCCGTACTTTAGCTACTTACCGTGAAGCGGAAGATTTGATCAATATTGGTGCGTATGTTCAGGGAAGTAATCCGGAAATTGATTACGCTATTTCTAAATATCCATTAATTCAGAAATTCATTCAGCAGGGTATGAACGAACATACTGCCTTGAATGAGTGTGTAGATCGTCTCCAGCAAATTTTCGGTGACAGCTTGGACGGGAGTAATGTTACGGAAGAAATTTCCTGAAATTCGCAAACAGCAATTTAGTCAGCCCTGAAATTTTAGGTGACCGGTCTGAAGTAACGCAACTTATGCCGGCCGCCGTTATTTACTGAAGACTCCACGCAAGTCTCCAAAAATTTTACTCCAGACAAAGCGCTTCCAATTTCAGAAAAACATCGTTGGTCAATGTAATTGGGGCATTGACCAATTGGGTTTTATCTTTTGCAAATATTTGATTTATTCTGCAGTAGTGATTTGTATTTTTATTTTTTTCAAGCATTTGAAATAACCCGAAGAAATCTATGATCAGGATTCAGGAATCATGCTAAGTCCACTCGTGCGAAAAGTAATGGAAACCGCAGAACCGGATTCAAATTGTTTTTCCATTTGATTATCTATTACAAATAATTCACCGAGGGTGCTTTCAAGTGTATATTCGATATGATCACCCAAATAAGATGATTTAAGAATTGTAGCGGATATTTCATCTTTATTGACTGTCCGATTCAGACGGATTGCCTGCGGGCGAATTGCCACATCAACTTCTCCTGTGNGAATTCCCCGGTGAGGTANTTTGACCAGNATTCCACCGATATTGACTTCTGCATCATCNCCGTCAATGCTGATAATTTCAGCTTTTACCAGATTAGCATCTCCAATAAAATCTGAGACAAAAAGATTTACAGGTTCTTCATATAGTTGGTGCGGAGTACCTTCCTGTGCAATAACAGCTTCATTCATGACAATGATCCGGTCTGAAACAGCAAGTGCTTCTTCCTGATCGTGGGTTACGTAAACNGTGGTCAGTCCTAGTTTTTGCTGTAATTCCCTGATTTCCTCCCTTACGCGTCGGCGCAGTTTTGCATCCAGATTCGAAAGTGGTTCGTCAAAGAGCAGAACTTCNGGTTCCAAAACAAGTGCACGTGCCACTGCTACCCGCTGTTGCTGACCTCCGGAGAGTTCGCTCGGCAAGCGTCCACCGAAACCNGTCAGTCCAACCAAATTCAGCCCCTCATGCGCTTTTTCACTCACTTCTGCTTTTGACATACGGCTCATNGTCAGGCCATAAGAAACATTTTGCATCACGGTCATGTGCGGAAAGAGAGCGTATGATTGAAAAACCATACTTACATCTCGATCAGAAGCTGAAAGCCGCGTGACCTCCTTGTCTCCNATGAAGACATTTCCCTCGGTGACCATCTCCAGTCCGGCAATCAGCCTTAGTGTGGTAGTCTTTCCGCACCCGGATGGACCCAGTAATGTCACGAGTTTTCCGTACTCTATAGTGAAANTTAGGTCACGGACAGCCTGCACGTCGCCGTAGGCTTTGGTCACATGTTTAAATTCAACGGCTTTTTCCATAGTAATCTATTCTGAGTTTAAATTGTTAAAGCTTCTGTTTCCCGTCTGCCAAGTTCCCGTTTACCTACTGCGAACTGGATCAATGCTATTACGCAGAGCATCACTATAATCAGTACAGACGAATAAGCGATAGCCAAACCGTAATCTCCAAACTCTACCCTACCGAGAATATANGAAGTCGCCATATCGTAGTCGGCACTGACAAGGAAGATGACAGCACTGATTGCTGTCATAGCCCTCACAAAACCAAAGACAAGAGCAGCTATCAAAGCTGGTCGCAGTAGGGGCAAAAGGATACGCCGAAGTGTTGTAAATGATCGTGCTCCCAGAGTCAGGGAGGCTTCGTCAAGGCTGGGATCCAACTGGCTCATCGCAGCAATTCCNGCGCGAATACCTGTTGGCATGTTACGGAAGATAAAACAAACTACTAGAATCACTCCGGTTCCGGTAATCTCGATTGGTGGTACGTTGAAAGCGAGGATGTAGCCAACGCCGATCACGGTTCCGGGAACGGCGAAACTTAGCATGGTCAGGAACTCAAAGATGTCTTTTCCCCAAAATCGCTGCCGGACCAGGATATATGCGATCAACAAGCCTAAGCCAGCTGTGAGTGGAGCAGAGATTGCCGAGATTTGCAGTGTTGTCCAGAACGAATTCCATGCTGCGCCTTCCCAGATGAGGCCATATTCCTCTGACCAATAAAGGGAGAACTCTGCAATGTAGTGTTTAAGNGTGAAGTTGTGCTTGTAGCCCCAGGTTTCCACAAAACCCCCAAAGAGGATCATTCCGTACACGATCAAGCTCATGACAATAAAAGGCAGGGCTGTAAGGTATGCCCCCCACGCTACTCGCCTGGGAAGGCGTACATGCACTCCGGCATCGCCTTTTCCAGTGACCGTTGCATAGGATTTTTTGCCGAGCCAGCGCCGCTGGGCGTAGAACGCCGAAAGTGTGAAAAGCAGTAGCACAATCGCCAGCACTGCCGCCATGCCTGGATCTCCCTGCGCTCCGACAATAGCAAAGAAAATTTGTGTCGAAAGTACCTCATATTGTCCACCCAGNACAAGCGGGTTGCCGAAGTCTGCCAAACTTTCAATAAAGCCGAGCAGAAACGCGTTGGCNATTCCGGGTCGCATCAGCGGAAAAGAAACGCTCCAGAAGGTTTGCCACGGTGAGGCCCGTAGAGTTTGAGCTGCCTCTTCCATTGAAGGACTGACTCCTTCNACAACTCCGACGAGGACGAGAAAGGCAATCGGCGTGAAGGCCAAAATCTGTGCGATAAGAATTCCCGTGAGTCCATAAAGCCAGCGGCTGGGGGGGATNCCAAAAGCCCANTCCAAAAAGGCGTTCACCGCACCGGCACGACCAAANAAAAGNATGAGCGCAAGTCCTATTACAAATGGTGGGGTGATGATNGGAAGCAGCGAAGCTGTTCGCACGAAGCCCTTGGCCTGAATACCAGTGCGAGTCACTAAAAGTGCGAAGGCTAATCCCAAGATTGTGGTAGCTGTGCCAACCAAGACTCCCATCCATAGAGAATTCCATGCGACCCCGCAACTGAGCTCACTACTAAGGCAGGCTACTCCCCAGATATTATGAGAAGTGATTTTCTCNAGAAATAGGGAAAAAACATAGTTGCCTTCGTCATCTTGNAAGGCNTTAATGAGTATGCGTCCGACNGGGAAGAAGACAAAGGCAGTGACCATNGTAANGGTAAGGCCAATGGATCCGGAGACAAAGACATCACCTTTGATCGCCCCTCTTGCTGCTAAGCCCTGTGTGAACAGGAAAAGGAAACCGCTGGCAACGAGTAAGGCCCCATAACCCATTCCAAATTGTGTCAGTGTAGTAGATCCGAAAAGATCTCCGAGGAAANCCCAACCCCAGCCNTGGAGACCGAGGACAAAACCCTGAATAAGCATATAGCTGAAGCCAAAACCTCCGCCTAATAATAAAGCAGCCACGTGACGCGGATCTGTCCTGGGCCAAATNAGGGCGGGGAGAGGAATCAGCAATGCCANCGCNACTGGCCAAAGCCACCAACGCTGGTGCATTGTAATNTGCAGGATGCCTGGAGAGTACTCATCGAAAGTCGGATAACCNTCTGTGAGCCAGATAAAACTCCANAAACCNTCGTATGCTGCATACCATGGNAGGATGAGGAATCCTGTCCAGGNAATTATGAGCCAGAGCTTNAAAGAGTAATTGCTTTGGATGAGTTTCTCCGGAGAACCAGAAGAGTTTTCCGGAGAGAGTGCTGGTGAATTCACCTNGGTAACACTTTGACGTCAGTGTCCCACTTCTTCAGCAAACGTGTTCGCTCAGCTTTAGAACCATACAAAGAATGATTGTAGTCAATAAGCTTGATGCTGCTGACATCCGGAGCNTCCGGAGCACTTATGGCATTCTTATTGGAAGGCACNTGATATGACTTCACCTCTGCCGACCTGCTTTGCACGTCAGCAGTAAGAGCGAAATCAATAAACTTCTTGGCGTTTTCCAGATTACGGGCACCTTTGATGATGCTCGCAGAGCCTATTTCATAGCCCGTCCCCTCACACGGCGAAACTGCTTCAATGGGGAAACCTTTCACGGCCTGCTTCACTGCGCCATGTACAAAAACAACGCCGACTGTTATCTCTCCACGAGCAGCAGCTTTGATCCCCGCAGATCCAGACTTGGTGTACTGGCTGATGTTACGGTGCAACCCCTTCATGTAGTTGAAACCGCCATCCTCTCCAAAGAGTTGTACCATTGAAGCCAGAGTTGTGTAGGCCGTTCCGGAAGTGCTGGGGTAGGCCATCATGATCTCGTCTTTGT
>NYXK01000149.1 GCA_002685535.1 Deltaproteobacteria bacterium
CCTCTGCCATTACGATAATGATCCTTTGGGAGTACAACGTTGGCGGGGAAGGTTTAGCTCTTCTCAAGACACGTTTTTAGAGCAGCTTTTCAAGCGGCCTATACTAGTTGAGGCTTTAGATTCTATTCTTCATATCCAAGGTGTCTGGAGAGATTTTTATATCGGATCTCTTGACGTCATCTTATTCCCGAAGTGTGACGAAGTCAGTTTCGTCAATCTCTACAATGTCTGGTCTAACTTGGTTTAGGAAATTGCTCATTACATCAACTCCATCAAAGCTATCCTAGCCCGTATTTTCAACGGCGATATGACAACAATGATGCGTACCGATCCCATGACAATAGAATCCATACAGTCGAGGTGCCCTGCACTTTCGAAGTCAGACTATGACTTTATCGAAGAGAACATGGGGTCTGGCGAACTTTTTCCAGAGCTGATCGATCCCGTAAAGAGGGCTGATATCACGCGGAATCTACTCACCAATGAGGAGCTGATACCAAGTCTCTATACGTTGGTCAAAGACATCAGGTACTTGAAGCAGCCAGCCAAACACTTGTCCAGGCTCCTACCTGCGTCCCGTAAGAAAAGTCTTCGCCAGCGGTGGTTTCATCTTTTCAGTGGTACTGTGTCGAGTGGTGGTGGGGTCGCAATGCAACAGCGGGTGCTGGGTCCGTACACAACTGGAGGTCCGGATTCATTTGATGTCCGTTATCAGCAGCTGTGGCTTTGCTCCTATAGGGTATGCAAATACCCAAATGCGTATGGCCGGCTGCAGTTAGCGGAGCTTGCTCACCGATTAGGATTTTCGACTCCAAAGATCGAGTTCGAATTGACTCAGGACCCTGCGCAAGCTGTGATTAAGAACGCACTTCGGGACGTCTTCCACACCCTGCGGCCGAACGAAAAGTTCAACTTCGATGCTAATAAAGCAAACCCTATCGTGGCCTCATTCAAGGAATATATCAACAGCCAAGAGTCAATAAACGCGAAGTCGGTACTCCCCTCAATTACCGTCACCGGAAAAGGCGCTCCGCTGTCTTGCAGATGTGGTCAAAGCGAACTGGATACTCGGGATCTCGCACACCTTTTTCTGGACAAGATACACGCTCCCCTATCCAAATATCAAAGGCACGGAGATGAAATTAGTTCATTTTATGTTAAGCGTTCACGACATATTGCGTTCTTTGGTGCGATAGGCCTCACAGAAAATCAGGAAGGTCCGTCAACACATCTAGTGTCTACTCCTTCATCTTTAGATCGCCGACAACCAGACGCATCTCGACCTGCCGTCGAAGTGACCAGTTCCATTCCTTCTGCAAGTCGTCAAGCTCATAGCCCAGATGAAGGAATTGAGAGCAACCAAGTTGTTTTATTCCAGGAACAGGCGATAAGATTTCTGGAGAAGGGTGTCATTCTTCGAGAAGTTCCATTCAGAAAGGAAGATGTCAACAGTCAGGCCAAGGCGTACGCGGATCAAGGCAGAAAATTGTCGGTGGAACAAGGCCCGTACTTCACTTGGGAGGACTGTTTTGATATACTCACAAGAACGAGAAGATCGGCTGTCATTGTAGCTACGGTTGTTGAGTCGTGGACGGGAAAGAGACGCCGGGGCAAAGACTTGCCCGAACGGTTACAACCTGCAACAAAGGAGGCTTTCGATTTTGAGATGAATGAGGATGAGGATGAGGCCGGAATCACTTAATAAAATAACATCAAACTCTCCGCCAGCTCGCTAAGAATGAGTGACAGGACCAATACCCACCTAATCTTGGTTTTCCTAGCTATCTCTAAACATCCACAGAGTACAAGACTTTCCGATATCAACAGTTCAAAACATGGTAGTCTACTCATGGAAGGTGAAGCATATCCTGTACCATTGCAACACCGAGGGCATTCTTCCGTGGTGGATGCAGCGATTTCCATGGCCACAATCTCAAATCTACTACTTCTATCAGGAGACCAATTAGATTACTTTCCGCTCATTGTGACCACGTCACAAAGACATGCCTGGCCTAGCTATAATTAGCGCTGGCGCTTCTACAAGGAGTATCTGCGAGGTGGGATCATTCGTCNCGTATCTANGGCATGTGGTGCNAAGGGATAGNGNGTACAATGGCCGGGATAGTGACATACATGATGCTACTCTGCACCACCATTGGTAAGGCAGATTTGGTGGTGGAGGAGACTACATTCNACTTTCAANNAGCTANGATGCATTAAAGCAAGGCTGAGGCTANCAGGAACCCATTCAGGAGAGGGACAGAACAGATGAACCCNTCCAAGAACGAACAGCTAGCCTTCAGGTTAGCGAAGCAAGANCACGAGGACTATAAAGTNTGCCTGACATAATATAACGATNATGAACAGCTCTGGGAAAATCAAAAAACGACGGGGTCTTGTCTGAGTTTAAGTAATGGATCGAAGTGTTAGTGGCTTGGCTCCCTTCGAGCTAGGAAAACTCTGGGGCATTGTTTACTCGCTTGATGTACGGAGTGTCCGCTGGTAAACAGTTCTCATGGACCCTCAGGAGGGTCGGGATCACCAGATGACCAGCATAGAACTGTTCTTGTTGCAGCCGGCATAAGTTCCATCGATTGGAAAGGTAAGCTGTTTCTTCATGATGTATACCGGCTATCTAATCCTGCGTCGTATCCATGAACATATGCGGGCGAGGTATGATATGATACACACAAGTTCTCCTACGTAGTATTTGCCAGTTCATTGAATCCCTGACTACAGGGCCGACGAAGCACTCCTAATTCTCTATCCAAACTTTGGATATGTGTCCCCTGACTCCGCCTGTAGATCAGAAAACTGTTTACCCCAATGAATATGGACCGAATGAGCCAGAGCGCAGCTGTCCCAAAGTGTATCTATCTCTATTAGCATACATTAGACGTCATCCATCCAGGAAACACTCACCCATAGGGCCAGAACCCAATTGATTCGATGCGACCCGAGAAAGGAAAGACAGGTGGCACTAACACATCCCAACAGGCTCGGTACAAGTGCCAGAACCAATTGGTAATAACTCGATAAGCTTGTGCTGTAACGCTGAGAGTGCCAGATCAACCAGGCATAAAGACTCGAGAGACCAAGGAATTCAACAGCCGAAAACACTAAGCTAATTTTGATTACATGATAGCGGTTATGATACCACAACAATCTTTCGGTAATGAAGATAGTAGATACAAAGAAGCAAGCCGATACACAAAGGACGATCCAGTGAAGATGGCCGAGAATTACATCGACTTTTTTGACCCATGATTCGGGCTGGGATGTAGATCGGATGCGCATTCCCCGGAGAAATTTCCAAAGAAATACCGCCTAGGTCTCGTCAATATATAGTCTGTGACTGAAAATGGATTCTTACTTGTTGCATAAGCAGAACTCTCCCAGATAGAAGGAGCAATACTTCAATCCATTTCTCGTTATAAGAAACTGAAAATAACAACAAAGAGATGCTAAATCCCATGATAGCAGTGGATGTGACGGCGGTAATGAGGATGCTCAAGATATATTCCCAAGATGGAGGGCGGTATTGGCGTGTTTGCTTGTATTGGTGCCATTCGAAATGAGAGAAAAATGCGAAGGCAATAATGACTATAGCCAGAGTGAATGATGATGCTATGATGGAGATAGTGCGTGGTATATACATGATGATAGTAGAAGTGTAAGGATAGGTAACCAAGTGATCTGGACGAAGGGGAGGGAGGGGCATACTTGACTTATATGAAGACAGGAGTGTGGATTCTTGTGGAATCCTCATGCTTTGACAAGAGAGGACTTATAGGTAGGCTATCCTAGTTTATCTGAGTGCGCAAGCAGTTATGACCTGGAGGATCGCGCTTACCACCCAATTACCTTCAAGTTAC
Organism: Deltaproteobacteria bacterium; assembly: GCA_002685535.1. Lineage (GTDB taxonomy): Bacteria > SAR324 > SAR324 > SAR324 > NAC60-12 > Arctic96AD-7. The sequence goes on from NYXK01000149.1 coordinate 3,876, forward strand.
GACTGCTACTGGAGCTCGCAGGACACGTCAACGCACTTTGCCGGAATAGACTATGAAAGGCGCTGATGAATGTCGGCCGGCACACAGGACTGGCGGAATTTGAGACTGAATCCCAAAATAGCTTATCAACAACACAGATTTTGAAAATCTTCACCATTGTTGATAAGATCCATCACTACTCGACAGCTATTCTGCTCCTAGAATAAAAGGCTACCCGTCCTTCCTTGACATCTGATCCGTATGTGGCTGAAGTTACCATGTGCACCCTGCATTACGACGTAATATCAACTTGGGAAGTCACAAGTACGGGCATGGCTAGTCTGGGAGGCATTAGAAAAGGGATAGCCGAGCTTGAAAAGGGGCATGTCACGTGATCGTGTATTCTAAGCGATACCTTCGGTGAGAGGACGTATCTGTTACAAATTCATATCAAGGCAGACTCATAGCTTCGGAGAAGTTCCTAGTGTCTTTCAACAGCCCTGCGATCCACTGAACTGCAGAAGCACTACGGCGGCAACAAAGGCAAAGTGACGCGTACCAACCCCTACAAGGAACCCGGTTGTACATGTCAAGCGCTGGCTCGCATCCGAAATTCAGCTGCATGATGGAGAGGGTGGATATTTGGTCCTAGAATTCCCTCGTCCGGACCCAAGATCCCACTCCGGTACGATGTTGTGCTAAAGTTCAAATTAAACTCGAATGTAACTGGTGCAATCTTGCCATGCTGCGATTCCGTTTCAATCAGTTAAGAACCACACCGATGAACATCTGCAACCAGCGGTAAGTGTACGGTCCTAACGGTATGAGGGACTTAATAATACCATTCCAAGGCACGCTGCTGCGCCTCTATCGGGGTGAGCTTGAGCCCTTCGCTGCACAGATCGTAGCTAGAGACCCCTTTTTGTCCGGCTAGAAAATAATTCCCTGTCAGGGATGTAGGAGCCTTCTGACCGAGTGAGCTTCTGATGGTGGGCAATATACGGTCTTAGAATAGTGTTCGCTCGATTTTTCAGCTTATCCCTGGCTTAGGCCTGATCCACACAGACCGCCGTGCTCTATTTGAGTTGATATGATAGTGGAGACGGGTTCTTTTTCTGCAGCCAACAGTCGCACCTGAGGGCTTAAAAAATGGTAACCCACTGGCTCAAGGGCTTACATACACGTACAGTGGTCCACTATGATCCGTTTGCTACGGAGTTCCCGAGCTTGCCAGGGGTTTAGAGGATAAGCCCCTGTGACCACCCAAGCTGTCTGCTTCCAATCAATATCAATATTCGCCTGCCTAGCAGATTGACGCCTCTACAGATAAGGGCAGAGCCCAAATTCCTTGCACCGTTGGTTGTTCTCAGATACCAGGTGTGGAGAACCTCTCTGAGAACTACGGGCTATCGGGAATCTAAGGCTTGGATGCGGCCTGTAATATCTGAGTTGGATATTATTTGCTCCTTCGGCGCTGACGTTCTTTACGTATCTAGGCAGGGGTTTTCAGCTTGGAATTGTGGTCAAGACTCTCGGCAGAATGGTTGTTTACAATAGCGAGGCAGGCTAGACCCGTGTCGCCCAGGGGGCTTCAAGTATAAAAGGACGATGAGCAGCCAACTATCCTCCATTCTCATTCACTACCATCTGACACCTTTGATTCACGGTATGAGTCCGCAATGCCAGAATACGATGGAAGGGGGAGACAACATTCAAGGTACCCAAGTGTAAGTCATTATCATGTATATTGTCCCCCTCTGCAATAAGGACTAATCTTTCTCCTTATAGACTGCATGGTCATTCCAGAGAGTCAACCTCACCAGATGTAACGACCATTGTTGCCCCTGAGCCGGTACGATATTGATTTGACTTCGGGGTTGAGATTTCAGACCTGACCATGACATCAGGCGTCAATACGAGCCCCGTACCAGGGTGAGGACAGTCGAGTCACCCTACTGCGAAGTAAGCTTGCACTAATTGCCCCCATCTATATACTGACCAACATCTTTAGATTTCGATGATAAGCTCCAGGAATGGGCAGCACCATTTTTCGCGGGGAAGCCCCCGGAACAGGAAGGACAACCAGATAACCACATCACTATTTCCATCGAGATGGCCCACTTTTACCAACTTATAACGCGAGGATCTATTCGTGGGTTTGCCTACCATCTGCTAATAGCTATTCTTAATCTTCTTTCGTCCTTTTCAGAGGTTCTAGAAAAACTGCAATCAGAAAAGGGACAGTTAGAATGCGCCTGTTGGAAATTACAAAGTGACAACCAGCAACTGCAACAACACAACTGGCAACTACAAGCAGAGTGGCACGAAATGAAAGGCGAGTAACTCCTCTGATAATCTCAACTGACTATATACTTAATTAACTTGCATTACAGCCCGTACAGAGTTTCTAGAATCCGAGCATAATAAATTGAAAGGTCGGTTTCACCATTTATTAGAAGGTTCTCATTATATTAATTCGAGCAGTCAAACACAGTGCTTTAGAAAAGAAGGAACTCGAATGGGAACGTACGGTTGCATGCCTAGATAAAAGTAATAGCAATCTGCGGGAACAGTTGGATGCTGTGGAGCGTGGATGTACGGCGCAGGGAGAAGTCACGATTGAGATGTATGCTGAACGCAAGGCAGAGATAAGGGAGGAGGAAGGGGAAGGCCGGAGCAGAAAACGGAGGAGAGAAGAATGAAACTGGAGATGTATCCGCGTATCTTCGATTTCTTGCTTATTCTCAATCTTATTAGCTACTTTCAAATCGCAAATCACCGTCATCAGCCTCACATGATATCAGTATTGCACATTACAGTCCCTGACAAAATCGGCTTCCCCTTACACTACAGGGCGCTAGGACCACACTTCTTTCACAACATCAAGTCGAGGCATAACCTGGTAAAGCGACACTCTCATTAGGCAGCAAGGCTCTTCTTCATCGCCTATTCCCGCTCGCACAAGAAGATCTTAACAGGTCTGCCCAATGCATGTTCATAGACAAATTGCTATGTAAATTCAAATTATGTATAGCGGCCCACTTTATTATACTAGGGGTTGTCTGCAGCTCGTCTGCAACTGCTCCTAGGATTTTTTAAACTGACAAGAGGGTGATTTAATCACTAAGTCATCTCTATAACTCAACTAGCCGCATTGGAAAGTTGCGTTGTTTGCACATCTGTTTATGATGTCTTTTGGTGGTTCCCGAGCGAGATATCATTTCTGCAGTCTAATATGGACGACGTGCCAGAAATACAGAGGGGCATCTAGAGAATTCGACCAGGTTATGATACACCCATCTTTCTATCTGACGATGGCACGAATATGATGTCGAAGGTCGAGTCGACGGCAACCACCCTCCCCGCGATACAAATTTCTCGGTCTCTCAATATTCTTCTCATCCGGCTCTCTCGACTCTTCGCGCGGAAAATGAAGCACGTCAAGCTTGATACTAGCTGTACCTCTGTACTTGATGCTCCTCTCTACCTCCTGTCTTCGCTCCTCTTCCAGGAAGCGTGCGCGCCGCATCTCGAGATGATTGATGCACAAAGATCTTGCTTGTTCTTTCCTGGGAGGATGGTGGTCATTCAACACATATGACTTCTTCGCAGCCCCGTCTTTAATAACAAATCTGCTCCCTATCGAAGCTGGCTTACGATGCTATGAATAGCAACGTCGGAGCCCATTCTGGCTCCCGGCGGTCTTCCGTTTGGGTCCTCGAACCTTCTCATCAGAGGTGTAAGTCGAAGGCGGCTCTCAAACCTGTACCCACCAACTAACGAGACCTGCAGGACCCCTCTCGCCATATCGTGCATACTCAGAATGACTTCCAAACCGGAAAATCGACATACCCAGATCTTGAACACATTGATGGAACGGGAGCCGCATCCGCATTCTAGAAGTGACCCGGAGCAGGCAGACGGCAATCGCACAGCTGCAGGACAGAACACTGCGAAGCAGCAGGCTAGAGAGAGAGAGTCGTACCCAGTGGACCATGCGATCGATCCCGAGACGGACATGCTGCGCCTCAGGCTGGTGGAAGCTGTCGCCTCTGGGGTCAGAGCACATGAATACATAATGACGAAAGAGGGATCTCCATGGAGGAGCTACGAAAGGATCTATCAGCTGCGGCTCGGTGTCGGCGACCGCGTCACTGTAGCAGAGCGCAGGAGCCCGCCATTCAATGTCGCCACAGTGAGAAGCTTCTTGGGGTCGCGTGTCGAGGACAAGCTTCGTATGCTGCAGCAGATCCAACATACCAACTTCGTCTCAGCCTTGGACGCTTTTAAGTTTGAGCGATCGCTATACGTCGTTTTCGAGCACATGCTCATTTCTCTTCAACATATCGCTGGCAATCCTTACATTGACGAACTTCGATTAGCTTCAATACTTGGCCAGGTAAGTTTTGACGCTGCAGTAAACACAAAATAACTAGCGCTGACAGTAGCAGGTTCTTGAGGGCCTTGCTTATCTGGCAGCGAAAGGATTACAACATGGCTCCTTGACCTGCTCAAATATTCTCATTCATCCTGAGGGAGATGTTAAAATTGGTTAGTAATACTCCTTGTCTTAAGAGTTGATCTATTAACTCCAAATCACAGCGTACCAAGAATGCTGTCATACCCCCCTCACGCAAAGCGCTAAATCTGACGATATTCGAGCACTGGGCATTATTACTATGGAGTTGATGCAGGGGTATGCTAAGGACGACGGACCTATTGGTGTGGACGATTTGCATCGTTTGCCTGAAGGCTCCAGCGCTGTCCGCTTCCTCTCGGAGACAACATCTGCTAGCTCGATGGGCGAGTTGATAGAGGTAAGTCGAGGTCTCACTTCCTTCATGATGATCTAATAGTTTCTAGCACCCGCTAATACGACTTCCCTGGCGAAAGGAAAAGCTCAAGGGCCTAGTGTCTCTTGCTAGCCTCTGGGCGCGCAGAGATTACAAGTATACCCCCAGCTAGATGGTCTTCGTGGGAGCACTCAGTTGTGGTGAGCTCTAACTCGAGCAGCAGTGGGTCTCAGAATCAAGACGATGCTAAAGGGGGCTTTACTCGGAGTCCTTGGACTGAGTGTACTGGTTATTGTGGCCGCCTTCATTCGAATGTTCAAAGTGAAGTCATTCAACGAAAGTAAAGATCGATCATGTATGTCCCATTCTTCCCTTAATTCTACACAGAACTACCTAGCTAATACTAACCGTCATAGGAGACTTTGTGAATATAACCACCTGGTCCGCAGTCGAAGTGCAAACTGGTCTCTTCTGTGCTTTGGCTCCAGCGATCAAACCCCTCCTTCGAAAGCATTTCCCAGGACACTTCTCAACCGTCGAACCCAGCTCAAGTAAACCAACACCCATTCCATACTCTAGCAACAAACGGGTTCATACTTTGAGTGGCAACTTCTCGCGGCGGAAGAAAGGGCAAGATATTGAGCTGAGCAGTTGCGAAGATGTAATCGATGGGGAGGGAGACAGGACTAAGAATTCTATTTGGAGCGATGCATATGTTGAAATGAATGATGGAGATAGTAGCAAGGCTATCATTCGGAGCGATGATCTTGATACTGGGAGAATAAATGCGTAATTATATGTTGATCCGTGAAACTGTTCTTGATGGGGAAGCACTGGATCCATGTCTACTTCTTCATTCGATGGTAAATAGAGCTAGAGTCTGCAAGCGAGCACGAGGACCAGAATCGTCAAAATAGGAACAATTGTGTGAAATTGAAGATAACTGGGAATGTCTGGAGCATCGTCGCTGCCCTTGCTTTACAATGATGTTTAGTTGGTTCTCCAATCGTCACTGTTCATGCAGTCCTACATTTGACTGATACCGGAAATGAGATTTACTGGCCCCCCGATGCAGGGCAGGGCTCCTCCGCGCCCAGTGCCGCCTGAAGCGGGGCGATGTTACGGAAGCCCTGCACCGAAATACAGGTCCTAGCATAAGTTCCTGCGACTTCGCCATCAAAACCCCTGAGCTCATTATCATCCCAACAACCAGCCTGCAATCCGATCATGCATTTCCAGGCCATACTCGCCGGAATCTCCTTCCTTCAGATAACTTCAGCATGTGGAGTTCCAGACATCTATGACGAATCGGCTGCGCTTCGAAAATTGGCTATTACTAACGTCTTGGTTTGGGATGGGAACAAATTTCCAAGGACTAGGAGTACGGTTATCATTGTTGGTGGCATTATCGAATGCCAATTCGATTGGAGCTGTAGTTGTTAATGGTAAAGGAGGATATCTGATTCCAGGACTCATCGACTCCCATGTGCATCTCACAGACTGTGCGTATTTGTCGACGCTGCAAAAGTATGGAGTCACTACTGCGCTGGATATGGGTACTTATCCTTACGATACTATGATGAATTGTCATGACCACGGCGTGACCGATGTCCGTGGTTCGGGAGCAGCAGGGACGGTTAATGGAACGAGAATCAGTCTTATCCCTGGATTTCCAACCGTCTCTTTTATTCTAACGCCAGATGCGGGAAAGGCATTTGTTGCGGCTCGGAGGGCGGTCGATGTTGATCATATCAAGTTGTTTTTGGATCCACTGGGACCGGATGACGCCACGATTGAAGCGGGTTGTGACGTCGAAATACCCCAATTGGGGTTCTTGTAGCTGACATATGATCATAGGTGGTAAAAGCTGCTCACCAGGGAGGACTGCAAGTCATTGGGCATGCTACATCTCAGGCACTGTACGCACAAGCGGCGAGGACTGGCATTGATATCATCACCCACGCACCAGTTGACAAGGCCTTGGACACTACCATTCTCAACGCCATCATCATGAACAAAACAAAAGTCGTACCGACTTTGCTCATGATGCAGGTACGTGTTCATGGTTCCCCCCTTCCGAGCACTCTAACAAAAACACCAGTCAATAATCAACAACACAGGCGCACCCTACTTTCTCTACACGTCAAAAGTAGCAGGTAGCACCAAAGCCCTACTCGATAACGGCATCCAAAGAGCTGCAGGGACAGACAGTAACGACAACGCCTACGCGCCCGCCAATCCTCCTTTCGGAGAGTCGCTCCACGAGGAGCTGGCTTTAATGGTCGGCGCTGGCTTCACTCCAAGCCAGGCCATACAGGCGGCGACTTCGGTCCCTGCCAACATTTTCAAGGTGTATGATCGAGGCTCCATCAAAGCTGGACTGAGAGCGGATCTGGTCTTGCTGACTGCTGACCCGACTGTCGATATTGGCAATACGAGAAAGATTGCGAGGGTTTGGGTGGAGGGTGTTTCTAGCTAAGAAACATGGCGTGAGAGGAAGAGCAGTGTATCGCTGATCGGGAAATGAAGAAGTTCAAACAATTAGAATCAACTTGTTCCGAATGAATACGAACATCTTACTTGTATTGTTGTGTATGAAAATATGCTTGCGACTTTGGAAGTGCGATTTAAGTGCGGGGTAATTGTTTGGCGGTTCAGATGGCGCCGTTCAGGGGCTGAAGCCAAATTGATGCCCAGAAACAACGGCATCCTTCGCTTAAAATAGGGGAGGTTTTGGTGAGGCACATTTATTTTCCGACGACGTCTTCTATTTGCTTGTCGGCCTTTTCAAGCACCACAAACTCAAATTCAAGGATGTCAATTAACCTTCATTAGATCTTGGTGGCATGGTTGAGCTGTTCTTAAGTACCCATGTAGAGTTCACATAGCAGCATCAGAGAATTAAAAGTAAACATTTCATTTCTGTACCATAGCAAGGCCTGACAACCAAAGCAAATAACTAAACCAGAAAGAAAATATCGTTAGAGATAGGACATTAACCTTCATTAGATCTTGGTGGCATGGTTGAGCTGTTCTTAAGTACCCATGTAGAGTTCACATAGCAGCATCAGAGAATTAAAAGTAAACATTTCATTTCTGTACCATAGCAAGGCCTGACAACCAAAGCAAATAACTAAACCAGAAAGAAAATATCGTTAGAGATAGGACAAAAGTACCAAGAAAGAAGTCGTGAAGTTAAGAGCGAGCAGAGACACATTGCTTTTCGAACAGATCGAACCAAAGAAATAAAGCAAAGCATGTATAGAACAAAAGAAAAAACCCCTGTTGCTTCCATATCCTCCATCAAAGTCTAAGATTGAGCCATGCCCCCCGCAACACCTGAGTCACAAAGGATGAATGAAATTAGTGACCCAGCTTGAACCTGTGCTCTCTGAACTTATCAGCTCTCCAGAAACCATTGGGGCCAACTCGATCGCATCCGGGGAAGGTGCGGGAGAATGGGCGGGGGGTGGTGCGGTCGTGTGTACGGGTGTGACGATCGCGGTCGGCTCTACGAGGGAATGCTTTGTAGCAGATCAGACAACGGTGAGGACGAGCGACAGGCGAGGCCGTGTTGATGGGGGTGGGTGCCACCTGCATGGTTGAGCGGTCAACCTCACCCTTATTTGTTGAATTTGTCAGTACTGCAAGCCCCTGATCGAAACTGGGTATATAGTCAGCGATCCCCTCCTGTATTCTAGAATAACAAAAAAACATGATGATCAACCAATCAGAGCACCAAAAACATCATTATTCGCATCAGACATGCTGTATCCCACGATATCGCCGAGAGTAGAAGGCATAGATGGAGGAGCAATGTGCCATATTTAGCTCTTTAATAGAACAGAGCAAAGTTATAGGCTCAGAGGGAACCTCCTTACGAAACCAGGTGGCCAGTTTTGGTGACCAGCCTAGGTCATCATCCCCCATCAGAAAATGGATGGCATCTTGCGATCTTTCCTCACGCTAATCACGCAATGATCATCCAACAGCCGTTATCTGAGGGCAGTCAGCTTCAAACATCGCTCTGGGCTGGTCGAATGCTGACTGCTCTCGACATCACATCTGAGTCTACTACCTCGGGTCAGAAACCTCAAGCTACATGGGGTTGGATTGGGTGATCTTTCTTGCGTGATGATCTGCACCTAACTTGAAGGCATCACAACTCTGTTCTATTCCTGTCATCGCATTTGTTCCTATCTAAGGGCACGCTTGTGAGTCATGATTCTGCTACTGTTTTGTTCTCCTCCCCTCTTCCACCTTTCTTCTCTCTCTTCTCCTCCCCTTTCTCGTCCCCTCCTTTCTCTTCTCCTTCTTCTCCCTTTCCTCCCTTCTTCGATCATTTCCAATCCCCCTAACCACCACATTCATTCAGATCTCGGGTCTTCTGTCTCTATAATGGATATCATTCCAGCATGCGCAATCACTGCAGGCGGCATCGTGTCTCTTGCTTCTTAATCGTCTTCACCCGTGCGTTGTTCGATTCGTGGGGTACTTGTCCGTCCTCGTATCAAAACATCTCACGTATCCATACCTCCTTCGTCGACATCGATTCTTAGGGTCATGGAGCCGAGCAGGCGCAGCTCTACAGATCACTTTCATTTCAATAAACCTCTTCTCTATCAGTTTCATTGTATCCATGTTCCCAGTTAGCATCAGATTGTCCAAAACTGCGGAAGCAGGTTCTCGAGCGGGCACCCTCGCTCTGATCACACTCATCCCTCTCCTTGCTGGCACCCACCACGCCTTGCTCGCAGACCTGCTGGGGGTTTCACTGCAGACAATACGGCTAATTCACCGCTCCACAGGCGTCGCTATCTGCTTGCTGCACGTCCTCTTTGCCCTTACCTCGAAGGTCTCTTTTTCCTTGGATAACACTCAAGACCTGTTTGCCGTCATCGTAGGTATCTATCTTCAAGCAAATAGCTAGAACTAACAACTGCATAGGGAGGTTCTTCATTTGGCTTGCTCCTTCTGCTCGCATTCCCAATTGTTCGCAGGCTCTCCTATGAGGTCTTCCTTCGTACCCACCAAGCACTTTCACTGCTCTTAACATATGCGATATGGCGACATCTGCCCTCCGATAAAGCCTTCCCTCGTGGTTATATCTACATCTCTATAGGACTATACGTGGCTATTCTCATCCTACAAGCTGGAAGTGTCGTCTTCCACAATGGAATTTTCCGCCACCACCTCTCTCGAGCAGCACTCACGCACGACAATGGTGCAGTCAAGATCCGCCTGCAGCTTCAGAAGCCTCTAGAGATTGGTCCAGGTGCTTACATTAATCTGTGGATACCCGCCGTTAGCTTTGGATCTTTCCTGCAGAGTCATCCCTTCATGGTGATCTCGTGGGGCCCGGTAAGCAGCGCATGATCGATCTTCTCATAGAGCCTCAGAGAGGTTTGACTCGCGATCTGTTGTATCATGCAAAAGGAGACCCCGCTACAAATTTCCTCGTCCTGTTTAGTGGACCTCATGGAACAAGTGTGGTTCTGGACGAGTATGAGAGCATTCTGGTGGTAGCGAGCGGCTTCGGCATCGCGGCGCACTTGCCATACCTAAAGAGGCTGATTTATGGCTACAACTCTCGTCGTGTTCAGGCTCGCCGGATCCATCTGGTCTGGCAGATTGGGCACAAAGGTAAGTCTCGAGATGCTGCGTTTGTCTGATTACTAACGTGGCCAGCCGATGCGGTGGTGGCCCAGTCACTCTTGAATGATGTCTTAGAGGATGATAAGTTAGATGATGGTTGTGTAAGTCTCTGGACCCTCGTGTCGATCATATAGCTAATGTTCAGATTCTTGCTATCTCGATCTATCTAGAGTCCAATGACATCCCCACGTTCCCGTTCGGCAAACGTGCGACGATCTATCCGGGCGTGGCGCCTATGTCGGGGATCTTCCTTGAAGAGGTGATGGGAAAGCATATTAAGAAGCCTGAGGTCGATACAATACAGCATGGGACAAAGACATTAGAACTACACAATCTCAAGACAAATGTAGAAGACGTTGAAGATATTGGGTCTATGGGTCAGACGACACCAGCGAGGGAAGGGAAGATGCTTGTTACAGGTAAGCCACTTGTATCTAGGGATCGGATTGGGGCTAATGAACTGAAAGTGTCTGGATATGATGACATCCGAGATCAGCTGCGGGGTCTGACAATATCTCGACGAGGGTGTTAGTCTGGTGGAATTAGATTATCAACCGAAGTAGAATTAGATTGGTAGACGGTAGCATTCTTGACTTAGGACACATGTAGATAGGTAAATGGAAAATTGTCCAAAGGAGGAATCCAGCAGTTGCTCTCTGTGACGTTCGATCTGATTTTGGCGACACCATAGTTGGTGCGTGTCGTATAATTCTATCTTTTCTAGAGTAGTATCTCCATTCAGAATCTCTATTCCGCGTTGTTTTAATTATCTCTTACCAATAGCTCTATTATAGTTCTGTGAACTCTTAGAACCACGTGTAACGTTTAATAATATTTAAGCCGAGGATAAAGGCGTCTATGCCTTGAAATCTAGTGAGGCCTAAAGCGCATATGCGCCTAGGGGTAGGGCGGATATACTTAAAGCGAGGTAGTTAGAAATCTAATTCTAAGCTTACCGCCGTTCTCTGTCACCGTCTTTGTCACTGTCTCTTTGTCAATTATAGGAAAGCTTAGCTTCTATTAGGGCTAGGGCAAATGCCTTCTAATCGGTTGTCTTATTCACGTGAAGGGTAGAGAAGCTAGTATGGGGGAATTCCGAAATGTCCGTGTTGAACTCCTGACCCATATGGTCCGCGCTACTATGCGACGATCCGGAGGCAATCGCCAAGCCCATGCAGGTTACCAAGAGCCGGACACTGCTATCGTCATCGAGGGAACCTGTCTCGTCCTGTCCGCTCGCCAACTTCAGCTCGGCCTCATGTCGATTGGTGACCTTGCCTTCGCCAGGGGCGCCACTCCTCTCCAGTCAACCAGGCCCAGCTGCCGACAGTGCCTAAAAGAAGCAAAATTTGCTGGTGAGACACGGCTTGGTGAGCGTAAGTTGGACGTGCAGTGTTGATAGCCAGAGACAGAACCTTACTCCCACGTTGTCCTCAAGAGAATCGATACAGCCATATTTTAGATGCAGTGAAAGACTGTCACTTCTACCACGCAGATATCAGCCAGCCATGACCTCAAAAGACTTTGTGACCTCATGCCAAACCTTGCATCTTCGTGGGGTGCCTCAGCCGTCACCCGGGTCTTGACTCATCTCCGACAACATCGCAGCAATGTCAGGCGCAGTGCCGCTCTCGATTATCTGCTGGACCAAGCCGGAAAGTTCCCTTCGAGAATCCTCATCGATTGTTCCAGGTGTGCAGGATCTCGAGAATCCATTTGCCAACAAATCCAGACAGTCACGGTAGATGTCCGCCTTTTCCGACCGATCGGCGAATATCGCAAAACTCGAGGTGACGTCGCGAATGGCGCCGTCAACATTCTTGGGAATAGGAACGGCCCGACGATAGAGGATGTAAATCATTGTTACACCGACTTGAAAGTTGAATAACATCTAGTGGAAAGAATAGGAGGTCAGCGATATACTTGTAGTCGAGCAAATCCCTCGAGGCAGTACGTACATCAATCCAGTGTTTCGGGATCTGGCGCTTCTTCTGCAACGCTCGGAATAGTCCGCCGACGTCGCAGCAAGACTGGAGGTATTCTTCGGTGTACGGCGAGTTGATGTCGGCAGGATCCAATCTGTAAAGAATCACCCGCGTGATGGCCGCGACGTGGTTCAGCCCTAGGTAACTTGCGTATCCTTGGGTATTAACACGACTAGAAATATGTCAGCGTGCTTCCCTTCTGCTACCGAAGGATCCAAACCTACCCATATCCGTATATCTGGCCGTCCTGTGACCACTGATCAATTTCAGCTCGAGTATCTTCTATGAATGCTGCTCTAGCTTCGGGGGAGATCTTTTGCGTAGTAGACAAGATCTTAGAATGAATCTGGCGTACGCGACACATGTGAGCATAATAGCTGAGGTCGAAATTATATATTGAGCCTGTAGTCGCGCCGGGCACATCTGACGACCAAGGCATCGTGTATCGGGGCTCAAGTCCGTTTACGTATACAGGCGTCGTGATCCAATCTTCGGGTGGATAGGGAGGAATTCGAAGCNTGACAGCGACCACTTTATCTAGCCTTACATACTGTCAGAAGAAAAGCAGGACGGAAATTTGGCATGAAGGTATGGAGCATCCGGCGCGCTTACGAGTAGATACACCACCAAGCTTTGATGGCCATTGTGGTCTCTGCGGTCCCGTCATGCACGAGACAGTGGAACCTTTTCATCACTGCGAAACGCATGGCCACGCCAGTGATATGTACCACTCGGGGAGTGCTCTCGCCATGCAGCGCGTGGATGGCATACAGAAGCATTGCTTGTAGACGAATCAAAGGCCTATACGAATGATCCGTTAGTATGTTTTGGTCGGCTTGAGCTTGGAGCATCAGGTTGTGATGCTGCTGGCGTGTGGAGGAGTCGTGTTTTGCCTGCCGTAAAAGGGAGCCGACGGCGAAGATCTTTTTTGATGTTAGATAGAGCTCTCAATTGGAAAGAGGACGAGGTTGCTCCACATGCCATTTTGACGAGGTATGATCTCCAAGCATCTCTTCCTGATATGAAGATTTCGCCTGTCTTCCAGTCTTGGTATCCTCGGCTACATTCTTCTGCGTCTAGAAATGGATAGCGCGGGTGAACAGTCTCGAAATAGGCCTGGAAGAACAGAGCACCTTCGTGGATAGAGACCTCTGCGAATGTTGGAGCAGACCCCTGCCCTAAAATGGGTACTGACATGGGGGAATCCGTAGTCGTGTCATAGTTAGCCACATCACTGACAGAAAAGAGGTTGCCTTCTGATTGCAGCATGTCCAGACTATATATCATGTTGTTTGAGGTGTCTAGAGGTGCCATGAATGCCATGTCCGGCTGGTCAGGAGTGCTTTGGGGATTGGAAATCTCGTTGGTGATCTGAGGGTCAGCAAGGTGTCGAGAAGGAGCATCCTCTGGCTGATCGATTGACATTCTGGGGTCCACCAGTGTGGCTTCACTCTGAATATTGGAGATCCGTGCTTCGAGAGATTCGATGTATTGAACCGAGTAAAGTGCCATGCGCTCGCGTTCGGAGGGGATACATTCTGCGAGGAGTTAGTACGAGTCCATTTTACTGAGTGATGCCTGGAAGATGGGTGGGCAGTAAGCCATAAATGAAAGCTGTTCAAATCATAAATATTACTTCTCTGGTTTGTTATTTATTGAAGCCAAACTATAGTAACCTGGCACAGACCGTTCATGAGTTAGAGGTCTGGCGAGTCATTCAAGCGCTGCATCAAATCATTGCAAAGTAAAGCGAGGGAGACAGAGATAGAGCTCGAGGTTACACCTGAAATGAGTGGAATGACCGACCTTCGTTGGCCGAAGCACAGTTCTTGCAGTTTGGTGGGCCTTCGCACCTCTGCTTCCTTGTTCGGCACCGCTGACACGCTTTTGACTTCCTCGGCCGCGACAGCCCTGGTGATTTTTGAACTGGTCGGGTTTTTGAGAGCTCGTGGTTCCCTTGGACTTCTCGGATTCTGGCCATCGAATCGTGGGGAACAAGTGTTTCTTGTCGGAGGTGCAACATCGTCCAGTTGCTACTGGTAAACTTGACGAGGAGGGTAACGGCCGAGTTCGTCCGACGATATGAAGAAAGCAGAGATGCTTAGTAATTCGTCGGCTATCGTCGGGATTCATTTCGGAACATATTAGGTGGGTGTGGCTCTCATAAGTGGGGAAACAGTCGCTGACTCGCTAGATCTAACTACTTCGAAGTAGCTTACTTGTATTGTAGCCAGCGGACCTGGTCAGATGGTCAAGATACGCTGTTCAATATTGAAGATAAGCTGTTACAAAGTTCACATATCTATATATCTCCATAGTTGTCCTACATGCAAACAACTGGCAGACTTCGAACGCGACAGCGTCCCGAGACCAGGATCCCCTGCCTTTCAGGGAGAGGGAGGGAGGGGGAGGGAGGNGGGGGGGCGGGGGGGCTTGCTGCCCGCGAGCGAAGGAGTTTCCGTTAGATGCATTCATGCCAGTGCTAAAAACCCCAATACTATCAATAACATGCCAGATGTACAATCAATGGCCAATATATCTTCAATCTGTGCAGTTAGGCGAAAGACTGCTATAGGGGCGCAGCGTGCATGAGTCGGACAGCAAGTCCTAGACAATGTCGATGTCCTGTATATCCTGAGAAATAACGAATAAAGCGTACAGTCGGTAAATAGTTCGACTTTGAGCAAAGAACACTACTGTAGTCGCAACAGAAACTAAAGATATGATGTCTATCACCGCCACAAATTGAATAGTGGTGTACCTTGCTTGCGATGCTAGGAGGATAATGAGGAAATATAGGGTGATAACTAGAGAGTCTTGTTCTTTTGTTTGTTTTTCTCTACCATGAAGTTTTCTCTACATCTGAAGATGATTAACACCTAAACATTTTGAAACACAGCCGGATCCTCCAGCACCTTCTTAACAATTTCATGGTTGTATGCCTCTGCATCCCCATTGAAAGCCTCTCTGTAGTCCTTGACATGATCAGGAACCTGCTCCACAAGATTGTGCCTTGATGGAACGGGTTCCAGTAGTTGCTCGACTAAAGGTATATACCCCGACCATACAACTTTTCTCATTTCAAGGTCTTGCAAGTCTTCTTGAACCTCCGCAACCGGTCCCATTCGAACCTTTGCGCTGCCACTCTTCACGCGGATACGCAGAACTTGTGTCTGCAATAGTTCGTTGGAGGACGGAGGCTGGCGCACTCCTTCCCATCGTCCCGCCACGAGGCCATTGGTGATGAGCTTCAATGCCCACAGTTTCTCATCGTTGTCTGTGACCAAACTCGCGTATCCGAATATGGAAGCCGAGCGGTAGTTGCAGGAGTGCGCAAAGGAGCTGAGAGCGAGGACGATACCGTCCACCTTGGTAGCGGACACGCATACAGGGAGGCCAGGTAGCCCCTGGGCCATTTTCTCTCTGGCGAGATTGGCCATTCGAGCGGAGACATAGCCGTGGATGTAACAGTCGAGAGGTTCATCGATATCTGCGCTCGGGCGATCAAAGCTGCCCATAGCGCCAATCATAGGAATGACGGCTGGAAATTCATTATCACCGCCCGGTGTGAAGGACACATGCAAAGACATGCATTGGTTGACGATGCTGTGGACAGTTTTGAGGTCGTAGTCTGCTCGTTTGTCCGCCAGTCGGTGAACCTTGTTGACAGGATCCTTTGAATACTTCATTGTAGCCCACCAAGGCCGTGGTTGAATCCTATTTCCCTTTTCAAAAATGCGCTGATCGTGGTGAGGTGAGATGAGAATGGGATTATGGGAATTCTGGAAAAATCGAGGTCTGGCGACTTTGTTCAAAACGTCAATATCTGCCAAAATTCTGTTCTAACAAATAGAATAAAAAAGGAGTTTGGGAATAATGAAAAAAGCAGTTTGGGGAACGTCAAGAAACAATGTTCTGTTCTGCTTCCATTTATATCTTGCTAGTCAATTGATATGGCTCTGATTTTAGAGCACTGTCTTGGGTGAGAATTCCCATCGGCGTTGATCGGAGCGGCTGATTGTGTCCGATGGTCTTCATCGGAAGAGCCGAGAGAGCTTTAGGCCATCGGCCTTTGTCGGAGATTGTCTTGGTTGGCTTTTAGCGTTTATGGGTCTCCAGCCGAAATATAGCCATAGCTTAGGCGAACAATCGGTCGCGGGGACTTACTCGAGTACTTCGCCCGACTAGGATTTATGGATGGCAGAACAAGGCAATCTTAGCAGCCTATTATTATTATCAGAAACACACGTCTCGAATATCATAAGTCATATGCGTCCTGGGTCGTCTTCTTGTGATGTCTTATTGGATCGTTCCCTCTTCTTACCAGCCCTTCAACATGCTTACTGATACTGACCGCTTCTAGTCGTGATCGTGAACGCAGAGTCGGGATTTTCACTTATGTGTCAGTTGGTACTTTTTGAATGTTTAATCGAGTTAAACATTCGAAGATGACTGATGATTAGTAAGCTTGCAGTTCATTGGGCAGAATCAGCGAAAGGCAGATCGCAGATCGCTGAAGCGCGTTCTTCCTCCATCATGATTGCGAACCCGCATCAACCCTTGATTCAGATATCGACATAGCGTCATGGCCCAAAAGATTATTGAACAGGCTGAGCCACACATCCGCGAGATAGTCCGTAGTTGTTGTGTGCTGGAAGCTGAAGGTAGGGAGTTGGACGAGTTGAACGATCTTGTGGGACGAACGAGTAAGTTTGGAGAGCATGGTAAACCTTCTACGAAAGAAACACGTCTGGCAATGTAGGGATGTTGTGTGTTGTGAGCACGGCCCTTGCCATANCTGAGATGTGGCAGAAGATTCAAGATAATTCATAGATATGGATATATTTTAGACCGTTAGACAATAGTAAACAACGTAGACCCCAAAGTTTTCTCTCGCTTATTCTTCTGTATCGTGACTTTTCTTCCACCAGAAGTCACACTCTTTCTTCACGTCTTCACTTCCAAGCATCTGCGAAGCAACACCAACCCCAGTGCCCCCTGCCAGCTCATCATTTCCCTTGCCAAAAGTCATAACCCGCTCACTCTTGGATTCATACTTGTCCCATTTCGGTCGATCCGCGAACCGTCCTTGGATCGCATTGGGGTCCCCTTGTGTGATAAAACTGGTAACATACGCATGGTACTTTCCGGAAACCTCCTTCTGGGCCTCACTAATGCTGGTAATATCTTCTTGGAAACTTTCATAGTACATGTTATCACCATGGTTTGCGCCGTTCCTCACTGTCTTGTTTAAGGCCCAATGAAAAACGAAGACAGGGGGTTCTTGGACAGCTGATGCGATATCGGCAGTTTGACGAACAGGGCATGCATATGCGTAGTGCGCATATGAAGCTTCCATGCGCTTGAATTGAGGACCCACTCCAATAGCTTCCAAGTCCCGAGTATCTTTGTACATCTCCGCTTTGGCCGGATCAGGATACAAAGAGTTGATTGTCTTGAGATCATTGGTGGAAAAGTAGGGTAGTAACACATGCCAGAAACTGGCAAAGTCCTCCCCGGTCGTTGTTAAGGCTGGAACGTAGTAACTTCCCTCATTCGTTGTATGACCGGTCATGATGGGGACTTGGTTCCACTTCCCGGACTGCCAGGCGTCGATCGGTCGTTGATGAATGATTTCGCTATCTATCACCGGTTGAAATGCCCAGCGAAGACTTGGATTGTACTTGTCAAATACAGTCGTAGAGGCTGCGACTACAACCTTCTCAGGCTGAGATCGTAGACATGAAGTTATTGATTCTTTTGGTACATCCGCACAACCCGCTTCAGAGACAAAGAGAGCGAATTGATCTTCGTGCACTTGAGCATCGTAAGGATGCACAGCTCGGGAAGTGGGAGCTCCAGACTCAATGATTGCCTTATGGAAAAGGGGAGCTACACCTTCCTTGTAGTTGAGGATATGATGGCCGATCTGTGAATATGTTAGTGGATATGTTGACGTGAGATAGATAGGAGGCTGACCGAATGGGCACCGGCTGAGAGTCCAAAAATGGTAACATCAGCCTTGTCGCCTCCAAAAGCCTCGATGTTGTCCTGGACCCATCGGAGCATAAAAATTTGATCGTGAAGTCCGATGTTGACAATGTCTTCCTCAAACGAGAGCTTTGATGGGAGAAAACCAAGTGCACCAATTCTGCAGTTGTTAAATAAATTCTCTGGACAATAATAGTCCGAAACTTACCTGTAGTTGAAGCTAACTCCAATGAAAGGGCTTTCTGACCATGCCACCATCGACGCGGTATTGTGCATCCTAGCTGTATTTTCGTTAACCCCTACTCTTCACTTGACACTCAGAAATTTTGAATCTTACAACTTCCCCTATTGAATGCACCGCCGTGAATATACACAGCAACAGGTAATCTCTTGCCATCAGCAGTTGGCTTCTGTCTGAAGATGTTGACAGTCATGCAATCCTCGCTGTTAGGTGCACTTTTGCCAGCGAGCAGTTGCTTGCCGGGACATCTGCAAAAAGTTCAACAACGATCCTGGGAGAAAGACTATCAAAACATACATAGGTCCATAAGCTTGTGCTTTGAAGGTCTTGCTCGATTCCGGTAAAGGCACTGCACGTCGAAATCTTCTATCCCCAACGGGTGCTTCTGCGTAAGGAAGCCCCATGAAAGCATCGATGGGGGCTGGAAAATTCTGGTCCAAGATCATCCCAACAACAAGCCCCTGGGAGATTTTCACTTGAGGAAGAACTGGGGAGTTCCATAATGGTACGAATGAGGCCTGGAACCATGAGGAGAAAAAGATACCCATGCCAATAATAGGCAATGTAGCTAGGAACAACATTTGTATAAGAGACGGCATATTGTCTTGAAGTGAAAACAATTGACCTCTTTGGGAACTTAGGTTGGCAACCTTTTGCTTTGTTTTGTCCTTCTCGAGATGAAGTCTTTTATGTTAAGCACAACATACAGACTTGTGCTTTGGCCCACATCTTGGCCGACGAGCACCGACTCGGGTTATCCGCAACCTTAGTCATAACACGTGCCTCTGAAGGGAGGTGTCCTCTCGACAGAGCGAGATGCCAGTTTCTAACAGAGGCGCGCACGTGTAAGATCGGGTTATCCGAAGCTTTCCATGACATCCTTCGTCCACGTTAGACTCTCCTGTATATTTGTTTTCATTCTCTCGCTTCAGTGTCAAAGTCAACCTGGAAATGGGACATATGAGCACTTGCTTCCTTTTTGTGTACTTATATGTGGAAGTCTCGGCTTGCCGAATCCTCTTTTCTGGAAATCTCTTCTCTATTTTCTTGTCGAGGTTAACTGCCGTGTACCTCGCTTGCTCCCATCTCACTCAGGGATAAAAGTCCGAGAGACAACGCAACAGCTCCATCAGCTCCGTCATCGAAGTTGCGATTTATCACCACTCAGAAACGGGAACGAATCAAATTCACTTGAAGATCAAGGGTGAACATCTGTTCATTGAGTTCACCGAGGTTCCCATTTCCGGGGTACATGCTCCTTCATTCGCTTTGATAGAAAGTAATATGTACCAGTACAGTGGCGAAGGTTGAAATTGGCTTGAAGTTGCATATTTAGGGTCGGGCAACTTCTGTCGACGATCTTTGAAGGCTGTCTTGATGGAAAGGCCCGAAGGCACTACTTACAGCCGCCCCTTTACTACTGCACGCTTTAGTAGTCTGGGATTCCATTTTTGTTGTGTCAGCGGCTCGGCCAATCGGACTTCTTCGGACACTAACATTGTCAGTCCTCAGATCGCAGATCATTCTGAATGTTACCCCCGCTTTGCTACCTTGGCTGCATCCAGGGATCCATTTGCTGGGTTCGGTGGGCACGTTTCACACGTGCAGAATGGATCTTTGTTGATTGTAACATCAAGGCACATCTCATTGGATCTCAAAACTCACAACCGACGCTACTATCGGATTTCTTCGCGTTCATGCGAGCCAAGTCCCTAGGCGAACATCCAATTAGAGGAAGCCAAGCACGGACCCCTATCCCACCTACCTTCTACCGGTCAACATGGGGCAAAAGTGGGCGCCGAAGCGGATTCTCATGAATCGTATGCGTCTTATCGTAACAAACAACCAACGGATAAGTATTCGGGATATCCGAAGAAACAGCTCAGATGATCCCTATCGTTTCCCTGTCTTGGCTCGCTTATGCTTATCGATGTTGCCTAGGAAGTCGTTGGGAATTAACCTATAAGAGTAAGAAGCAGGTCCAGATTTTAAGTGATCAATCTTGCACTGTATCAAGTTTCCGCACTTGCCTTCAATCCCGCCACATGGATTCCTCAAACGAAAAGATGGAGAAGACCGAGTCGAATCCCAAGATCGCGGAGTACAGCGAGGGAGAAATTTCGAACCTGGACGAGGGTGATATTTTCTTGCGCGACAATAATTTCACCCCAGCATACGTCCAAGAATTACTTGCCGACAAGGACCTTAACAAGCGATTAGTTCGAAAGATTGACTTCATTTTGTTGCCACTTCTTGCTGGTACTTATGTACTTCAATATATCGACAAGTCAGCACTGGCATACTCTGCCGTTTTCGATATTTTAAAAGACACGAATACTTCGCTATACCAATACAGTTGGCTGGGCAGTATTTTTTTACTTCGCTTACTTGTTCGGTAAGCTCAGTCTATACTCTGGCCTGGAAATAACAACTTTCTAACTTGTCTATAAAGCCGAGTACCCATGGTCATATCTAGCGCAGAAGACTTTGATGGCAAAGGTGGTGGCTGGGTGTATCATTTCATGGGGTTGCATCCTGATGATTACAGCCGCTTGTACTAGTTTTACTGGGCTTGCAATATGCCGCTTCCTTTTGGGTGTGTTCGAAGCACCCATCACCCCTTGCTTTATGATGATTGTCGGCATGGTATGTTTTGCTCAAATGTTTCTCTATTCAGCTTGCTGACTCTCTCAAGTGGTATACTCGCCAAGAACAACCCTTCCGAGCGGGAGTTTTCTACTGTTGTAACGGTGTCGGCTCCATGGTTGGAGGAGTCCTCACCTACTGCAGCGGACAAGTCGACTCATTCCCAGTTTGGAAATTGATCTTCCTCATCTGCGGTGCAGTGACCGTCCTCTGGGGTTGCTTGATATTGTGGCTCCTTCCAGACAACATCGTCTCCGCCAAGAGATTCAGTCTCGAGGACAAGGCTGTTCTTATCGGACGTGCCAAACTCGGACGAACTGGAGTTCTCAATAGAACTATCAAGTGGTACCAAATCAAGGAGGCCCTCCTCGACCCCCAAGTTTTGCTCCTCGCGCTTTACATGCTTCTCAACGAGGTTATTAACGGTGGCATTGCGAATTTCGGCAAGCTCATCATTAAGGAACTCGTCAATAAACCGCTCCTCACCACTGCTCTTGCTATTCCACAAGGTGCTTTCCAAGTTTTCTGGATTCTCGGCGGTACATTACTTGCGTCCCGCTTCAAGAATATACGCACGATTGTCATGATGATGTACTTGTTGCCTACCATCGTTGGTGCTTCTCTGTTGTGGAAGATGGGCCGTGAGACACAAGCTGAGAATGTTGGTGTTCTATTCGGGTAAGCACCTCTAGACACTTCTTCATTTATCATTGCTGACCTTGGCATAGTTATTACATCTCTGGCTCATACGTGACCGGTCTCGTCCTCGCGCTCCAAATGCCCGCAACTAACTTGGGAGGATACACAAACCGCACAACGGGCGTAGCCATTGTGTTCATGACTTACTGCGTCGGGAACATTATCGGACCACACGCATTTATCGCAAGCGAGTCACCAAAATACCCCACGGGCTGCAAGGTCATCCTCGCCTGTTCGGTCACCCAAGTTGCCGTTGCTCTTGCCTTGAGAACTCTTCTCATTGCTCGTAACAAGAAGAGAGATGCTGCCGCTACGGCTGGAACCAATGCTGAATTTAACGCTGTTGAGGAGGCTGGTGGTGATCTCACTGATTTCGAGGTATGCTGTACATCTTTATGTTCTTAGTTCAATGCTAATGGTGTCCCAGAATCAAAACTTCAGATATATATATTGATTGCTCGGTAATGAGATTGGTCGATGGTTACGTGTCAGGAGCGAAGGGAGGTCTGAGGGAAGTCGGAGGCTCTGCGGAAGGTTCCGACAGCTTGGCACCGGCCACGTGTTCAGGTCTTTGCTTATTCACTTACTCGAAGGGCTTAAGTTGTTTAGAAGGCTAGAGATCAGTCTGAATTACAACCAGCTTATCTTGAACGCCTCGAATAGTGATTCCCTATCATTGACCCTTACATTACGATATCGGTAGTTGAATGTAAATGATTAATGACATCCGAATGGGACATACCGTATCGACTGGAATATAGCGCCATGGCGGCTTAACTTATTCGTAGTATTTTGATATTTTTAGACCTGGCGCTGTAGGCAAGAGTGGCGGTTTAAAACCCCTATTTTACCATACAAAAGCACCAAAAAGTCCAGAAATTGATGGAATTGGACATGGCGGTATAGTCAAGATGGCGGTATCAGCGAGAGTGGCGCTATATGCCAGTCGATACGGTATCCTGACATGATGAAGAGGTGCCTTCTCAGCTTTGGAGTACTTATGCGAATCGTTGATGCTAATCTTGTGGCAGCGGGATTCCCGGGATCAGAACAAGTGTTCTGTCACTAGGGGCCCCTGTGGCCTTTTCATGGCCGCGTCTCTGTCCCCACCTCAAATTCTACTTGCGACTTTCTACTTACCCCTCCTCACTACCTATGTAGTCGATGAGGAATCTCGCTCACGTTGGGCTCAGTCAGCTTAGTTGTGTGCTCCTTCCGTTTTTGTTCACAGTCTCATAGTGAAGTCACGTTGGAGTCCATCTTTGTTCGGCATAGTAAAACCCAAAGAAATTACTTGTTTTCAAGCAGCAGCTACGACATACTTTATGCTTTCTAGTACTTTCCATAAAACCCTTCAAGGCAAGTGTCAACTCCCTGCTGCCCTCAATTTCGTTCCAACTCGCCTCCAACTCCTCCACATCCCAGTTCACCCAAGCAAACCTCCCCTTCAAAAACTTGGCCTCCTGGCTAGCATCCCAAACAACGAAGTCGCCTGCGAGTTCCGCTTTCACAATCACCTCAGCCGGTCTCAAGTGTACCAGGTTGTCAGAACTTATCATCATCGATATACGAAACACCCTCATGACGCTCTCCCGGCGCCTTAGCTGCCATGTCTGTCTCCCTCACTTGCCCAGGATGGATGTCTACGATATGCATGTCAGGATTCTCATGCTGCACATACTGCATGATCTTTGAGCCAGCGGGCTTAGTCGCTGCATACGACGAGATACCCGGAAAAGGGCCAAGATACCCAATTGCGCTCGAGATGTTGATGATCGAAGCATCTTCCTACTGCCCAACAAGTGGACGATCATCTGGAAACGGCAGGAGCCTTTTCCACTCCATTATAGCTCACAACCGAAACGTTGTTGACAACACATGGTCTGCTGGTTTGGCCAAGGGTGAAGTGTGCCGCGCCCATATGCTGACCTTCTCGATTGCAGAACATGTACTGAGTAGGATATCGTGGTGGTGTCAGGGTTAGGGTCCTGAACGAAAGGGAACCCGTTGTAGCGGCTCATCCCAAGATCTGCATCCCGAAATGCGCTCACAAGGGTTTGCAACAAGCCCTCTCCTTGATTCTGCATTGTTGAAGCCGTGACCTGTGGTGGCTATTGTTATCAATCAGGCATTTAAGATTACTTATAGAATATGTTCCCTGTATGTTCATTTCACTCTGCTGTGGTGGGATACGGCTGTGCGCCAGCAACATTTGGCTGCCAAAGCCGGGACCAGATTTGGAGTTTCGCTTATGGACCCCATTCCGGTAAAAGGACAACATGATCATGTGACATACAATACCGACGTCTCGATACATCTGCACAATCTTTTCTGAATGGTATTAAGAAGCGTTGTCTATTACAATGGCAGATTAGGGCTCTAGATATCTGCCACAGTGAAATAGCAACTAGGCAATGAAGTCGTTAAACAAATCACAGTCTATTGATCCTTGGTATACACGCCTCAGTATGATGCTATCTTGCGCGTATACTAGAAGAATGTGTTATCTTTTCCCTTGACCGAACTTTGTGATATGGGTTGGGGATGAACCATTCGGAGACTACCCCTAACGCCGGTGCCCAGCCTTCCTATCCCTACTAGACTCATTAATAAAAACAAGCTGGTCGGATTTGTACCTCGATATCCTATGTAGGTAATGGTCTTGAAGGTCGGCATCCCGTTCTTGTGCGATGCGTCGAACCGTTTTTCGTGTCCAGCCTATTGACCTCAGAGTCCGACCGATTGATCTCTCCGATAGAGGAAGTTTGCCATTTCGCATCGATACAGGTAAGGCTGTTTGACTGGGAGGGCGAGACCCACTGTCAACCCCCTTCCGTACCTCCAGGTACATGTGGAGCAGGGGTGCACAGCCACAAGCGTCCAAAAGTGGACCTCGCTAAAAATAATTAAGTAAACAACAACGACACCCATTTCGCCTTCTACTGTAGGACAGTGAAACGTGACTTTGTAAACTTTTCTCGTGTCAATCATTTACCTGGCCAAGCTCCTCCCAATTATTGGCGGTACTAAACGTACACATTGGCCCCCAAAAGGTGGCAAGAGCTAGATTCAATAGAACCTGCCATTTCGATCCATGTACTGCAGCGTCCTCGCCCGGCACTCCCCATTTCGGAAAAGCTCCACAAACTGCATTCGGAGCTTCTGCACGCCCGCGTAATACTCATGCGCTTTAGCTTCAGTTGTCAGACTACCCTTCGCCTCATCATAATCCCCAAACACCAGCACAATTGTTTTGACGCCTTTGAACATGGCGAGGCAGTCGGAAGTATCTCTCGCTGGGGTAACATAATTCCACTCAGCCTCCTCAATAAGGAGTGTCGAAATTTGTCGAGTACCGCATGCAGGAGTCATTATATATCCTTTGTCATCCCAGTCACGAAGTTGACAGAAGTTGAGCTGGCTCGTCTGTATCTGCTGACTTGGCTCATAAACTGGTTCATCATAAGGATCCCGTTTATCTTAATCATCAAATGCGAACGCATCATGCATTAGTTCAGGGATTGTCATAATGATCGTGGAGGTGATTTAGCCTGCACCAGGAGCCACAATGGACTCCGCTGACTGAATCTGTCAACATTAGTGGCTTGCTCAATCCGCAGAATTGGACTTGCGAGTGAGGAGCACATTGGTCTGTTAGTATAGCGGCTACCTGTTCTGCCTCACCGTTAATTGTGGCCAATACCGGTCATATGCGAAAGCCAAAACTTGCTGATGTGTCTCTACAGCCACAGTGTGCTGTCAAAAGTTGCGCGTTTTAATGGCTTTCCAAGATTGACAACTGGCAATTAATGAACGGATGGCCACAAAGGGCGAAAAGCGATCATGACAAGAGAGGGGATCGGGGTTGTGGCCGAAAGGGATTATTGCCAGGAGGTTCCACGGGACGTGTTTGCCCTTCAGTGAGGGCGGCGTTGAGTATATCAAATCACGAGGCAAAAGTTGAACCAGTCATATTTAAGTTCATCTAAAGAGTCGGAATTGCGGAGCGAGTAATTTCTAATTTAGTTCGGAGTGATACTTACTTCGAACTTTACTGTATTGAATCATCATGTATTTGAGTTATAGGAAACCAGCACCGTTTGTGTATACACCGCAGAAGATGACACATTAACTTGACTCAGTCCCCGAACCTTAGTCAAGTACGTCATAGCTAGTAAGCATAACGGAAATGCTTGTTCTCGAAGTCAGTCTTGTCCATGAATCCGTCTCGAATGCCCTCATCGTCGGCTTCGCCATCAACAACATTGCTAACGCCGTAAAGTCGGTCGCGTCTTTTGTTCTCCCACATACAGTAGAAAACAAAGACGAGGAACATAAACATAGCTCCGCAAGTAAATGCTAGAAGTGCGGTAATTCCAGTGAAATAGCGTGGAGCCTCGTGGGTCTTGAAGAAGTAGGCGCCTGCGACGTTGCCACACGCCCACACGACGAACCAAAGACCATTCACGAAACCTCGTTTGGTATGGCCGGCAAAATTGGCTGCGAGAAGGCTGTAGCACATGGCTGGTGCGACAGCGAAGGTATAGAGGACCCAGGTGGATCCAACGAGCCTCCATTGATACTCCAAGGTCGTCAGGCGGATGCCTAAAAATCCTGCGAATGGAATGCAGAGGGTACCGATGGCGACATAGCATCTGACGTTGATATATCGAGAGGCGATCCACCCAGCAATAGGTAGGACAATAAATTCGATGATACCAGTGGGTAGCTGCAGTAATGTCGCGTTGAGGCCGGAAAAGCCATACCCTTTAATCAGTGCCGAGCCGAAGTAGCCAAGACCGCCGCTGGTGACGCCACCGCAAAACCCACAGATGCAGAGAATATAGACCTTCGGATCTCGGAAGACTTCTTGTATCTGATTCCATTTGAAGGCTTTGTCTTTGATGCCGATCATGTTGTGCGACACTCGATCGACGGCCACAAGTTTCTCTCTTTCCGTGAGCCAGCGGGCGTTCATTGGAGAATCTGGGACCATGTAGAGCTGGAAGACGAGAAGTCAGTATAGAGTCTCCCCGTATAAGTAGGACGCGAACACAATAGCAAACTCACAAATAATATCGACCATAAGAGGTTCGCGCCACCAATCACCAAGAAAATTAGCTGCCATGAAGTAATCATGGTACTGTGCACGTGTCCAAGGCCGAAAGCAATCAGAGACCCTCCTGCAGTCGCCAGTCCATTCATAGAGACGAACAGGAGCAGACGCAAGGAAAGCTCCTGGCGCGTGAAGAACATGGAACAGATCATCATGTAAGCAGGTGTCATGTTGCTTTCAGCCATACCGAGAATGAATCTCAACGTAAACATGCCTCCAAAGTTTTTCGCTGCAGCGCAGCACATGAGAAGCATTCCCCAGATACCAATCATAACACCCGTGTATTTCGCAACTGGTAGACGCTGAAGCAACATGCTAGCTGGAATATACCAGATGATGTTTCCATAGGCGAAACCGGATGCCACAGTCGAGTATTGCTGGCCTTTCAAATTTAGATCGGGAATCAGAGTGTATGCCGCAGCATAGTTCAAAGAGAGTTTGTCTAAGAATTGAAAGACGAATGAAGTCATGAGCTAGATTCAATTAGTCTCAGTGTACCTCTCAGTGTACCAGATCAATCTAATAATTGGTACTCAAGGGAGGGAATGGACGCGGCTCACCATTGGCATCAGAATTCTGTCTAACTTCTTCTTCACCCTCCGCCTTTCTCCCTCAAGATCATCGGACTGGAGGTTTTGAGCTTCCGCGTACACGATTGCACCAATATCATGAGCATTGGTAATCATGTCGAGCTTTGGATCCATAGAAGAAGGGGTATCGTCAGGACCGGCACGGGGCTCAATGGCCGCCAGTTCCTTTGTTTCGATGGCATTCGACATACTGGTGATCTTGAAAGTAGATGACTTGAAAGTAGATGCTGATTGCAACAATGTGTCTGTTCTGAACTAAATCATTGTATCGGAATCGAAAACATTGAGATATTAATATGTCTGAAAAGTTGCACCTTATCTTATCATTTCATGAGAACGTTGATTGAGGCGCCTGTTATCACTTCCCCAGAAAGCCACATTACCTGATGGTGATAGTGGGTGCTCGGGTCAGGTGGGGTGGGGAGGATGCTGGTGGTGCTATCTAAGCGCTGGAGTTGATAGGCGGCTATTACCGGGCGAGATTTGAACTACTCGTACCTTGGTAGTAGAACCAGGGCCCCGAGCCAGTAACATCACGCACTAGTCATACCGATCTCTTGCGCACAAGCAGGGGCATGACACACGGTGCAAGTCATTTGATTTTGAAGAGTCAAGTTGTCAACTGAAGATTGATTGTGATTGTGATTGTCGGAGTTTGCTGTCCGATGAACTCCGCCATGGGAGAGATCGCAGCCTCATCGGATGGATAGGACAAGGTACTTGTACAACTTATCGCTTTAGCTGCAAGACTCTAGGACCGATAAACTCCGATGTAGACTGGAGACATAGGGGAACACGGAATTCATCGGACATCGATCCTTCTTGTCAGAAGAGAATGAATGGTATTGCTGCTCCGGCAGATGTTGAGAGTCGGAGAGCACCGCGGATTTTTAATACCTGGTGCTAATCGTGGGTATGTTTCGAGCCAAGTAAAATAGAACATTCATAAGCTCATCGTATTGCAGTCCAGTCTTTGCAGCTGGGAAATCTCCAAGTTATCTGTTCTTGCTCCCGTCATATGAACTTGGAACCAAACCGACATCCATCTCAAATCATGCGCGTCGATTCCCCAATCACCCGAGCGCTCGCTCTGCGCGATGACTCGCTCGCCCAGATCTCCCCGCCGCTACAACTCGAAAGTCTGCCTGATCCGCTACCCCGAAACGTCTGCGAAATCAGACATCAAGTACTTGAACCGGAAGAGATAGAGATTACATCTCTTGACGCGGATGAAATTTTGGCTGCAATCGCGTCTAAGAGATACTCTTGTGTCACTGTCACCAAAGCGTTTCTCCGTGCCGCAGCACTGGCTCAAGTTCTGGTAAGATGCCGATAGATTGTTGATACGACTACTCTTCTAATCAATACAGACAAATTGTATCACTGAATTACTTCCTGGACCGGCTCTAGAGCGAGCAGCCCTTCTTGATTCTTTGTCAGAGCCACTTGGTCCGCTTCATGGCTTGCCCATCTCTGTCAAAGAGCACCACGGCATGTTTGGGCGAATGAAATCATGTGGGTTAGTTGCCTACATTGATGCAGATCCTGTAAGTTTCGGAGCATGTTCTATTTGCAACAGCAGCTGAGCCCTTCAAGTCAGGAGTAAGCGGTGTCAATGATGTCCTCTGGGCTGCAGGGGCAGTGTTCTACGCACGAACTACAATGCCGCAGACCGGTATGTCCCTGGAGACGTCCTCCAACATTTACGGAGTGACGCTCAATCCTCGCAATCTGGACTTGACTGCAGGCGGGAGCTCGGGTGGCGAAGCCGCTCTTGTGGCGTTGCGAGGAAGTGTCTTAGTAAGATGCCTATTCCATATCATCGGTCCCTGTCTCGACATCATCTAACTATCTCGAAAGGGGGTAGGAGGAGATAGTGGCGGATCAATTCGAGCTCCAGCCGGAAATGTTGGTATATATGGATTCAAACCCACCACAAGTCGGCTCAGTCGTCGTGGCGCAAGAGCTGTCCCTGGCGGTGACGGGTCAGTTGCTTTTAATCCGCGGTATTTGTTGTGATTTACCAGCCATCTAATACCACCGCAGAATAGTTGGGGCTCATGGACCAATGTGTACTTCTCGGTCCGCGTTGTCCCTGTTCATGAGCACGTACTGCAACTCCGAGCCGTGGCGAAACGATCCTTCCCTCGTTCCGTTGCCCTGGAGAGAAATCAAGCTGCCCAGAAAACTCAAGATTGGGGTCATGTGGAATGATGGCGTTGTCACGCCTCATCCCCCTGTTCGTCGAGCCCTCGAAGAAGTATCCTGCGCCCTTCGTGCGCATGGAGACGACTTCGAAGTGGTCCAATGGACCCCACTTAACCACGCAAAGGCTTATGATATCACCATGGGTTTGTACTTTGAGGATGGAGGGAGAGCGATCAAGAAGGTACTCGAGGATGGCGATGAAACCCCTGTTCCATTGACACAATGGCTTTTCGACAATGAGCTTGTCAAGGACAGGTCGAAGGAAGAAGTGTGGGCAGTAAGTTCAACCCTGAACTCATCTCCCAGTGAAACCTAGTACTGATCTTAGCCGTACTAGTTGAAAGCCGAGAGAAATGAATACCGCCAGCAATATAATGATCACTGGCTGGCAACTGCTGACCCTGACGGCCATCCCGTCGATGCCATACTCTGTCCCGTGGGCCCAAGTGCCGCGCCCCGGCACGGAACGAGCACATACTGGCTATATACAAGCCAGTGGAACTTGCTCGAATATCCTGGTGTTTCTTTCCCCGTCACCACCGTTGACCCTGCGAAAGATGTCAAAGACTGCGGATACGTACCGAAGAACCCTCGCGACAAGTACAATCATGACCAGTACGACCCAAAGACCTACGTAGATGCTCCAATAGGGCTCCAGATCATCACTCGGAAGTTTGAGGACGAAAAGTGTTTGGCAATCTTGGAAGCGATTGAGAAGGCAATGGGGAGAAAGTAAAGCTAGAGGACAGTTACACTATCGCGTTGGTGGTTCTCCGAGCGAGATATGATTTCTGCAGTCTCATTAACAAGACAACGTGCCAAATTACAAAAGGCATCTAGAGAATTCGACCAGATTATGATACGCCCATCTTTCTATCTGCATTGAGGGCTAAATGCGTAGTTGACGGAAGAAAGAAGGCTCGCGGATGGAAATCGCCGAAGGCATGTGGTTTGTTTCGGTTGGTTGCCCAGCAAGGCAACGACTTTGAGGCGGCGAAGAGAATTGGATGTATAGGTGCAGCCCAGATTTATGTTTTCCAAGCCTGCGTTGGCGCGCCGCAGGTTACTCTGCCTCTGCTAAGCCAGTCACAGTTAGGCGGTCTGGTTTCCTGCGCACCGCCCTGCACCCCCAAAAATACAATTGCTTTCGATCACCTTCTGTCATATCCACCGCGAGCTCACTAAGCCAATGCTTGTTTTGGTTTGATGGTAGATATGGAAGGGTACAACGGCGTCTGTTGATTCGGCTGAACGCAAGGGCGTACGGAAACGGAGCAAAGAAAAAGGATAAATAACAAAGGGTCAAAGGGCCAAAACCGAATAAATTGCATGTACTGACACAAGTAGTTGCTAAAGATGTGCTAAATGACGCTTCCCCTCTACGTTTGCTTCCGGGGCCGACCTCGAGGTTTCTTCCCTTTCACTTCCACACCAGCTTTCTGCCTAGTCTTTGATCCTAGTCCACCTCGCTTGTGGTTGACCCCGCGTTGTGCTCGAATGCGGGCCTCGAACCTCTGTACCAAACCCTTTGCATGGCCCAGTGAGTATTCAGGCAGTAGTGTGGGGTGCCAATCCACCAGGTAGTACGTAACACCATCGAGGTCCTCTTTACCAATGATCTCACGAACGTCCCAGTCCTGGTCGACCTCAGTTACCACTGGGCAGACTTCAAGTTCTGTTGGAGAAGGGACTTCAGAGCCGGGGGCACTTTGGGAAGAGCTGGTCAGTCTGGCGTCGAGAGAACTGCTAAGCGTCCCTTCATCCTCTTCACTATCCTCGTCGCCCACTGACAGAGTCCTAGATGGCTGCGATGGGTCATTACAGGAGATTGTCCTGCGGCTTTGTGGAGTGGAAACCTTCCGCCGCTTAGAGCAGATGTCGTTCCCTCTTGACTCGCCGGCATCGTTAACAAGTCCTCTGCTGCCTTCCTCATCATCGTTACGACGCAGCAGCGATGTGATAGAATCACGTGAGGNGGAGGTGGAGGGAGCAGAGTTAGACCTCTGTCGTTTGATGGTCTGATGAGGCATGGCTTTACCGATGCCATTGGCACCATCCCCATGCTCGTGGATCGTACAAGTGGAAAGTATAGGTAGGTGCTCCATATCGAAGGTATCACCGCCTGGTTGCCTACCTTCCCCAATGCAACGAGCATGTCCGGGACCGAGATTGTTATCCTCTTCCGACTCGTCATCGCAATGTAAAATCATCGGGTCATCTGTAATCTCGTGAGCAAATATTCTGTGTATTCTACTCAAGNAACTCAGCTCGCTTACCGTGGGNACTACCAGCTCGAGATCCGCGAGATCCAAGAAGAATGTCATCCAGAGCTTGATTGTTACCCTGTCCTACAATGCTGTCCAGAGCCGGTCGCCCTTCCGCCGATTCGAGCTTGCCGTTTGATGACAGTAATCGTGTCAAAGATGAAAATTCATTATCGATATCAGTATCAAGCCCACCCCTCTCTGTTATCGAGACTGCTGTATAGTCAGATCAGTAAAGTAGCTATTTTGGGACTTTCTTCTGAACACATGCCTTGAGTTCCTACTGGATTATCCTTAGAAACCTGTGTGCCTTGGACTGTGGCCACGCTAGCTCCAACAGCCTGCTGACACCAGTCATTGTCGTCTGCCGCTCGTCCCAACGCTGGCAGCGCTTCAACTGGTACGCTACTTGATTCGGTCGCCAAATCCTTGTTAAATTTGGACGAGGATTTCCGAATGCTGGTTTTTGATAGTGGTTTCGGATCGTAGTGAACAAAAGCAAAGGCCGTCATGCTGAGAATAGAGCAAACGCAATAGAGCGCCTTCGGAATCCGATCGATAGATGAAGAATACAGACTGGACAGACCACGAAGGGGGATTCGGAGGCTTTTGTAGACGTGTTAACCTGTGCACTCCCAAGACCTGCTCTACAGGCTACATCTGCGGTCCTTCTCTGCTGATCCACTACCTCACTGCCGTCCTTTCCGTGAGAATGCCACATTTGCACTTTCGCGCCTCAAATCCTTATCTCCATCGCTGGGAGAGATAGAAACACCGATGGCCAACAGGATGGCTATTTCGAGAATCTGCGCTTCGTATTTTGAGGCCTCCGTATCAGCGGCTCCATACAAGGCGTCTCAGGGTCACCAAATCGGGTCGTACGTCGTCATGCTGTGAAAAGCTCTTCCGCAGATCCGAAAGGACTTGCCTGATTGAGCAACCTCTGATCGCCGTAGGGGGAAAACTGGGTAGTAGAGGCCCCGGAAAATCTCTCCTAGAGCATCTCAGCTGGCAAAAAGGCGTGTTGCTCCAAGACAACCCACTCCGTGCTAGCTCAGCCAGCCTTCCCCAGGAATAGCTGCTGCGTCACACACGCCATGCCCAGACGCCAACACGTAAGTTCAGTATCCTGGAATCCTTCGAGTCTCTGCTTTGGGAAGTGTTTGCCAGGTACAGCAATCAAGGGGTGTTCCAGACCCTCCCAAAACCTGCTGAGTATTCATATACGTAGCTGACTTGACCGACCTCGATCTGGTTGCTCCGCGCCCCCTCCACCACCCCCATGCTGCCGCGTCATCTACCTGAGCCTCGGTCTTTCGTTCTCAAAGCATTGCTGTACGCAAAAGTGTCGCCTGTCTTGGGCCCTCCTCTTCCTACTCAGGGCCCTCCTGAATGCTGACAAAGAGCGAGGCTTTCATAGAAACATGGCAGACACTAGACACGCAGGTGATTCCTTAAGGGGAGGAATGGGTGGCACAGAAGGATGTTGTGCCCCATGAAGAGTCGCTTGCCTTCGGCGAAGGTGGATCTCTACTAGGTGAACGGGAAGCACTGCTGCAGTGGTGTACGCGTCGCAGCGCGTCGGCAGCTCCGGAACGATCTGGGTTAGAGCAGAGTCAGTACGAGGCGGATTCTTGACAGTGACGCCAGCGACAGAACAATGAGGGGAGCTTACGAAGGGCATACGAAGGGCACCAGCTAATCAGAGAGCAGGCCTGGCCTGGTGGGGAAAATTTGAGGCGTGGTACAGGTAATAGCGCCGACTCGTGAAGCCACGGGATGGTCGCAAAGGTCTGATGGCGAGGGTGGCATGTGGCCAGGCTTGGAAAGTTGGTGAAGGACGAACGATGGTGAAGTGGGAAACGGCACTGGATTTATACATGAGGTGGGGTCTCAAGGTGTGCTAGCAGGGCTCGCGACCACTCGCTCCGGCCTTCCCAGAGCAGCGAGAGCGCTAGAGCAGCCAGGTCCTTAGGCGAGAGATACCCTGTTCAGGAAATCCCGGTTTCCTGATGCGGAATCACCGACACGCAGAATATTATTGTTATTTACCGCTGCAATATCATTTGCTTCCACCACATTACAACACTTTTACACCGCTATCAATAACGTATCAAGTTGTTATTCTTTCTTAATTACATAATTGATATAAAAAGAAATCATTACGTTAAAGCTTTAAGATCACTCATTGTTTTTTCTTTTATTGTTTAGTATAATTATTTACTTAAGGGCCGGAGGGGTATTGAGGAGAAATCGGATAGCCTGCGGCTGCAATTTCTTTCGGGAGAAGTATATTATTTCTTTTATGTGATCTGTTTTGTGCTTAATCTGTTATTCTTATCTCACACTTTTTTGTATTTCCATTTGATTGCTACATGTTAGAATATGTTATATTTCTAAAAGTAATTTTGCTGGTGTTAGTTTATAAGACTCATATCGAGTGTTTGATATATTTATGTCAAAAGTTGGTTGGTAGCCGGAGGAGTTTCAGGGGGGTTACAGCTACGGGTATAAATCCTCTGCCTTCTCGCACTCCCTTAGCTAAACAACCTGAATATACTGAACCACTATTGCATTTGTTTTGCTACTTTTACTGTCTTTGTGATATCACATACCGGTGCAAATCCACAAAAGGCTTGGCTTATCAAATTAAAAAAGTGCGCATATGTATATTAAAATCGCTGGAATTGTCGGAATTGCTAGTATTGCTAAAATCGTTAAAATTACTAAAATCGCCAGAATCATAATAAAGGCGTAAACCTTAAAAATATATAAAGATAAAGCTTTAATCGTATGCTTCTTTGCGTAGGTTACTAATGTAAATAAATAAAATCGATTAATATTATCCTCTGGAAACATATTACATTTGCAAACTGTAATATTCTGCCTGGTAAAGCTAATTATACGTATCCTAAAGCCATATATATACCCAAATCCAAATCACCTGATTACCACATGCCCTACTACAGTAAAAGTTAAGCTAATTGCTTTTAATTGATTCTTTTTGAAAAAAAAAGTAAAAATTGCGGAAATAAGTGCTTTAATCTTGTTTTTGCTAAAACTTACTTATTTTTTAATTTTCCTTCTTTTGCTAACTTATGTTATACCTTGAACCTTGTCTTTGACTTAGATTTATTATTATATTAATTAATAACATAAACAGGAACCTTATTCTTCTTATTCAAATAATCTCAAGACAAATAATTTAAGTTCTTGCAATCGAAATAAATAAGAACGGCTTTAGCAAGTGATTTAAAGTAAGACTTCTTTGTAAGAGTCACAAGCTTTCGAATTTCAAGTAAGGGAAACGATTAGGCGGGCGACTTTATAAAAGTAATCGTATAAAGCTTACGGTTTTATTAAATAACATGTTGCTAGGTAACGTCTTGCTTCATTTAAATGTGAACGTCTTATTAAAGGTAATCTTTAGCCATTATATCGACATTATTATACTTGTGCGTGATCAATTTCTTTTAGAAGCCAATAAAAACTTTTTTACAAAGCTTGTTACATAAGTAATCTTGATTAAACAATCTTATCTTTAAAACAAAACGCTAAAACTTAATCCAGAAAGCTTAAAATAAACGAGAACCTTGAGTAAACTTATTAAAGGAATTCTAAGCAATTTGCTTACAATTGCAAGCTATATAAACATTTAATAAAGTTTCAAAAATCTTCTTATAATTTTAAAACAAATTTGAGATTTCCGATTTGATTTAGGTAATAATCTAAAAGTACGTTATGCTTATCACTTTGCTAAAAACATAAATTATGCAAAATCTTTTATAATCTATTAATCCACATTTGCTTTTAGCTTTCTAATTATCTTTTTATACTATTTGTTAAAGCAAATATCACTTAATTCTTTAATAAAACGCTTAAGATCAGGTGAATTCTTGCTCTTTTTATTATAGCTTGTTAGATAAAAATAAGTCAAAAAGTAAAGCGTTAATGTATATTCTTCATAAGAGAAAAGAAGCGGCTCAGTTGAAGCTAAATTAAGATTTCCTAAAATTGCTAACTTAATCGTTCGATCTTTGCTTTAAAAAGGTTAAGGTCTTTTATAACTTTATGTAACTTGTCATTAAAAGTAACAAATTCTTTATTCTAATTTGCTAGCTCTTATTACGCTTTTGCAAATAGCAACATATATCAATTGATTTAAAACTTTTGCTTTTTATACTTTATAATATATTGATGCTAGTTTGTTGCTAAGAGCTTATATTTATTAATTAACGTACGTGCTAATCAAAAAAATCATCTCCTAAGTTTGCATTATTAATTTCTTGAAGGTTTTGAGCTCAAGAAAAGAGGTTTAAGATAGCGTTTGTCCAAATCTCCTTAGGTGATAGGGGTTCAACATAAGAGCTAGTTAAATTATTATCTTTTTAATTAAAAGAAAATATAAGGAAAATAAAAGGCCGTAGCTTCCGTGCGCTAATAAGAATTTATTCGGTAGGCATTTTTAAGATTTTATCAAAAATTAAAAAAGCGGTAAATTAAGTAGCTTCAAAAATTTCGAACTTTTTTATCATTTGTTAATACCCTTTATCTTAACGCGTTAAGTTCTTTGTCACGCTTTTAATACGCGTTTTATATTATACAACATGCATAATATAATAAATTCGATTTTTTTTTTTTATTTGAGGTTTAAGAATTATTAATAGGGTGAAGCAAACTTGACTTTTACGAAGGAGTAGACTTGAAGTTGATGTATTAATTTAACTTACGTTATAAGGGGGGTCTTTTGGCTATAGCTTTGCTAAGTAATTATATGGCTAATAAAAAGATCTTGATTTCAAGTAATTGCAAGTTAAAGGCACATTGCTATTGTGGCAGGGCCACTTGATTTTGGTAGTTGGATGTCACGTTATCGGATGCAGCTTTGCCAAGCCTGCTTCGATATAAGAGCCAACTTTCCTTCCATTCCTTTCAATACCACCTATCCTACAACTAACGATAATTTCTATCTAATACATTTTTTTTTCACCTTCAAAATGACAAATCCCGCTACTCAGATTTATCTTATGTTTTGATTTGATCAAACCGTTCTTTTATATCAAGTTTACCCTTATGCCTTAAGTGCTCCCTCTCTTGTTGTATGGTTGCTTGGGATTTGCCCCTCCACATATTTATAGTGACTTACGCAGGAATAAGTTCTTTATAAGGGAAAAACTAGGTATGACTAAACGATACGAGTTTTATATTAATAAAATATGTATAAGGTTTAAAGAATGATAACTATATAAATTAAAGGAGCTATTTATTTGGTTATCTTGCAACCTTTAATACAAAAAACAAATGCAGTGGGATGTGATTATTCGAGAAATAAAAGACAAGCTTGTTAGTGAATCGAAGTAACCCTTATTCATACTAGGGGAATTTTCAAGGTATTAGGAGGTTTGAGCCTTCGCTTTTAACGGTTTCGACTCAGCGCTTTGTATTACTAAAACGCATCTTCTTCCTTCTAATTTTAAGCTTTTTAATAATACCCCCAGCTAGCTAACGAACCTCACAAGCACAAGGCGATTAAGCGCTAGCTACCAAGATAAGTAAGCTCTTGGAAATAAAGCTAAAAGGAAGCGAGTGCCTTTGGTACAAGGGTATCTATCTCGCGCGTTTTGTGTATTTTCTTTTTTTCAACGAATTTGCTATGCTTGAATCTCTTCAATACTTATCTTAATATTTCATTTATATTACATTGTTTGATTTTTATTGCTTAGTAATTTGAATTAACTTTTTATGTTAATAATCTCGTTTAATGTTTGTTTCTAGCTTATTAGTTTTATAAGCGAAGTAACTGGGGGAAGGAGTTTAGGTATCAGAAGCTTAGGCGCCTTCAACAGCTATAGCGCTATCGGGAGCCTCCAGCGCTAAAGGTATTTAGGAATTTGGAGAATGTTTTTTTTTTGTTGTTATTTTTTTTTTGTTTGCGTATGCATAATATTTTTAATCAATTTTTTGTATTTCGATTACCAACTTTTGCTGAATCTTTACATTTCAAAATTACTAAATCTCTTTATAAAATAGCAATGCGAGATACTAAAAGTGGACCTTTTGAAGAGGGGAGTTATTAGGCTTCTACAGCTAGCATGTTCCTTGGCGAAATGCCTAACTTTCAGGCTGGAGCTTTTAGAGTCTTTAAAGCTTTTCTTCTTTTAAAGGGGAATAGCAACTTTTCTGAGCAGTCTGGCTTTGGAGTTAAGTCTCGCTTTACTGATAGCGCTGAAAAAGGCTTTGGAAAAAGCAAGGGAAAGGTTACTCCTTTAGCTTCAGATGGTGGTTTTAGAGGAGCTAAACCTTTTAAAAAACCACATTACATCGATACTTCCAATATTCACAGGCTTCAAGTACACCTAAGTTAACCTATGCTTACCCCTAAAACTGCTAAAGCCTTTACATTTAATGAAGCTGAGATTATAGCATTCCTTAAAACGATCGATAAGATGTTTGCAACGCATGATATCACTAGAAATCAAGAAAAAAAGCAATAAGTCTTAGATTACTTATTCCCTTTGAAAGCGTAGAATCTGGAACAAGTTAATCATTACTAGCAGCTGTCTTACTCGGATTTTTGTTTAGCAGCTTGCAAGGAATATCAAGGTTAAGATTCCTATTATCGT
>NYXK01000150.1 GCA_002685535.1 Deltaproteobacteria bacterium
ATGATAATCTTTTCGTACTGACAGACATGGTACATAAGTGGCCTGAACCAATTGGGAAATAAAACTGAAGATCTGAAGACATTTATATTTATTCCCATTGAGACTAAGTATTTAAGATTCAAGAATGAAATCGTTATTGGAAAGTATCTCACAACCTNNAGAGATACAAAACCTAAATTTGCAAGAATTAACTCAGTTGGCCGAAGAATGCCG
The DNA here is from genome assembly GCA_002685535.1 of Deltaproteobacteria bacterium. Classification (GTDB taxonomy): domain Bacteria; phylum SAR324; class SAR324; order SAR324; family NAC60-12; genus Arctic96AD-7. The sequence continues at coordinate 214 of NYXK01000150.1, forward strand.
TCAACGTATCATCNAAGTCACCAGCCAACGTGGAGGCCATCTTGCTTCTTCCCTTGGTACTGTAGAAATCACAGTAGCATTGCTGAAAAATTTNAATTTCAACATTGACCGAATTGTCTGGGACGTAGGACACCAGGCCTACGCCTATAAAATTCTGACNGGNCGCAATGAAAAATTTGATTCGCTTGGTAAAGCCGGCGGCATCAAAAAATTTCTCTCACGTGACGAAAGCAGTTTCGACCATTTTGGAGCAGGACATGCCTCAACTTCAATTTCTGCAGCACTTGGAATGGCCATTGGACGTGATCTTCAACAAAAAAAACATCGTGTCATTGCTGTTATCGGAGATGGAGCAATGACCGGAGGTTTAGCTTTTGAAGCACTGAATCACAATGGTGCTCTCGATAAAAACATGCTGGTTATTTACAATGATAACAGCNTCAGTATAGATCCAAATGTTGGTGCAATTTCAAAATTATTGACTCGTTTTGCCTCTTCCAGGTTTTACAACAGTTTCCGAGAAGAAACTCTGGAATTNGCAGAGAAGGCACCTTTTTCTGAACGACTGGGCCTGAAAACTACTTTACAGAAATTACANGATTCTGCAAAGAGCTTTTTTTCTCCGCCAAGTATGCTCTTTGAACAATTGGGTTGGCGATATTTTGGTACAGTCGATGGTCATGATCTTCCAGAACTACTGGATTTAATAAATCATGTTAAGGATTTAGACGGTCCCATTGTCATCCACGCCATTACACAAAAAGGTAAAGGCTATGCTTTTGCTGAAGAAGATGCCCATAAGTATCATGGTGTTACCCCATTCGAACCAGAGGATGGAAAATTTGTAAAGAAAAAATCATCCGGAAATGCAATTAGTTTTTCTCAGGTTTTTGGAAACAAANTAGNAGAATTGATGGNACGAGATGAACAAGTCGTNNTTGTGACTGCCGCCATGCTGAGTGGAACNGGTATCGTTAAACTGNAACCAAAATATCCGGAACGTGTGCTTGATGTTGGTATCGCTGAAGGTCATGCTGTGACGTGCTCAGCAGGACTTGCAACCACCGGTAGTAAACCATTTGTTGCCATTTATTCCACATTTTTGCAGCGTGCACTTGATCACATNATACACGACGTAGCAATTCAAAAATTACCGGTACGCTTCATGCTCGACAGAGCAGGATTTGTTGGAGCTGATGGCCCGACCCATCACGGATTGTATGACTTGACTTACCTGCGTATGATTCCGAACATGACAATAATGGTACCCCGTGACGGGGNNGAATTGCGCGGCATGATGGAACTTGCCTATAATAATGAAANCGGTCCCTCGGCAATACGCTACCCTAGAGGAAATACTGCTAATCCTGACGAAAATGATTGTTCTCAACTTGAATTTGGCAAAGCACAAATNTTACGAAAAGGGAAAGATATTGCGCTGTTTGCGATAGGTTNAATGGTCGATATTGCAGAGGAGACAGCAGATCTTCTTGAAAAGAATGGTTACTCAGTTGCTGTTGTAAACGCAAGGTTTGTCAAACCGCTGGATGAGGATGTAATTGTTAGGCTTGGTAGAGAAGTACAATTACTGGTAAGCCTTGAAGAAAACACAATCCACGGAGGTTTCGGCAGTGGTGTGCTTGAAACTCTAAGTGTAAGTGGTATTTGTGTGCCTACACTGCAGCTTGGAGTTCCTGATCGCTTCATAGCACAAGGGAACCCGGATGAACAACTAAGGTCGGCTGAATTGAGTATGGAANAAATCTACTCTCGTATTCTTGAAAGATTACCCGTTCCTGCTCATAAGAAAATCAGAAAGAAAAGAATAGTCTCACCAAAAAAACTTGCCTCATAATATTTGAAGAATTATTAAACAGTGCCNGAACAATATTATCTAAACCGGCTTCTATCTCCGTTTCAGCTGATTTGTTATTGCCCAATTGTATGGTCCCCAGTTTTCATCNATCAACGATTAGTCTGAAAAATCAGGCCGAAAGTAGGTGACTGACAGTTGCATACTTTTTTTGTTAAACCTTTANTTCAGGAATTACAAGCAATCAATTGTTATTATTNTTGATTACCTTTTTCATTCAAGTATAANCTAAAATGTACAGCTCTTGCATCCATCAGANTTGTGCTGAAAGNTTTGCCGGGGATCCGGTTAACGAATTCCGTGAGGAAGTTGCTANAACCATTTTTTNAGGAAATTAAACATGTCAAACGATTTACTGAAACAGCTTGAAGCAAAAATTAATGAAGCGATCGAAACCATCGAATTTTCACGAATGGAAATTACGGATTTAAAAGAAAAGAATGATGAGTTGGAAAATCGATATGAAGATTGGGAGCAAAGGCTATCATCCTTAATTGAAAAATTTGAACAGCTGGAAGATGTGGAAGCTGTTGAAGTTGAGGCAGAGGTTGATACGTCAATTCAAAAAGACGAAGAGGCTGAGGAAGTGGTTGCTGAGGAGACTGAGTCGGAGGAAGTTGAGGCGGATGAAGTGGTAGCTGTGGAGACTGAAGATGAGGAGGCTGAGGCGGATACGGAAGAATTTGAAGGAGATGAAATTGAAGGGTCCACTTTTGGTACCAGTGCAGATTCATACACTGAAGCCCCGGGATCCTCACAACACTACGCATGACGCTAACGACGTGTTTCAAATCTACCATAATTTTTTGCACTGCTCGTTTGCCTTCATTTTTAATTGCGAAGGAAATAAAAAATCAGTTTCTTCGCAAACTTCTCCTCTTGCTGTTTACAAGCCTGCTCTTTGTAAACCTGGTGTTTCCTCAGTTTCTCCAGGCACGTCAATCAGTCGGATTACTTTCAGTTGATGTCAAATACCCTTCAAAAGGATTGAATTGGTTGGGGCTGTTTGTTCAGGAAGAACTTTCCATGCAGCTGCAACTGGCCGATCGATTCTCTGTAATAACTCCGGATATCATGCGCCGCTGGAATCAGCGCCTTAGTGACTCCGGAGAGCTTACCTCAAGTAATATATCATTACAAAACTCGGAAATTTCCCAAATAAAACCGAACAGACTAATTCAAATATCTTTACAGAAAGTCCTTAACCAACTTTCGGTTACATTGAGCATCAGTATTTTCGGAAAAAGTAAATCAACTCTGAAAATACAAAACACTCAAACCTGGAACTCTCCTGATAAACTAATAGTTTCACTCTTGCAAAGCCTTGGTGAGGGGGACAAATTTTTCAGTAATCTGACTCATTTCCCCAAAACCTACGATTGGGATGGTCTAAAGCATTTTTATCAGTGGAGACTTAAACAAGTACCTGTCCCTAATACTTCTGCATGGGAAGCACATAAAGATGAGTTGGAGGCATTGCTAATTAGTTATCCTTCTCTGGCATCATCAATTCAATACTACAGAGCTGTCATGCTCATTATCGAAAGCAGAGTTTTAGAACCAGCTCTTGTCCCTGCTCTAAATTCTGCAGAAACAGAAATTTTGGCAGCCATGAAACAGCACCCTGATAATAGCGAGCATCATACTTTACTCTCGCTCGTGCACTACCTTCGAAGAGAACCCTTGTTTGCTAAACAACAGGCAAATATTGCCAATCAGTTAAATCCCCGCGATGGTATGTCTTTGATCCTCTATGGACTCACTATCGGACAAACCCCTCAGGCAGGTGATACTTACGTCAAGCAGGGGCTAAAACTTTATCCGTTTGTTACCGAACCAAGTACTGATGGCTGGCAGCCTTACCATGTGCTGATCAAGGATTTAGAACCATGGATGATTCCTGCACTTTCCGAAAAAACACAAAGTTTCGAACAGCTGATGCATTCCGGTCAACAGGATTACAATGCCCGCCGCTGGAAAGAAGCACTTCAGTCTTTTGAAGATGCTGCTGCACTGCAACCATTACAACCAGAACCTCATCTGTATCTGGCAAAATTACGCCTGGTTCAACAGGATCCGCAAAGTGCGTTTTTACTACTTGCTAAACTTCGAAAGAAATTCCCCAAACATCCTGAAATCAACCTTTATCTGGGTTATGCACATGAAAAACTAAAACATCTGGAAAAAGCCGAAACATTATACCGACAAGTACTTCACCTGAAACCTGAACATCATAAAGCACTGTTGAGGCTTGGAGCTGTGCTTATAAAACTTGGGAAACGCCATGAAGCCCGCAGTTTCCTGGAAAGTCTCACTAGAAAATATCCTATATATTCTGTGGCCTGGTGGAACCTTGGAATTGTCTATTATCAGCTTGGAGAATTGCAGTTAGCAGAAACTGCGTGGGAGGAGTCGTTGAGACTTGAGCCGGATAACAGTCAAATCAGGTTACGCATTGAACAACTGCGTGAAGAATCCTCATAGATACCAGACACACTGTAGAATTATTAAACAAATAATAGAATTATTAAACAAATAATCAATTAGGCTTCACATTTGCAATTGTTGTAATATACAGTTTTTTTGTATAAAATATTAGGTGTATTTGAAGCTGAAATAATTTTTTTGTGGAAAAATGCTTTTTTATAGTGTATTTTAACTTAAAAAAAGTATATCATACGGTTTTTTTGGAATAAAAAGCTTGCAATACACTTTCGTAAACAATAAACTTTCAGGCTAGGTTGGTAAAAGATTTTCAAATTAATTAAGAGCAGAAGAAGGAATTGAACATGAAAAATCTCATAATATTACTCATATCTGTCTTTTTTTCTGTCCAGGTTTTAGCTCAAACTGATAGTCAGGAGGTCGCACCGACAGATGAAACTTCAAAGACAAATTTGTCAGGAGAGTATATATACGCCAGTTCGTACTTTAAAAAATCCAAGACAGGTGTCGCTTTAAAATATTTAAATACAGCGGCCGGTCCCAGTTTATTTTATGGGTGGCGCTTCGTTATCTATAACACCGAAAAGTTTTTTGTCGGAGGTACTGGATTCGCAGGACAACTAGGTACTGTAGGTAGCGTAGGAACATACACTTATGGTGGAATGTTAGCCGGTTATGATTTTACCATCTTCGACGATATTTATGTTGAATGGGGCTTGGCAGCTGGTGGTGGAGGTGCAAAAATGTATGATAGTACCGCAACAAACACAGTACAAAGTGGAGGGGCCGTCGTAGAACCATGGTTTGGATTTAATCATAAAGTTGGAGAAAAGACTGACTTTAATTATGCCTTCTCCTATTTCTTGACGCCAAATGATAAATATTTGACAGGTGTTTCCTTCAACCTTCGAATTGATTTCATTATAGACTAAGCCCACTGTTTAACAATGCTGACTCAAGCATTGTTTCAAATAATAAAATCCTGGATTTAGCAATTCGTTGATCCGGAACTTCCTTGTGTATCTTTTGCAGATCACAAATACCATTAAATTAACTACTCAGAGTTTTTTAAGTTTGCTCCTCTTTTGCCTGGTTTGCTGTGTTAGAACATACCTGCTGACCTGGAATCCTTTCATTTAATTAAAATTTTAACAAGATCCAACTCCAATATTTATTCTCTCTTCCCAAAGTTTGTTTTTGTATTCTATTTGAAATAATCAGGAGTAAAATGTTTTTTGTTTTAAGCTTTCAATAATGCGCAATTCTGATAACGTATCATTTGCAGGAACTGGGGGAATTTTTTAACTCTGGTGCTGAGGACAACCTTGATGTTTCCTCAGCCCACTTCTTTTACCCTCAGAAAAGTTGACTTTCTAGTAGAAAATATGTGGTATTTATGGAAGAACCTGAAAAAAAAGAGCATTTAGAAATGCTGAGGGAAGCTGGAGTTAAAGCCGGAATAGTTCCTGTACAAAATCTGTTTAATGAAGACCAGCGTATTGAAGAAGTTAAGCGTCTTGGAATATTAGATCTAAACCTGAGCAGTGAATCCCGTTACAATTCCATGACTCAGGTTGCTACGTACCTTACAGGTTGTCCTCAAAGTACTATCAATATCCTGGGTTCAAGTGTCCAACAGTGTAAGGCTAGTTTTGGTTTTGAGCCTGAACAAATTGACATGATGGAAGAATTGCCACGGGAAATTTCGGTTTGTCAGTTTGGTCTTGCCAAACCAGGGCAGCCACTTATTATTGAAAATATTTTAGAGGATCATCGGACTAAGAACTTGAAAAACATGCCTTTCGATCCCGGCTTCCGATTTTATGCCAGCTTGCCTTTGATGAGCTCTCGTGGATTTTCAATAGGTACACTCTGTGTATTTGATTCTAACCCGAAAAATCTTGGTCATCAACAGATCGATGGTTTGCGGCTCTTATCCGATCAAATCGTACACATGCTGGAAAAAGAATTAAATTCTACTGGAGGAGTCTCGGTTCCGGAAGATAAAACTGAGGAGCAGCCTAGTCAAATGAAGGGGCAGTACTATTCAGTAACAAGTATTCTTTTTGCAGATTTTGTCGGTTTCACCAATTTGGTGGAAAACAGTGATCCCGGTGAGCTTCTGGAGACACTTAACACTTTTTTCAGTGGTTTCGACAGAATTATTTCAAAACACAATGTACTCAAGGTCAAAACGGTTGGCGACTGCTATATGTGTGTTGGTGGAATACCTTCTCAGCAAAAAACCCACGCACAAGAAGTCTGTGCTACCGCAATAGACATGCTAAAGTTTGTTGAAGGTACCAACATTCAGTATGAAGCACTGGGTAAGCCCTGTTGGGAACTCCGAGTTGGGATTCATTCAGGGCCGGTAATCGCTGGAAGTGCTGGAAATACTTTTGATATTTGGGGAGACGCGGTCAATATTGCGGCAAGGCTGGAAAGCAGCGGTGAAAACGGTAAAATCCACATCTCTGAAAAAACCAAAGATTATCTCGAAGGTGCAGGGAGTTGTACTCCAAGAGGTGAAGTTGAACTTAAAAACAAAGGTTCATGGTCTACATATTTTCTTGACGGACTAAACTGATTTTAGTTTAGATTATCTCTAAAATCCGACTCCTGAGTGCTAACTCAACAAATTAAAGCATAAATAACAGGAGGCCTAGATCAGCATTTATTTCTTGTAGGATAGTTGAGACGATTTAGAGATCCATTTAGGTTAATTTTAATTGTCTCACCGCACTGAAATGAACGCAGCATAGTACTAAAGCTGCTGATTTCCACTTTGAGATCAGGTGAAGGGGTGAGTTCTATATTCAGATCAATTAATGACATCTGAGGACGTTTCTCATTGAGCCGGATTGTACCTTCAATTGTACCTTCCATAGATCCTTTTATTTGAATCTTCCGGACAGCTATTAAAGGGCCGAACTGCAGGTCAAACAGCACCTCTGAAAAATTGAGTTCCGGCATTTGCAGATTAAGCAGGGCTGCTCCTCCGTCAATACGGATTTGGGCGTTACTAAGTCGACCTTTTAGTTTGCCTTCCGGAAAGCGGGCTTGTTGATTCTGCAGGGCATTTATGTTTTCAATTTGAGAAGAGAGGGAAAGACTGCCCGAAACAAAGGCATATGGAAGTGCGGCAATTAGCGGTACTTGTTCAATTTTTACTCCTGCAAGAGAAATATCAAGTATATTCCGGGACTGCAAGTCAGTGGAAGCCTCAATTGTCCCTCCATGGAGTTGTCCAAGTATTTTTGCTTTTCCGGAAGTTATAAGTGGCAAAAAAGGTGTATCTACATTTTCGAGAATAAGCAGTCGCACATCCGGAGTTGCTGTCAGCCATTCAGGAGTCCGCAAAGCAATTTCGGGCGTGCTGACTTTTAACCACCCCAACTCTAGTGCTTCAATCTCAACTGGAATTCCTATTTGTGTTGTCAAACGTAACTGAATCCCATCCGCGATTGATTTGCCTGGAAAATTCTCTTTAAAACCCCAAAAAGCCAGCACAATGATCAGCAGCAGTCCTATTATAAATAACAATAAACGTTTTAAAAACGGCATTTGCCTCATCCTCCCTGTTGCTTGTGTACTTGAAACGAGGCTCGTACCTGCCGGTTACCAGGGCTGATACTGATGCTCAAATGTGAAGTCCGTAAAACAGGTCGATGATTTTCCAGCTGATACAGCATAGACAAAAGCTGATCCAGTTTAAGTCTGTCTAAACCTACTTTGACACCTTCTGTTCCTTTTTGCACATTGGTCAGTACATTAAGTTGTAAATTGTCCTGTATCTCAAGAGTACGGGCGATGTTTTCCACGAAAGAGCTCAGAGCCTGAGGCATAACAGGGGCGGTTGGGGTACGCCGTAGCTGATTCCATTCGCGCGAGAGTAAACGGATTTGCTTGATTTGAAGTTCCTGCTTATCAAGTTGTAGCAGCAGGCTTTCTTCCTGACGGTTGAGTTGCTGCATACCCCATATTCCTGCCAGCACAATAACCAGCAGAAACATTAAAGCAATCAGAAGCTGTTCCCTCATTGAAATATCAGGCATGGGAAGCGTCTATTGAGGAGGGTGTTAATCAGTCACGTTCGCCGAGAGAAACATAATCCCGCTCAGTTTCGCCTGTATAAATCTGGCGTGGCCGCCCAATCTTTGAGATACCATTCCCCATTTCCAGCCAATGTGCGATCCAGCCGGGCAGACGTCCAAGAGAGAAAAGCACAGTGAACATGTCTGTTGGGAAGCCCAGTGCTTTGTAGATGATTCCGCTGTAGAAGTCCACATTTGGATATAGATTGCGCTCGATGAAATATTCATCAGTCAGGGCTGCCTCCTCAAGTTGTTTGGCGATATCCAGCAAAGGATCGGGTGTTCCACTCAGAGCCAGTATTTTATCACAGTAACCTTTTAGAATGGTAGCACGAGGATCAAAGTTTTTGTAAACACGATGTCCGAAGCCCATTAAACGGAAACTGGAATCTTTGTCTTTGGCCAATTTTATAAATTTCTGCGCGTCTCCTCCGTCCTTGTGAATTTGCTGCAGCATTTCCAACACAGCTTGATTTGCTCCACCGTGTAACCGTCCCCAAAGTGCGGCAATTCCGGTTGAAATTGAAGCAAACAAGTTCGCCTCACTGCTGCCAACTAACCTAACTGTGGATGTTGAGCAATTCTGTTCGTGATCTGCATGTAAAATGAAAAGTACATTCAGAGCCTCCACAAATTCCGGTGGAACTTCGTAATTTGTGGTAGGTACCCCAAACAACATATTCAAGAAGTTTTTGGCATAAGTAAATTCGTTAATCGGATAAACAAATGGCTGGCCGATATTTTTTTTGTATGACCAGGCTGCAATAGTAGGCAGTTTCCCCATCAAACGCCAAATCGCCAAATCCACCGCGTCACTATCGGTTGCACTGAAATCAGGATAGAATGTGGAAAGCGCGCAGACGATGCTTGAAAGAATTGCCATTGGATGTGCGTCCTTAGGAAAGGCCTGATAAATATGACGTACATCTTCATGCAACAGAGTGTGCTGTTTAACATTGTATTCAAAATCATGTAACTGCTGATTTGTTGGTAATTCACCGTAAATCAGCAAATAACTGACTTCTAGGAAATTGGACTTTTCTGCAAGTTGTTCAATTGGATAACCTCGATAGCGTAAGACGCCCTTCTCACCATCGAGGAATGTGATATTACTTTCGCAAGATCCTGTATTTACGAAGCCCGGATCAAGAGTTATCACTTTTGTTTGGGAGCGTAGTTTGCTAATATCAATGCCAATCTCACCTTCACTTCCATTTATTAGAGGAAGATCAATAGATTTTTGATTAACTTCAAGTTTTACGGTATCTGCCATGGAGTCACTATTCTGTTGTAAATATTGTTTGTGGTAGAAATGATTTTTCATACCCCCTGTGGTCAGGGTACCAGATACTCACTAAAGAGCAAGATATTCAGCCCAAAAAGTTGTGATTGTTACAGAAAGCTTTTGTCGATTTGAAGGAGAGAATGTCCGGATTTGCTACTGTTCTATAATCGTGTCTTCCGGTTTTTCTGACATATATTGAGTTTTAATCTTACTCTGTAGCCATGATTTAATGGCGTTTCTGGTACTCGGAATCAGCAGGACAAAACCGACTGTGTCTGTTAAAAAACCCGGAGTGAGCAGTACAAGGCCTGCTACTCCAATTAACAGTGCGTCAAGCAGTTCTCCGGACGGCATACGCCCTTCTCCTAAACTTTCCTGGATCCTGAACAAGGTTTGTAACCCCTGAATACGGGCTAAATATGCACCTAAAAATCCAGTAAAAACTACCAGTGCAATTGAAGTAAAAACTCCAAAAGCTGAGCCTATTTGTATCAACAGGTAGATTTCAACAACGGGGATGATTGTAAAGGCGAGAAATAACTTTAATAACATAAGCCCTAGACTTTACTGTGCGTCTTAAATAATTTTGAAAAAATCAGGAAGAATCTGGGCTAACCGGCGTTATGCTGAATCTGTTAATTCCGGAAATTGCCTGCCGTCCACTGGCTTGACGTCCGATCACTCTCCAGTAGAGTTGATTCTTTTTTTTTGCTCTCATTAAACCCATCGCCATTCCCGGCAGTTCGCCTGCCAGCGGAATCAGTTCCTTGTCCGCAATCCAGCGATTTCCCTGAGGCAAGTCAAAATATGATCCTGGATCTTCAAATTTTTCATCTACACCAACTTGAATTTTGAACTCACTGAAGGCTAGGCTGTCCCACTGAAAAAGGAAGAGTCCATTTTCTTCAAAGCTAAATTTGTCAGTTGGTAAAAGCAACTTAATGTCACTTAGCTTGATTACGTTTGACTTAGTAATATTATTGTTTTCCTTCAGTTCTTCAAGTTCATTTTCAGGGTCAACAGTGGCAATTATTTGGTAATTTCCCAATAGTTGATCATCCGGAAGGACGTATTCCAAGTCGAAAGTTATTATTTCACCAGGTGCCATTACACGTGTGTTGGGCATAGCAATTACAGATTTACGCATCGGTTGTTTGACATTGTAATATTGTATCTTCGCGGCAATGTCCTTGACAATATCTCCGCCTGCATTCATTAAATTGAGACGTAACCGGAGTTTCTCTCCACGCAGTGCGTGTTTCGGCAAAATCTGCACTGATTCCCAGCGTAAATCAGGTGGATCAAATTTCAAAGGTGAAATGATACGTTTCCCTGAAACTACCACTCCTGACGCAAGTTGAGTTTTAGCAACTTCTAAGTCTTGAGGCGAAGCGATGAAGAAATAACGCTCATCTCCCGGGGTGGTGTTAACTAAAATACGTTTAAAATTCGCATCCCAAACTCTTACGGAAATTTGATAAAGTCCGGTATTTTCCAAAGCAATTTCATGCAGCACCCTTGCTGTGTCACCTGCCAGAATTGTGTAGACTTTGCGGTGCCGTTTTGTTTTTAGCTCCTTTGCGTTCACTTTGATTTTAATTTCGACACCCACCTGCTTTGGTGTAGAATCTCGATTGGCAATAGCAGTTTGAACTAATTGATTATCACCATGTTTAGGACAGTCAGGATTAGACATGGATTTAAGAATCGAATCCGGAGAGTCAATGCTCATGTCCGGACCATCAGGTAACGGGCAAGTTTTAGAAAGTACAATTGCGATGATTTTCAGTCGGGGAGACTGACTTGCCTGAGATAGGCTCGGTAAGAGTAGAACTATGATCCCGAAAAAAATAAGTTTCAGCTGTAAAATCCGGGACATTATTTACGAGAGAAATTGGGTTTGAATTTTTTCTATTCGCCTTATTTGAAACAAAAGCTTCTTCAACAGAAAATGATTTTCTACAGAATCACTGAAACATGCATGATTCATACACTTGATGTTTTCATGCAGATTGAAAAATAAAACATTGTAGAAAATCTACAAGTTTCTGAATTAAATACTTTATGAACAACAGGTCAACTGTTCCAGAGAAAAAATTAAGATGAGCGTTTAACTTGCTTTAAGCAGGGCTTCCGCCTCATTTTCATTACTGTTTTGCAGATGGAACCAGTCACTACTGTTTTTTGCAAAATCTTCATGGGCGGAACAGTGAATTGCTCCCAACTGATCAACCTGCACAATGGTGATAAGGTGTAAACGGACCATTTCCAGAACTGACATGAAAGTTACAATAAACCAGATTCTAGCTTTGTCACTTTCAAAAAGTTCTTCAAAAAGACAGAGTTGTTTTTTGCCGAAAAGTTCAATCAGTTCTTCAATACGGTCTTCTATTCGTACAGTTTCCGCTTCAATTACTAATCTGGAAATTTTGGGCAAGCGCTTCATCACACGCTCAAAAGCTTCCAGTAGTGCAGAAACGGAGACATCCTCATATTCCTGATCAGCTTCCTCACTATCCGCAACCAGTTCTACATTTTCCGGACGCTGAAAAACGTCACGTCCCAAAATATCGAGCGAACTTAGTTCAAATGCCGCGTCCTTGTAATGCTGATATTCCAGTAAACGGCGTCTTAAAATTTCTTCTGGATCTTCTTCTTCTAAATCTTCAATTTCAACTGGAGACCTAGGCAGCAAACTACGTGACTTAATCAAAATCAACATCGCGGCAATTTCTAAAAACTCACCTGCTAAATCTAGATTGATCGATTGCAGTTGTTCCAGGTATTCCAGATAGGACGCAGTTAATTCAGAAAGACGCACCTCTGCAATTGAGACTTCTTTTTTGCGTATGAGATGGAGCAGCAAATCAAGCGGCCCCTCAAACAAGGGGATCTTGATTTCCAGAGGATTTTCCGGATTCGGAAAAATTGTGGATAACTCTATGTTATTAGACTGAAATTCCATTGTTTACATACTCATCCATGAGCGGAGGTTAAGGGGGTTCTATTCCGTAACCCTCTCTTTTTTTTCAGAAAGTTCAGGAAGCCCCATATCCTCCAGCACTTGATTGGATACTTTGTTAAGCTCTTTTGCTTTTTTGAAACGGGAACTGGCACGTTGATTAACTCTTTCCAAATCTGCTTTTGAACGGATGATGTTTGGACGTATAAAAATCAGGAGGTTAATTTTTTCAAATTGATTTTGCTTGCTCCGAAACAACCAACCCAGCAAAGGTAAATCCCCAAAACCGGGGATTTTGTCCTGGTCGCGTGCAATTTTTTCCTTGATCAAGCCACCAAGCACAATAATCTCACCATCTTCCGCAATCACGGAGGTTTTGATAGTACGCTTAAAAATCGTGATTGCTTCTACACCAGGGTTTACAACATCACTGGACTCCTGTGAAATATCAAGCCGGATACTATTTTCTCCGCTAATCTGCGGTTTAATTTCAAGTTTGATACCAACTTCCTTAAATTGGTATTCTTTTGTGCTAATATTGTTCGCACTGGTAACAGTTTTTTGTGAAACAGGTACTATAGAGACAACATTAATGTTTGGAACATCACCTTCCTGAGGGTTGTTGATAATCATCAATTGCGGATTTGCGAGTACATTTACATCATTGTTGTTTTGGACAGCTTTAACAAATGCTCCGAAGCTAAAAAATTCTTGTCCTCCAATACTGATTGTATTACCGTTCAATACACCTATAGTTGAGTCTGCAGCTGCACTTGTCGCTGATCCAAGGCTACCTGAGCTATTAGGACCTGTGAAGGCACCTCCTTCTGGAAATCCTCCCGTAATTATTCGACCACTGTTAGTCACTCCGGCGGTTTTCCAGTTGATGCCTAAATCTAAACTTTTTGAAAGTGAAACTTCCATCACAAGCGCTTCCACATAAACCTGCATTCTTGGGACATCAAGCTTTACTATAATTTGATCCAGAGTTTTGAATGCAACAGCCGGAGCAAAAATCAAGAGAGAATTCGTAGCTTCATCAGCACTGATTGAAATTTCTGACTGTGTTCCGGATTTTGTCGTTTTAGACCCTGCTTTAGCTCCAACTAATGGCTTTTCATCCTTTCGGGCAACCTCGGTGATTTTTCCTGTAACTTCTTTGAGCAGTATAGCCATGTCTTTTGCGACAGCGTGCTGCAGGTGATAAAGTTTAAAATTGCTTTGAATCTTTCCGCTGTCCTGGTAGATATCTAGCTGTTTAACCAGCGAGAGTATACGCTCGATCTCAATCCGTCCGGCGATAATAATCAGGGAATTCAGGCGTTCCTCTTCAATAATTTTTACCAAACTCGCTTTTGCGGTTTTTCCTTCACCTTTGCCCGCAACTACACGATCCGCGAATATTTTTGTCAGAAGAGCCGCCATCCGTTTGGCGGATGTGTTTTTGAGCGGAATTAATTTTAGTTGAGTCTCCCCGGAAGATCCCTGCTCAGTGTCTAGTTTTGAAATAAGTTTAAGAACTCTATCGGTTGCTAAACGATCGGCAATGATGATCAACGAGTTTAGTCGAGGTTCTGCAATTATTTTAACAGGACTACCTGAGGCGGTTTCTCCTTCTCCTTTTCCGGCAACAACTTTATCCGCGAATATTTTTGAAAGTAACGGAGCCAGTGTCTGGGCTGAAGCATATTGCAACTGCTGCATCATTATTTGACGGTTCCCGCGCGGAATATCAAGTTGATCAACCAGCTCAATTATTTGCCGAGTTGTTACTGGATTAGCAATAATTATCAGAGCATTAAAAGGTGTAAATGGTAATATTTTGATTGAAGTAGTTTTAGGAAAAACAGTCGTAATGAGCGGAACCAGCTTTGCGGCATCAGAATATTTCAGCTCATGAATAGTTGTTTTTGCGCCTTCAACCGGCACATCAACTTTTTCAATTAATTCAATAATCTCTCCCGTTGTATCCCGGTTTGCAACGATAAACAATGAATTTAAACGGGTCTCAATTAGTAATTTGAATTGAGGCTTCTTGCCGTTGCGTACTAAATTTGAAAACAATTCGGAAACTGTCTTGTGAATTTCCGTTACATCGTTGTGTATAATCTGCTGTAAAGTGACAATCTGCTCAACGCCATCCGGTGCAGGAGTGTCGAGCATCTCTATGAGTTCCACGATGCGGCTTACGTTGGATTCAACATCGATTACTATCAACATGTTCATTGGCACATAAACGAGCAGGACTCCAGTCTTGGAAAAAATTGGTTGTAATGTCGACTGTATCCCCTTGAGGTCTGCGTGAAAAATTGGGATCAGACGCATGACATAGTTCCCACTTTTTGAACTGATCTTTCCACCGACATTTGAAATCGGTAAACGGGAGAAACGCGCGTCTGCTGAAGGAAGTATTTCCACGACTTTACTTCCCTTTTTACGCACCATTGCCAATCCCTGACTTGCTAGTATTTTTTCAAAGAAGAAAAACGCGTCTTCCGAAGTTACTTTGAAATTGCGCGGGGCCGTGATTGACATTTGACCGCGCATATTCTTTTCTTCATAAACAAAAACAGTTCCGGTATTTTCCGAAATTATTTTGATGAATTCTTTGAGGATAATTGTTTGAGGCAAGTTTATGCTAACCTTTGAACCGCTGCTTTTTTTGGCTGCCTGCAGTTCAAAAGGTTGATAAATATTAAACAGTAAGATGCTTAGTAAAATAAACCCGGTCAAGCAGGGTTGTTTCCGGAACGGCTTCGATTTTGAGCTAAAAAAGGAAATCATGTATGTGTAGTTTTTAAAATACTTTGAAATTCAGGATAGTTTATTTTTTGGACTCAGTATCCAGTCTGCCCGTTCCAAATCTGCAGGTGTAGTGATTTTTATGTTTTTCGGCTCACCTTCAACTGTTGCAACACTGCCTCCATTTTTTTCAACTAATGAAGCATCATCAGTAACTATCAAATTGTTTGCAAGAGCCTGCATTGAAGCATCCTTTAATAACTCAGTGCGAAAGCCCTGAGGTGTCTGCACTGTAAATAATTCACTG
>NYXK01000151.1 GCA_002685535.1 Deltaproteobacteria bacterium
AAGAGGATTCGAAGCTAAATATTAAATTTAAGGCTAGTTGCGAATCTCTTTCAAATCCACTTAGGAACCAAGCCCAGAGAGTGATTTTTCATAAGTTAAGACTTAATAAACTCCCAAAAAGAACAAATATGCCTCTAGCCTCCATTCAAGCATTACAAAAAGGTCGAACGGCGCGTCAGCACGGTGCCATGGAGTTTTCAGATGCACCGGTTGATCTTGATACAGTACGACGTTATCGACTGCAGAGACTACGTACAAAAATGGCTGAATTGGAAGTCACCGGATTGTTATTGTTCAATCAGATCAATACACGCTATGCAGTGGATGCGACTAATATGCAAATCTGGTGTTCACATTATGAAACACGTTGCGTATTTGTCTCACTAGACGGTCCTGTAGTACTCTTTGATTATTCTAATCACCCTCATCTGGCTGAAGATATTCCAACTCTGGATGAATACCGAGTGCTTCCAGCTTTCTACTTTTTTGGGGCGGGAAATCGAGGGGTTGAAGTTGTAAAAGAATTTGCTGGACAAATTTTAGATTTGATGAAAGCACACGGTGGGGGAAATAAGAGACTGGCTGTGGACTCTTTGTCACATACTGGATGTGACGCACTTCGTGCCAGGGGTTTAATGCTAGTTGAAGGAGAGCAAATCACCGAAACTGCAAGAGCAGTTAAGTCTAATGAAGAGCTCATATTAATGAATGCCTCAATGGATGTTTGTCAAGCAGGTATTCAATCAATGCACGAATTTTTACAACCCGGTATTACCGAAAACGCACTCTGGGCAAAACTCCACGAAACGAACATCCGCCTTGGAGGAGAGTGGATAGAAACGCGCCTGCTATCTTCCGGTCCACGTACAAATCCATGGTTCAGGGAATGCTCAATGCGAAGAATTGAAAAAGGTGATTTACTCAGTTTTGATACAGATTTGATAGGGCCATATGGTTATTGTTCGGATATTTCACGGGCCTGGATTTGTGGTGACTGTGCAACTGACGAACAAAGACGTTTGTACGGAAAATCGTATGAGCAGATTGAACACAATATTTCTATACTTAAAGCCGGAATGAGCTTCCGTGAGGTTTCTGAAAAATGCTGGCCTATTCCGGATGAGTTTCTCTCTCATCGTTACAGTAGTTTAATCCACGGTGTGGGACTCGCTGACGAATATCCTAATATCAAACACCTGAATGACTTTGAAGCAGAAGGTTATGACGGAATACTTGAAGAGGGAATGGTACTTTGCGTTGAGTCATTCATCGGTACCGATGAGGGGCGTGAAGGTGTGAAGTTGGAAGAACAGGTTGTAATTACGGAAACTGGGGTAGAACGACAGTCCAGTTATCCGTTTGAAACCAATATGCTTTAATTGTATTCAACAAGTTTCAATTGTTTGATATTTTGTGCGAATCCGTTATGTCCGTTTAGATTCAGCTCAAAAGGCAGCAAAAAACAAATCTTATCATATTGAGTTTGCGCAGTAATCGTATTACTTGTTTAGCTCTATTGTTCTTTTCATTTCATTAAAGTTAAAATCAATAATTTTTTATACAATTATGCCACGTGAACACAAAAGAAGGGGACGGGGACAGTCCAGAACAATTGCCGGTATTCAACAACAACCCTGGAAACAACCGCGAAATTTTTATTCTCCTTTTGAAATTGCCAGTGCAGATCAAATTGAAGCACTACATGAAAACAGTTTACGCATTTTAGCTGAACTCGGTATAGCTTTTTTGGACGATGAGGCACTTGACATTCTTAGAGAGCACGGAGCGAAAGTAAACTATTCATCAAAAATGGTTAAGTTTTCTCCGGAATTGATTGAAGAATATATCGCAAAAGCTCCGTCCCAGTTCACACTTCACGCAAGGAATCCAAAGCATAACTTGGAAGTAGGCAAGAATTGGACTTTGTTTTCAATGGTAGGTAGCACACCTAACTGTTCCGATCTGGACAATGGAAGACGTCCCGGAAATTTTAAGGATTATCAAAATTTAATTCGTCTGGCCCAGCACTTCAACGTCATTCACATGACCGGAGGATATCCGGTGGAGCCGATTGATTTGCCCGCAAATACAAGACATCTGGATTGTGCGTTTACACATTTGACACTTACAGACAAAGTCTTTCATGCATATTCTCTTGGTAAACAGAGGATTGCGGACAGCATTGATATGCTTTGCATTGGACTTGGCCTCACAAGAAAGGAGCTAAAAAAGCAGCCCAGCCTCATTTCGATTATCAATACTTCTTCTCCACTGAGGCTCGATGGTGTGATGATTCAGGGCATGCTGGAAATGATCCGTAACGGTCAATCAGTTTGTGTAACTCCTTTCACACTATCCGGTGCAATGGCTCCTGTGACACTGGCTGGTGCCTTGTCACTGCAAAACGCGGAAGCTCTTGCCACCCTAGCCTTCACACAAATGGCTGCTCCGGGATCTCCTGTGATTTATGGAGGATTTACCTCCAATGTTGATATGAAGTCGGGTGCACCAGCTTTCGGAACTCCAGAACTCGCCAAATCTACTTTAATCGGAGGACAATTGGCTCGTCGTTACGGACTGCCTTATCGTGCTTCAAATGTGAATGCCTCCAATACGGTCGATACACAAGCTGGTTATGAGTCGATGATGTCGCTCTGGCCGACCATACAGAGTCACTGCAATTTCGTCAAACATGCTGCAGGTTGGCTGGAAGGAGGACTTTGTGCTTCATTTGAAAAGGTAATCGTTGATGTTGAATTACTACAAATGATGTCCGCATTTTTGGACGGACTTTCTTTTTCAGCAGATGAAATGGCATTTGATGCAATTGCTGATGTAGGTCCCGGAGGACATTTTTTTGGAACGCAACATACATTGGAGAGATACGAAAACGCGTTTTATTCACCTATCCTATCTGATTGGAACAACTTTGGTCAATGGACGGAAAACGGCAGTCTTGACACCACTCAACGTGCCAATAAAATCTGGAAACAAGCACTGTCTGAATATAAAAACCCGCCCATGGATGAGTCGACAATTGAGGAGTTAGAAGCCTTTGTCGCAAAACGGAAGGAGAAACCGGGGATTTCGATTCATTGAAAATAACTTTCCCACACGCAATAATTAAACTATTCTAACTTCCGGAGGTCGGCAAAAAAAACGGTGTCTTGGGGTTACCAAAAATTATTACTTTTAGTACTAAGCTATTTTGAATTTATAAATCCTATAATTATACTCCAAAAAAAGGTTGACAACTATATTTTTCTAAGTTAAGGTTTACGGTCTTCGGGTTTAGTACTAGGAAATTTTTTAAGATTTGATTGAATTTCTTAAATATTGGGGATTTTAGGCTAAGCTTAAATTAAATTCCGTGGAATGCTGCTGTATTTTCTGGTTCCGCAATTAAGGTTGAGGCATTAAAATGTTGAACAACTTGTTGCTCTTACAGTAAGTGTTTTTGAGAAGTTTATTGTGCTATACATAATTTTGGGTTGCTTATCACGGTTAAGTAGTTCAGCTAACATTAATAAAAGGAGTTGTTTTATGTCTCACGAGATTAAAACATTCGAATTAGCAAGTAGTTTACGGAAAAATATTTTTCGTTATGCAATAACTCTAGCAGTTACTTTGACAACTTCTGCTGTCATCACGGCAACATCTTTTGCTGCCTGCGGTTCTTTGACAATGGCAGAAATGAATTGGGCTTCAGCTGAATTGATGGCNCAAGTCGACAAAATCATTCTTGAAAAAGGATATGGATGTGAGGTTGAACTTGTTCCTGGAGCAACAATGACAACCTTTGCATCAATGAACGAAAAGGGATCACCTGATGTAGCAGCAGAGCAGTGGGCCAATGCTGTTAGAGAGCCATTAGCAAAGGCTGTAGGTGAAGGTCGACTGCATGTTGCAAACGATGCCCCAATTACCGGTCTAGGTGAAGGTTGGTGGATTCCACCTCACACTGCTAANAAACATCCGGAGTTGAAGACNGCGCTGGACATTNTGAANCGTCCNGATCTTTTCCCNGANAANGANGANCCNTCTAANGGNGCNTTTATTGGTTGTCCNGCAGGNTGGGGCTGTCANTTAGCTAATGCAAATCTTTTCCGTGCCTTTGAGATGGAAAAGAAAGGCTGGGTTCTGGTTGATCCTGGTTCAGCTGCTGGTCTGGATGGATCAATGGCTAAGGCAGTTGAGAGAGGTGATAACTGGTTTGGGTATTACTGGTCCCCAACGGCTATGATTGGAAAGTACAACATGCTACCTGTAGATTTTGGAGTTCCTTACGCAGGTAGTGCAAACTGGGATGGCTGTATCGTTAAGCCTGAGCAGGAGTGTGCAAACCCTAAGCCTTCCTCTTGGACACACTCTGTAGTAAATACTGTAATAACGGATCGCTTCAATAAGGCCGGAGGACCCGCAGTTAAATACTTTAAAAAGCGAGTTTATCCAGGACCTGTTATGAATGGCATGCTGGTTTATATGGCAGACAATCAAGCTGGCGGTGCAGATGCAGCAATTGAATTTTTGGAGAAACATGAAGATGTTTGGACCAAGTGGGTTCCATCTAGTGTAGCCTCAAAAGTAAAATCCTCCCTTTAATAAAAAATTAACGGACCTGCCCTTTATATTGAACGGCAGGTCTGTTAATTCTTCTTACCAAAATTTCTTCGATGAGCTGGTTCGAAAAAATTCCGACAATGGAACGTCAGGAATTGCGTGATTTAAAAAAATATATTGATATAAGTTTTAAGGATTTTTCACGAACATATGGTGATGGTATAGAGACCTTCTTTGATCCATTACTTTATTTTCTTGTATGGTTCGAAAAATTATTAATCAATGCTCCCTGGCCGCTGATTATATTTGTAATTGCAGTGCTGGCATGGATAGGCTCCAGAAATATTTACGTAATAGCAGGTACAGTTTGTTCTTTTCTTTTAATCGGGTATTTCGGCATGTGGGAAGATACCATGTCAACACTTGCTATTATTTCAATTTGCACTTTGCTTTGTATCTCAATAGGGATACCAATTGGAATATTTATGGCCCGATCTGATCGTTTGCAGTCCGTGGTCAATCCTGTATTAGATGTAATGCAAACTATTCCTAGTTTTGTATATTTGATTCCTGTTGTAATGCTCCTTGGTATAGGGAAAGTGCCAGGGCTTATAGCAGTCTGTATTTATGCAATACCTCCTATTGTAAGGCTCACTAATCTTGGAATAAGACTCGTAGATAAAGAGGTATTAGAAGCCTCTGAATCTTTTGGTGCAAGCTACAGTCAGAAACTATTTGGTGTTCAAATTCCTTTGGCTTTGCCAAATATTTTTGCAGGTGTAAACCAAACCATAATGATGGCTTTGGCAATGGTGGTAATAGCTTCCATGATAGGGGTGAAAGGACTTGGAGTACCAGTACTTAGAGCTGTTTCAAATCAATATCTAGCACTTGGCTTGTTGAATGGATTAGCCATAGTTGCTTTAGCTATAATATTTGACAGAATATCCCAATCATTTGGCAAACGATTGCAAAAACACTTGGAAAGCGAGCATGGCGTCTGAAACTAAAGTATCTATAAAGAATCTTTACAAGATCTTTGGGAAGGATCCTGTTGGCATGATCAAACATGTCCAGAATGGTACTACCAAGAAAGAACTTCTCGAAAAATATGGTTCTGTACTAGCACTAAATGATGTGAACATCGATATTCCAGCCAGGGGCATTCAGGTTATAATGGGACTATCTGGATCAGGAAAATCGACATTGATACGCCACGTCAATAGGCTCATAGAACCAACNTCTGGAGAGATTATTGTAGGNGACCANAATATANTGGAAATGANCAAGCTAGAGCTNCGTGAGTTTCGGAGACACACTGCCTCAATGGTTTTTCAGAAATTTGCNCTCTTGCCACATCATACGATCGTGGAGAATGTAAGTTACGGGCTAACTATTCAAAACGTCTCAAAACAGGAAGCAGCAGAAAGAAGTCAGAAATGGATCGACAGGGTTGGACTTGCAGGGTACGAAAACCATTATCCGAATCAACTTTCCGGAGGAATGCAACAACGTGTCGGCCTTGCGAGAGCACTGGCCACTGATGCTGAAATACTACTTATGGATGAAGCNTTCTCTGCCCTAGACCCTTTAATCAGAACAGATATGCAGGACGTACTACTTGGTCTGCAGGAAGAACTTCATAAAACAATTCTCTTTATCACTCACGATCTTGATGAGGCACTAAGAATTGGAGAAAATATTGCCATTCTCCGTGATGGACTTGTAGTTCAAANAGGAACACCACAGGAGATTATCTTAAATCCCGCAGATAAGTACGTAACCGATTTCATCAAGGACATTAATCGAGGCAGGGTNTTGCGTGTTTCCTCCATTATGGAAAGTACGAAATTAAAGAAGGGACTCGAGATCGATAAGAATATGGTTGTTGAAGATGCTCTCCAGATTATTTCTCNATCCGGGGATAGTAAGGCCATAGTTACNGAAGATGGAACAGNCATCGGTTCAGTTGAAATCAGCCGTATGATTGATGCTATTGTGCGACCAAAAGAAAANACAGGGGAAACTTCAAACTATCACTAACTCTCAATATTTTTGTAGATTTTTTAGGAGATCCCAAGCTATTTTATCAATTAGTTAGTTTTAAAAGAATTGGAATTGCAGTTAAAGTTTGCTTATTCCTTTGTATTTACTAGGAGAGACATATCTTAACAATCACTAGTTGCCCTCTAAGTTCACCCTCCCCATCAGTATTATCTGCTAAATTAGTTTATTTATTATATGTCATAAGCAATATTTCAGCATAGTTAGGTTGTAACTCAAATGTTATTTAATTTACATTCTCTCAAGTAATTCTTAAAGGAATGCTTACAAACTGTAAGAGTGTCCTTTCTTCCCAACACTCTTTCTTTGTTGCTTCCTGGTGATCTTCAACCCATGACTTCAGTTTTCCGCATTGAGAATAATGAAGATACTCCCACTGTCAACCCTGCCCAACAACTGATAACATACGCTTATCAAAGCACGTCTNCATTGCGTNNGCTTTGTATTTAAATATAATCGGAACTCGATATTCTTGTTTTAGTGATATCGGAACTGGNTGTTCCGTTTTTACTTTAAGCTAAGTACCCGTNTAATTTNCAATCCCACTCAGCTTATTTATCTGTTATTTATCACTATTATTTANGTATTAATATAATTTACTGGGTATGAGATTGGCTGTATATGTTTTTAATNCAAAATGCAGCTGATAAACGGAACCCTAAGTTCTTATTTAAATATANAATNTTNTTTTANATTGTAATATTAGATAGTTATATATTGGCATTGCGTGTGCAATTGGTTGCGTACAGAATTCTGATCTTGAGAATTCGATTTTCTCTCAACTATGTTTGAACACAGCATAATAATGGAAATACTAACTACAATATCAGACTCCTTCGAAAGCGACAGATTTATGGAACCAGCGGATGATCTCCAGGAAAACATTGAACAANATACTACCTGGTCAATGGAAATTTTACCCCATAATATTGCTGAAGTTTCGTTGATTCCTGAGTTTATCAATGAAATCTATATCACCATGATTCCGGGAGCAACCTGTTTGGAAACTATCGAGGCTGCTCAGAAGATTCAAGCGGTCGGGAAACAGGCTGTTCCACATATTGCCGCACGCAGTTTTACCGGAGCGGAAGACCTNGAAGANTGTCTTTCAGGACTGGAGGCAGCAGGAATTNAGAGAGCTTTGTTGATTGGCGGCGGTCATTCAGANCNTGCTGGAAAGATCAGCTGCGTCATGGATATGTTAAAAACAGGTTTATTTGCAAAATACGGAATTAACGCTTTTGACTTTGCCGGACATCCTGAGGGAAATCCGGATGATCCAAATTCAGCCGTCCATATGTTGGAAAAATTACGTTGGGCTGAAGAACAAGGTGCCTCTGCCCGTATTGTAACTCAATGGAGCCTCGATACCGAGTGTACCAATGCCTGGATTTCCGGACTGCGGGAAAAAGGTGTTAACAATCCNATACACCTTGGGATCCCCGGTCCTTCCACCTTNAAAACACTTATGCGTTTTGCCAAGNTTTGCGGAGTGAAAGCTTCTACAACAGTATTGCGTAAACAGGGATTGAATCTCAGCAAATTAATGTTTGTCAATAAACCAGACAAAATCATTGAGGAACTGCGTGGTTACGATCAACTGCATCTTTTTCCTTTCGGAGGTATTGAAAGGTCTTCCGCATGGTTAACTGAGTGGCAGACAAAAAGTTATATTTGATGAACCTGTAAAAAATCTTCAAGTCGTGACATTTCAGCAAAGATAGAAATATAACGGATGTTATTTCACTAAGTACTCAAGATTCAGTAACCCAAAGCATGTCTCTTTCCTCAAAAGTACGTGAAGCACGAGTAGTTTTCACTCCATCCGGAAAGCGTGGTTATTTTCCNTTGGGCACTNCGGTTCTGCANGCAGCTCAAATTCTGGGAGTGGACATCGATTCTGTTTGCGGCGGACGCGGTCTTTGCGGCCGCTGTCAAATAGTGCAGGCCACAGGTAATTTCCCCAAACACAAAATAAATTCTAAATCCGAAAACATCTCCGCACTGAGCGATACGGAAAAGGCTTACTCTAAACGTCCCAAAAAAAACCTCGAAAACGGCCGTCGACTCAGTTGCGCCACCACGATTTTAGCTGATTGTGTCATTGATGTTCCGGCAGACAGTCAGGTACATCAGCAGATAATCCGTAAAGATGCTGATGCCTTTGATATTGAAATCCTACCTCCGGTTCAACTGCATTACGTTGAGGTCTGGCAGCCTGACATGCACGATCCTTCAGGCGATTTACGGCGTTTACGTGAAGCCCTGGAACGTGAGTGGCAGCTTAAAGACCTGCGTTTTGGNCCNGGGATGCTGCTTTCACTGCAAAAAGAATTAAGAGAAGGTGATTGGAAAGTTACNGTAGCAGTGGATTATCTGGGACAGGTAATTGCGGTATATCCAGGTTTTAGAGAATCTTTGTGCGGACTTGCCGTAGATGTAGGATCAACCACAGTCGCGGCTCACCTCTGCAACCTGAGAACCGGAGAAGTACTGGCTTCTACCGGAGTGATGAATCCGCAAATACGCTTTGGTGAAGATTTGATGAGCCGTGTTTCCTACGTGATGATGAACCCCGGAGGTGATCTTGAAATGACAAAAGTGATCCGCTCTGCTGTCAATGATCTTGCTTTAAATGTTACCAGCCAGGCCAAACGTGAATTAGACGAAGTTGTAGAAGTTGCATTTGTCGGGAATCCAATTATGCACCATCTGCTGTTGGGAATTAATCCGATAGAACTCGGCGGAGCTCCATTTGCNTTGGCCACCGATGAAAGTGTCAGAGTTAGAGCCAGGGATTTAAACTTGAAGCTGCATACCAACACCCGTTGTTACGTCTTACCCTGCATTGCNGGACATGTTGGCGCAGACACGGCAGGTATGATTTTATCGGAAGCCCCGCATCACCGTGAAGCCATGACCCTATTGGTTGATATCGGTACCAACGCCGAAATTGTTTTAGGCAATAATCAGNGTCTTTTGGCCGCATCAAGTCCAACAGGCCCAGCTTTTGAAGGTGCGCAAATTTCTTCCGGACAGAGGGCTGCACCGGGAGCAATTGAACGTGTANGGATTGACCGTAAAACTCTGGAACCNCGTTTCCAGGTCATCGGTTCTGAATTATGGTCGAACGATCCCGGATTTTCAAAAGACACAAAGGGAATTGGAGTCACTGGAATTTGCGGTTCAGGAATCATCGAGGTGATTGCGGAAATGTATTTAGCTGGAATTCTCAGTCAAGATGGTGTTATAAATGGCAATTTAGCAGCAAAGAGTAAGCATATAATTGCTGACGGACGCACTTTTTCCTATGTTTTGTCTAATGGGCAACACATAATTCAAGTCACTCAAAATGATGTCAGAGCAGTTCAGTTAGCTAAGGCGGCACTTTATGCAGGAATACGTCTGCTGATGGAACGCATGGAAATTGAAACTGTTGACCGAATCCGTCTGGCCGGAGCGTTCGGCAGTCATATTGACGTCAAATACGCAACGGTACTGGGCTTGATTCCGGATTGTGATTTGAAACAAGTAAGTTCCGCGGGAAATGCCGCTGGTACGGGCGCGAGAATCGCACTGCTGAATTATGAGTCACGACAAGAAATTGAAGAAGTCGTACGCCAGGTAGAAAAAGTGGAAACTGCCGTTGAAGCAAAATTTCAGGAACATTTTGTTCAGGCCATGGCATTTCCNCACAAAGTCGATTCCTTCCCAAATTTAGCAAAAGTCATTGAACTTCCTGCTGAAATAGACATGCAAAATCATGCAANTTCAANTCAACANCGTAAAATACGTCGACGAAGAACAAGCAACAAAGCCTTGTAAACGCTCTTAGGAGAACAATAATGGCACTAAATTCAGCACATCGCATGGGTGGCAGAAATGCCCGGAAAGCTAAAAGGTCGGCNGCTCTGCCGGATAATATGAAACCTGTCAGGCCGGGACAGGATAGTGGACTCTTTAAGCCTTTGAAAGAAGGTGATTTGCCGAAGATACACGAAGCAGTTCTGGAGGTTCTGGAAACAATTGGTATGGACAAAGCAATTCCTTCATGTATTGAAGCTTGCACCGCGGTAGGCTGCACTGTTTCAGCAGAAGGCCGGCTGCTATTTCCACGCTCAGTTATCAAAGATAGTTTAGCAAAAGCCGGACGTGACATCACGCTTTACGGAGCATCTCCGGAACACGATCTCCAGTTGAGCGGCAACAAAGTTCATTTCGGTACTGCTGGAGCTGCGGTTCACATACTTGACCCAACCAACCGCGAATACCGCGAATCCACCTCCGCAGATCTTTTTGACATTGCTCGAATCTGTGATACTTTAGAACATATCCATTTTTTTCAAAGATCGATNGTTTGCAGAGACTTAGAAGATGTACGTGAAATGGATTTTAACACTTGTTACGCTTCTATTTCGGGGACGAAGAAACATGTAGGCACAAGTTTTTCTTTTCCGGANAATGTGGATGAAGCNTTACGAATGCTGCATCTAATAGCAGGCAGCGAAAAAGCTTGGAGGGAGAGACCNTTTGTGAGCATGTCAGTTTGTCATGTTGTTCCTCCTTTGAAATTTGCCGAAGAGGCCAGTGCCTGTCTNGAGGCCGGGGTAAGAGGAGGNATGCCTGTTTTACTGCTTTCAGCTGGACAGGCCGGTGCAACTTCACCAGCAACNCTGGCTCGTTGTGTTGTGCANNCTGTGGCAGAAGTTTTAGCGGGACTGGTGTATGTGAATGCAATCAAGGAAGGTGCACCCGCGATTTTTGGGACATGGCCATTTGTCTCAGATCTACGCACGGGCTCCATGAGTGGAGGCAGCGGAGAACAAGCCGTCCTGATGGCTGCNTGTGGACAAATGGCACAGTTCTACAATTTACCTTCCGGAATTGCCGCAGGTATGACAGATTCAAAAATTCCAGATGCACAGTCCGGATATGAAAAGGGCTATACTGTTTCATTGGCTGGACACTCCGGAGCAAATCTTATTTATGAATCGGCAGGAATGCATGCCAGTTTGCTGGGTTGTTGTCTTGAAAGTTACGTAATTGATAACGATATGCTGGGCGCGATAAACNGNACAGTCAGAGGCATAGAAGTCAGCGCTGAAACTCTGTCACTTGAACCGATACGTGATGTTTGTCTTGACGGTCCTGGTCATTATCTAGGACATGAGCAAACCTTGAGTAGAATGCAATCGGATTATCTTTACCCTCTTGTTGGTGATCGTGAAAATATTAATAACTGGATTGAACAAGGCTCAACAGATGTAATTCAGCGTGCACACATAAAAGTTAAAGAAATTCTGGAAAATCACTTTCCAAAAAACTGGAGTGAAGAAACTGATCTGATAATCAGGGAACAATTTCCAGTAAGAATACCAAGAAACAGAATGCAAGCCAGGGATATTTCATGAAAACACACGCAAGAGTAGTAATCATCGGAGGTGGAGCAATGGGNGTAGGCTTGTTGTATCACTTGACTAAAGAAGGCTGGAACGATGTGNTGCTGGTCGAAAAAGGTGAGTTGACTTCCGGATCAACCTGGCATGCCGCCGGTTTGATACCGCATTTCATCGGTTCATTGAGCATGGCAAAAATTCATTACTACGGCTCGGAACTATACAAAACCCTGGAAGAAGAAACAGGACAGTCCACCGGCTGGCACGGCTGCGGTGCGATACGTCTGGCGGTCAATCAGGATCAAGTCGATTGGTTTCATTATGTGAAAGGTGTTTTGGATCAAGTNGGCGCGGAGTGTCATTTGCTGGGACCTGAAGAAATCAGAGANGTACACCCGCTCTTGAACACAGACGGTGTTTTGATGGGAGCCTATACCACCGGTGACGGACACACAGATCCGAGCGGTGTGACTCATGCTATGGCGATCGGCGCCAAAATTCGGGGTGCGGAAATTNTTCGCAATAACAGGGTTACAGACATCAACGCTTTGCCTTCCGGGGAATGGGAAGTAGTTACGGAACAAGGTAATATCGTTTGTGAACATCTGGTCAACGCGGCTGGTTCTTTTTGCTCTCAAGTCTCAGAAATGGTCGGTCTAAAATTACCGATGGTCAACATGGTTCACCAATATTTNGTTACGGAAAGCATNCCGGAAGTAGCAGCACTCAAANCNGAACTTCCTGTTGTACGTGACCCCCGCGCATCNTGTTATTACAGACAGGAGCAAAGCGGATTGATTATTGGACCTTACGAAATGCAGGCCGAAGCATGGGGGCTTGAAGGAATCGACTGGGGTTTTGATAATGCNCTTTTGCCTCCGGATCTGGAACGGCTCGAACCGCACCTGCATTTGGCCGCAAAGAGTTTACCGGTTTTTGAAACAGCCGGAATTAAAAAAGTCGTCAGCGGTCCAATTACACACACTCCGGATGGAAACTTCCTGCTTGGGCCTGCTCCAGGATTACGCAATCACTGGATGTGCTGTGCGGCCAGTATTGGAATCACTCAGGGTCCGGGTTGCGGAAAATACCTGGCGCAATGGATGGTACACGGTCAAACCGAAATCAANGTGCGAGAAATGGATCCGCGACGTTACGGAGATTGGGCCAANGGNAAATATAGTCTCGACAAATCAATTGANGAATATGAGCACATGTACGCCACACATTATCCCGGTGAATTCAGGGAGGCGGGGCGTCCGGTACACGTGACGCCGATTTATGAAAAACTAAAATTGCAGGGTGCTGTTTTCGCAGAAACTTTCGGTTGGGAACGTGCCAANTGGTTTGACACAAAAGCCGAAGGCGAGCAATACAGTTTTAGGCGTAACAACTCATTTAAAGCCGTAGCGGNAGAATGCAGGGCAGTGCGTGAAAGGGTGGGNCTGCTCGATTTGTCATGTTTTGCTAAATATGAAATTTCNGGAGAAGACGCAGAGGTTTTTCTGAAGCGGATTTGCGCTAACCGTCTGCCTAAACGTGACGCNGAAAGTNCTGGAGGAGGCGGAGTAGCTTTGGTTCATA
The DNA here is from genome assembly GCA_002685535.1 of Deltaproteobacteria bacterium. Lineage (GTDB taxonomy): Bacteria > SAR324 > SAR324 > SAR324 > NAC60-12 > Arctic96AD-7. The sequence goes on from NYXK01000151.1 coordinate 13,605, forward strand.
TGCTCACAGAGCTAGGCGGTATTGAGTGTGAAGCTACCATCACACGTTTAGAGCAAAACTTATTTTACGTACTCTCCGCCGCAGTCGCAGAATTACACGATTATGACTGGCTGAATCAACATCTTTTGCCTAATGAAAAGGTCTCCATCCGTAACATCAGCAATGACTATGGAGTCTTGGTGCTTTCCGGCCCGAGGTCGCGGGACGTTCTGACCAAGCTGACTGATTCTGATTTAAGCAATGAAGCTTTCCGCTGGATGCGCGCAAAAACTATCAAAGTTTCCGGAATTCCCGTACGGGCACTGCGAGTTTCTTATGTGGGTGAACTTGGCTGGGAACTGCACCATCCTATAGAAAAGATGGAAGCGCTTTACGATTCTTTGATGGAGGCCGGTGTTGAGTACGGAATTGCCAATTTCGGAACCTATGCAATGAATTCACTCCGTATGGAAAAAGCCTACAAGGGCTGGGGCAGCGAACTCACTACCGAAATCACGCCTATAGAAGCCGGATTGGAGCGCTTCGTAGATTTCAGCAAATCCTTCCTTGGACGCGAAGCCGCGCTTTCCCGCAAATTACTCGGCGTTAACACAAAACTGGTTTATGTTTCAGTCAAAACCTCCGATTCCGATTGTCTCGGCAACGAACCCGTTTTGGGTCCAGAATCCACGGTGTCTGGCGGGAATATTATCGGCGTTGTTATTTCTCAACTAGATAAACTAAAAGTAGCTAAGGCGATTGGTTCTCTTCCTGAGAATGTAAACTTTGGTATCAAGGCATTATGTGGAGTGTTTAAACTTATGCAGGCTTTGCCTGCATGATAGAGGAAGAAAACTTTATTCATCATGGGGATCTCTGAAGGGACGCCCCTTTGGTTTAGGCCTTTCACCAAAATTGGCTGGAAAACCCATATAACTTGAGGAGGGCGAGAATGCTTTCAAAAATGATAAAGAAGGTTCTGGATAATCCCTACGCAAACCTTTTGGTTGGGACAATCTTGTTTAGTTCCAGTTTTATGGAGGTATGGGAATCTTTTCATGAAGATACAGTTAAACTGGGCGCACATCACGGGGTAATGCTGTTTGGCATGGTTCAGATTTTGAAGGTCCTCCCGGACATCATGGTTAGCCTAGACAATTTTGATAAATTCTAAAACCCTTAAATTAAAAATTTAACCGCCGATTTAACCAACAACTTGCGGGGCGGAATACAAGTACTGCTAAAGCGTGACAGGCATCTACTGTCAGACAGTTTTTAACATCCAGCGGACTTCCTTCAAAGAAATCTGA
>NYXK01000152.1 GCA_002685535.1 Deltaproteobacteria bacterium
CTTTTACAAATTTACCACTGTTTTGATCTTCTTTTTTTAACTGGACACTTTTCCCAATTATGATCGCCCAGGTCACTATGGAAAGAAAAACAAGTAAAACAAATATAGACAGTGTAATTGTCCCTCCGTGAAGGACAGCATTCACAAAATCATTAAATTCCATAATTTAAAATTATTTAAACTTAAAAATATAATCAGTACGTCGATTTTTTGACCACCAGTCATAAGCAGTTACTCCTTCTGCACGTGGGAGTGGACATTGTTCACTACGTCCAAGTCCCTGAGTCCTCTCTTCATCAAAGTAAAGAGCTAATAAAACCTTGGAAGGGGTTTCCCAACGACGGTCACTGAGTGCCTTGTTATATTCAACTGTACCGCGCTCATCCGCGTTTCCTTCAAAACTGATTATAATTTCAGGGTATTGTTCTAAAATTGGCTCAAGTAATTCAAAAGAATTACTGATTTGACTTATATAGTCATCAATAGAGTGTTTGTCTGTATCAAAATAAGAAGGTGGAACCAACAGATGATCCAGGATTCCGTCAATATTAATACAGAACGCTTCTTCAACTCCAAGTTCTTTATCACGAATTAGGCGGGCATATACTTTGGCCATTGTTTTTTCCATAAAAGATGTCTCTANAACNTCTACTGNTTTTTTCTTTTCAACAAGTTTCAAGATGTCAATTTTTGAAACACCTCCAGCTTCTTTTAAAATTTCTTCCACCTCATCCGCTGACGCTGTTGCAAGTTGTTCCGCAAGTTCCTCAGTTTCTTCTTGGATTTGTTTGGTTTTTGAGATCACCTTGTCAATTTCTTCTTCGCTTAAGNTNGTTTTTTCACTAAGTAGGGCTTTAGTTTCCTCCTCAGTAGTTTCACCCTCACTAAATTTTTCCAGGATCTCGACTATTTCCTTTTCTGAAGACTCTTCTTTGATGGATTCAGCAATTTTTGCAACTTCAGCTTTCAAAAGTGTTTTCTTCCGTTTTTTAAGGATTTTTTTAGTTAATTCTTTTAATTCCTTTTTANCCTTTTCTACTACCTGTTTTTCCTTAACTAATTCTTTTTTTTCTGTGATATCCTCAACAGCTCTTTTTTCTAATACTCCTATTGTCCTGTTGTATTCATTTATCTCTGCCTCATTTTCAGCCAATTCCGCTGCAGTCAGAGGGCGTATCTCATCGAGATCACTAACAAAAGTCTGAGGAACAGGTGAGACTCCTGTACACCCAACGATAAAAATGATTGTATAGGGGATCAATACTTTTAGNGTATACTTAAGCATGTTCATTCTCCGCGTAGGTGTGTTGGTGTAANTAAATAATTCAAAATATACAGTAAACTTTATGATGGTCATTAATATAGGTCTTCGGGCAGGNATTGTAATCGACCAAAAGCTAAATATCAAACCTTTTCTGAATTGAACTAGAATATAAATAATAACTTAAATAGTAATTGAAGTACATTTTAATGCAACATTTATTTCATACTTCTAATAAGTTTCATTTGCACGCTATTAAACTACAACAAATAGTGAAGCACTAAAAAAACTTGAGAACTTCAAAATAAGTGTTAGGGTATGACTTCATAACACATTCAATCAGAGTTTNCGTGCATGATCAACTACTATTATAAAGTTGTATGGACCTAGCCATTTTGTTAGGTATTTTCTTTTGTTTAACTCAATCCGCTTTATTTTCCGGCCTGACTCTGGGTTTATTCGGTTTGAGCCGCTTAAAACTTGAAATTGAGGTAGAGTCCGGAAATCAGGCTGCTGTTCAAGTTCTCGAANTGAGNGCGGACGCGAATCTGCTTTTGACAACCCTGCTCTGGGGCAATGTAAGCATCAATGTNCTTTTGACCCTCTTGACAGATTCTGTCCTCTCCGGTCTTTNGGCATTTTTCTTTTCATCCATTTGCATCACTCTTTTTGGTGAGATTTTACCTCAGGCGTATTTTTCCCGAAATGCGCTGNGAATGGGAATTATTCTGGNTCCTGTAATAAAATTTTATAGATTTATCCTCTATCCAGTAAGTAAGCCGACGGCATTACTGCTTGACAAATGGCTAGGGAAGGAAGGTGTTCTTTATTTTAAAGAGGAAGATNTCCGCATTATGCTGCAAAAACATATGGAATCGCGGGATTCAGACATCAGCCGCCTCGAAGGGACGGGTGCGCTAAATTTTTTGAGTATTGATGATTTACCTGTAGGAGACGAGGGAGAGTTGGTTGATCCTGTCAGCATNATTCCTCTTGAGACAGAATTTGATCTGCCNGTCTTTCCTGCATTTCAAAGGAATCCGGATGATCCTTTTTTACTTCAGGTACAGGAATCAGGGAAAAAATGGGTGATTTTGACTACAAAAGAAGGAGCACCGCGATTGGTGATCAATGCGGATTTGTTTTTACGTGACGCTTTATTTGGGGTAGAACCTTTTCGACCTTATTCCTACTGTCATCGTCCAATTGTGGTCTCAGATGCGTCTACACCACTGGGTGAGGTAATTCAAAAACTACGTGTACATCCTGAACACACTGAAGATGATGTTATTGACAATGATCTGATTTTATGTTGGAATGCAGAAAAACGGATCATCACGGGAGCCGATTTGTTAGGACGTCTTTTACGTGGAATAGCAGGCAGGAAACCGCAATTTGTTATGGCTGAACATAAATGATGTAATTGGAAATATTAATATTTCACAGTAATAAAAATACTAATAATATCAGTATAGTATTGAATTCATTATTCACTTTATATCAAATCGTACAGTAAAAAAAATAATTACAATTCAGAAACAGGAGGTGCATAAAGATAGTGTAAACATTAGTGCATGGTGTATGCACTAGTGCATAATAGACTATCATAATTATAACAGGTAAATACAATGTCAACTAAAAACAATAGTGTAAGGGAACAGCCGGATATTCAAAAACCTCTGTTGCTGTTTAAAAATCTAAAAACTGATCTGGATAAACTTAAATCTCAGNTCAACAATTTAAAGAAGGTCAAACTTTCTTCCAAATTGTTGAGTGGTATTAACTTAAAAAAAGGTGATATTGTCGACGTGAAGCAGCTAGAATTCACTGGAAGCAGACTCAGTCAGAGCTTAAAGAATACCNGCGCAAAAGAAGTTTCCGATAAACTACACAAATACCCNGGAGATTCAAAATCACGGTTGGATTTAGTTGAGATGTTTTTACAGGAAGCAGAGAACAGAAGTTTGGAGAATGCCCGGGACGCCTTTTTGTTAGCCATGCTGGAAGTTGAAACGCCTATGATTTCAACTCAAAAAATAAATATGGCACTCGCTGCTCAAACATTGTACCTGACGAAACTGCAAAAATATATACAGGACGATTTGTCTGAAACTGAATCTAAAATAAAGGGTGGTGGAAATGTTGACGCAATCCTGAAAAAGCAGGAGGAGAGATTGCAGGGAGAAGTAGATTTTTTGCAAAAATGTGTTGTTTTGCTGAAAACAGAGCCTATAGCATCAGTTTATGAATTAAATCTAAATAAATCAAAAGCAGAAAAAACGATTCCTTTTGGCGATATCAAAAACGGTTTTGATCCTATGTTGCGCAGTTTGGTGTTCCTGCCGCTGGCCAGTCAAAATCTGGAGTTGATGTTTGATATCCTCCACCGCCTTGAAGGCAAAAATCCACTTGTCGGTCTTCATCAGTCAAAAATGTATGATGTACTTGCTCAAATTCAGTTAATAATTGCAACTGCAGTAAATGAAGCNGAACCGAAAAAANATGGATTTGAACATCTTTCAAAAGCCATGAGTGCGATCAGTGGTGCAGTAAAGCTGGTAGGGGATGTTCCAGAAAAATCTGTTGAAAAAGCAGCGATTCACCGATTTGGACAATTGTGCTACACAATTCATCGAAGCTATAAAAGTCATAATATCCCCGTTCCAAATGATCATATGGATAGAATGCAAAAAGCGGTTTCCCTTCTTGAACCAATCGCAGCGGATCCAAGAATTCAAAAAATTCAGTCCAAACTGTTGTATGTTTTGTCTGAGGAAAATTAATGAATCAGAAAATGGTTAAATTATTTTTTAGTACACTTCGGGTATTTGCTTCCCTTGTATGCGGCAGCGCTTCTTCTTTGAGTAGAAGAAGCAAATTNTTGTTTCTTTCTTGTTTGTTNATGCCTTCATTAGCATTCTCTTTTGAATTTCCGCCNGAGAGAACTGAAAGAGAAGCAGATAAAGAACTGGGATGGATGTTTGCTCCGCTCCCAGGATGTGTTGAAGGAGTAGGATGTGCCGTCCCCATTGCAGGGCTAATCTCAAATTTCTATAAAAGCACGGACCTTGTGATACTCAAAACTCTGGCGAAAGGGGACATTGAAGCAACTGTAGTTCAACTTCAAAAATTTCCCATTATTGATGAAAGGTTGTTCCTAAAGGTTTTGTACTATGACTGGGATATCAGCTTCCTGAGCTATGACAGGGGGATTCATTCAGGAAAGAACGATTATTATCAGACTTTTGAAAATCTCAACACTTCCACAATCAACCTTCAATCCCAGTTTTATAATCAGCATCTGGAAATACAAATCGGTTATTCCTCAGGNGGCACAGAGNTTTCAAAAATTTTTGATGCTGACGAGAATCAGTTTTCAAATATTCAGTCTCCTTTAAGGACCTGGGTNGACAACACAATAGGAGCCCAGATCGATTTGACAGACAATCATTTGGAGCCGCGCGAAGGGATTAGATTTGAACTATTGCACAATNCTACTGATTACGGACTCAGCGACCTGAGTGACTATGATGTTAATTCAATGAATTTTACAACTTACATCCCTTTTTTGGGGTCGGATACCTTGTTGATCAACGCTTTTCAATCTCGATCCTACATTTCTGATCAAGGATTAACTGATGAGAATGCATTTAGGAATAAATTTGGACTCGGNTGTGACCTGGAAAAAGAAGCGGCTGCNTGCAGGGTTGCGGAAGAGAGGAGNACCAAATACTGGCTTGAGAGAAACCGCNTCGGTAAGGCTTCAGCCCTTGGAGGAATTAACCGGATGCGTGCATACAGCTTGGGAAGNTTCTATGCAGGAAACAGTTCAAACTACTCTTTGGAATACCGACTTAATTTTTCGGAAGAACAGACTCCAATAAACTGGATTATTATGGGCGGAATGCGAACTGTTCTTCAAGCAGCATTCTTTTATGAAGTAGGCAGTGTTTCTGATGATCTCTCTGAATTACATAGTAATATGAGAACTTCCTTTGGAGTCGGTATTCGAGCAATTATATCAGGGTTGATCTACCGTTTTGATCTCGCTAAAGGGGATGATGGTATTGCACCAACTTTGTTCATTAATTATCCATTAGCATTAGGCACTCTGGGCAGTTAGTAAATAATTNTATTCAACTGTATTGCGGGAGCTGATTTCAATTGAAAAAAACAGATTATTCTATCTGTGTATTCATGACTGTTCACTTAAAATCATNTTTAAGATTCAAATAGTTAGATANTCATTAAATAGGACCAATCNAACAAAATAAGTTTTCCGATGTTATTGAGTATCAATCCGGTAAATCCCCAGCCTCGACGAATTCAGCAAGTCGTGGACGTATTGCAAAATGATGGAATAATAATTTATCCCACAGATACAGTTTATGGTTTAGGCTGTAGCATCTTCAGTAAAAAAGCCATAAAACGCCTCTATCAGATTAAAAAGGTGAATCAGAAAAAACCTTTGACTTTCATCTGCTCAAATCAAACTGAAGTACAGGAATATACACAAGGAATTCCAACTGACGTTTTTAAGCTGCTTCGAAGGAAGTTGCCGGGACCTTATACTTTTGTGTTTAAGGCTTCAAAGATTGTCCCTAAAATGATGCTGACTCCTCGAAGCACAGTTGGTCTGCGCTGGCCAGATCATCCTATTGCAAACGAAATAGTGTCTGCTTTTGGACATCCTATTCTCAGCAGTAGTTTGAGGATTTCTGANGGCGAATTGTACGAAGACCCTCAGGAACTACATGAAAAATACAAAAAGCAGGTTGATCTGATTGTGGACGGAGGCACTATTTTTGCGGAAAACTCGACAATTATAGATTTCAGTCATGGGACTGCAGAAATCAGCAGAATGGGTAAAGGCAGTGTGGAGTGGCTGGAGCAGACATAAGTTGCAGAAGACAATAAATTCTGTCCGCTCTTAATACGGTTGCTATTCAAAGATTTCAGGATTGCAGGGAGGNACGCATAAATTGCTGACCTGTGAGTCTGTCACTGTATTTCCATCATCACCTTTCAGGGCCATGGTTAATTTAACGGCNCGCGGTAAGCAGAATGGTTCACCANACAGTGGGGATGTNCCNATACAATNTTCTTCATCAGAATTCCATTCTCTGGNCCATTTTTCCTGNNANCCTCCGCCTGCCANGGCAGTTTCGCTTTCCAGNAGCAGNAACTCAAACTTAGTGACNGCTTCAGACAAAACATAGCTTTTCCCGCCTTCTCTAAGATTGTTATCGAGATAAAAATCTTCACGCCGGACAAACTCCCAGATTTTGGTGTCCAAATTTTCCTGCATTGAATAACTCACTTCATGCAGTTCCGGATCTTGTTCTTTCTCCTCCGGATAGAAACGTGATTTGACTGCGGTGTGAAAATAAAGGCTGCTGACTTCTTCAAGCTCTCCTGTTTCAGTATTTTCCGGTCCTAGTTTAGTTTCTGCAATCAATCCGGATTCACGTCGAGGAATTGTGCTTTGTCCGGATTCTGCAAAACGCTTTAAATATTGAACGTTTTGCAGATCATCAAGCACCATTTTCATCAGTAACCTTAATTCCTGCCGTGTTTCCAGGGTGGATTTCACCTGCAGAGAGGAATTTGAAATCTGGAAAAATCCTCCGTAAAGCAGTGACATCACCAGTCCCAGTAAAGCGACTGAAATCAATAACTCCAACAGGGAGAAGCCAGGCTGAGTTTTCCAGAATTTAATTCGGATTGACGTAAATATCTGCATCATAAGTATATACGTTTTCCCCCTCGTTCCAGCTTAATAGATAGTTGACTTGACGCACCCTTATTCCAGGCAGAGGTGTTGTATCACTGACATGTTTTTTCCAGTTGAAACCGTTCATTGGATGCTCAAGTTCAAACTCACCCTGACTGAGCGAAACAGGAGGCGAGATGGTTGCGCGTTCGGATTTTAATAATTCATTTTGAGCATGAGACATTGCTTTCCACAAGTTTGTGGTCGAAGAAAGTACAAAGATCGATGTGGAAAAAGATTGGTAAAGTGCCATCAATGTAAGTACCAGAATCGAAAGTGAAACCAGCACCTCCAGCACAGTGAAACCTTTTTTACGTACTTTTGAGTTTCGTCCGCTGTTTACAACAGGGTGTTGATTCTTAGCTGGAACAGCAGAGTCAGGCGGGTTTATGTGCGGAGAGAGTTGCGTGCTTTCTTCTGCAGTATGGAGTTCCGGAATTACTTGGCTTTGGATTTTACTCATCTTTCACTCAGTTCCAGCTTCCCCATGATGCCACTGCTTTCAATTTGCCAGGATTTTGAAGAATCAGGCAGGGAAAACAGCAGAAAAAACGGTGTTACAAATCCGGAACTGTTGATATGAACTTCGAGAAAATCAGCATTAGCTCCGGCACTGCGGTAATGCGATTCTGCCGGTTTTGCTTCACGTAAATTAAGGTCTTCCGGAAAAACATGCGCTTTCAGTACTTTAGGTTCTTGCAAAAACTCCTCACGGCATTTTCCTGTCGGATCCTCTGCAGAGACCAGCATTTGCTGGTTTTTTAAATCAAAGATCAGGCAGTAAGAAGTACTTTTAAGAACAGCATCGTTGCGGAGCATTTTCAGCACACTTTTAAGATGCTTATATTCGACTTCATGTGCTTTGGAAAACAAAGCGAAAAACTGAGGTACAGCCATGCCCATTAGCAGCACTACCAAAGTTATGACCACCAGGATTTCCAGAAAGGTGAAGCCCTTTACAGAGTTATGAGCCTTGAACTTTGAATGCGTGCTACAGATCGCTGGAATTGATGTCTGCATCCAAATCCGTTCCGCCATCAGTACCATCAGCACCAAGTGAAATAATTTCATAATTTTTACCGTTCACGCTTAGATAACGGTATGGACTGCCCCAACCGTCTTCAGGCAAATTATTTCCGCGTAAATATGGGCCGTTCCAGTTTTTAGGAATAATTCCTACTTCCGGTTTTTCGAGCAGGGCTTTGAGCCCCTGTTCTGCTGAGGGATAGCGTGAATTATGTAGACGGTATAGATCGAGCGCTGTTTCCAATCCTTTTATCTGGGTTTTTGTCGCATCAGCTTTTGCCTGTTCCGCAGAATCAAAAAGATATACACCGACAATACTGGAAAGCAGTCCCAGGATAATTATCACAACCATCACTTCAATAAAACTGAATCCGCCTAAACGTTTGCGTTTTTTTTCAACAGTGTCTTTGCCCTGAATATCTGTTACTTTATTTTCCATATGAGTACAATATTGAGTTTGTTAAAAAGAAGTTTGCTTGATCTTATTCAAAATGGTGCTAGTTTAGTAATCATCAAAGTCGGATACGTGGCCGCCGGTTTTCAGGATCGTTCGCGATTCCTGAAGGCTGGAGGAAAGTCCGGGCAACACAGGGTAAGGGTGCTGGCTAACAGCCAGGCGGCGCGAGCCGATGGAAAGTGCAGCAGAAAACATACCGCCGATGGTTTCTCCGGAAACACAGGCAAGGGTGAAAAGGCAGGGTAAGAGCCTACCGCAGTTTTGGTGACAATACTGGCAGTGTAAACCCCACCCGTTGCAAGTCCAAATAGGACCGCTATCAGGCTGCCCGCCTGGCGGTCGGGTAGGACGCTAGAGGCTGTCGGTAACGGTAGTCCCAGATAAATGGTCACGACTCACTGCTGTGAGAACAGAACCCGGCTTATTTCCGGCTTTGATTTTTCCCAAAATATGGTTTGCTTTTAATTCAGCAGCCCACATGATGATCTTCAATTGTAAAATGCCTTCATAAAACATTTCAACCTTTTTCAGCCTCAAGCTGATTTCTGTATAGGTTGATATACTCTTCTATGATTTGCTCTGCAGGTAATTTCATGGCCTCAATATAACAAATCAAGTAACCTTTTAAATAAATCTCTGATGTAAATTTTATAAAATTCTCCTCTTCAATTGCTTCAAGATAGGTGCTGCGGATACAGGTTATTTTTGCTAGTTCATCCAGTGTAATTGATTTTAACTCTCTTATTTGTTTTAAGACTGCGCCATTGAAAGAAACGTTACCCCCATGTGCCCTCAGCCTTGAGTAATATTCTTCGATACTTTCTTCAGTCTGTTCATTTTTAACAGCAAGGTTAAGGTAAAATTCCTGTCTCTGCTCCTGCGTTTGTCCAACAACTTCTGTGGGTACGCTTTTCGGTATCTCTAGCTTTTCTTCAGGTTGCTTGTTTTCATCTTTATGAGGAGGGGCAGCAGTTTCAGTTTTTATCTGTGCGGGTTTTTCAGTTAGAGGGGGTTCAGAAATTGGAGCGCTTTCTTGCTGGAAATCAGCCTGCTGCTCAGAATCAATTGTCTGCCGTATTTCGTCATCGTATTTTGCTCTGGCGATTGGATTTGCCAGAGTGACGAAAGCTTGTCCGATCTGCAGTAATTTTTGTTCAGTTTGTTCTTCCGGAAACAGAGAATAAGCCGAAATTGCCTCTAAGTGTACCGCTTCAAGTTGCTCTTCATATGCATTACGTATTTCCACCAAAGAAGCTGTACTCGCAATTGCAAGGATCTGATAATAGTTTCCCTCTTCAGGAATGGAAGAGTTTTCGAGAGTAGCAGTCATAGCGTCAACTTTGACAAGAGGTTGTTTCTAGCTGCTGACTCAGTCTCTTCCTGCAAAATATCGGAGCAGATGGCTTTTAACTGCTGCATCGGCTCACCATCAGGGTGAGCCACTGCTAAGGGTTTACGGTCCAGCACAGATTTCCAGACGGACTCATTCTCTGAGATATAACCCAGGAAGGTCATATCCAGATTAAAATATTTTGAACAGGCAGCTTTCATTGCCCGGCCAACTTGTTTATCCCTTTCTGTACGTACCTGATTGAGGATTATTTGAGGTCTGAAGATCTGCAGTTGTTCTTCAACAAAAACCGTGCTTTTACCGCCTAACTTGTTCAAATAATCAATGAGCTCTTTTGGTGTGTTTACTTTGTAAGGATTGTCTTTCCGTAGAATCGGTGTTACTACTGATTTCAAACGAAAGTTTTTACTGTTATGAAAAATTTGCCGAAAAAATGAGTTCTTAATGAAGCGGTAGGCGTTTTCAATCGAAGTAGGTTCCGGAATCACAACCATAAGTTGAGAATCGGCCAGCAGGAAAAAATCAACAGTGTTGTAGGATGTTCCTGCACCTAAATCTATCACAATATAATCTGCGTCCAGATTTCTCAGTGCAGAAAGGAAACGGCGTTTTTGAGTATATTTTAAATTTGCGATTTCAACTCCGTCTTTAGCACCACTGATCAGGCTCAATCCGGGAATTTCCGTGGGGATTAATAATTTTGAAATGTTGAGTATTTCTCTGCCTATGAAATCGGAAAGACTTTTTGTGGGACTGTTAACTCCAAGCCAGGTGTGCAGGTTTGCTCCACCAAGATCCAAATCGGCCAGGATGACTTTGCAACCGCTTTGNGCCAGTAAAATACCAAGGTTNCCGGCGACAAAACTTTTGCCAACACCGCCTTTCCCTCCGCCAATTGCCCAAATATTNTTTGTTGCCATAACNAGTTCGAGTATGTAAATNGANGCTGCCTGTTATCTTGTTCTANANNNNTAAATTGCAAGTTGTTGGCCAATTATNTTTTGNAGAAGATTAACGCTTCAGCATATTANTTNTGATATTAGTAACTTAAACTNCTGAGNAAAGCAACTNTTTTTTTCAGAGGGAGCAAAGTNTCTGAGTGCATTAAAGGTTTTCGGAGAAGAGCCGATACTCAACACAGATGGGTTTCCTGCTCTTGAAAAAATGGATTGAATAAGTCATTCGTGGGGCGGGGGATACTATATCCAGCACATAACAGTGGACCAAATCAAATGTTTATACGATTATTTATTTTTCCAATTGCAANAGTAATTTTTCTGACAGCATGTTCAGGCAGAACCGCTGAATTTCCCAGTCAGTCCTTCCGCAGCAGGTTGAGTGAAGGAGACAGTCATATGGGGTGGAGTCTAAATTATTTTGATAGCTGGCAGAACGGTCTGCAGCAGCGATATTTGAAGCTGGCGGAAATGCATACAATTGCCGCCATTAAATTGTTCAGACACCTTGAATCTGATACTTCTCCACGTATCAGTGAGTTTTATGTGGTTCGTGAACGTCGTACCCGTAGTTGCCGATTATTGGCGGAACTGCAGTTTGCGGCCAGTAATCACGGGCATCAACTCAGTTCAAACACTCCCGACGGATGTATCTATTTTTAGCAGGAAAATCTCTGCGCAGATGAGGTTTTCTCCGATTCTCAATAAGTTTGTTTTTACAGCCCGACTTTGTTGTCCAGGTCGGCTTCTATCCATCTGCTTTAGGCTCCTCATCTAGTTTGTTGTTCCAGCTTCATTTTGTTGTCCAGACTGGCTTTTATCCTTTTGCTTTCTGCCTGATAACGTTCTGATGCTTTCTGATCACTGGTATTTGCATAATAGTAACTGATCAAATCAAGCAGGTGTAGCTCACCTTCAAGGTCACCCAGCTGCTGCTTGATTGCAAGATGTTCTTTATAGGCGGCAACCAGTTCTTCATCATTCTGCATCGATGAGTGAGCTTGTTCTATGCGGTCGTAGAGTGGATCCATTGCAGAAATATTAACTCGCTGCCGATTGTAGTTGAGCAGATCTTTCAGCAGCGGTAAAGCTTCTTCGTATGCATCTTTTTCTTCCAGAGTTTTTACAATTCCATCCATGACGTTCGCATAATTAGTTTGTTCAGGAACATCTTTGAGTGGTGATTCCCGTTTTTGCTCAACGTCTGTTTTTGGCAGCTCGGATTTGGAAACATCTGCATTTTTACTGCTCGAATCCAGCGGAAGTTCAAGTTTTTCTGCTAATTGCAGCACGTCGGGGCTTGGTTGCTGTCCTAGTTCTTTGAGTATTTCCAGGTAACTTTCAAGACCGGCCTTAGCTTCATTCATTCTACCGGATTCACAAGCAGTTGTTGCAAGTTTCAACAATGCTTCAGCTTCAGCAATTTTTTCTTCCTGAGGAGTTGTATTTTGTAAAGATGAGCTGAAAGGCTCCTCATCTTTCAGACTGTATGCATCGGATAAAGGTGGGAGTGGATCTTCATCACGGAACATTTCACTATCAGTTTCAGCATAAGTTTCTCCTCCCGGAATTGGAATTAACTCATCGGCAAAAAGATCTTCATCGAAATCTACGAGAGGTTCCACAGCTTTACTTGCTGTTTGTTCTTTTAATGCCTGATGTTTACGTGAAAGTAATTCCAGTGCAGCTTCACCTGCACCGAGCGTTTTCTCAGTTTCAGCGTTATCACTGTTTATATTTTCCTGTTTTTCTGTTTCTGTCTGCTCAGCTTTTTCGGCAAGTTCATGTTTCTCCTCGACCTCATTTTCATGTTTCTCCTCGAGCTCATCTTCATCTTTTTCCTGCAGGATTTTTACGTTTTCGCTCAAAGTAACTTTAACTTGTTCAGCTTCATCGAGTTCTTCAGAAAAATTTTCAGGTCCATTGAATGTGCCAGCTTTTTGATAGGCTTCGGTTACCAAATCCGGGGTTCCATTGTTTTGCGGCGCTGTTGCAGGATCCTCAGGAGAAAGAGGGTCCGCAGAAGG
>NYXK01000153.1 GCA_002685535.1 Deltaproteobacteria bacterium
TGCATAAGCATATCCGACAATTATAGAAGTAAAAATAATCATCTTTGAAACACTTTGGATCACATGGTTTGTTATGTAATCTTGTAAACCAAAAACCGCTCGCATTGGAATCAAAACTGTCAGCACCATCGAAAGTCCGGAAAAAATTGCTCCAGCTACAAAATAAGGTGCAAAAATAGTAGTGTGCCAACCTGGTACCGAGGACATTGCAAAGTCCCAGGAAACGATAGAGTGCACTGAAAAAACAAGTGGTGTAGCAATTGCCGCGAAAATAAGGTAACCGCGCATATAATGCACCCACTGATGATTTGTACCACGCCAGGCTAAAGCCATAGGGGCATAAATCAAGGCTTTTAGTTTTTTACCTTTTCGAACTGCCTCATCACGTAAAATTGCCAGATCCGGAATCAACCCCAGCATGAAGAACATGATCGAAACTGACATATAGGTCGTGACTGCGAAAACATCCCAGAGCAGGGGCGACTTGAAATTTACCCAGAGCATTCTTTCATTCGGATAAGGAATCAGCCAGTAAGCAAGCCACGGACGGCCTGTGTGCAGTAGAGGGAAAAGTCCGGCTGTCATCACGGCAAAGACGGTCATAGCCTCTGCACTGCGGTAAATCGCAGTACGCCAGGGCGCTCTCGTCAGATAAAATACTGCGGAAATCAAAGTGCCGGCGTGACCGATACCAATCCAGAAAACGAAGTTGGTAATATAAAAACCCCAGGCAATTGGATGACTAATTCCGCTGTATCCAATTCCTACATCAACCTGAATTGCCAGACTCAGCACACCTAAACCTAATGCCATCAAGAATCCGAGCAGCAGCAGGTAGTAAGATGGACGCGGCTTGTCCAGCATGGCCAGCATTTCATCATTTATTTGACCGTAGTCCAAGGTTGTGGCCTTGATGCCAGGATGCCCTTTGTGCTCGTCAATGATGACTCGACCGGCGGTTGCATTATATTCCGCAGTTGTTCCCATTTATTCTCCGTATTCTGCTTGCGTCATCGTTTATCCGTGAGTTTGTTCAGTTTCCTGAGAACCGTGACTGTCTGACTCATGTCCGGTAACCTCTCTCGTATTTACCTTTTTGAGGTAGGTGATGGCAGGTTTATAATTAAGTTCAGCAAGTACTTCATACTGGCGGTCTCTTTTGTCGGAATCTTCACGTAAAGCGTTTTTCGAAACTGCGCTTTCAGTATCCATCAGGTTGCCAAAAGTAATAGCTTTTGTAGGACAGGTTTGCTGACAGGCTGTAATTACCTCGCCGTCTTTCAAATCACGTCCGAGACTTTGTGCGTCATATTTTGCTGTTTTGATCCGTTGCACACAGAAAGTGCATTTTTCCATCACACCGACTTCACGTGTAGTGATGGTGGTGTTCAACTGCTGATCCAGCGGTGAAGGGAATTCGTAATTAAACCAGTTGAAGCGTCTCGCTTTGTATGCGCAGTTGTTAGAACAGTAACGTGTGCCAACACAACGGTTGTAGATCATAGCGTTCAACCCTTCCGGATTGTGGTAAGTCGCATAGACCGGACAAACAGTTTCACAACCTGCATTACCGCACTGCTGACAAAGCATAGGCGAAAAACGGGTTTCAAAATCGTCATCGTAACCTTCAATGTAACGTTCCAAGCGAATCCAGGACATTTCACGGCCGATTCCGGTTCTGACTTTGCCAACGACGGGCAAATTGTTTTCCGAGTAACAGGCAACTACACATGCAGAACAACCGTTACAACGATCCAGATCAATCGTCATACCCCAGCGGTAAGGTTTGTAATAACCAGCAGTTTCCGAGCGGTCCGGATAAAATTCGACCGGACGTTTGTGTCCTCCGTGATGAGCATCATCTTTACTTAATTCTTCAACGGTAGTCGCTGCGGCAATATCACGCCCCAACTGCCGTGCGTTTCCATCTGTGTTAACCGTGTATGATTTTTCATTGATCAGTTTCAACTCGGCCCGGTTACCGGCCAGGGCGAAATTTCCTGCCGTGTCCATTTTGTCAGACAGCAGTTCCATTACATTAATTCCGAAACCATCTGCAACTTCTCCGGAATTTTGGTGTCCCTGACCCATCGGAATTGCAATCGCGTTTCTGTGAATTCCAAAATGGTAGTATGCTGTTGCCTGTACAGAACCATGTGGTGTAGTTACTTCAATGATCGCGCGGTCATTTATTCCCAGTTTCTGTGCCGTTTCCGGATTGATCTCGACCCATGAATCCCAGACAATCTGGCTCATCGGATGAGGCACTTCTTGTAACCACGGTTTGTTCGCTCCGCTGCCGTCACCTAAAAGGAGTGAAGTTGTAGGAAGCAATGTAAGTCCTTCACCACTAGCCAGTCCGGGATCATTGACGTTGACAGATGCTACTTTTCGACTTAGAGAAACACTCTTGTATCTTGATGGTTCGAAAATACCGCCGTTTTCCAGTACGCTGATCCAAAAACTGTCGAAACTTCCTGAATCACCAATTCTTCTTTGAATTGTCTTCCAATTATTCTGCAGATAATCAAGATAGCTTTTATTTCCGGGAAATGCATTTTTGTTTATGTTTTGAGCTGCAGTCAATAAAATATCTTCACGTGCTTTTGCATCAAAGTTATTTACAGGGGCCATCACTGGCTGTTGAATACTACTGACACCACTTCTTGGAAACGCGTCTCCCCAGCTTTCATATGCGGTAAGTGCGGGCAAAACCAAATTAGCCGCATTTGTGGTTTCACTTTGCTGAGATGCGATACTTACCACAAAAGCGTTTTTCAATGCTTTTTTAAAACCCATCGAAGGTGGAAGAGCATAAACCGGATTTGCTTCATCAATGATTAGTAATTTAATTTTTCCGGATTGGAGGTCGCTGACTAACTTAGTTAAATCCTGATGGGTTGAACTTTCAGGCGCAGTCTGGTCATAAAAGCGGACTGTTTTGTCGAGGGCTCCAGAGACAGCATTGAGAATATTTACCGCAACCAGTGTCTCCACGCTTTGGTCAGTTGCAGAAACATTGCCTCCACCCAGCGCCAGTAAAGGACCGTGCTTAATAGCATCAGCAGCTAGTTCATGCATAACTTTGGCTGGGACGCCTGTTGCCTCACTAACTTTTTCCGGAGAATAAGCCGCGAGGTAATTTTTCAGGAATTTGTGGCTGTCATTTTTATTACGAATCACAGCAGCAATCGCCAATGCGACTAAACCTTCAGTTCCGGGATTAATCACAATCCAGCGATCAGACTTTGCACCAGTTAAGGAAACGTGTGGAGAAATATGAATGAACCTGTTTTTCTTACCGTTTTTATAAGAATGCATATCGGCAAAGCGACGTGCGTTTTCAACACTGTTGCCCCAGTTCTCTAGGAAATCGGCACTAAAATTGAGGACCAGCCCAGCTTCTTCAAAAGCATATTCCGGAATATCAGCCCGTCCGAAAGATATTTTGTTTGCCGCATTTTGACTGTTTTGCGTCAACAGGTCAAAATTTACACGTTGACCTCCACTCACGGCTTGCAACCATTCGTCAACAAAACGACCTTCACTGCCTGACGCGGGTTTACCGAGGTAGGCAATTGCTCCGGAAGCAGCTTTTATAATTGCGGAAAACTGCTGCATTCCCTCTTTCCATGGGATCTGCTTCCCATCAGCAAGAGGATATGCGTGCCGATTTGGATTATAAAGGGATTGCATTGAGGCCTGTCCGCGTGCGCAGAGTGTGCCTTGATTGATAGGATGGTTGGGGTTGCCTTCTGCTTTTTGGGCGCGATGTTCACGTGTAGTAATCATCATTCCACAAGCCGCATCACACTCACGGCAGGTGGTCATATACTGATATGCAGTCTGCGGAGTGTATTCATAATCCGTGGGCGGAACCAACATTGGGATCAGTTTTTCCGGGTTATTTTCACAACCGGCAACAACAGCTGTTGCTCCCCCGACTCCCATGTATTTGAATAAATTCCTTCGGCTGAGTCCCTTCTTCATTCGGATCTCCTCATCATTTTCACTCGTCGCTTTTAATAGTGGCAGGTATAGCAGTCCAGCAGGTTTGGGTTGTGATACCCTTTTTCGTTGATAAGCCCAATTGCAACTTCACGTTTTGCATCCATTTCTTTCGCATGATACCAGCCGTCTAGTGTGCTACCGGTACGTTTACGTTCCTTAGCACCTTTGACCTGCAGGTGACACTCCATGCACCAACCCATTTTGCCAAAATTTGCATCCACTTGTTTGACCACATCCATTTGACGTAAATCTCCGTGACAAGAGAGGCAGCGTTCATCTCCGCCGGTACGGAACTGTGCAAGTTTACATTCCAGACTGCGTGGTGCGTTTTCAGCATCACATCCTGCACCGGCATTATTAACCAGTCGGTTGCTGTCTGCATTGATATGTTCTTTGTGAGGAAAACGAACAAAATCCGGAACGTCATGAATTTTGACCCATGGAATCGGTTCAGCGTTAGCCCAGTAATTCCGCATCTTGTTTACTTCTGCACTTTCAGGTTGGACAAGTTTCTGTTCTTGGGGACCGTGACAACCGATACATGTACTGACAGGAGGAACACCGGAAGAGAATGAACGACGGGCATAAAGGTGACAATATTGGCAGGCAATTCCGTTTTGAACTGTGTGCAGCTTGTGACTGAAGGCAATTGGTTGTTCTTCAGCATATGCCTGCTTTGAACCAAGGGCCAGAAAAAGAGTAGAGACTATCAGTCCAACCAAGAAAATATGCCTGTAAATCATAAACTTGTTACTCAATATACGCTGACTGGATTTTAAAAACGGTTTTTAGAAATTAATTTCTGTGAAACATAAAATCATGATGCATGAAAAAATGCAATCCTTTTTTTGTGATTCTTTGTTATTTTTGCTGTTACAGAAACTTTTTCTCCTCAAGCTTTTAGTCTTCTCGGTTTAGAAAATCACTTGATTGCTTTAAGGGATTGGCCTATGCTCTGCAGGAAAGTCAAAACTAATAATGCTGACCCATTCTTCTTCCTGATTAAATTTCACTAATTCTACTCTGTCTGAGCACAGTGCAATATCAGCAAACTCTAAAAAACTGCAATGGAAAATTTGGACAATTTTATTAAAGGTATGCCGAAGGCAGAACTTCACGTACATGTGGAGGGAACGCTTGAACCGGAACTGAAGTTCCAGCTGGCAAAACGTAACAACCTTGACCTGCCTTACGAGTCGGAAGATGAAATGCGTGCCGCTTATGATTTTAACGATTTGACCTCATTTTTAAAAGTATATTACGAAGGGATGAGTGTGTTGCTGACAGAGCAGGACTTTTATGAGCTGACCTATGCGTATCTCTTAAAAGCACATTCCCAGAATGTTGTCTATGCAGAGATATTTTTTGATCCTCAGGGGCACACTTCCAGAGGGATTGCCTTTGATACCGTTATCAATGGTATTCGCCGTGCTCAGATTGATGCGGAAAAAAAGTATGGAATCATGACGCAACTCATCATGTGTTTTCTGCGAGATATGTCCTCAGAATCAGCAATGGAAACTCTGGAACATTCCCTGCCTTACAAAGAATGGATCATTGGTGTTGGACTTGATTCAGATGAAAGAACTAATCCACCGATAAAGTTCAAGGATGTATTTGAGCGTGCAAGGCGGGAGAATTTTTTTCTCACTATGCATTGTGATGTTGATCAGCAGGACTCAACGGTACACATCTGGCAGACTTTGAACGAGATTGGTGTTGACCGGATTGACCACGGTGTAAACTCTCTCGAAGACGGGGTGCTTTGTCGTGAAATCAAGGACCGTAACCTTACTTTGACGGTCTGTCCTATTTCCAATGGTTATGTAACCGAGAGTATGAAAACGGCGGAAATCAAAGCCATGTTGGAAAAAGGTATGAACGTAACTGTGAATTCCGACGATCCGGCCTACTTCCCGGGTTACATGAACGAAAACTTGATTGTAACTCAACGAAAAGCCGGACTCAGTAAAGCACAAGTTGTTCAACTCTCCGCTAATGCGTTTGAAGGCAGTTGGTTAGCTGACGAAGACAAAGCCGCTTTTTTACGACTTCTGTCTGAATACGTTGCTTGAAAATACACCTTCAACATCCTACCAAAATAAGTACTTTGCTCCATTACCCTGAAATCACAACAGAGGACGAGTTCCATTCCACCTGCAACAGCAGGGCCTGCACCTGCAATAGTCACTGGTTTGTCCAGTTCCAGTCGGTTTGCCTCCATCGCTCCATTCAGGTTACCATGTTCAGGAAAGAATTGGAGAAAGTTACGTGGCTTTGATTACCTGGCAAAGGTTTTCGAAGGCGTACAATTCTCTGATGGAATCGAGGTGAATCCTGAAATCCGGATTGCCGCTTGATTCAAATTACTCAAACACCTCATTTGACAATAACTATGAAATTGATTTAGTCGATCCAAAGATGTAGTAACAGTTCAATAGTATATTTTGAACTGTTTTATAAATCGTTGACTAAAATCTTAAAATAGCCCTAATAATACAGCTTAGTTATCCAGTCAGTCAGTCAAAATAAATATTTTAATGATACTAAAAAACTTGACACGATTGCACAAAATGGTAATATGCTTCATTCAAATTACCAACAGCAACTATTGTGTAAAGGTTTAATTTGGTTTCTGATTGGGCTTTTTACTAAACCACTATTTAAGTTTGGAGAAGAGAAATGCGTAAAATGTATTTTTTAATTGTATCTATGTCAATCCTAATGCCCTTGACCGCCTCAGCAACTACTAAAGTAGGGCAAGTTCCAACAGAACAACTAGCTATAGGAGTCTTCGATTTCATTATTGCTAGAACTGAACTCAAGGTAGTAAAGTGTGAGTCTCATAGTTGTAATTATGTTTCAACAGACAATGCAATTAATATGGAGTTGAAACGGGCAACTATAAAACAGCATATTTCAAAAGATTTAAATTTTCTGCTAGATATTGAATTTGACAGTAAATTATTTAAATCTGGTTTACTTGTTCAGTATTATAACGATAAAAACTTGATACGTGTTTATCTCAAGGGGGCTGATATAACTGTTGAAGCGACAAGGAAAGATGAAATTAGACAACTTCAGGCTTGGCTTAAAAAAGTTCTGAAGCTTGTTAAATAATACATATTTCATTTTACTATCCTTATAAAGCAACCTTCGTATATGTTCCCAGGATTGGGACAGATCATTATTTCTCTGCCCCAATTCCTAGTTAACTATTAATATAATTTTTATCCCACCCCATAATTTTTATTAGATGTTTTTATAGAATTTTCTTTAATTTTTAATATTGAGAATCTAGGAAATATATCCTTGCCCCACACCATGTTTGTAAAAAGTGGTTGAAAGTACTTGTAAATATAAAATATTTTACGAGAGTTGTCCTTGACGTTGCTTTTAAAATTGATAATATTTTTTTCCTTAAAACTATTTTCGATTGTTGAATATGTAGCTGGGATTTGATCCATAGACTTTTTAATAATATTATTTATAATTCTTTGTTTAGGTAATTTAACACCTAAAAGAAGAAAACTAGAATGCTTGTAATTCAGTAATTCTAAACTCATCCTGTGCTTCCTTAGCTGGTGAGGACAATCAAATTAATTGTTTTAACTTCTGTTGTCTTCCTCAGATTATTGAAAAACAAGTGAAGAGATACTATAAAAAACAACTATCCTAATTTAAAAAAAGGAATTCCAGTGAAACATTTATTCATCATCCTCCCCATATTACTTATTTCTTCTTGTAAGTTTGGTCCAGAAACAGGTGATTTATATCAACAAAAAACTGCATCTGGTTTTACAAAACATCAATCTGATGGGGAAAGGAAAAATGGGAAAGATTGGGACACTAAGCAAAGAAAAAATGATGGATCAATTTTA
Source organism: Deltaproteobacteria bacterium (assembly GCA_002685535.1). GTDB lineage: Bacteria > SAR324 > SAR324 > SAR324 > NAC60-12 > Arctic96AD-7. Next base: position 7,893 of record NYXK01000153.1, read on the forward strand.
GAAATTTTTGAGAATGGTGAGAGGATATTAAAGGGGGGGGTTGTATATTTAGGATTTAGGAATGGGGAGATTGGCTTTTATAGTGAAAAATGGGAAGGTTTAGAAAGTAAAGACAATATGGATATTGGGAAATATGAAGGAGAATCGAAAAATGGATTTAGTCTGGGCATTTATAATTCAACTGATGGAAAGAAAAAATATATAGGAGAATTTAAATATGGTAAATATAATGGTCTTGGAGCTATGACTTATCCAAATGGATGGAAGTACTTTGGTATGTGGAAGAATGGCAAAAGAGAAGGTCAAGGAACAATTTTTTACCCAAATGGAGACAAATTTAAAGGTGAGTGGAATGATGATAAATGGAATGGCAGCGGGACCTATCTCTATAGTAATGGCGATAAGTATGTAGGTGCAATATATGGGAGACCAAATGGTCAAGGAGAATTGACCACTCTAGATAAGAAAAAGTATATTGGCTTCATGGATAGGTTATTTAGTGGACAAGGAAAATCCACTGACTCTAATGGAAACATTTACGAAGGGGGATTTAGTTTTGGATGGAAAAGTGGTCAAGGCACAGAAATATTTTCTGATGGAAGAAAATATATTGGAGAGTTTAGGCTAAATAAACCAAATGGAGCAGGAATAGAGACCTACCCTGATGGAACAAAGTATGAAGGAAATTTCATTGATGGAAAATTCAATGGCGATATAACAATAACTTTTCCTGATGGAACAAAGTATGAAGGTGAAGGTATAAATGGAGAAATTAAAGGGTATGGGAAATATACTTTTACAGACGGAATTAAGTTTAGAGGCAAGTATTTTAGATATATAGGGGTAAAGAGTTGGAGCGGACATACCTACCATTCGGATGGTAGTGAGTTTATTGGTGATTGGAAAGATGGTAAACCTTGGAATGGAACATTTTACTTCAAGAACAGAAATATCAAAGGAGAGTATATTAATGGATTAGAACAGAAATAGAGAATAGACCTTATCAGGTTTGAGATAGAAAAACTTCCAATGAACAATATTTCTATTGAAGGTTTAACTGGCATAATTCGGTCAATATATAGTGGGACGAATAAAAAAAATGACTAAATCCATCTTTCATAATTACCATTATTAATTAGAATTAAAATTTAACTCCAAAATTTGCTTCAATTTTACTATAAACACTACCATCAACCTCTTTAAAACCTATTACAACTGATTCCCTTTTCTCAGTACCACTGCTCCACTATGCTCCACTTTCAAAAAAGACATGGAGCAGGACAAGACCATGGGACTTGCTGGGAATGATCATTTTGTTATTAAACAGGCATCCGGAGCCAAAACAGATAGTGCTTTCCAAAGATATAATTTAGTCACGGAGCAAGAGATGAAGAGTATTAAATGGTTGGATGAAAAGAGTGTAAAATCCGGAACGATGGACACCTATATGGACACCANCACTAAAACAAAGATTGTATAGATTGTNCTAAGTATCTGATTTATAATGGTGCTCCCACCGTGACTCGAACACGGAGCTAGGGTTTAGGAAACCCCTGTTTTATCCAGTTAAACTATGGGAGCAGCCTGAGTTTGCAGAGGAAATAACTAAAGCTGTTCAGGCTTGTGATTGTTTGANGTTATGCTANTATTAAGCCCTGATTTNCAGGTATNAATCAAGACAACATTTTGCATTATTGATTAAGCAANAAAAGTTCTAATTTAGTGTCAATTTGATTGATGTGTCTCCTGAAAAGTACAGCAGAATGATCTTAATACAGTAAATTACAATAGATCTCTCGTTTCACTCGAAATAACACTGTTTCAGTACTTTTTATGGGTTCATCCTAAATAACTAATAATATGTTAGAAAAACATAAAACAATTGCAAAAGATATTATTGATCTGGCACAGAAATATGGTGCAGAACAGGTATCAGTCTCACTGGCGAAGTCAACCTCATTTCAGGTGGATGTGCGTGAACAGAAAATTGAATCACTTCAGGAATCAGGTTCTTCCGGAATTCACCTCACAGTTTCAAAAAACAAACGGCGCTCAACTGTCTCCTCAAATGATTTTAGAACAGGGACTTTAGCACCATTAATTCGTTCTACTCTGGAGGCATTGCCTTATATGGGTGAAGACGAATTTTACAGCCTTCCTGATCCTAAATTACAGGGACGTGCACCTGGAGATCTGGAATTCCTTGATCCTGATTATGACAAGTTAAGTTCTGCAGAAAAAGTAAACATTCCGCTTGATCTGGAAGAGTTGAGNCTTGATGCTGACCAAAGATTAAAAACAGAACAGTCTTTTTTTTCAGACAGCATCTCTTACATGGTACATGCAGATTCGAATGGTTTTTTGGAAGGAGAGACAAAAACTATTTACAGCATGGGAATTTCTATGATTGCAGANGATATTGAATCAACTGCAAACGGNANCAGTGAATCAACTAATGTAGGACGTAAGCAAACTGACGGTTGGTACAGTGCAGCTCGTTTTCACCGGAACTTAACTCCATCAAAGGAAATTGTTGAAAAAGCCTGCCAGAGGACACTGCGAAAATTAGGTGCNGTGAAACCGGTAAGNCAGGAAGTGCCGGTTGTCTTCAGTTCAGAAATGGCTCAAAGTTTTCTGGGTAAAATCGCCTCCGCACTGATGGGNGAAAATCTGTTTCGCAAGCAGTCNTTCCTGCTGAACAAACTTAATGAGTCAATTGCGGATGCAAAAATCAATTTGATTGATAATCCTTTGCTCCCAGGCAAACTTGGAAGCCGTCACTTTGACAGCGAAGGTGTTGAGGCAAAACCGTTGGTTTTGATTGAAAATGGAGTGCTGAAAAATTATATGCTCTCAACATATTCTGCCAACAAACTGGGCATGGTTTCCAATGGTCACTCAGGCGGGATTTCAAATCTTATCCTTAAACTTGGTGACTATACTGAGGAGGAACTGATTGCAAGTGTCAAAAACGGCTTGTATTTAACCTCAATGTCCGGTCAGGGGGCAAACATCGTAACCGGTGACTTTTCGCGGGGAGCACAGGGAATATGGATTAGAGACGGTAAATTAGCGGAGCCTGTAAGTGAATTTACAATTGCCGGAACTTTTGCTGAAATGCTGAAGGATTTAAAAATGATCGGCAGTGAAATAGACGAACGCAGTTCAATTCTAACTCCGGCATTTAAAATTGACAAAATGTCGGTCAGCGGAACTTGAAAATCAGGAAGAACGGACTAGATCACGCACAGTTGTGACAGAATGTTCAAGCAGTGTGCTTCTGAACTGATCNCCGGAAATACCCTGCTGGCGTAGTTCTCTGGCTGTCAATTTAAGTCCTTCCAGATATTCGAGCACAGCAAATTCTGAGACATCCTGATTGAGCAGTTTTTCGGTTCCTTCGTACATTGCAACCATCATGGTTTGATGCTGGTCATCTCCCAGAACGGAGCGTAAAGGAGATGTACCCTGTTCAAAATGCTGTCGAAGTACGCGAATATTCTCAAATGAAAGTCTTTGAACATTTGAGTATGCAGAACTCTTATCATTTTCGGAAATGGAATTTTTCTGCTGAATTGTGGAACTTGTTTGAAGTATATTCATTGTAATGGTTTGAATTATCCTGTTCTGACTTTTATTAGTTTGAGCAAACTGATGCAAACTCCATGAAATTACGGCNTTTTTGTTAAAGGTTATTTGTTTAATCCCCGGAAAATACTCATTATTCGTTTCAGTGCTTTAGGTGATTTGGTGCTGACAAGCCCTATTTTTCGTGAATTGAAGCGTGTTTATCCCCAAGCAGAATTGACGCTGCTGAGCTCTTCTGGAATGGGCTCAGTNCTGGCAAACAATCCTCACATTGATCANTACATTAGTCACAGCAGAAAAGAATCTGTCGCAGAGCTGACTGATTTGATACGTAAATTAGGCCAGGAAAAGTTTGAGTTGATTTACGATGCTCACCGTTCACTCAGAAGTATATGGATTGTCTGGAATCTTTCANGCTTTGGACTGTTTAAAAGTCCGCAAGTTTGGTCCATCAACAAACGCAGTTGGCGTCGTAGTTTGCTGATCCGTTTCAAAATCAATTTACTCAAAAAATCTCCACCGCAGCGTCAGCACCTGCTGAGTCCTCTGCAGGAGAGGACTCAACTGGAACTGCAGAATCACACAGAATTATTTCCGAATAAAGATGCTGTTTTAGCTGTAAAGGAATTTATGGAGATAAACAGACTTCTGCCGAATCGTTTTATTGCAATTGGAGCTTCTGCTTCATATCCGCTCAAGTGCTGGCCGATGCAAAATTATCATGTACTGATTTCGAATTTAATTGCGAGTCGCTGGCCTGTTGTGCTGGTGGGTGGGGCAAATGAAAAAGAGACTTCTCAACTTGAAAAAGGATTTCGTGGAGAAATCCACAATACGGCAGGTGATTTTTCTCCGTTGGAATCAGCAGAATTGCTCAAGCACGCAAAATTAGTAGTGTCAAACGATACTTCTGTCAGTCATTTGGCGGAAGCGGTCAGTACNCCAGTAATTGNCCTCTTTGGTTCAACTGTCAGAGAATTTGGCTATGCACCGTTTCTGCAGGAAAGTCAANTAGTGGAAACAAATGAAGTGCTCANNTGTCGTCCCTGCAGCAGAGACGGACGCGGGAAATGCCGGAATCCTAANTATCTGCGCTGCTTGACTACAATAACTCCGGAAACGGTTATGCCGTTAATTCCGGANCCAGAGAATAAATATACAGATTTATATGAGGATTAACGCAGTAGCATTGAGTGTTGCGGATTCGGTTTTTCTAAGCAGCAACTTCAGCAGGGCTGTTACGCTGTGCAAATTTTGAATTTACGTCTTTCAAGTCGAGTCTTCCTGCATCAGCCATATCTCGCATAGATACTGTAAATAATTTGCGTGCTTCCCGGATTTCTTCTGTATCCGGAGTTTTTGTTTTTAGTGAAGAAACCAAAGCAGCGCGGCTTTTTTCAGGAAAACACATAATTGCTGCTTCTTTTATTNTTGTGGTAGAACCAGAAATCGCAGTAATTACCGAATCAGGCTGTAATTTGCGGACAACTTCCAACAAAATATCTTTNGGTACATCCGGAAGTGATTCAAAAATAAAACAGTTACTCTCAATATNTTCACTCATTTTAATATCTGAGGTTCGNAAACCGTTGATCAATTCTTCCCTGGTTGTGTTGTCTAAGTCACTGAGAACATCCGCGACGAATTTCACTCCGTCAACTCCTACTGTACCTTCATCTGGCACATGTCTCGCTTTTTCGGCAAGGTTGTAGCCAATCTTTTCAACCAGTTCAAGCGGAAGTTCATGTAATTTTCCCATTTCCAACGCTACTTTGGTGCGTTCATCTGTCGACAGCTCTCGNAGTAATTCAGCAGCTTCCTCACTTTCCATCCGTACGATGACGAANGCTTTTATTTTTGCAGGCTCTTCCTTGATCAAAAAACCGATTTGTGATGTTGTTAATTGATCCATGAATCCAAATGGATTTGTTTTGTTTTGTTCAGGTTCAGTCAACTGTTTGGTGAGTAAAAATTTCTGAACATCTTTTAAAACAGCATTTGCATCTTCAGGAGACAGCACGGCTTCTTCTGCCANCTTCTCTAGTTCCAAATATGTTTTCTGAGGAATAGTTCCGGCAAAGAGTGTTCTGGATGCGCTCATTCCCAATGTTGAAATAAGCTGGGTCAGCATTTCCATTGACTGTTTGTCACGTGACATCTCATGTACAAGNTCCTGTTTCCAGTCATCACGTCCTACGAGNTGCTTGATGATTTCCTGAACNAGACGTTCATTTTCCTCATTCACCATAGTACCGTTCACCTTATATTCCGGATGNCCGTTACTTTCAACCAGTTTGTCCAGTGGATCAGGAATTGAAACAAAACCCTGCTGAGGTGCTGCAGGAAGCTGTGGAGTCTGCATATTAGGGGGCATTAGAGCAGGATATCCATTTTGTTCTGGTTGGNCTTCTTTGANCTTTTTCAGTTTCCACAGAACCCAGAAAAACAAAAGTATAAGAAAAAGCAGCATTCCGGCGAGTATTTTTTCAATCTCACTCATTCTCAACCAGAACGGTTCTTCTTCGATCAACTTATCAGCTTCTTCCGCAGCAGGATCAGCTCCCGGTTTTTCTTCACCCTCTTTTGCTTTTTCATCTTCCGCAACAGCTTTTGCCATTGGATCAGGCAAANCCTCACTTCCTGCAGGTTTATCGAGTTGTTCAGGAAAAGGTTCACTTGGCAGGATAGGCACAAAAATCAGTTCATCACCGCGTTCATAATCTAGTCCACTGAGGATAGGTACAATTTCGCCGATGTAGGAATTGACTGAAGGTGAAACTTCTTTGTGCATTACCAAATCCACTCTCATCCGAATAATCTGCCAATATTTCGCACCGCTTGTTATGGAAGGGGTATTCAGTTGTCCAAATCCGGGAAGGGTTTCGTTAGCCATACTAACCGCGCGTTCCTCTCCAAACAGTTTTACACGCAGTACATAATCCTTCGGCTCAAGATAATACTTGAGTCCATTGCGGATTGCCTCTTCAATTTCAAATTGACGAATACTGAGCGACTTTACACGNTCCTGTGCTTCGAGAGAAAATGCAGGAGCAAGCAAAATTAAGCTTAANCTGGAAACTAAAACCGGNAGAAAAAATCCACGCATAATTTTGAAAATTCGCTTGTTTGGTTTTGATGTTGTTTTTATGATCATATTCACCGGGACAAACGCATGAGATATTTTTTCAGACCCTCATTTGTTGGATCAAGTTTAAGAGCATGCTGCCAGTTCTCTAATGCCATTCTATTCCAGCCCAGCCGGTAATAGATGGAACCAAGCATAGCAAAAGCCTGTGAGGAAAAAGGATTTAACTCAATTGCTCTGCGGAGCGCGGTTATAGCAGAATCATAATTCTCGCTCATGTAAGCCTTTCTGGCTTGCAGTAAATAGCGTGTAGTTTCAACCTTGGCCTTCATGTCTATGCGCCTTGGTTCAGGATCGGGTTCCAAAATTGCTTCAGGTTTTTCTTCCCCTGCCGCGAGGTTTTCCTGTTCACCTGCTACTCCGGGTTCTTCATCAATTATTGAACCNTTATCAGTATCAGTATCGGCATCGGCATCGGCTTCANTATTATCTGTCTCAGCATTATCTGCCTCAGCAAATTCAACTGCAGCATTATCGAGAGTAGTTACAGAAGATATTGCAGGTGTAGTAAAAGGCACATGCACCATTTTAAGCACATCTCTACCGGTCAGGTTGAGAAACTTAACACGATCATCCAATGTTTGTCGTAGCACTTCCACATTGAAAAGTGAAATAGAAGTATTCACAACAGCAAAAATTGTCGTGTACGGTCTCACCTGATTCACAATACCAACAATCTTTTTTGTTTGTGTCGGCACCCAGACATTATTTTCGAATCCTGGTAATTTTATTTTTGAGATACTTTTATCACGTTTAGTGACAGGCACAGTTTCCAGGATATAACGAATACTGACGGAAACACCGACATACTCTTTAGGTAATTTTTCACGGAAAATAACATCTAATTGTTTTTCGATATCTCTTTCAACTCTTCTCTGCTCCGGTGGCGGAGGCAGTTTTACATCACCTTTATTTGAGCCACTTAGTTTTTCAGCAACGCTTCCGTCTCCTGAAAGTGCTAATTCTTCTTCTTCTTCCTGTTCTTTCTTTATTTGATTAAAAGGTACAGCTAGCAGTTCTTCCAGAGTCTGTTTTTTTTCTGCTGATTCAGCGGCTTTTTCCGGCGACGGATCTTCCACCTGTGCCTGATCTGAAGTAGCAGGACTCTCCTGAGCGTTTAATTTGTCGATAAACAAAAAGCTCAGCAGACAGATAATCAGCAGAGAATATAGAGAAACTTCTGCGCCAAAAACTTTATTATTTTTCATTACCTACTCCAGATTATCCAGCATTTGACGTACCTCTTCATCCTTTGGATCTAAACGTTGAACATGCTGCCACATTTCGAGAGCTTCCTCTTTTTCTTCAAGGAGAAAATGTAATGAACCTTTCATTTTCAGGATAAATATTTTGTCTGAACGTTTCACTGCGACTTTCAAACCTTTTGCAGCCCATTCTAAGCCGGCAACGTAGTCACCAGTCTGGAATGCTTCAAGTATTTTTGCACGATAATCTTTAAGCGCACCGCGTTGTTCCGGNGAAAGTGAACTGTCGGAACGTTCCGGAAAATCCTTGCGGATAATTGCCAGCGTNTCTCCACGTTTCTGATCAAAATTTATCGCCAGAGGGATTGCTTCTTTCAGGAAAGTATCAACAGTAGGAAGAACAGTTTCATCAAGTAGTAAATTTATTTCCATTTTGATGTTACTGGCAGANGGTGGTGCGTTTGTAGTTTCTTCNTTGCTTTCAATTANTGAAAATTTTACATTCACCACAAAGTCTGTTTTTGCTACATATTTCAACAATAACTCAGTTANTTTCCTTCTGACAATCTGTTCTTCATAAGGTGCAATACTGTCTGAGAAAGGTTTTGGAAAAGAAGTTCTTTCTACTGTTACAGTATCTCCACGGTCAGCAAGATAAAATTCCTGTGCAGGAATCAGTCTCTTTAAAAACTGCTCTTGAGTTTCAGGTAATGTGTTATCCAACAAAACACTGACCTGTACTGATTTTAAAGCTTCTTTCAGTTCATGGTTGCGTTTCGTGCTTTCAGAAAGATCAGTATCGTCATCGCTTGTATCAGCTTTTGTGGCATCAGCCTCAAGTGGCAGGTTTTTGAGTTGAACCTCCTGCAGCAGNTTTTGGTCCCAATTAATTATTACTGAAACGTTAAAACGTTCCGGTGACAGATAACGTGAGAGTAATTGATCAAGATCGAGTTTAAGACTTTGTTCAAATGCAGCGGTTTTAAGACTCAAACGCTTACTGGTTGCATCCTGTAGTGGTACTGCAATGACAAAATTAGGGCTGTCAATCGGATGGATTAAGTTTGACTGCAGGNCTCCACGCTGCAAAACAATACGTAGAATTCTTTTGTTGCCCTGTGTCTCTTCTATAACAGTAACGGAATTTTTTCCGCCATCAGTCCTTTGATTGAAAAGCACTTTTTTCTTCACCGGAAGTTCTGCGACAGGTTCGACTGTTTCTTCCGTCGTGCAACTGCTGAGAACAAACACGAAGAAAATGCTTACAAAAAAAGTAAGTTTATAAAATAAACGTATTAAGCTGAAATTATAAAATAGTTTCATGATAAGCGCAGATCTTTGAAATACGTAATTAAAAAATTAAAATTTCCAGCCTATAGAAATAATTGATGCTCCGGAAGCTGTAGCACTTTCGTCAGTTGTCAGCATTGCCATGTAATGGTAATTAAGTGTCAATTGTTCTGCTACAGAAAAGCTGAATCCTGTTTTGAAATATGACGGATTATTGAAAGGTGTCACTGTCATCATACCTAAACCTCCAAGAAGAGAAAATGATACCTGCTCTCCACCAAAGTTAAAAACGTCATAACTTATTGTGCCATCTATCAAAAAACCAGTGATGGATGACTCATATTTATCTGTCAAGTTGGAGTTGTCATCACTCAACATTGCACCGCCGCCGGTAAAACTCCAGTCATCCGTAAGCCGTACCATTTTTTCTCCGCCGAGTACACGCGACTGATGTTCAACCGTGACAACGCTCCCTGAAGTTGAACTGGTGAAGGTAATAGGTACACTCATCTTGCCGTAAAACACGTGTATGTAAGATCCACTCTTAGGCGGTGTTCCTGTAACTATTTTAGAAAAAACAATTTCTCCACCTTTTGCCTCATATGCGTTAAGTGAAATGGATAGCTGCTCGCCTTCACTGGTAAACACAGCAATATCAAGAAAGCCCTCTACTTCCAGTTCTTTAGCAATCTCCCTGCGGTATTTGTCGTCAGCGATACCGCGGCTGATTTTTAGAAAACTGCCTGAAATGTCGGTACGTATTTGACTGCATGATTCGCAGACACTGACTTTTAACTTGATCAGACTCGTTAGTGTCTGCTGTAAACGTGCAGTTGCAACTTTGCGNAAACTGCTCGGCAGGGCATCTCCATATGAAATACTTGAAATTGCNACTGAACTGATTTTTTTCTGCATACTTTGCACGGATTCCACCAGACTTGGAGTAAGCTGTTCCAATTGGGAAATCTGTCGATCTTTCCAAAAAATCGCTTCTTCTTCTGCCGCAGCAGTTGTCAAACATAAGGCAAAAACAAACTGCACCAAAAGTAATTTACGTGTAAAATTTATCATTTGAAAATTGTCAAAAACTTGGTGTGTTTTTTGCTGATTCTCATACTGAGAAAAAATTATAGAGGCTTACTTAACTTCTGCAACCTTCCTGCCAATATCATCAAAGTACAATGTTGAACCGAATAGTTCTTACAGAAAAAGATCAAATTACGACTTTGAAAGTAATTGATGAGTTAAGGCGGGTAGAAATCCAGCCTGAAATGCAAGCTATTGAAAAAAGTTTAGCTTCAGCTAACACGCGAAAGGTTACGCTTGATTTGGATAATTTGCAAGTCTTTAGCAGGGACACGCATGAGCTTTTGGGGNTGATTATCAGGNATGTCCGACTGCAAAACATTCCTATCTCNATAAGCGGAAGTTCACANCTGGATCCAGCAATTCTNCTGGCAATCTCAGAAGGNAGGCCTCAAATAATTGAACAGCAGCAACCNNAAAAAGCAGCTTTTACGATAAAGCCCAAATATTTCTCTCGTTTTTCAACACCCTACTTTTCCAGTGATCAAGATAACGTTGTGTTCAAGCGAGTAATTCCTGAAACTGTTAATCCGGGAAAGTATGTAGCGGAAAAACCTTTTCTAAATGATAAACAGGAAGATGTTGAGATTGTCCTGCCGAAAGATGTTTCTGATAAATATTCACCCTGGTTCAGGCTTGGATGGCTGCTGTTTTTATGCTTCACCGCAGTTGCTTTGAGTTTGTTGTATTTGCTCTGGCCGGATTATCAGTCAGGTAAAATACAGCAAGTGTTTTTAGCAGACAACAAGACACAAGTAGTGCTTAACACTGAACCGGTAGAAAACATTAGCGTTCCGGAAACTCCCATGGTTTCCCTGATAATGGCGGTCAAAAGCGGGAATAAGCCTGCTNTAGAGCAATTACTGCTTTCCGGAGCTGAGTTGGAATTAAAAGATCAACAGGGTTATACTGCATTTATGCATGCAGTAAAAACAGAAAATGCAGAACTTGTGACATTACTGGCGGAACACGGCGCGGTGGTAGACTTGAAGGATGAGTTTGATGACACACCGCTTATTTGGGCTTCTTCCATGAAAAATAAGGCAATTGTTAAATTATTGTTGGAGCACGGTGCAGATCCGGATATAGGAGATTTTACGCCTCTTATGTGGGCTGCTTTTCATGGCGAGTTAGTGATGTTAAATTTATTTTTGGAATCAAGGGCGAACCTGAACGCACGTACTCAAGCAGGTTGGACCGCACTGATGTGGGCTGCAGAAAAAGGGAATACGCAAGCCATGTGGGAATTGCTGAGACGTGGTGCCAGAGTAAACATGCAGAATAACAATGGAAAAACGGCTCTTATCCTGGCAGCCCGTAGAGGGAATATCGGAACAATAGGATTATTGCTCAATAAAGGTGGTGATCCCGCGGTGGTTGATTTTGACAAAAAAACTGCTTTGGATTACGCCAAAAATTTCCAGCATAAGGATGTAATTCGTTTACTGGAAAAAGAATTTGAATAAATAATTCTAAATTATGAAAAATGTTTCTCTTGAAGACTTTGTAAATGTGAGACCAACAGATTAACGGCCTCCCTATTGCTCCAACTCTCTGGAATAAGTACATCTGCGTAAATTTTGCTGGGCTCAACATACTCCTCATGCATTGTACGTATAGTAGCAAGGTATTGCTTGGTTACGGATTCAACAGACCGTCCGTGTTCAGATAAATCTCGTTTTAACCGTCTGATGAACCTCAAATCCGGGGGTACGTCTATAAATACTTTCAAATTCATCAAATCCCTGAGTTCTTTATCATTTAATACCAGAATGCCTTCCACAATCAGGATAGGTCGTGATTCCACTTTTTTCGTACTCGAATCTCTTAAATATTTAGTAAAATGATGAAATACTGGGATTTCCACATTTTTTCCTGAAATCAGAAGNTTGAGGTGCTCTACCAGCAGGTTTGTCTCCAAAGAATCAGGATGATCAAAATTGATTTTGGTTCGTTNCTCAAATGATAATTCAGGGCGATTTTTGTAATAGGAATCGTGTTGGATAACAGAAACTTTTTCCGTACCTAACTGTTTTAAAATCTCTTTTACAATCGTTGATTTTCCGGAACCGGAGCCGCCACCGATTCCCATCACGAAAGGTTTTGCTGTAGCCATAGGAAGGAAACCAGTCAAATATAAACTTTGTAAAACATACGCAGGGACATAACCATCAGGAAAAGTGCAAACCAGCGTTTGAGTTTGTCTTTGTCAAGTCTGTGAGCCAGCTTTGCTCCCTGTGGTGCCATGAACATGGTTATNGGAAAAATGAAAAGAAAGCTCATCAAACTGAAATATCCGAAGCTTAACTGAGGAAGATTTGGATTATACCAACCGCTGAAAATATAACCGATTGCTCCAGGCAGTGAAATCATCAATCCTAAACTTGCTGATGTCCCAACTGCGCTTAGCATGGGTAAACTGTAGGCAGTAAAGTAAGAGGTGAAAAAAACNCCTCCACCNATTCCCATTATTGCTGAAAGCAGACCGATCAGTCCTGTTGCACTCCACTGCTTTGAATCTGTAGGTAGTTCTTTGCCCAGTACGAAATGGTTTTTCCGTAATAAATTTAGTGCAATCAACATTGTCAGCGTGGCGAAAACTGCTTTGAGTGAATCACCACTCAAACTGCCGCCAAGCCATGAACCAAGCAAAGCGCCGGACATCACTGGAATTGCCAGTTTGCGGAATAAAATAATGTTCCCTGAACCACGTTTGTAATGAGACCAGGCGGAAGTGATTGAGGTGGGCACAATAATCGCCAGTGATGTCCCTATTGCCATGTGTGCGGTGACTTCGGGTGAATAACCCAGTTCATCAAATGCATAGAGTAAGGCAGGTACTAAAATGATTCCACCGCCGACGCCGAAAAGACCTGCTAACAATCCCGCAAATGCACCTGAGATAAACAGCAAACTCAGCAGTGAAATAAATTCAGGATTGTTAAAAACGGATTGCATGTAATTTCAATTTATTTTTTTGCAGATTTCTTTTTACTTGTTCCTTTCAAATTTGGAAAACAAATAGGCAGCACATCCTCAAAAGTTTTCACAAAATGCGGTTTGATGCCTCTAGTTATTATTTCATCCAAATCTTCAAAATCTTTTTGATTTTCTGCAGGAAAAATTAATTGAGAAATACCGGTACGTCTGGCAGCAATTGTTTTTTCTTTTACTCCACCAATAGGCATAACCAAACCAGTAAGAGTTAACTCTCCGGTCATGGCTATATCAGCAATAACAGCTTGATTTTCAACCATTGAGTAAAGTGCACAAGCCATTGTAATTCCAGCAGAAGGGCCATCTTTAGGAGTAGCTCCTGCCGGTACATGCATGTGGACAAAGTTTTCTGCAAAGAATTTTTTAATTCTTTCATCACTGCTGCCTTTTGAACGGATATATGTGTAAGCGATCTCCGTTGATTCTATCATCACGTNACCAAGTTGGCCTGTCTGCTTGAATCCCGGAGTCTTAGCTTCCACAAAAGATGCTTCTATGAACAAAGTTGCTCCGCCGACACTTGTGTATGCCAGACCGGTTATGACTCCAACTTTAGGTTTTTTGTAACGTGTTTCTTCTGCGAAAGCCTTGCGCCCCAACATTTCAGGCAGATCTTCTTTAGTAATCTTAACATTTTCAATTTCTTCCTCTACAATCTTACGTGCAGATTTTCTCATTATTTTTTTAAGATTGTTTTCCAGACTTCTTACACCTGCTTCTCTGGCATAACCATCAATTATTTCACGTAGAACAACTTTCGGCAGGGAAAACTGTGATTTATTAAGTCCATGTATTTTGAGTTGTTTTTGTAAAAGATGTTTACGGGCAATTTGCAGTTTTTCTTCCAGGATATAANCTGAAAGCCGGATGACTTCCATCCGGTCGAGTAATGCCGGTGGAATTGTGTCAGTTTGGTTTGCAGTACAAATAAAAAGGACTTTTGAAAGATCAAAACGGACATCAAGATAATGATCAAGGAAATCTTTGTTCTGTTCAGGGTCTAAAACCTCCAGCAATGCAGATGCAGGATCTCCCTGAAAACTCGCGCCGATTTTGTCTATTTCATCCAGCATGATTACCGGATTTGCCGTTTTGCAGGTTTTGATCGCATTAATAAATTTTCCAGGCAGTGCCCCGATATATGTACGCCGATGTCCTTTTATTTCCGCTTCATCACGCATGCCGCCTAGAGAAAAACGGTAAAATTTACGTCCAATTGCTTTGGCAATAGACTGACCCACGGAGGTTTTTCCAGTTCCCGGGGGACCAACCAGTAAAACAATAGAACCCGCGAGGTCTCCGTTTATGATGCCCACAGAGATCAGTTCGAGGATACGGTCTTTGACATCTATTAAACCATAGTGGTCACGATTTAGAATTCTAGCTGCACGCTGGATATTGAAGACATCTTTACTGTAAATACCCCACGGTAATATTGTCAGCCAGTCCAGATAAGTTCTGGTAACATGATATTCTGGCGATGCAGGTTCGATTAAACGCATTTTNTCTAATTCTTCTTCAATACGCTCTTTGGCTTCTTCACTAAGTTTTAGTTTCTTTATGCGTGCTTCATATTTTTCTGTCTCACTTTCTGAACCTTCTTTGGTGATGCCTAACTCTTTTTTAATTTCCTTGAGTTGTTCCCGAAGGAAAAACTCACGCTGTTGCTGAGACATCCGATCTTCTACACGCTGGGAAATTTTTACCTGAAGTTTAGCAACTTCCAGTTCATGTCTCAGCAAATTTAAGGCTTTTTCAATACGTTCCTTGATGCTCATTGTTTCCAATATTTCCTGCAACTCCTTTCCGGATGCAGTTGTCATGGATGCCGCAAAGTCAGCAAGTGTTGCAGGATCTTTGAGGTTAATACGTCCCATCAACAGACCCAACTCTTCCTTGAACAATGGATTTAGCTGAACCAGTTCTTTAATAAAATTGATAATTGAAACAGAAAAGGCTTTTAATTCATACTCAGATTTTTGATCGTCTGTACCCTGTAGATATTCAACTTTTGCTCTGTAGACAGGATCTTCAGCAATTATTTCAAGAATTTCAAATCGCTCCATGACCTGCACGATTATATGCATCGGGTCATTACCATGCTTTGATGCCTGTACGATCCTTCCAACTGCTCCTATATTTGCCAGTCTGTCAGGAATGTTTTCTGCTTCAGTCTCGTCATTCTGCACATCAGGTTCANAACTGTAAACCAGACCGACATATTTTAAAGGACCTTTTAATTCATCCTCTAAAACATTTTCCAGTTTTTCATCGGAAATGATAACCGGCAGCAGCATTTTCGGAAAGAGCGGGCGATCGTAGAGTGGTACGATGAGCAGGGAGTCCGGGAAAATATCTTCACTGATGACGAGGGATTTTTCTTCAGTGATTGCCTCCAAGCTGTCTCCCTCTATTTCTATAATTTCCTCTTGAGGATTATCATCGGTTTCCAATTCAGGATCAGAAGTTTTACTCATAGTTTTTTTAAATTAATTTTATTGAATTATTGTTGTTTTGGAATAGTTCAACTGTCTGAACACCATTATCCAATATCGGAACAGGATGGTCTAGCCAGAAATTACTTGAGACAAATTATTTGGGTCTTGCTTAATGAATTAAGAGCAGGTTTATCTATTAGCTTTTATCCGCCAATATACCTTGGGATGTTGGTGAAAATACCGGACATGTAGGTAGTTGCCTGTGAGAGAAACCAGGGGAACAGGATTGCTAAAACAGCCATCATTGCACCCATTTTAGGAATAATGGCCAATGTCTGCTCCTGAATCTGCGTTACTGCCTGGAAAATGGAGACCAGTAGACCCACAACAAGTGCACCAATCAGCATAGGTGCCGCAAGCAGGGTGGCCATTCGCATGGCTTCAATCATGATTGAGACAACAAGAGCTTCTGTCATAAATTTATCTCAAATAGAGGATTAAAAAATGAATTAGAAATCTACAAAACTTTTAACCATTGAACCTAGAATCAAATGCCAGCCGTCAACCAGCACAAAAAGCATCAGCTTGAAAGGTAATGAAATCATTACTGGCGGCATCATCATCATACCCATTGCCATCANGATAGAGGCAANAACCATGTCAATTACAAGAAACGGGACATACAATAAAAATCCGATTTGAAACGCGGCTTTCAGTTCACTAATTACAAAAGCAGGTATCATAACCCAGATTGGGACATCATNAAGATTATTTGGACGTTCTATTTTAGCAATACGAACAAACAAAGCTAGATCTTTTTCACGTGTAAACTTTCCCATAAATCGTTTAATTGGTAAAGCCGCACGATCCATGAATTCTTCCTGGGAAATTGTCTCATCCAAATAAGGCTCTAGTGCAGCAGTATTGACTTCTTCCCAGACAGGCATCATCACAAACAAAGAAAGAAACAGNGCCAGACCAATCACGATTTGGTTTGAAGGTGCCTGTGGTGTGCCTATAGCCTGACGCAAAAATGACAGTACAATCACAAAACGTGTGAAAGATGTAGTCATAATCAAAATGGCCGGAGCCATTGTCAGGACTGTCAGTAAAAATACAATCTGTAAAGTCGTAGCTACCTGCTGCGGTGAACTTGCTGAATCAACAGAAATGTTGATTCCCGGAATCGGTGTTTGTGCATATAGAGGCATGCCAACACAAAAAATGGCCAGCAGGAAAAAACTGTGCACTATGAATCTCAAACTGTCGGGACAGGAAACAGCTTTCGAGCAAGTTGAGAAACTACTTTTGCTGAACTCTGTGCCGACTTCCTCTTTAATTTTTGATGCTAAACGAGGCATGTGAGTTATTTGATGGGCTTTAAGAATTTTAAACGCTGGGAAAGCTTATTTGCAAATTCCTGCATCATTTTATTACCATGTAACATTTTTTCAGATTTTTCAGCAGCTTTTGATGAACGTGTTCTTTTCGGTATNGCAGATCCATTTTTTTTATTGTTTGATTCAGCATAACTGCTATCTTCTACAGAGTTTGGTTTTAGAAAAACACCATTATCCTGTCCTTCCAACTCTATGCTAACGGCTAGATCTTCTTCCTTTGTCTCAGGCAGAGTATCCTCAGAATTATTTAATTTAGCTTCCTGCTCCAGAGTTTTTAAAAAATCAGCCTGCATATGATCCATATTTATTTCATTTGTTTTCTCATCAGTCTGCGCTGAGTAGAGAAACTCCTGATCATCCTCATCATGTAATTCTGCAATCAGGTTAATGGAGGTAGGTGTGATTCCGCACGCAAACAAGCGCCCGTTCATGTCAAAAACTACTATCTTCTGTTTGGGGCCAACATGGTAGCTTGAGACCTGGTGAATCCGGATGTTGCCCTGCATTGCTGAAAATCTTCCGCTGAAAAATCGGTTATAAATATATGCAATTAAATAAATTAGCAACAAAACGAACAGTAGCGCAAAAACCAGTGTCAGTATAGTCTCTACCCAATCCTGTGCAGGCATCGGAAAAATATCTCCTGCCAGATCAGAACTGGAGTCTGCAGTTGCTACTTTGGTAAAAGTTGAAGGAAAAGAAGAATCTGCTTTGACTCGCTGTCCAATTTCATCCGTCAGTACTTCAGTGTTTGAAAGTGCCGGATTAGCAGATATTTTGCCAGGCAAAATCACCAGTAAACTGTTGCCTGCATGATTTATTTCTGGATGACCTAAAGTNACACGAGAGGAACTTGGAAGAATATCTAAATGNACANAATTAGTATTGGGAAGCTGAACCGCGCGGACTGCCTTGATAAAATAGTCAGNTTTTGCGATTGTCAGCAAAGCTAAGGAGGAATCTAATTTGGCTGANTCAAGTCTTAGACTCATTGAGCCGGACTCAAAATTAATTAAAGGGTCTCCACTAAATTCTCCATCAAACTCTAAACGAAGCTGTGAGGAATTTTCAAGGGAAATGACTTCAATGTTTTTAAGCGTACGTACTTCGGATGCGGCAGCAGGTAAAATCAAACCTGCCCATAATACCAGCGAAATTNCTGCTTTGAGCCAGGCTGGTCTCACGAAACTCATGCTTGTTTTCCTCAGAGTGCTGCAAAGCGATTATCCGGACTGATGATGTCCGTTATACGTACCGCAAATTTTTCATTGACTACAATCACTTCTCCCCTTGCAACCAATAAATCATTGGCGCGAATGTCCAGAGGCTGGCCTACCATGCTGTCAAGTTCGATTATTGATTCCTCATCCAAATCTAAGAGATCGCTGATCAACATCTGTACACGTCCTACTTCAACTATGATTGAAAGCTGTACATCAAACAGAAAATTGATATCGATATCTCCGGCCGCAACAGGAGCCTTTGCTGCCCCTGTTTCAACACCTGCCTCTCCGGAAACGTCGACCTCTTTCCCTTCCTGTTGATCTCCTGCTCCATCACTCTTAACTTCGGAGAGGATCTGGTCTTTGTTTGCTTTAAGTTCACTTTCAACGTCTGACCAATCCAAGTCATCCAGATTTTCGAAAGATTCTTCTTCTTCTGCCATCGATCAATGTTTCCAGGTCAAAGTTTAAAATTTCATTATTCAGGTTACAAGTTTAAAGACAACTCTACAACCAAAATCCCTGATTATCTGTGCATAATCAGCTTTGAGCTCTTCTTACTTGCCTGCAGGCCGTGTTTTACGCTACTGTCTGTAAAATTCCAGAAAAAGTATTCTACGTACAGGCAGAGTATCTTCCCAGATTGTTTTATTGGGAAAGAGGGAATTCAGGCGGTTTTGCAAATCATTTTTGATCACCGCCCGATTTTTAGTATCATCAAACTGCTCAACCGTAATCGAATTAAGATGGGTAATCACCAGATCTTTAACTATAGGAATTCTTGCCAGCATCCACTCTTTGGCCGCTCCATTTTCAAAAGCAAGTTGGATACTGCTTTTAAGGAAATATTTGTCTCCGGGCATATTCACTACAAAAGTACCAAGATCCAAATATTGCGGATCCTCAAGTGGTGGTGGCCCTTCCCGGATGACTTTAATTTCCTCAACCTCTTTTTCTTGGGCGTGCAGTATTGTCGCAAAGAAAAATAAACCAGAGAGTATCAGCAGCAAACCGGAGGTATTTTTTACGATACTGCCAGCCCATCGGCTACTGTTCCGCTTACTGAAGTTATCCAGTGACTTTACGTCCATCTCTGTACCTCGTCTGCTAAACAGTTGAGGTAATACAGGCAGATTATAATGCTTTAAGTTCCAAGTGACTTTTGACACAACATCTTCCTGATTCAGCTTTTTAGTGACAGTGGTCACTGGATTACAAATTCCTCAAACAATACTTTTTTAATCGGTTCAGGATCTTCCCATTCAGGCTTGCTGGGGAAGAGCTGACTGATCGCACTGATCAACCTTTGTTTCAGGGCGTCTCTGGCATCTGATTGTTTGACATCCTCTACCGATAGTTCCTGCAGTTCTCCCAGCACAAGGTCTTTGACCTCAACCAGCCGGACTGTTAAATACGCCGCCGCGCCGGGTTCGCTGAGCATCAGTTGAATGGTTGTTTTTAAAAAACGCCGTCCGTCTTTGAGATTTACCACAAAGCTTTCAAGGGGTAGAAAAATAGGTTCTGCGAGNGGNTCAGCCACGTTTGTCACCTGCTGTTCTTCTTCCGGTAATTCTTCTTCTTCTTCCCCTCCGGACATCAGTAAAAAAACGACGATACCGATAACAAGCAACAACACAACCGCGACGATGATAATGATCATCTTCTTTTTGCCGCCTCCGCCGCTTTCGCCGCCTCCGCCACCTTCTTCATCTGCCATAGCATCTCCTTTTGTAAACTGTGATTATTAATAATTTATTTGGCGAATACCGCTCTATANAATAATTATTAGAAATATCTCTTTATGCATTCGCGACAAGCCCTCATTTTACTAAATGCTTTAACATTTTATCCGGATCTGGCCCAGGCTCGCGGTGATCCCTGATAATAAAGTTCGGGATATCTACTACGGGCCACTTTGAGCATTGCCAGAAATTTTGGCACGTATTCATGCGTTTCTTTACGCAGCTTTAATTTCCAGAAATTTCGTGTACCCTGAGATTTTATTTGACGAGCCATATAATTAGGGCCGCCGTTGTATCCAGCCAGTGCTAATTCCCAGTTGTTGTCAAATTTTTTGCCGAGAATTTTCAGATANCGTGCTGCTGAGTGAGTTGATTTACGCCAGTTCAGTCGATCATCTGATAACCAATCCACCTCTAATCCATAATCACTAGCAGTTGCTTTGGTGAACTGCCACATACCCTTCGCATGTCCTGAGTCTGCTTTGGTGTCAAAACAAGATTCCAGAATTGGCAAATGCGCAAGTTCAGGAGGCAGCTGGTATTGATAAAAAACCCGATGTATATAATACAGATACCTGCTGGAGGTTGCACGGTCCAGACAGATTTTAACGTGTTTGTTTTTCGAGTAAACGTTTACGTATTTATTTATACGTGAATTGGATTGTTTCCAGACCCCGCTTTTATTGTACTGTCTACTCCCGATTAACCCTGATGATTTTGTACTGCAGCCTGCAAAAATTAGTATTGAAACCAGCAGNAGCCATTGATACTTAANATTTNTAGGTTTTCTAAACTGCTGATTCAATAATANCGATGCGTAGTCAAAGTTTCGCAAGAAAATATTTCGCCCGGGTAAAGACATGACAAGTTTTTAAACGCATGCTTTTGCAGTTCTTTTTTGTTGAATATTCCAAAAACGGCAGAGCCGCTCCCTGAGACTAATGCACCAAATGCACCATTTTGAAGCAATAAAGATTTCAGCTCAGACAAGAGCGGATATTGAGAAAGCAAAGAAGTTTCAAACTGATTATTCAAGTGACTTTTTAAGTCCGCAAAAGACTTAATTTGTGGAAATCCTGTACGTTCTTCCGGAATACAATTATTGTATGCAGCAGGAGTAGAAATTGATAGATCAGGTTTAATTATCACCAGCAGGAATTCAGGATATTCAATCAAAGGATTTAACTTTTCACCGCGTCCACGGATTTCNCAAGGCGCAGGTTCCAGAAAAAAAGGTACNTCNGANCCAAGTTCCANCGCNAGNTCAAAAAGCGTTTCCNGNGGCAAAAGACCTGTTGGGGNGGAAGGTGGACGAAAAATATGGTTCAGNGCCTGAAGAGTACCGGCCGCATTTCCGCTGCCTCCCCCAAGTCCCGCGCCGGAGGGAATATGTTTTTCCAGGATAATATCGAGGTCCGCAGTAACACCGGCAGCTTTTTCAAATAATCTTACTGCACGTACCACCAAATTATCTTCCNGAGATGCAGAANAAGTCGCGCCGTTCATCCGGAAATTCAGCCCCTTTTTATTATTTTTGCTGAAACTCAATGTGTCAAACAAACTGACCGGCAGCATATGCATGTACAACTCGTGAAAGCCGTCCTCACGTTTGCTTAAAATATAAAGCAGCGGATTTATTTTTGCGGGTGTNAGAATTTTCATTTATGCCAAATCACAGGCCCAGGNCAGCCACTGCANATCTTCCGGATTATCCAGCAGAGGCGAAATTTCAGTAAAAACACGTTGATGATANTCATCCAGCCATTTTANNTCATCAACCGAGAGTATGTCTCTGTCAATCAACCTGCGTTCAAATGGAATCAGTGTCAGAGTTTCAAAAGCGAGCCAGCTCTTCCCACCGGGATGTTGTGGAAGTCCTTCGGCTTTCTTGACCAGGTAAAGATTTTCCAGACGAATTCCGCCCCAGTTGTGTTCATAATATCCGGGTTCATTTGAAAGCACCATTCCTGCCTGCAGAGCGACATCATATGCAACAGGTGAGATACGCTGGGGGCCTTCATGTACATTCAGGAAAGCGCCCACTCCATGCCCGGTTCCGTGACCATAATCCAAACCTGCATTCCAGAGTTCGGAACGAGTAATGGAATCCAGAGAGGCTCCCGTTGTTCCTTCAGGAAACACCTGTCTGGCCAATCGAATATGTGCTTGCAGCACCAAAGTGAAAGTCCGTTTTTGCTTCTCATCGGGTTTACCTAGAATGACTGTCCGAGTTGCGTCTGTGGTTCCGCCCGCACACTGGATCCCGGAATCTACAAGCAGTAACTCATCACTCTTCATCGGATTTGTTGAATCTGGATTTCCATAATGAACAATTGCTCCATTTGGACCGGAACCGGCGATTGTGTTGAAACTAAGATCCGAAAAATCCTCTGCTTGTGAATAAGCTTCATAAAGCCAGTCTGCGTATTCTTTTTCGGTTACAGGCTGTCCACTATCAATTGCTTGTTGTAAACGTCTAAAACTTTTTACAACTCCGACTCCCGCCTGCTTATGCGCATTTTTTGTGGAGCTAATCTCAGTTGGGTTTTTAAGTGCTTTTGCTAAAACGATAGGGTTTTTCTGTTCGATGACCTGCTCCCTTGAAAAAGCCAGACGTGTGCCCATAGTAATTGTTGAAGGATCAAGCCAGGCTTTTACATTTTCAGTATGCGCAAGTTCTGCTAAAAATTCCGGATATTCAGCATAAGGCCGAAACTCCCAGTCCGGACAATGTGCACTTAAATTCGCTTCCGGATGATGGCAAAAGCACAATGCTTTATCCTGAAAAATTGCTGCATATGCTTCAAAAACCGGATTGTGCTCAATATCACTGCCGCGTAAGTTCGTGAGCCAGGCAATTTCGTCAAGCATGGTTAACAGCAAAACATCCGCTTTACAGTCTTTTCCCATTCCGGATTCATTCATTTCCTTCCGCACATTCGCTAACTTATCGGCGCTGGACTTTCCTGTATATTTCAATGCAAGAGGGTAGATCTTGTTTCTGGGAGGATTTGGCCGATTATGCCAAACACTGTCTACCAAATTTGGGGTAGTCGCTTTCAAACTGTGACCTGATTTTTCAAGAGTATTTTCATAACGCCGCCATTCTTTTGGACTCATCACAAAAGGATCTGCTCCAACTGTTAGAGCTTTTTCAGAACGTGAGGCAATCCATTTTTGAGGATCAAGCACACCTTCATTTCCCAACTTCTGAATTTCAAAATTTTCACCGCATGTCTGCTCTGCCTGTAAATGATAACGTGAATCAACAAAAAGTTGTGAACGTCCCTCAACACAAAATACCGCTGTTCCGGCTGAACCGGAAAAACCCGGTGAACTTCCGCAAGATGTTGAAGCCCGCAAACGCCAATTCTGTGCAGGTAGATATTCATCAAGGTGTTCGTCAGTTGAGACAACAACGAGCATGTCTAATTCCTGTTCGAGCATTGCCTGACGTAGTTTTTGTAGCATAGTAGTTTGGTTTTCTGAAAAGTGGAGGATTACCAGCTTTAAAAGTATTCAGCAAACTAATCTAGTGAGGTACAGTCACAAAAAAATAGTTTTTTAACGGAAAGAGTAACGTCGTGTTGAACACGGCGTTATTAAGAGGAGAAGAAAGTATAACTCAAGAAGCCTTTGGNCCNGCCTGTATAATTTCTTCGCTNGAACCTTCTTCAAACTGTTTGAAGTTTTCCTGAAACATGTTTGCCAGNTTTAAGGCNGCTTTGTCATAGGCATTTCCGTCAGNCCAGGTATTACGTGGTTTCANAATTTNGCCTGGAACTTTTGGACATTCAGTTGGAACATCAAAACCAAACAAATCATTATGGTCCGTCGGTGCGTTTTTCATGGTTCCATCCAGAATTGAGTCAATAATTGAACGTGTATACTTGAGTGACATTCGCTCACCTTCTCCATAACCGCCGCCGCTCCAGCCAGTGTTCACCAGCCAAACCGAAGTTCCATTTTGTTCAATACGTTTTGCTAAGAGTTCTGCATATTTACTGGGATGCCAAACCATGAAGGCTGCTCCAAAGCACGCGGAAAAAGTCGCTTCCGGTTCAGTTACTCCCATTTCCGTACCGGCGACTTTCGCAGTATAACCGCTGATGAAATGATACATGGCCTGCGCAGATGTAAGTTTACTGACAGGAGGTAGTACTCCGAAGGCATCACAGGTCAGGAAAATGATATTCTGGGGATGTCCTCCCATGCAGGGAATTTTCGAGTTTAAAATATAATCTATCGGATAGGACGCTCTTGTGTTTTCCGTCAGGGAAGTTCCGTCGTAATCAACAACGCGTGTGTTCCTGTCATAATCAACATTTTCCAGCACTGTTCCAAAACGGATTGCCCTGTAAATGTCAGGTTCTTTATCTTCAGAAAGGTTTATACATTTGGCATAACAACCGCCTTCAATGTTAAAAACTCCGTCGTCTGTCCAGCAATGTTCATCATCGCCGATAAGCTCACGTTTAGGATCTGCGGACAGAGTTGTTTTTCCAGTTCCGGATAAACCGAAAAAGATTGCTACATCACCATCTCTACCTTCATTGGCAGAACTGTGCATCGAAAGTATACCCTGTTTGGGCATGATGTAATTCATAATAGTGAAAACACCTTTCTTCATTTCACCGGCATACTCTGTACCGAGAATCACAAACTCTTTACGCTCAAAACTCAGTTCCACACTAGTACGTGAAGTCATGTGTTTAGTGAGTGGATTTGCAGGAAACTGACCGGCATTAAAAATCACGTAATCCGGTTCTCCAAAGTCTGCTAACTCCTCTGCAGTTGGACGGATCAGCATATTATGCATAAACAAAGCATGATACGGACGTGTGGCAACTATGCGGACTTTTATCCGGTATTTCGGATCCCAACCCGCGTATCCGTCAACAACGTAAATCCGCTGTTGAGTGTTTAAATAGTCAATTGCGCGNCCCCTGGAAATCATGAAAGTATCTTCATCCATTCCAATGTTAATATTGCCCCACCAGACATCTTCATTAATGCTCGGACATTCGACAATACGTTTGTCCTNAGGACTGCGTCCTGTTTTCTCATAAGAAGAAACGATCAGTGCTCCGGCAGAAGAAATAGAAGCGTCCGGCTCGTAGGTCAGTGCCTCTTCATATAATTCAGGAGGTGTGGCATTACGTATGATTATGCGGGGGTGAATTTCGTATTGTTCCAATGTGAAAGAAGTACCAGNCATGACTGTTTCTTAGGAAGGGTTAATCACTTTTTAATTCTAAACAAGTTCCAAAGTGAATCGTACCTTGATTCGCNGAACTTGACAAGTGAAAGTCATAATTTGCAAATAATTCTCTAAACTTTAGGGTGCTTTTCAGCAGACTTAATCCTCAGTTTGTTGTCTTAAATGTCTTATCACTGGAAAAGCAATTTGTCTGAACTGCAACAGGTTTTGCAAAGGATTCTCTTAAAGTTTGTTTTTGGTGGGCAGGCGGGTTTTTGGAGGGAGAGTTAAAAAATGATTATTTACACTTTATCTGAATGTAATAACACGTTTAATAATTCAGCAACAAAAGGTTTTATAATTGGTTGTTTTGAAAAACACGGAGTTACAAATAGGCTTAAGGAGATTTTAATCAAAGGTTTAAAGCATTGAGTAAAGTTAAATTCTATTTTACAATCAAATTTTTACTAACCCATTCAGCCAGTGCCGCTGAAATTTTACGTAAAGCAGGATCATCCGGCANGTCATAATCGTCAATGGTTGAGAGGGCGCGTTTTAATTTCTTAGAAGCAACAAGTACAGACATTAGCCCGGATATTTTTAATGCTTTGCGTTGCTCATCAGGAGTTCGGTCGGCAAGATCTTCGTCCAGAATTTCAATAGTATTTTCGTAGTCCTGCTGTTGGTTGCTGTCTGAAACTTGACTCAACAATTCTTCATAAGGTGGGATTTTTGCTGCAACCAGATTTTCTTTCTGCGTTAATTTGATTGCCAGAGTTAAGGCCAGTGACTCCTCATTAACTTTTGCTTCAGGTGTTTTTATTTGCTTGGAGATTTGTGAAGCCATAGTAGATATTTGTTCTTCCGGCGTTTTTATTTCCTTTGAAATACGTTCCGCCATGTCGGAAATAGCACCGCCGTCGAAGGTGATTTTCTTTGAAATCTCATTGGCCATGGTGGCAATCTGCTCATCTGGTGTTTTTATTTCCTTTGAAATCCTTGTCGCCATTTCAGCAATTTGCTCTTCTGGAGTTTTTATCTCTTTCGAAATACGTGAAGCCATCGCAGCAATCTGCTCATCCGGAGTTTGAATTTCTTTTGAAATTCTTGTCGCCATTNNNGCAATTTGTTCATCNGGAGTTTTTATTTGCTCAGAAATCCTTTCCGCCATGTTTTTTACAGTTCCTCCGTCAAAAGTAATTTCCTTGGAAATACGGTTAGCCATGTCTGAAATTTGCTCATC
>NYXK01000154.1 GCA_002685535.1 Deltaproteobacteria bacterium
TAAACATTCATTGTCATATCTGCAGCTCTATTTTCAATACAATATCTATTTTGTGGTAAACGAAATTGAGCAGATCTATTATTATGACCGTAGGTAATATTAGTTGGAGCCCAAGTTACCGTTCCACCTTCAAAACCTCCAACTCTTGGAACCAGTCCATTGTAAGAATTAACCGTTGAACATGTAATTGCTGTTAGCGCTTCGGAGTTTTTCATAAGTCCACCTACTGCATATTTAGAATTTTTAGACCAGTCTTTTCCGTCAGTAAAAATATTTTTTCCAGGTTTATTAACATCTTCCATAGAAAAATTTATATGAGCTCCAGATCTCCAATCACCTATTGTAGGTTTTGGCATAAATGTAATNAACATATTATTTTTTTTNGCNANTTCTTTTAAAAGAATTCTTAANAAAACNAATCNATCNGCNATTTCTAATAAATTTGTATAATGAAAATCTAATTCAAATTGTGAATAAGCTCCCTCAGCAACTACATCATGCAAATTCCATCCNAACTCTTCAAGAATATCAATTAACTCTTTTAAAAAATGCATAGAGTCTAATGAGTATTCAACATCATATCCAAATGCTTGTCTTCTCGGTCTTATTCCATTAATTGGATCGCTATCTATAGCCTTAACTGGTTTGCCATCCTCTCCATATTTCATTGCAATAAATTCAGGTTCAATACCGCACATACCTTTGTAACCAGCGTCTTGAGTTTTTTGCATCGCACGTTTTAANGCTTGTCTTGGACAAACATTGTATGGTTTGTCTTCCCAATAAAGATCTGCAAAAATAATGGCCATTGTCTTGTCCCAAGGACAAATATAAACACTATCTAAATCAGGTAACATTATTTGATCAGAGTCTGCAGGAGTTAATTCTGGAACAAAAGAAATTGAATGAACTGCAAACTGAGGTCCTTTGCCTAAACACAAAGGTTCAAAATCACTCATTGGAACAGGTTTTGTTTTTGGAATACCGTGTAAATCTATCCAACTTGACATTACATACTGCACTCCAGCAGCTTTAAGTTTTTTATGAACTGCAGGAATTTTTTTTCTATTTCTTTCTATAGCGTCTTTAAAATTTTCGTAATATATTTTATTTTTCATTGGACAAATTATTTTGGCATATCTTCTGGATCAATTCCAGGAACAAATGTAATGCCGGCTTTTTGCTTCCAATCATGAGGGTAAGCTGCATAAAATATTACACATTTTTCATCACACTCATAAGCTATATGGTTGTCTTTTGGGATATAAAGCACATCACCAGGATTACAGATATAAGACTCCCCATCGCATGTAAGACGGAAAGTTCCTTCCATGCAATATATTATCTCATCACATGTTAAGTCCCAAGGTACCGAAACTTTATTTAAAAAATTTAATCCACCACACATCGTGTCACTAACTTTGCTTGTTACAAATGGNTTAATATAAGATTTTCCAGGTTCTAATGTGTGAAGCCTATTTTCAATATCCTTAAATTTATATAGTTGTGGTTTTTTTNACATTCATTTTCCTTTCAGTTTTATATTTTTATTGGTTCATTTAATTCTACTTTGTATCCATCGGGATCTTCACAAAAAGCAATCACTCTTGTTCCGTGTTTCATTGGGCCTGGTTTACGTGTTATGTTAACTCCTAACTTTGTAAGATCTTCACAAGCTTTATAAACATCTGGTGTTTCTATNCAAATGTGTCCCCAACCATTACCTTTATCGTAATCTTCTTTTTGATCCCAATTACAAGTTAGCTCAAGACAAGGAGACTCGGTCTCTAATCCATATCCAATAAATGCATTAGTAAATTTTCCCTCAGGGTAATCTGTTTTCCTCAAAACTTTCATTCCTAAAGTTTTACAATAAAAATTAAATGAAGTTTCCAAGTCTTTTACTCTAATCATTGTATGAGCAAGCCTGTAACCATCATTGACACTTTTAGACATTTGTTTTTCCTTTCGTTAATTTTGANGATTTAGTAGTTGCTTGTATAATTAGTTTTTGAAATGCTCTCACTCCCTCTTCCCAATATGGAGATAACAANCCACCTTCATTAGATGCGGGTGAATACCTTCCTTCTTGAAGTCTTTCACAAATTTCATGATCCTCCTTATGCACGCTCCACCATATCTTTTTTGTAATATCAATCTCTTCTTTAGACATTTCTTTTCCACCAACTGTATATATTATTCTTTTTTGACTGGTTGTATTTGCGTCAATTGGAATGTTTAAATATACACCAACTTGATTTGGGTAATAAGTTGCAATAATAAAATTAGGAAAAAGAGACAAATATTTTGAAGAGACTGATAAAGCACTACTATTTTTACTATCTTCTTTTTTAACATCTACTCCACTGCCGTAACATATGCCGTCCACAATAGTGTAATGATCTCTTAAAGGTTGGTTTGTTGTAGTTTTATGAACAAACTGAACATGATAAGGTTCAATAAAATTTTCAATAAGAAATTTCCAGTTAGTATTAATTTTTCCAAAATCTAAAGTTGCGGTATATTTTAATTTTTTAAAATCAATACCTTTAAATTTTGAAAATAGTGGCTTTGCATATTCTTGAAACTTTTTTGCTTTTCCATTCAAATTTACAAAAATCCAGTCATGCCAAATATGAATTCTTATTTTTTTTAGACCATGTTTTTTAAAATTAAATCCTTTTGGCTTATGAATGTTTGTTCCTCCAACATGTGGTGCAGCTTTTAAATTTCCTTGGAGATCATATGACCAAGAATGGTATGGACAACGAATAATTTTACCAATATTTTTCTCCTCATTTACTAATTTTAAACATCTGTGACTACAAACATTATGAAAAGCTGTAATTCCATTATTTTCATTTTTAACAAGCAAGATCGGTTTTCCAGCAATAAAAATTGGTTTTACATCACCTGCTTTTTTAAATTCATTAACAAAGCCAACAAATAACCATCCATTTGATAAAACAGTTTCACATTCTTTTTCCCAAAATTCAGTGTCCGTATAAGATTTTGCAGGAAGACCAAATATTGTATTTTTATTTTCTGGAGATTTAATTTTAATATTCTTTTTGTTTAATGGCATATTAGACCTTTGTTTTCGAATTTATTTGCGAATTAACTATATTTCAATAAAATATATCTGCGTTATATTGTGGTTTATTAAGGAGTTTTAAGGTGAGTTTAGAAAATACATATAGAGGATATAATCAAGCAAAAAAGCCTGGATATGATCAGTTAATTACTCACACTGATTACGGTACACCGGCGGGAGAATATCTTAGAAGATATTGGCATCCAGTGGCATTATCTTCTGAAGTTACAAATACTCCTTTGGAAATACGAATACTCGGAGAANATTTAGTAATTTTTAAAACTACAGAAAATAAAATAGGTTTAATACATAAATATTGTACTCATAGAAGAGCATCATTGGTTTTTGGAAAGTCAGAATCTAAAGGCATAAGATGCTGTTACCACGGATGGTTATTTTCTCCTGATGGTGAAATCTTAGAGACTCCTGGAGAAGACCCAGAATCTAAACAGGCAAAACTAGTAAGAGAAAAATTTAAATTAGGCGCTTACCCAATAAAAGAATTTAATGGAATAATATTTGCTTTTATGGGTCCACCAGAAAAAATTCCTGAGTTTCCACATTATGATGCTTATGAAACTCCATACGATAAAAGAAGTCCTTACAAAATTAATTATAATTGTAATTGGATACAAGTGCTTGATGCAATTATGGATCCCGTACACACANCTTTTCTTCACGGTCAAAGCTCAGGCATACAATTTTCCAAAGGCTTTGCCGAAGTTGGTGAAATTGAATTTTATGAAAGAGGAACTCAATATCTTGGTGCTAATATAAGAAGAATTGATGACAATGTATGGGTTAGAATAAATGAATTAATTTTACCTAACTTTACACAAGCAGGTTCAGCATTTGCAGCAGACGGAACAAAAACTAAATATTTTGGGAGAAGTTCTTTTACAAGATGGGTAGTTCCCNTAGANGATCACCATTGCGTAGCAATTGCNTGGGCTAACTTTGGAGAAAGAGGAGATCCTATAGAGCATGACAATAAAGAAGGATATGAAAGAATTGAAGGTGGCGAAACTATTGATAGAACTTTTGAAGAAAAACAAAAGAGNCCTGGAGATGCAGAAGCAGTAGAAGGAATGGGGTCAATAAGTGCACACAAGGGCGAACACTTNATGCCAACTGATCATGGGATTATGGCCTATAGGAGACATATTAAAAAATCAATAAAATCATTACAAGAAGGAATAGATCCTCAACAACCAAAGAAAAATGGAGATCTAATAAAAACTTATGGCCAGGATACAGTTTTAAGAGTTCCAAAAAGAAATATTGATGATCGAAAATTTATTAAGTCAATTGGATCAACTGTAATGAAATTACAGTTTGACACCGANAAAATGCCGAATAAAGANCGTGATAATTTTATAATTAATGAATTNTCCAATATGGAAAAGAGTGGAGCATTTTGACAAANAAAAAAATTAAAATTCATATAAAAAATAATCATTGGGCNCCAGGGTCTTTTCCTACTGACGCTGAAGGTGAAAAAAATTTTACAATAACCAAGGATCGATTTGATAAAGTTCTTAATAAATTTCCAGAAATTAAAGAAAAAATAGAAGTTTTTTTTGACTGGGATGAAGATAATTTTAATATATCAATGTCAAATTCTGATATTTTGCTTGCTTGGAATTTTCCAACAAAAAATCTTAAAGAAGTAGCGCCAAACCTTAAATGGATACATGTTATTTCAGCTGGTATAGAACATTTACTTCCTTTAGATTGGATGGGCGATGATTTAGTTTTGACTAATAGCAGCGGTGCCCATGCTAAAAAAGCTGGCGAGTATGGATTAATGAGCATTTTAATGCTTCAAAATCATATGACCAAAATAATTACCAATCAAAAAAACAAAGAATTTGTTTCATTGTTTAGTAATCCAATTGCTGGAAAGACAGTAGTTGTTGTTGGCACAGGATCATTAGGTGGATCAATGGCAAAACATGTTTCTGCATTGGGAGCGAATATTATTGGAGTTAACAAAAGAGGAAAAAAAGCTGAAGGTTGTTCAAAAGTTGTTACGATAGATAAAATTGATACTGTTTTACCTGAGGCTGATTTCTTATATTTAGCGCTTCCAGAAACACCTGAAACTAAAAATCTAATTAACAAGAAAAGACTTGATATGCTTAAACCAACTTGTGGAATTGTAAATATAGGAAGACAATCTGTTATGGATTACAATGTATTAGGTGAAAAACTTGAAAAAAATGAAATTGCTGGTGCAATACTAGATGTTTTTACACATGAACCCATTGATAAGAATTCAAAGCTTTGGGGTATTCCTAATTTAGTCATCACTCCACATGTATCTTCAGACGACGATGGAAACTATGTTGAATTAACACTTGATATATTCATTAACAATTTAAAGCTATTTATTGAAAAGAAAGAATTACTAAATCAAGTAGACAAACAACTAGGATATTAAATAAATTTAGATAGAGTCAATTGAATTTAAAACTTTTACCTCAATAGGCTTTTCAAGCAATTCCTGTATTTTGGATCTATAATTTTTAAAGTGAGATGTGTTTCTATGAAAGTCTAAAGCATTAGAATCTTTATAAATTTCAAATAGATGGAAAGATGTGCAGTTGTCATCGTTGTTTTTTTCTTCATAAAAATTATAAAGCTCATTTCCTTCTTCTGATCTAGTAGGTTTTATCATGGATAATATTATTTCCTTCACTTCATTATTTTTATCTTTTTTTGGATAAAAACTTGCAACAACTATTATTTTTGTCATTTATCTTAGTGGTTTTTCTGTAGCTATAGATTGATCTTGGGCTTTTTCCCGCATAAAAATATATATACTTCCA
>NYXK01000155.1 GCA_002685535.1 Deltaproteobacteria bacterium
TTCTGCATTTTACTTTGCCACATCAATTTTTAGGCGGAAAGACATAAAGATGATGTGTAATTTTAAATAGGACAAATTATAAAAGATTTATAGTAATTCAATTTTTCTAATGAATAACAGATGATTGTAGAACCATTTATAATTCATAAATTATTCAAAGAAAGTCATGAAATCTTTGAAAGGAAATCCTGATTTCCTGATCATAGGAGGAGGGATTTTCGGTTGTGCAATCGCCTGGAATCTCGCAAGAAGATCATCTGGCAGTGTTTTATTGCTCGAACGTCAAGAACTTGCGACTGCAACAACTCCTCGTGCTGCAGGAATAATCAGAAACCTCAATACTAAGCCTGGACAAACGGCCTTAAAAACACAGACAAAAGATGCTATTGGATTACTCAGTGAGGAACTGGAAGAGTCACTCCATTGGCATCAAGTGGGTGGACTTCTGGTTGCAGAGTCAGAAGCCAATATTTTGCATTTGGAGGATCTTGAGAGGCATGCCATCAAACATGGTGAAAATTTCCGCTGGGTTGAAAGACCTGAAGCCGAGGATCTGGTTCCGTGGCTGGACGCTTCGAAAGCCAATAAATTTGCATTGTTGCAGGATGATGGTTTCATTGATCCCTACCTGCTTGCTACGTTTTATGCAAAAGCTGCCAAAAAAAATGGTGCTGTTCTAAAGACGGAGATTGAGGTGACTGCACTTCAGAAATCTGGGAACCGGATCACTGGAGTTCAAACCCCAGAAGGTGAAATCTCAGCAGGATGTGTCATAGATGCAGCAGGCCCCTGGGCAGGTTTAATTGCCTTGGAGACGGGTTGGCATCTGCCTATGGCACCTATCCGAAGCCACTATTGGATTACTTCAAAGGCACCCGAATTCAACAAAACACAACCCTACGTCATTCTACCTGATGCCAATGCCTATGCCCGAACCGAGGTGGGAGGATTGCTTTTCGGACTCCGTGACAGAATCTGTTTGAGTCATGACCCACGGGAACTTCCTTGTGACTTCACAGAANTCCAATTCANTGAAGATCCTGAAGGGTGGAACGTCCTTGAAGAACAGGGATCTGAATTGGCCAGGTTTTTTCCGGGGCTGGAAACCACTCAGATGGCACACCACATNGCTGGCCCATCCACCTACACTCCTGATGGTCAGTTTGTGCTGGGGCAAGTTCCAGAGATTGAAGGCTTTCTTGTTGCCACAGGATGCTGTGGTTCTGGAATTGGTGCTTCAGGAGGAGTTGGGAGTGCCATCGCTGAACTGGCCATCGAAGGTCAATCAAGATTTGATCTCGAAAGTTTCCGAACAGATCGTTTTGGACGGATCNATNCGTTGAGTTCAGAGTGGATGCTGCGTTGTGCAAACGCTCGTTCTAGGAAAGGCTAACAGCAGATGACNGTTTTCTCATGAAGGTTCCAAAGCCTGCTCAGAGTGGGAAATTGTCATGTCATTCAATTTTTTCTCCAAGCTTGGGTTTGACGCTTAATGTTACGTGTCAAAAAAAGATGGAGCAGGCGTGCAAAAACATTCGNGTAAAAAATCATCATTCCCATAGCTGCTGCAGGTGCAATATCCCCNGCATCATCCATATTCATGACCGCAACAGAAGCGAGGGTAGTATCCGGAGAGTAGAGGAAAATCACTGCTGAAACAGTGGTCATNGCATTNACAAAAAAATATATAGAAATATCAAGTATNGTGGGCATACAAACAGGTACCGTAACTTTTGAGAAAAGCCTGTAGAAAGGCTGTTTCAGAGAGGATGCTATCGCCTCAAACTCAGGATCCATTTGTTTCAGGGCGGTTAGGGAAGTCAGATGCGAAACGGTATAAAAATGTGTCACCGTGCAGATGACAAGGATCACCATGGTTCCATAGATGGTATTGAAAGGATTGGTTGGTTCATTGAAGAAAAATATATAAGCCAACCCCAAGACCATGCCTGGAATAGCCATTGGCATCATGGCAAGAAACTGGAATCCTGCCCTGGCAAATTGAAAACTTTTTGTTTTTTCAACCATGTATGCTCCTGAAAAAACAATCACAGTCCCACACAATGCAGTTAAGAAGGCCATCTTGATGGAATTTCTGTAAGAAGCCCATCCGCCTCCATCCATTACATCAAAATTATAGTTCGATAATCCCAGGGTCAGATTATAAGGCCAAAGTTTGATCAAAGCAGCATATTGGCAAACTGCAATCAATCCTAGAATAAACAAGGCAACAAGACTGCAGTAAATCAAACAAATCGTATCAAACTTTTGATGTGGTTTAGGATGATAAGGAACTGAACGAGAGGATAATTGTGCAACTTGTTTTTTCTGAACNTAACGGTCAACTCCAAAGGCCAACATGGCAGGAATCAATAAAACAACNGAGACAACTGCNCNCATTTCAAAATTCTGCTGGCCAATAACCTGTTTGTATATATCCACTGCCAGCATGTTGTATTGGCCACCGATCACTTTAGGTAACCCAAAATCGGTAATGACTAAATTGAAGACTACAAAGGATGCGGAAATTAGCCCGTAACGTGCTCCTGGGATAGTCACTGTACAAAAAATTTTCCAAGAACTTGCTCTAAGAGAAACAGCTGCTTCGTAAAGCCGTGCATCTGAAATGGCCAATGCAGTAGTGATGATGATGAGTGCATGAGGAAAGGTAAAAAACACGGCTCCTATAACAATCCCAATCGGACCATATATCTTTTCACCAAATAATAAGCCCTTAATCATTCCCTGGTTTCCGAACAGATAAACCAGTGCTATGCCTGGCAAAAGGGATGGAACCAGAATAGGAATCATGGCAATCAGACGGAAAATCCCTTTGAACCGCATCATGCTTCGGTTCAGAGCATAGGCAAACCCGAAAGCAACAGTGACCGTTATGAACGTCGTCAATATCGAAATGAACAGTGAATTTTGGATGGAACGAAAGAGCGCAGGAGTTGAGAAATAGGTGATGAAGTTATCCAACCCACTTGACTTCGAAGGACGTAGGACAATCCGTCTAAACTTGTTTGATGGATATTCATGCCATTCTGTATCTCCAACTCTTGTAAATCCAACCAGAAACGAACCACTGGGATCCAGTTGACGAATTCGATATTCCGTTTTGCTACGGAAACTGAAATCCGGGAAAAAAGTAGTGGCATACATGCGGCCATCTGAACCACTTTTCAATTGATCAGGAGTAAGAAGGTTTAAAGACTCATTGATTTGAAAGGCAGAAATTGTTTCACTCCACCCATTCCCCTGGTTGACTTGGAATTCATATTTTTTCAGATCAAATGTGGCTGTTGTGAATGCTTTTGAAAGCATTGTATAGAGGGGAAGAGCCAGTGAGATGATGAGGTAAAGTGCAATGATAGCCATAAAAGCAAACATGATCCGATCATCCGCACTCGATTTTGGTCGAATTTTCGGAGCAGGATCCATTTTCACGCTATCATCAAGACTTGTGGCCATCGTCACTTTTGTTTGACCGGGTTAAAAAACCCAGAGCCGATCTGGAGGAAGTTCTATGGAAATAATCTTGTTGAGAGAAATTTCCATTTGTGCTTTTGCATTGATAGAAAGATCGATGATCAGTTGAGATTCACTTAAAATTTTATGGCCTAAACGGATTCGCCAATAGGAACCTAGAAATTCCATATCATTGATCGTCACATTGATTCGATTATTGATTTGATCTGCTTTCTCATCCAATGCATTACCAGGAATAATATCTTCTGGACGAATTGAAATGACAGCAGACTGCCCTGACGTTATCAGGTGCTTTCTGCATGATAATTCCATACCGCCAAGTGTGACCGATTCGGAAGTCTTAATTTGGCACTTCATTTTATTCATGGTGCCGATGAAATCTGCCACAAAAAGAGTTTGGGGTTCACGATATATCTCTTTGGGAGTTCCAACCTGATCTATCACTCCATGGTTCATCACTACAATGCGGTCAGCCATGGTCATGGCTTCTTCCTGATCGTGGGTAACCATGATCGTGGTGATACCCAACCGACGTTGGAGGGCTTTGATTTCTTGACGCAAATAGACTCGAACTTTTGCATCCAGCGCTGATAACGGTTCATCAAGCAGCAACAAACCAGGAGAGGTTGCAATGGCTCTTGCTAATGCAATGCGTTGCTGTTGTCCGCCAGAAAGCTGAGCAGGATATTTATTTTCTTGTTCAGGGAGTCCCACCAACTCAAGTAGTTCTTCAACCCGTTTTTTGATGTCATCTCGGGTAAATTTTTGGTTCTCCAAACCAAAGGCAATATTATTCTTAACAGTCAGATTTGGAAAGAGGGCATAAGACTGAAAGACAATCCCAAAATCACGTTCTGAAGGAGGTAATGCCGATATGTCTTGCTCTTGCTGGAAAACTCTGCCTGAGGTTTGAATATCTAAACCAGCAATGGCACGTAAGAAGGTGGTTTTACCACAACCTGAAGGCCCAAGAAAACAAACAAATTCTCCTTTATAGATTTCAAGAGAGACATCATTCAGTGCCACAAAATCACTAAATTTTTTTGTCAGTTTTGATATGCGGAGATAAGGGTCTTTGCTGGTATTATCGTTTTTTGTTAGATTGCTCATCTGAGGTTTCTTTTAAAAAGCCCGAATTGAACTCGGGGCCGATGACAATGATTGAGCCTCCATTCAATACTTGATGTGAGGCTCAGAATGAACATTCTAATGAAAGCCTGTATTTTTATTTCCGCTGAATCTGAAAGCGAAAAAAAGACTGGGTAAAAAGAGAGGAAGCGACAGCCAAGTTCCTATCAAAGGAACAAAGCTGTCGAGAAAGTTATTTATTTAGGATCGGATTTCGAGTCATAGCGTTTTTGCCATTCAGCTAGAATCCTTTTTCGATTGTTTGCTGCAAACTCAAAATCATTTTCAATCAAACCTGAAAGAGTCTCCGGAGGAAAATGCTTGACTGGTTTTGCCAATCCTTTGTACCCAACAACAGCATAGGCAGAATTGTACATTTTCATGGCTTTTTTGGAGATAGACCAGTCCATCAGGGTCTTTGCCGCCGCCAGTTTTTCAGTACCTGCAACGATGGCAGATGCTTCCATTTCCCAGCCAATTCCTTCTCTTGGAATGATGATTTCAAGAGGAGCTCCAGCTTCTTTGGATCTTGCGCCGCGGAAAGCAAATGAGACGCCAATGGGAATTTCTCCTGCTGCCGCTAACTTACAGGGTTTTGAACCGGAGTGAGTATAACGTGCGATGTTCTCATGCAAAAGATCCATATAGGCCCAGCCACCTTTTTCACCGAATAATTGCAGCCAGCTTGAAACATCAAGGAATCCAGTTCCAGAAGAATTTGGATTGGGCATGATCACATGCCCTTTGTACATGGGTTTCGTGAGATCCCACCAGCTTTTTGGTGGAGTCAAACCCTCTTTTTTCCCTTCAACCGTGTTGAAACATACGGCTGCTACCCATGCATCCATACCTACCCAACTGGGTGTAGGATCACTGTCATAAAATTTTGGATCGAGGTTACTAAGCCCTTTGGGTTTATAGGGTTCAAACATTCCTTCGGATTTCATCAACAGCAAGGATGTTCCAGCAAGGCCCCATATGATATCTGCTTGCGGGTTGTTTTTTTCTGCCAGCAATTTTGCGGTTACTATACCCGTGGAGTCACGAACCCATTTTATTTTGATATCTGGGTGATCTTCGTTGAAAGTTGCAGCATACTTTTTTAAATCTTCGGCTTCTACAGCAGTGTAAACCGTTAGTTCTGTTGCAGACCATGCCAGTTGACTGAAACCGATGACCATGAAGAATGCAGCTATTGCAATCGCTGAAGCTTTTTTCATAAATTTGTTTCTCATAGGATCCTTTTGGAATAAGAATTAACAATGGACTCAATTTTTATTGAGGATTCAATATCTCATCAAAATTTAATCCATTGTTTGGATTTTGATAAAGAATCAAAATGTATAGCAATCGATAAAGAGGTCAAGGAGATAATAACAACATCAAAGATTCAAAAAGTATTGATCTACCAAGCCTTTTAGCATGGGATTGAGGATGGTGATTTAAGTCCATAGAAAAAGGATCGAACCCATGAAGTTCAGTTTGGGCCTCTTGTTCTTTTAAAAAAAAATATCAGTCTGCATGAATGAAATAGGGTTGAAGTGTTTGGACTATTTTAGGAAAGTCAAACTTCCAGGTTGGCTTGGAACTGCTCCGGATTCTTGACGGACCCATGATCCTGTTTGAGGCGTGAGTGCCTTTTCTATGAGGCTTAACTGCTTTTTCAGCAAGC
>NYXK01000156.1 GCA_002685535.1 Deltaproteobacteria bacterium
CATCCAGGAGCTTCAGGAATTTGCAATTTACCGTCTTTTGCAACCAATGCGGGTTCGTAAATGTTGTACTGCCAAGGATAGTAATCCGCGCCTTCAATGGAAAATTCTACATAAGGCCCCGCGTTTTCCAAAGCTCCCATCATGTGCAGTGTAAAAACAGTTACCAAAGACAAGTTGGCCGAATGAGGCGTGCATATTAGCCCTGATTGATGAGCCATTTCTGCAAGTTTGAGGGTGCGTGTCAGACCCCCGAGGTAGCACACATCCGGCTGCACAACATCGACCGCCCTCATTTCAATTATTCTTTTCCAGGTGGACAAATCACAATCCTGTTCACCTCCGGTCACGTCCAACTTGAGAGCATCTGTAACCTGTTTTGTCCACTCCAGTTCCCAATAAGGACACGGCTCCTCAAAGTGACAGATTCCATTTTCTTCCAAAAGTCGACCTACCGAAATCGCCTTTTCCGGAGTGTAACAACTATTCCCATCTACCAGAAGAGAAACTTCATCGCCAAGTGCTTTACGGATTTCCGGAACAATTTCTTCAGTTCGTCCGGGCCATTCATCCTCATCATGTCCGCATTCTTTTCCTACACGGAACTTGAAGGCATCATAGCCGAATTCGTCTCTCAATCGCAAAAACCGTTCTGCTTCGGCTTGAGGCGTTATGTCACGTTTCATGTTTGAAGCATAAACCCTGAAAGGTTTTGGGGTTCCGCCAAGTAATTCGCAGACACTTTTTTCTTCCAGTTTTCCGCGTAAATCCCAGAGTGCTGTATCAAGTCCGGCGAGTGCACGGCGCAAATATGATCCGGGGAATTTGTGTTCAAACTCCGGAATTTCAGTCACTAGACTTTCGATGTCCAGTGCATCCTTTCCCAACGCATAAGGCGCGATTTGGCGATGCACAACAAGTGAGGTTATATCTGCATTGTAGGTCGAAACCTGACCCCAGCCTTCGGAACCGTCTATAGTGCGAACCCGTACGAGTCCCACATCGTTGTTACTAAATGTCTCAATGCTGTGAATATTCAAGCTGTGTGAATTCATGGTGGATAATCAATTAAGTTAAAAGTTTTCGTTGCTCATTATTTTTCAATCTTTTTCAAGTAGAACTTCTAAAAGTATCTGCAATTAAACAGACCATTTCGAAAAGTATTGCATTAGCAACGTGTGCTGTTATCTGGTTTGGCGCATCCTTGGTTGGCATCAGACAGACTACATCTCCTCCAATAATGTTTCTCCCACGCATTCCCTGCAACAGTTGCAGTACATCCGGCATCATGAAACCTTCAATTGCTGGTTCGAGATTAGCTACTCCAGGAGCAACGGTCGCATCCAGACAGTCAAGATCAAAGGTAATATAAAGTGGTTTATCTCCAACTCGTTCGAGAATTATATCAAGACAGCGTTCCACACCATATTCGTCGTACTGTTCTTTGGTTATAACTTCGTATCCCAATTCATAACTGGAGTCGAGCCAATCTAAAGTTCGTGGATTGCCACGTATGCCTATTTGCACACTGCTAGAGGCATCAACAAAACCATCCCTAACCAAATAGCTCCCCCAGTGAGCAGCAGACTTTACTGCACCAAGAAAATGATCCAATTGGTGAAAGGTATCAGTGTGTGCATCAAAATGGAGCAGCACGGCTTTCTGGCCCCCAGTCAATTTTGAATTGGACGACGCAATAGCCTGCAGAATACCTCCAGTTATTGAATGATCACCGCCCACTGAAACCGGACGGGCTTTATTCTCAGCAATTCGTTTGTAAAAATCCGTAATATGTTCAATACACTTTTCATTGTTATTGGCTTCTGGCAGCGGAACATCACCAAGGTCGCGAATCTCGCAAATGTTCCACGGATCAAGTTTATATTTGAGGTGAGCTCTCCTTCCGAGTGCCGAAATGTTTCTTACTGCCCTTGGCCCCAAATGTTGATCCCGTTCTGTGGTTCCGTTTCCTGTACTGTGCGGAACCCCAACCAAAGCTATATCGCATCCTTCTGAATCAGAATTATACGGACAACGAAACAGAGTAGGTATTCCCCACCAGTTCAAACCCTGCATCATTGCTTCATGGTCCCGTTTTTTTTTATCCATATTATTTCCTATCTTCAGATACTTTCTGTTATTTTTTTAGATGTATTGATTTCAAAAAACGATTACATTACGTAGTGCATCGCCCTGACTCACGTCAACAATAGCTTCGTTTATATTCTCAAGAGGATAACGAGCGGAAATTAATTCATCCAGTTTAAGTCTATCCTGCTGATAAAGAGAAATGTACCATGGAATATCGGTTGTCAGCCTGGTTGAACCCATTTTGCTGCCGAGCAGTCGTTGCTCGACTGAAGCAAAGGCGCAGGAGTCGAATTCTATTTTTACTCCGTCCGCAGTCATTCCAACTATGACCAATGTTCCACCTTTACAGAGCAGTTTGAAGCCCTGTTCAAGTGCACTTTTTGCCCCCACTGTGACAAACACATAATCGGCCCCTCTACCGCCAGTCAAGCTTTTAACCACCTTTCTCGCGTTTCCCTGTCCTACATTGACTGTGTGAGTCGCACCGAATTGCTTTGACGCTTCCAGCTTTGTATCTGAAAGATCAAGAGCTATGATTCTCTCGGCACCCGCAACGGCAGCGCCCTGAACGCTGTTAAGTCCAACACCACCGGTTCCGACAACCACTACACTGCTTCCGGAAGTAATCTGAGCCGTATTGACCACCGCGCCAAAACCTGTAATCACTCCACAACTTAAAATAGAGGCGCTGTCCAGAGGAACATCTTTTGGAATTGGTGCAAGTTGAGATGCATCCACCACTACAGATTCCGCGAATGCTCCAGTACGCAAACCCTGCGTAATCGGCTTGCCGTCTA
Organism: Deltaproteobacteria bacterium; assembly: GCA_002685535.1. Classification (GTDB taxonomy): domain Bacteria; phylum SAR324; class SAR324; order SAR324; family NAC60-12; genus Arctic96AD-7. Next base: position 2,886 of record NYXK01000156.1, read on the forward strand.
AAGTCCGCAGAGGACTTTGTTCATCCAACGGGAAGGTGGTTTCACAGCGGACTTTATCACCCTTAGAACAGTAGTGGCATGTTCCGCAGGAACGGATCAGCGTTACCAAAACATGATCTCCTTGCTGAACAGCAGTCACTCCCGCTCCCACGCTTTCCACAACTCCGGAAGCTTCGTGCCCGTAAACTGCGGGAAGTTCTCCGCCCCATGCTCCTTCCGTGTATAGTATGTCGCTATGGCAAATGGCGCAGGCAGCAAGCTTTACCTGCACTTCTCCCGTTCGCGGAGGCAGAAGTTCTACTTCTTCGATAACTAGTGGTTTTCCAAATTCACGGCAAATTGCTGCTTTCATATTTTAGTTTCCTTTCCAGACAGGTTCACGTTTTTCAGCAAAGGCTAATGCGCCTTCTTTAAGGTCTTCAGAGCGGTTGACCGCTTCTACTGTTGCGCTAGCGTCATAGACTGCAAAGGCTTCATTTTCCGAAACAGTTTCAGTCATCCGCAAAACCTGTTTGATGGCCGGATAAAGTAAAGGAGGCCCTGCGGCGAGAGTATCGGCAATTTCACGAGCTTTGTCCAGTCCTTGGCCCTTGGGTACAATGTGATTGACCAGTCCCCAGTGTTTTGCCTCTTCTGCATCCATCCAGCGTCCAGTCATCATAAACTCCACAGCTACATGATATGGAATACGTCGCCTCAATTTAACTACTCCGCAATCCGGAATCACTCCGACCCTGATTTCCGGCAGAGCAAAAGTTGCGTGTTCTTCGGCAACGATGATATCGCAACCCAGCATAATTTCGAATCCGCCGCCACAGGCAATTCCATTTACCGCGCAGATCACAGGTTTATCGAAATTTCGCGGATAGTTCAATCCGCCAAAACCTCCTGATCCATAATCAGAATCCGAAGCTTCTCCCGATTCCGCGACATTCTTCAAGTCCCAGCCCGCACAAAAAAACTTTTCGCCTTTTCCAGTGAGAATTCCGAAACGCTGTTCTGGATTGTCACGGAAATCTTCCCACATACGGTTCAGTTGGCGGCTATCTTCAGCACTGATAACATTTGCTTTTCCTTTGGATAAAGTGATTTCTAAAATCGGATCGCGGGGATTTAGTGTAAATGGGGTGTCTGACATTATTTCTCCTTCACATATATAAGGGTGTCCACTTAGACAGTTTCTCTTCTGAGAGACAAGATCTATTGAATAGCTCTTATTAAAATTGATGTGGTATTTTACACCTGCTTAGATAGTTCCGCAAGTTTTTGAGCAAAAACTATTTTCAAAATTATCACTAAATAATGAAAATATGTTTGACATAAATCATTATTTCTATTATTCTAGAATTAACGAATTAGAAACATCATCTTATTATCAAATATGGAAATAGAAACCGCAGCAAAAATTCTAGCTGAGTTGGGAAATCAGGTTCGCCTGAAAGTCGTACGCTTGCTGGTAAAGGCTGGTAGGAACGGAGTTCCCGTTGGTAGAATTCAGGCTGAATTAGCAATTCCGGCCTCAACACTTTCACATCATTTGAATCATCTCAAGGCAGTGGGATTGATTCGACAACAGCGTGAACAAACGACTTTACTGTGTGTAATGCACTATGAACTGCTGGAAGGCGTCATCGCTTTCTTAACGAATGAATGCTGTTTCGGTATATCAGCGGAAACAGCAAAAACAGAGAGCACACTATTCGAATTTACTCAGTGAATCTTCAAAAATAGGATTAACAATGAATGTATTTGGAATTCGAAGTGGACGTTTTGATAATCAGCATAAATGGACTGGCAAATTAATGCAGTTATTCAAAGATCGGGGCATGTTAACTTTTCTTGGTGGACTGGTGTTACTCACTTGGTGGGATGCTCAGCAGAGTTTGGAGAGTATCCGTTTTACTGCAGACAATCTCGTCGGCATCGCTCNCTTCATCCTTCTATCGATCGGCTTGACGGCCTATGCCAAAGCAACGGGGGCTGATGGTCTCATTGCCCGTGTGTTCACCGGTAAGGAAGCAACCATGATTATTTTGGCGGCGCTGATGGGCGGCCTTTCTCCATTTTGTTCATGTGGTGTTATTCCGTTAATAGCGGCTTTGTTGGCTATGGGAATCCCTTTGGCTCCGGTAATGGCATTCTGGTTGGCATCACCGTTGATGGATCCATCAATGTTTTTCCTAACTGCAGGAACTCTGGGAATGGAGTTTGCGGTTTTCAAAACNTTTTCGGCAGTCACAGTCGGCTTGATCGGCGGGTTTGGAACTTATGTGCTAATGCGTTATGGAGCCTTTTTACATCCCCTGCGGGAAGGAGTCGGAGACGGAGGTTGCGGCGGTGGAACTGTACGCAATCCCAAAGAAGTTGTCTGGAATTTCTGGCAATCTTTCGAGCGGCGTGGATTATTCAGCAAAAACGCTGTAGATAATTTTCTGTTTTTGGGAAAATGGATGATGATTGCATTCTTCCTTGAAAGCCTGATGCTGGCATACATTCCTGCACAAACAATCACGCAAGTAATCGGCGGTGATGACTGGCTAACATTGCTGAGCGCAACTGCGGTTGGTGTTCCGGCCTATCTTAACGGTTATGCGGCCTTGCCTTTGGTCGGAGGATTGATAGAGCAGGGAATGGCTCCCGGCGCGGGAATGGCTTTTTTACTGGCAGGAGGAGTAAGCTCCATACCTGCAGCAATCGCGGTGTGGGCATTGGCTAGACCTCCCGTATTTGNAGCATATTTGTTGTTTGCCTTTGTCGGTGCGTTTTCTTTAGGCTCACTTTACAGTNTTCTTTTCTGAAAGCATAAATATGACACGAAAACTATTTGCCGAATGGCTTGGAAGCTTGTTTTTGATCGCGACAGTGGTCGGTTCGGGAATCATGGGTGAGAGGCTTTCCGATGGAAATGCTGCCATTACTCTTTTGGGAAACACAATCTCCACAGGTGCGATTCTGGTAGTTTTAATTTTAATATTTGGTCCTATTTCTGGAGCACATTTTAACCCTGCAGTTACACTCGCTTTTGCTATTCGCAAAGAAATCCGCTATTCAGAAGCCCTGCAATATGTAGTGGTTCAAATTATTGGAGGGATTCTCGGTGTGATAATCGCACACGCCATGTTTGACAATCCACTTTTTGACCCATCTACCACTATGCGTAGCGGTAGCGGACAATGGATCGGTGAATTTGTCGCCACGTTTGGCTTGGTGGTTACCATATTGGGTTGTCTTAAAACCCGGCCTGATGCAGTCCCATACGCAGTAGGTTTGTTCATCACCGCAGGATATTGGTTCACATCTTCAACCTCTTTCGCTAATCCGGCCGTGACTATTGCGAGAGGTTTGACTAACACTTTTTCCGGAATCGCACCCACTAATATACCGGTTTTCATTGTTGTGCAGTTATTGGGATCAATCGTTGCCACACTGATTTTCCGCTGGATTTATTCTAAAGAATTGTTCATTTCAAATTAATAAGCACGTCCACCGCAACCACACCTTTTCCACGTGGACGCACAATTAACGGATTGATGTCACAACCAACCAGACGATCTGCATAACATTCCACAAAATGAGCAAGGTCTAGCACGGCTCCAACCAGCGCTTCAGTATCTCCTTCTGGTTTCCCACGCCAGCCTTTCAGCAAAGGATTTATCCGCATTTTTTCAATGGTTTGCCTGACTTCTGTTTCCAAAACCGGAAAAAGTAGAGCGAAAGAATCTTTCAATAACTCGGTATATATTCCACCTGCACCCAAGGTCAGAGTCGGTCCAAATTGTGGATCTACAGAAACACCAAGAATTAATTCTGCGACTCCGTCAGAGATCATTTCCTCAACAAGAAAATATTCAGCAATTCCGGACATTCCAGTTGCAGTTTCCACAACTTCTGAAATATTTTTCAGGTTTAATGCAACTCCACCATACTCGGTTTTGTGAGATATTTCTGGAGCTACTGCTTTAAGCACCACCGGGAACCCAATNTCTTCCGCAACAGNAGAAACGTTTTTTGCAAGCACNAGACGGTTTTTTGGAATCGTAAAACCGTATCNNGNTAGCATATCTTTTGATTCGCTTTCGNTAAATATCCTGAAAGACGAAGTGTCTTGTATTGGNGAAATAATTTTTGGAAGGGACCATTTGTTCCAGGCTTCGTTTATTTTCGCAGCATGATGCAGAGCTTCCAGGGATTCCGCCAGCCCCTGCAGTGGNACTACTCCGGCGTGCAAACATTTTTCGCGTGTTTCCTTCGACAAGCTTTCTGGAAGGGAAGAAAGCAAAGCNGCCTNTCCACAAGCAGATTTTTCTTTTACTGATNCGAGCAAAGTGTGAATAGCACGGTCAAAAGATTCTGTGTCGGCTTCTGTCTCATCCTGCGGATCAACCATGAAAGCCGTAACAGCGTAATCACAACGCAGTAACACATCAAACATTTGCCTTAACTTCGGGTAATCAAACCAGGTGGCAGTTTGAATATCAAGCGGGTTATTGATCTTCACGCGATAACCCACAGAAGCCCGCAGATTATCAGTTTCAGATTCCGGAACTGAAGAAAAATCCAAATCCAGTTTGCTTGCTGAATCCGAAACCATGGCCATATCACCTCCGGAAGAACCCAGAACCAATATTTTTTTGGATGGCAANGGNCCAAAACAATGCAGCAGTTTCAGAGTTTCGACTAGTGAACTCAGAGTATCGCAACGGGCGATGCCAAGTCGCTCAAAAAAAGCGGCGTGAAGTGAATCTGAACCAGTCAGCGCTCCGGTATGAGTGTTTGCTACACTACGCCCCTTTTCAGACCTTCCGGCTTTAATCANCGCAATCGGCTTTNCTAATGTTCTTGCGTAATCAACTGCNGAGATGAATTTCGGTAAATCAAGTATGCCTTCCAGGTAGAGCCCGATTGCAGAAACACGGTCATCAGCAGCACAGTAACGGATTAAATCTTCGGCTGAAAGCCGTTGCTGATTTCCNAGCGAAATGACATAACCCAACGGAAGCGAGCGTCTCTGCCCCATCATAGAAATGGAAATTGTTCCGCTTTGTGCTATGAAGGCAACCCCGCGATCAACCTGCTTACCAGTCACTTGATCTGGCCAGAGCGCTACACGATCAAAGAAATTAGCGAAACCGTAACAGTTCGGACCGATGAAAGGCAAATCACCCGCTGCGNTTTCCAGTTTCCGGGCATATTCCGCACCGTCTTTTTCTTCACTGAAACCGGAAGCAAAGACCACCGCTCCGCCTGTGCCTAACCGGCGTAGTTTGGAAAATTCCTGGACAGTTAATTTCCTGTTAATTCCGAAAAAAGATGCATCCGGCGCATCCGGTAGTTCATCAGATGAGTTGAAACAGTCCTGCCGTGTCGGATGCACTCGCCATAGTGNCCCAGGGAAACCCAGTTTTNTGCACTGCTCAAATACATAGTCAGACCATTTACCACCATATACGGCCACCGTTTTTGGGCGGAAAAGTCTATCAAGATTCATTTTTCAAGTGGCCTCAACAGACCACGCGAAATGATGTGTCGCTGAATTTCGGATGTGCCGTCCCAGATCCGTTCAACACGGGCATCTCGCCAAATACGTTCCAATGGCAGGTCCTCCATCAGTCCCATTCCGCCCACTGTTTGCAGCGCTTGATCTGCGATACGTGAAAGCATTTCTGTACAGAATAGTTTTGTCATCGCACAATCTTCCGGAGTCACGTTTCTCTGATCAATCTTCCANGCTGTCTCCAACAGCATCAAATTGGCCATTTTGATTTCNGTCGCCATGTCTGCCAGCGGAAATGAAATTCCCTGAAATTTACCAATTTTCTGGCCAAACTGTTCACGGCTGACGGAATAATTAAGTGCAATCTCAAAAGCACGTTCTGCTCGCGACACACAGGTTGCAGCAACAGTAAGCCGTGTCGGACCGAGCCATTGATTGACCAGGCGGAATCCATCACCTTCCGGACCCATGATGCGCCATTTAGGAATTCTNGCATTATCAAAACGCAGAATATTGTTGGTGTAACCACGATGGGATACGTTTTTGTATCCCGGTGCCACCTCAACTCCCGGATCACTGAAATCCACGAGAAACGCGGAAATGCGTTTTTTTGGGACCCTATCTGTTTTTTCTTCACCAGTTGCTGCAAACAAAACACAATAATCCGAAACAGNGGCCTGTGAAATAAAATGTTTTTCACCATTGATGATCCATTCATCCCCATCAAGCACAGCTTTNCATTTCATACCGCGTAAATCAGAACCGGATCCTGGTTCAGTCATGGCAATGCAGTCACGTTTTTCTCCTAGAACAGTTGGCTCCAAAAACTTTGTTACCTGCTCACCTTCACAGGAAGCTAGTATATTTAAGGGGCGATGNGCACATTCCGCCAAAGCAAGTGAAGTTCGGCCCAGTTCCTTTTCAATCAACATTACAGACACCGCATCCAATCCGCCACCTCCGACATTCTCCGGAAGATTACAGGCATGCAGCCCCAGTTCGATCGCTCTTTTTTTTAATGATGCAGCCAATTCCNGAGGCAAAGCATCTGTGCGCTCCAGAGTTTCTTCGTGAGGCAGCATTTCTTTTTCCACGAAGTCATGCGTCATTTCTACAAGCATCTGTTGCTCGTCTGTCAATGTAAAGTCAATCATACGCGAGCAACCACTTCCGAGCCAGAGACTTCCGGTTCATTATCCACCATCTCCCCAGGAAATCCAGAAGCAAGAACTTGTGTATCACAAGCCTCTTCTAGACGGCGGACTATGTTTGGAGACCATTCACGGGAACCGTAACGCTCTTCCCCATCCTTAAAAATATCTATCAGCAGCGGTGAAACTTCCAGTGGAACTCCGACACGCTCTGCGATTGCCTGAAACAAACTAATGTCTTTTAGCACTAAATCCATCGTAAAATTAATGTCCCGGCTGCCGTTGAGGATAACCTGACTTTCGGTTTCATGAACAAAGGAGTTTCCNGAAGAAATTCGGATTGCTTCATAGGTTGTGCTGAGATCCATCCCTGCCTTTTTAGCTGTAGTCAATGCTTCGCAAAGAGTAACAAGATTGGCAGTTGCCAGATAATTTGTCATCACTTTGAGAACAGAGGCAGAACCAAGAGATCCTGTATGCAGGATTCGCCGCCCCAACACTTTCATGACTGGCAANATTTTTTCAAAGGAAGAACGTTCACCACCGATGAAGATTGAAATATTACCGGTCGCAGCCCGGTGACACCCTCCGGAAACCGGACAGTCAAGCGCTTCTCCCCCCATTGCCTTAACTTTGGCACCCAGGCGTTTGACTTCTTCTTCATCTGTTGTACTCATTTCCACCCAGATTTTTCCAGAAGAAATTCCTGCTAAAACACCATCATCAGCTTCCATCACAGACGCACTTGCGGCTGGATTAGGAAGACAGGTGATAACCAGTTCTACAGTTTCTGCTATCTGTTTCGGAGATTCACCCCATTTTGCTCCATTATCTAAAAAGGGCCGCGAAATTTCCTGGTTCAGATCGCGAACCGTCAAATCGAAACCGTTGCGTAACAAACTACCGGCTAACTTTCCTCCTACGTTGCCAAGACCGATAAATCCGATTTTCATCTTTTATCTCAATGTGCTGTATTAAATTTATTTTGCTTATTTTAATATAATTTAAATTCTATTTGTAAAGAATACCAANACTATTTCTCAAGCTATCCGCCCAAAGAATGTCATTCTGGCAAGCTCCGAGAGCATGACTCCTGCTTCAGTATTGAAATTGAGGGTCACGAGAATCCGTGCATGATCACTGGCGACCGGCGCAACTCTATGCAGTGAGTTTCGACCACGGAAAAGGACAAGCGCACCATCACCCACCGCCAGTGTTTTAGGCTGAAGACTGCCCTTGATTACAGCTTCCGTATCTGCATAGCCCTGATCACCGGCTTCTTTGTTGCGCACCTTTTCCATATATTCAAACTCCCCACCTTCCTCAGGAGCTTGTATCATCAAAGTTATGGCAAAAGAGGCATTGTCATAGTGCCAGCCCAACTGCTGTTCCTGCTCGTAATAATTTATATTAATCGAGGATAGTGTATCTGCATAAGGAAAAACCGGTGCATCAAGTATACTTTCCAGAAAAACTCTGAAATCCGGCCACTCATATAAGGCCCTGAGNGGAGAGTCATCCGGAATCTGATCATGAGGTACACAACCTTTGTCACTTACCTGTTCGAGATTTCGGACATGTTCCTCCGGCAAAGAGGGGTCANAATCCAACAGATAGACGTTGTGATTCTGGTGACAGAAAAAAGCCAACGGCCTCACCTCNCGCGCTTCGTTTTGCAGGAANCCCACTGTATCAGCACTTAAGAAATTTTCCATCACTAACGCACCTGTGTTGTCGAATTGGTCTTTGCAGGATTTAGTGTAATGACCATCCTGAATTGGATGTAGNTTTAGATTAACGATGTTTTCCGGATTCAAATTTTATTCTCTTAGAGTTACAGGATTAGATTTAATGATTACGCGGACAGTTATTTTAAAAAAAAATAGAGAGTAATGGCAATATTGTCAAATTAAATACTCTATCGTTTATGAACTAACCCGGATCACTAATTTACCAAAATTTTTCCCTTCGAGGAGCCCGATAAAAGCTTCGGGAGCATTTTCAAGTCCATCAACAATATCTTCACGGTAATGAAGTTTCCCAGCCTTGATCCAGTTGGCAAGTTCTGTCAGGGCTTCTTTTTCCTGAGTAGCATAATCCCAGACGATGAAGCCTCGAAAAGTAAGCCGCTTGACGAGGATGTCCCGCATCAGCAAAGGAGTCAGGTTTGGACCAGGGGGTAGTTCGGTTGCGTTATATGCTGAAATAATTCCGCAAACAGGAATTCGGGCAAAATCGTTCAGCAGCGGAGACACTGTTTCAAATACTTTGCCTCCTACATTTTCGAAATATACGTCAATTCCTTCTGAACAAACAGTTCTGAGCGCTTCAGCGAATTCCGGACTGTTGTGATTAACACAGGCATCAAAGCCAAGTTCCTCTTTGACATATTTACACTTTTCCGCAGAACCGGCAATGCCGACTGCACGTGCTCCTTTTATGCGTGCGATCTGTCCAACTACAGAGCCTACAGCTCCGGACGCGGCTGCCACAACCACCGTTTCTCCTTTTTTAGGTTGCCCAATGTTAAGTAAACCAGTGTAAGCAGTAACTCCCGGCATTCCCAGAACGCCGGTTGNAGTAGAAATGGGAGCAAGTTGTGGATCAACTTTTTTCAACTCCTTGCCCTGTTGTACCCAAAATTCCTGCCAGCCGCCGTAACCAAAAACAAAATCCCCCTCACTGAATCCAGAATTATTAGATTCAATTACTTGACCGACTGTACCCCCACACATTACTTCATTAACTTCAACCGGTGGAGCATAGGATCTTCCCGCGTTCATGCGCCCCCGCATGTAAGGATCAAGCGATAAAAAAATCGTTTTGCACAAAACCTGTCCGTCTTCCGGAACTGGAATTGAGGTTTTATCCAGACGAAAATTTTCGATTTGCGGTTTCCCGACAGGACGTTTTACCAAAACAATTTTGCGGTTTATTTTGTTTGACATATAAAACTTTTTTTAAGATTTAATAATTTTGAATGTTTTCGGACGATTAATCAAAAATGCACTTAATTCATTAAGATACTTTACTGGCTGTTGAAATTACTATATAGAATACAAGTTAAATCTAATCATCTCAAGATTGTCTTGACCACTGATCCGCATACCACCTAGCAAAGGAAGCAACATTCGCTTCCAGATGCGGCTGAAATCGACCCTGACAAGCATCGGAAGAAGCGAGTCCATGATGTTGGTTCACCAATGCCGGAATGTCTTCTTCCATTCCGGCATCAAAACGTTGATAATAAGAACCTATTTTTTTCTCGAAGTCAGGAAGTGCGGCTGTTCCCGGGGGAACACAAATGCTCTGGAAAACTTGGCAGCAATCCACGCCGAGTGGATAGGCTTCATATATCCAGAGTACGTCCATACCTGCTGCAAAGCTCATGTTTGGAAATACCCAGGTGTATTGGACACCGGAGGTTGCACGGCCTTGAAGATTCGTCATGCTCGGCAGGGGTTGTTCTTTTGAATCCTGTAAGAGCCCTCCAGAGCCTTCTGTGTTTCCAAACTGACTGGCAAAGGCTCCAGTAACTTCGTCGGCTGTAGTTGGAAAATTGTAAATATCATCAAGTGAATCAGGATGGACAAAAGGCAAATGGTAGTATTCATTGAATACATCCAGAAAAGCTTTCCAGTTGCAGTCAACAGTCAACGATCTTCGCCGTGTTGTAACCAGTGATTCAATGGGCCATGAAGCATGGAATTCTGCAAAATCACCAAGGTAATCATCAAGATCGGGCGCAGAATGATCTAAACAGACGAAAACAAAACCAAGCCGCTCTTCGGCATGATAACTGATCAGTCCATAATCTGACCTCGCAAAACCGGAAACCTTATTCATGTGTGGCGCACCGGAGAGAGAGCCATCGAGTTTGTAAGTCCAAGCATGAAACGGACAGCATATATGTTTACAGTTACCGTCACCGTTCAAAAGGCGGGCACCTCGGTGGCGGCAAGTGTTGGCAAAAGCCCTCAAGATTCCATCATGATCCCGTAGTATAATGACGGGTTTTCCACCAAGATTCATCGTTTCATAATCTCCGGAGGTTGCAAATCGATCCGCACGACCTAACCCAATCCAGTTGTATTGAAAAATTTTTTTGAGTTCCTCCTGAAAAAGTTCTTCAGAAGTGTAACATTCCGGTGGAATTGAAAAGGATTGCTCTGCCGGCAGTTGGCAATTGGCAAGTTGTTCACTCAGAGATTTCATTTTAGCAAACATTGAGAGAACACTGCAATGTGGTTGTTGATTTTCAACTCTTGAACAGTTGAATTCATTGGGGTTTAATTATGAAATGGAGTGTGAATTTTGTTCAGTTGGCATCATAAACTTCATGTTTAAGACGTTCCACTTCTTCCTGGAATCTTAGCATTTCTGGAGCGAAATCTTCTGTACAGATCGGTTCCGGACGGAAGTTCCCATAACGGTCTTCCCCTCGTACTAAAGTCGCTGATTCAAGGTCTGTGTGCTTCTGCCGAACTGATGGAGCAAGATATTGCAGTGTTAGACCGATTCGCCGCTCCTCTGAAAAATTCGGATGGGAGGCATGAGCTACCCATCCATGATGTAATGACACCTCCCCGGCCTCAAGTTCTAGACCGACTGTTTGTTCATCGTCAATTTCAGCACTTAATTCCTGTCCACGGTGAAGTATATTATCTTTGTTATAGGTGCTTCGATGATGTTTTTTACCTTTGTGATGTGATCCGGGCAGCATTTTCATACAACCGTTTTGAGTCGTCACAGATGAAAGCGCAACCCAGGCAGTCACTAATTCGTCACTGTCCAAGCCCCAATATGTCAAATCCTGATGCCAGGAAACATACTTGGTGTTGTTCGGTTCTTTGATAACATAAGCGGAATCCCAAAGCATAATGTCCGGCCCTAAAATACATTCTACTGCATCCAGCAAGACTGAATTATTTGCTATCTCTGCGGCGGATTTTAAGAGTAAGTGAGGTTTTACTTTGTAGTGCATTGATCCGTGTAGGACCTCCAGATTTTCTAACTGTTCTCTGTGGCATACTGCTTTTTTAGTTGAAAAAATCCGTAGAGGGAAGAAAAATCCATCCCGTAGATATTGTTCCTGATCGGCTTGGCTAAGTTGTTGTTTCATTTTCTTCCTTTCCGCTGGGTCAGTTTCCCTTCATCAATCGAAGTGGTTCCACGGCTCGCTGATAACACGCCTAACAATTGGATCAAAATGCTCTATGGGGAGGGTGTCGTAATCCGGATCAAAAGAACATTGATCCCATTGGTAACAAAAATCAACACAGGCTTGATAAAACTGGTGATCCTTGAATTTATCCCGGATATTGCGGTCTTTATTTATGTGATGAAAATAGTAGTAACCTTGAAATAAGCCGTGATGTTTGAGTACCCAATAATTGCGTTCGCTGATGTAAGGTTGAAGAATAGAGGCGACGACTTGGCTGTGATTGTCAGGAGATAAAACATCCCCGATATCGTGAAGCAAAGCACAGACAACCGTTTCTTCATCTGCTCCATCTCTTTCTGCCCGAGTCGCTGATTGTAGAGAGTGTTCATAGCGGTCTATTTGATAACCAAGACGATCCCCTTGCATTTGCTTGAGAAACCCCATTAATCGATCAGCAAGATCATTACTGCATTTGGTATTAAGTGGTTCGAGAAAAGTATATTCTTCCTCTGTACCGTCCTCCATTCTTGTAAAACTGACTGTCTCCATCATCTGCTCCGAAATTATTAAATTTGGATGTATTACCGTTTTTTATCGTCCTTCAATGTATCATTGTTAGTTGATTACGAATGTTGTTGTGTTCAAATTTCTTGATTATTTCTTAGTCCGAAAAAGCATATTAAAGTGATTCGATCCATGTTAATAATTTTACAAACGGTAAGAGGGTTCTTCTTCGTCAAGAATCGCTTTGAGATCCTCAAAAAATATTTGACTGGATTCCGAAAAAGCAGCCCACTGTCCTGCAGTTTTTTCTGCAATTTCATCCGAGAGCACACGCAACTTTTTCCCTGTCCAGAGTGCTTTGATATATGTTTCTGCCGCACGTTCAAAATAGTAGAGTCGATTAAAAGTGTCCGCCACATTCTCACCGATAATCAACACACCGTGATTGCCCATAATCATTACTTTTATTTCAGGATCATTGAGCAATGAGGCACAGCGCTCACCTTCCTTCTCAAAAGCCATTCCACCATAGCCATCGTCAATCACATATCGCTGAAAAAACAGGGCAGTATTTTGATCAATTGGCAATATATTACTGTCAGCAAGCGAGGCCAGCACCGTAGAGTAAATCGGATGAACGTGAATTAAACAGCGGGCATGTGGACAATTTCGGTGAATCGATCCGTGCAGTCCCCAGGCAGTCATATCAGGAGCATCAGGATCTTTGAAATCCGGAGGGTCATTGCTGTCCAGCAACAACAAATCACTGGCTTTAATGCGACTGAAATGTTTTTTAGGATTGATCAAAAAACGGGTTCCATCCGCATTGACCGCCAAGGAAAAATGGTTGGCAATCGCTTCATGCATTCCCATCCGAACCGTCCAACGAAAGGCACAGGCCAAATCAATACGTTCATTTTCATAGTTCAAATTAGCTATAGAATCTCCGGGAAATTGTTCTGACATCATAATTTTTGTTTCTCAGATGATGTTGGTTCACCGTTTATTCAAAGCAAGTTTTTGACGTGTTTCTGCGGGACTGAGAACTCGTCCTCCAAGTCGACCGATGATTTCTACTGCTCTTTCTACTAGTTGTCCGTTGCTGGCAAGTACCCCTTTTTCAAGATAGAGATTGTCCTCCAGACCAACCCTCACATTCCCGCCTAAAATCATAGCCTGCGCTACCATCGGCATCTGCATTCTTGAAATTCCAAATCCGGCCCAATGAGCGTTTTCCGGAAGCATATTCCGAAACGCGAGCATATTTTCCGTATTAGCCTCCGCGGTCCACGGTATGCCCATGCAAAGCTGAAACAGCGGCGGTGTGTCAATCAAACCTTCCTTGAGAAGTTGTTTGGCGAACCAGATGTGCCCGAGTTCAAAAACCTCAATCTCCGGTTTGACTCCCCAAGACTGAATTTTTTTCGCCATTTCACGTAGCATTTCCGGAGTGCTGACGTAAGCGCTGTTGGAGTAGTTTTGTGTTCCAACATCAAGGGTGCAGATTTCCGGAAGAAGTTTTTCTACATGCNCAAGGCGTTCTGCGGGGGTCGCCATGTCAGTGCCGGGACCGCCCCTTCCCGGATCTTCAGGATGTGGGACAAAATCGCCACCCATTCCTGCAGTCAGGTTAATGNCAACATCCGTTGAACTGGCACGAATGCGNTCCACAACTTCNTCGTACCATTCNAATTTGCGTGCNGCCTCACCAGTTTCAGGATCACGCACGTGAATATGTGCAACCGCGGCACCAGCCTGTGCGGCTTCGATTGCGGCATTGGCTATTTCTTCCGGAGTTTTAGGAAGTCGCGGATGTTTTCCTGCCGCATCTCCTGNACCNGTAANCGCGCAGGTTACAATAACATTGTAATTCATTGANCCCCTTTGTTTGTAATATTAATTTTCACTGTTGAGACACAAATAACAAAATTTTGAATTAAGATTATTCCTATGTGAACTCTGTGTCGATGTGGTGGCTAAGATATTTATTGCTTAGGAACTTGACTTCAAATTCTGGATTCCATTTCCGGAATAATCTGGAACAGTTAGATTTTGGTGCCCTCGCCAAATTTTTTCAAGCTTTTCGTATAGTTTTTTCCCTAGAGGAGCTGCGCACCGTGCTTCTGTGTCCACATGCAGCAGCATGTGTTCCCCCGTCGCCAGTACATCTCCGGAANAGGCATGAAGAATTTTATGAACAATCCGGAGTCGTTTTTCGTCGAAACCGAGTAGTTGTGTCTCAACAGTAAGCGGTTCACCGCCTGCGACTTCTAGTAAATGCCGGATGTGGGTTTCAACCGTGTAAACCGATAATCCCTGCGAACGATATGATTCGTCCATACCAACAAAATTCAGCAGCGCGTCTGTGGCATCTCCGAATACCTGGAGATAACGGCTTTCAGTCATATGCCCGTTATAATCCAGCCACTCTGGAAGCACTTCAGCATCAAACAAAGATAAAGGTTTGGAAAAGTCAGGATCACTCGAAACAATTCCGGAATGTGCTTTTTGGTAGAGACGTTCTTCATATTCCTTGAGAAGTGCTCCAGCACCCCAATCATGGAGTTTGAGTCCCTGCATGATGGCCACCAGATTATCATCACGGATGCGTTCTAATTCACGGATGGAATGCATTCCGGACTGCGTGTCGGACTGCGCAACAATTTTCTCAATCAATTCCTCATTCAACTCCGGAACATCCATAAGTTTCGTCCACGGTAAACTTAAAGTCGGGCCGAATTGTGAAATAAAATGACGCACTCCAGCTTCACCACCGGCCACGCGATAGGTTTCAAACAATCCCATTTGTGCCCAACGCAGACCAAAACCAAAACGAATCGCGTCATCNAATTCNTCNGTGCTTGCNACATCATCCCGAATNAGCCAAAGTCCTTCGCGCCAGACTGCTTCCAGCAANCGGTCGGCTATGAACGCATCAATTTCTTTGCGCAAAATCAAAGGCTTCATACCGACTTCACGATAAAATTCAGCGGCNTTTTGCTTGGCTTCCACGGAAGTTTGTTCNCCTCCGCAAATTTCAACAAGGGGTAAAAGATAAACAGGGTTAAAAGGATGACCGACCATGAAGCGTTCCGGATACTTCATTTCGGCTTGCAGTAGNGAAGGTTTTAAACCAGAAGTAGAGGAACAGATCAGTGCGGTTTCAGGAGCATTCTGGTCGATTTCATTTATAATGGAACGCTTCAGCTCGAGACGTTCCGGNGCGCTTTCCTGAACAAACTCTACATCTTGAACTGCCTTTTCAAGGGAATCCAAAAAAACCAGNTTGCCCGGCTTTAANAGCGGAGCCATTGTCAGCTTCGAATAAGCTCGCCTAGCNTTGGACAACATCTCATTCAGACTGCGCTCCGCACTGTCAGACGGATCAAAGACNTTCACGTCAATACCGTTCAACAAAAAACGCGCGGCCCATCCTCCGCCGATTACNCCTCCTCCGATCAAAGCCGTTTTTTTTATAGGCTTACTCATTGATNAATTTAATTTTCCATTTCTGTCATAAAAATCCCTAATTCTGTATCATTATGCTAAACCCTATAAGATTTTATACGTAATTGCAGAAACTGGGGTAAGGCAACACCAACCATAACCAGCACCGCACCGCTTGACTTGAGCAATGTGATCTCTTCTCCCAGAAAATTTGCGGCAAATATAAACCCAAATGGAATGATCAAGACCAGTAATAAACTAGCCATGCCAACCGGAATGTGGCGCATAGCCTGGTTGTATAGAAAAAATGGAATTGCCATCGAGAATACCAGGAATACCATTGTCATCATTGTTCCTGATGATGCCTGCAGCGGAAGATTTAGATCACCGAAGATCAGTAAATAAACCAATAAAAAAGCTGATGCGGAAACCATCTGGCTTGAAGTAACCAGAATCGTTGGTATATCTGATATCATTATCTTACGTGTCAGCAGTTGGCTTACCGCCATCAAACAAAAAACTGTCAGCAAAAGCACGTTTCCCCAGAGGCTCTCTGCCCCATTAAAATCTTCTCCTATGAAAAATATAGCAAGCCCAAAAACAGCAAGTATGCCACCTATCCAGACTGAGGACTGGAAATCTTCCTTTAATAACAACCGTCCGAGTATCGACTGAGAGAAAGGCATCAAGGCCATTATTAAGACTGTGTTGGAGGCACTCAGCACAGTCAGTGAAGTAACAAAAATCAAAGAAGTTAGTCCCGGATCAATTACTCCCAGCACAAACGGGCGCCAGCCAATCTGCTTTGGTCTGAAGCTGTGTCCTGCATATAGAGCTACAGACAACAGGATTAGCGCGGCAAAAACAGCGCGCATAAATACCAGTTGCGGAACGGCGATATCCACAAGCGCAATTTTATTGGCAACAGGATTCAGAGACCATAAAAAACAGGCCATTAGCATGTATGTGTAAGCACGTAATATCATGATAATTCTCTTTGAAAGTATTTAAATTAATTGCTTTTACATGATAATTACAAATTATCTGTACTAATCAATAAAACAATAAAACTAATCAATTGGTAAAAATATATTTTTTCTCTTGATACCTTTAAGTATTTGTTTTACAAGTAATGGATGTTAATTACAATTGATCTTTTTTAATGCTATAGATTAGAAATATTTATGAATAATCTTAATGGGCTTCCTTCACTTAATTTTCTTCACACTTTTGAGTCCGTTGCCCGTCATCTAAGTTTTACCAATGCGGCTAAAGAACTCTTTGTGACACAAGCTGCTGTGAGTCATCAGATCAAAGCTTTGGAAGACTATTTGGGCGTGAAACTTTTTTACCGCGAAAAACGTAAAGTATTTCTTTCTGATGAGGGCCAAAAATTATTACCGTCTGTTGTGAGCGGATTACAGGGAATAGCAGACAGTCTGGAGAATATACGTAATTACGATTCGGAAGACACAATAGTGGTCGGAGTTGGGTCATCTTTTTCCGCCAACTGGCTTGTGCACCGTTTGGGGGCATTTTACCAGAAGTTTCCGGAAATCAATCTCCATCTCAAAATTTTTAACAATGAATCGGACTTTAGTTCAGGTGGAACTGATATGGCAGTTGTCTGGGGTATAGGAGACTGGCATGGCCTGATGTGTGAAAAATTAATGGTCGTAGAGTTTACACCAGTGTGCAGTCCTGAGTTAATAAAGAAAACACATCCACTGAAAACCCCGGAGGATTTGATTCACTATCCGCTACTGGATGATCCGGATTATGATATTTGGCAGCAATGGTTGGAAGAAGCAGGCATACCCGAGAGAAAATATAAACGCCGCACGGTCATTCGCGATGCCAATGTAGTAATCCACTCAACTTTGGAGGGCCACGGGATTGCACTCTGTGCGGTGGGAATTGTGCAAGAATATTTAGATTCAGGACGACTGATCCGTCCCTTTGATCATTCAATTACCGGAGGAGGTTTTTACTATCTCGTCTATCCTGAAAAGGCATTGCGCAAACCACCTGTGCGTTTGTTCAAAACCTGGCTGGTCCAAGAAGTCCGGAAAGCTGAATCCATGGATCCCTCCCAGGGAACTATATAATTATGCAAATCGAATTACAGCAATGGATCGGCCTCAGTCCGATAATGTTACTTTATGCGTTTTTCGCCATCGGAGTGGCGGCTTACATTCGCGGCTACAGCGGTTTTGGTTTTTCCGCTTTGACAGTCACCAGTTTAGTTCTGATCTTACCACCCTCAGAAGTAGTGCCCACTGCATACATGCTAGAAGTCGCAGCCAGTATCCACATGCTACCTTTGGTTTGGCGCTCTATAGATTGGAAAATTCTACGCTGGCTGGTTTTTGGAGCTGTCATGGGAACGCCTTTTGGTATTATCTTTCTAGAAGTAGTTCCACAGGAAATAATGCGGCTGGTCATATCCGGAATTGTGCTAACTGCCAGTTTATTACTCTGGAAAAACATTCAGTTTAGAAGTTCAGCAAACTGGTATTCGATTCTCGCTGTCGGATTTTTTTCAGGAGTGATCAATGGAGCAGCAGCAATAGGAGGATTACCGGTAGTTTTGTTTTTACTTTCCATTTCAGCGCCCTCCACATTATCACGTGCCACAATGGTTGCCTATCTTTTCATCAGCGGTCTTTACGCACTATTTCTTCCCGGTAGTCAACAGTTGATTTCAACTGAACTTTTCGGACGTACAGTCCTTTTTTTAATTCCTCTGTTGTTTGGAATTTATTTTGGTCACCGCAGTTTCGTTAAAACTACTCCGGAATCCTTCCGTAAATTCGCGCTGAGTTTATTGATCTTATTATCTGCTGCGATCATCTTTCGTTCAGTCCTAATTTAGAGTTTCTATAGTTGCATCCCTGCTTTCCTCTTGACGTTTAAGTTCTATAAGACGCAGAATACACCTTTCAAGTGTTATCAGCTGTCAACAATCTCAGAAGGACTGTGACATCATCCGGAAAAACTTTGATTCAGGGAGAACAGCCAGGACCAAGAAAAACATCTTCATAGTTTGACTGGGTGATTTCAATCTCGAAAAATAAGATGATTCTTTAGCAATCCTCTATTTTTAATATTGAAAAGTACGAGTTTATCGAAATTGTTTATAATTGAGTTATAAGACAACATAAAGAAGTCAAAACTTCACACTTTTAAATTTTACACTCAATGAAAATCAAAACAGAATTCCCTTACAAAACGCGCATAATCCGGCACTGCTGGATCAACATGCCGGATGGATGTCGTCTGTCCGCACGCATATGGCTTCCGGAGAATGCCGAGAAGGAACCGGTTCCTGCAATTATGGAATACATTCCATACCGGAAAAATGACGGGACTGCTTTGCGTGATTCCCTCTATCATCCTTACTTCGCTGGGCATGGCTACGCCGCCATACGTGTAGATATGCGTGGAAGCGGGGATTCTGAAGGGGTTATGTTAGATGAGTATTTAGCCCAGGAATTAGATGATGCTGTTTCAGTTATTGACTGGCTCGTACAGCAATCGTGGTGCAACGGTAAAGTAGGTATGATGGGTAAATCGTGGGGAGGTTTTAATTCATTGGAAGTCGCTGCCCTAAAGCCTCCGGCCCTCAAGTCAATTATTACCGTTTGTTCATCAGACGACCGTTACGCTGACGATGTTCATTACAAAGGTGGATGCGTCTTGAGTACCGATATGCTCGGCTGGTCCACTACCATGCTTGCCTGGAATGCTCGCCCACCAGACCCTGCAGTACTTGGAGAAAATTGGCGTGATCTCTGGATGGAGCGATTAGAACAAACTCCATTACTGGTACAAGAATGGATCAGACATCAGCAAAGAGATACTTATTGGAAACACGGTTCTATTTGTGAAGATTATTCAGCTATAGAGTGTGCTGTGTATGCAGTTGGAGGATGGGCGGATCCTTACAGCAATGCAATCCCCCGGATGCTTGCTGGTCTTTCATGTCCAAGAAAAGGATTGATTGGTCCATGGGCTCATGAGTATCCACAACGCGCACTTCCCGGACCACAGATTGGTTTTGCGCAGGAATGTATACGCTGGTGGGATTTCTGGCTCAAAGGTACTGAAACAGGAATTATGGAGGAACCTATGCTGAGGGTTTGGATGCCAAAAAGTGTTGCTCCTAAAACATATCATGAATTCCGCCCGGGACGTTGGGTGGGTGAAGCGTTATGGCCGTCCGAAAATTCCGAAGTACAAACTTGGTATTTAAACCGGAACGGCCTCAATCAATCGCTGGAAACTGAAAAAGCTATGCTTTTTCCTACTTCACAGGTTGTCGGATTAAATGCCGGAGTCTGGTTTCCAATGGGAGCAGCTGGAGATTTTCCCGGAGACCAACGTTCAGCAGATTCTGGATCATTGTGTTTTACTTCAGAAGTCTTTGAAGATGGAATGGAAATATTGGGGAATCCTGAAGTCACAGTCAGTCTGAACTGCGATAAGCCCAAAGCACTGCTCGCAGCACGTTTGTGTGATGTGGCACCAGACGGCACGTCACTGCTGGTGAGTTGGGGTTTGCTAAACCTGACACACCGGAATGGTCACGAAAATCCTGAAGAGCTAATTCCTGGAAAAAATTTCAAGGCGAAGGTTCAGCTTAATGCATGCGCCCATGCTCTCAGTCCAGGACACCGCTGGCGGGTTTCACTTTCATCAGCTTATTTTCCCCATGCGTGGCCCAGTCCGGAATTGACAACACTGCAAATCTTTCCAGGGGATGAAACTTTTCTCAACCTGCCGTTCAGAAAATCACGTCCGGAAGACGCACAGCTTACAGATTTTTTAGAGCCGGAATGCTCCCCACCTGTGCCAACTGAAGAGCTCAGGGCTTCCAGTCGCAAACGAACGATCGAACATGAGGTGATTGAAGATAGCATCACTCTTAGCGACAAAGTTGACAACGGACTCTACCAGTTTGTGGAAGATGGACTGGAAACTGAAGATCTCGGTTGCGATACTCTTACCCTCAAGGAAAGCGATCCGCTTTCCTTGAGGGTAAGTTGTGAACGAACTAGTGGGATAGGACGTGGCGATTGGCAAACTCGTGTTGAAGCTTCTGGAACTATGACTGCTAGTTTGGAGAATTTTGAGGTGATTTCCAGGTTGGAGGTTTTTGAGGGGGGGCAGCGAATTTTTTACCGTACTTGGGATTTTCAAATACCCAGGGGTTGGGTTTAAAGATTTTATTAAGCTTTCTAATATTATTGTTGACAAATTCACTTGTAAGGGATAGCTTGATTTGTGATTTCATATATTGCATGTTTAGACAATTATTTGTTTTAAACATCATTATTTTAGTTAACGAATTGAACTCGATGTATTTCTAGTATTCCGGCGTCAATTCTTTTTTAAAGAGGTTCGTATGGATTATAAGATAAATAAAATCAAGGAACAGCTAATGTCCGGCAGTATCACGCGTCGCGAATTCGCGCAGCGCTTGATGGTACTGGGGATTGCCGGATCAAGTGCGGGTACATTGCTGACTTGGGCGGATAAAGCACAGGCTGGTGCCAAACGCGGAGGACGTTTGCGTGCAGGAATTGCTCATGGTTCGACCACAGATTCGCTGGATCCGGGAACTTATGAAAACGGTTTCATGAGTAAGATCAATTATGCCATTCAGAACCATCTTGGCGAAGTGGATCATACCGGAAGCATGTCTCCAGAATTGGCAGAAAGCTGGGATCCGCAGAACAGTGCCAAAACCTGGGTCTTTAACCTGCGTAAAGGAGTGGAATTCCACAATGGCAAGTCACTGGATTCCGACGACGTGATTGCTTCGTTTCAGCACCACATGGGCGAAACTAAGTCACCCGCGAAATCACTGCTCAAACAGGTCAGCAGTATTCGTAAGGATGGGAAGTACACTGTCGTCTTTGAATTGACTGGAGGAAACGCCGATTTTCCTTTTGTTGCTTCTGATTATCACATTGCGATTAAACCCTCAAAAGGCGGCAAGATCGATCCCACAGACGGTATCGGAACCGGTCCTTATGTACTTAATAAACTGGAAATGGGTGTGCGCTTTTTCGGTAAACGCAACCCCAATTATTTCAAAGCTGACCGCGGCTGGTTTAACGAACTGGAGATGCTTTCCATCGTAGATCCTACCGCTAGGAGCAATGCTCTGGCAACCGGTGAAGTCGATGTTATTGACCGTGTTGACTTGAAAACCGCCCACCTGCTTGCACGCAAGAGCGGAATAAAGGTTGAAGAAACGACAGGTACGAAGCACTATACCTTTCCGATGCGCACAGACACTGCGCCCTTTGACGACAACAACGTCCGCCTCGCGCTCAAGCACGCTGTAAACCGTGA
>NYXK01000157.1 GCA_002685535.1 Deltaproteobacteria bacterium
CACCACAGCCAAATTTGTTCTCATTTCCAAAAGGTGTGGACCCATTTTTGGTTTTTCAGCCATGATAATGCTGTCAAGATTTGCGCAGACAAAACCTTTTTCCGCAGCTAAAAGCTGAACATGACTTAGCAACTCCAGACTGTCTGCACCTTGATATTTAGAATCAGTGTCTGGAAAATGTTGACCTATGTCACCCAGCGCAAGCGCTCCAAGAATTGCGTCCATCACAGCATGAACCAGCACATCCGCATCTGAATGGCCGAGAAGTCCTTTTGAATGAGGAATATTTACTCCTCCAATTATCAGCGGCCGATCTGTTGAAAGTGCGTGCACATCAAAGCCTATGCCTGTTCTATACATTCTACCTGTTTTTGTCTGTAATTTTTTGCCTCATTATATTCGTTTTAATATTAATAATGTTAATTTTATTATGCTATATCCTCCGAAAGGATAGCTCTGACAAACTACTGAAATCTTAACCATCATTCACATCACATACTTTAGGAATGACACAATAAAACATGAGACTATAGAGTATGTTTATTGATTTAATACAAAACTAAATTATTATATCACTCTACAAATAAAATAGAAATGTGCTTGACTTTGTTGCAGATAATATGTTAAAAAATGAGGTTAAGATTCATTAACATATAAGATATCATAAGCCGGCAGGATATGGATTTCAAACAAGCAATNATTGACAACGCATGGGGCGGCATCAACATGGATTATGGGCTGCTGCATTTNCAGTTGGCCACACCTACTGCAGTGCTGATTGTCCTGTTCATAATGATTGTAACTTTAAACAAGCTCTTGTTCCAGCCTGTTTTAAGAACCCTCGACAACCGAAATGAAGTGATCGAAAAAAGCCAAAACCGNGTAATCCAGGTAAATGAAGAGCTTGAACGGCTCAAAGAAGATTTTCAGCAAAAGCTTGATANGGTTCGGACAGAAGTACTCCATCTGAGGAACGCTGGTCATGAGAAAGGGGTCACCGAACGGGAGACCATGATCACTGCAGAACGCGATGAATTACAGGCCGAGCATGATAAAAATATTGCAGAGCTGGGTGGTGAGATAGAAGCCACCAAAAATTATTTTACCAAACTGAATCAGGAAATATCTGCTTCCATAAGCAAGCAATTATTAAGCTAGAAAAGNAACGGCCACGCACAGTTNAAAACAGCAGGCCNTTCCCGCTAAGTTATTCAAGCTTTTTTGTTCAAGGCATTTCCCACAGCTTATTTCACATCTGTTGAGTAAAATGTTTCAGAAAGAAAACATGTTTCGACTTTTCACCTTAATCCTCTTTGTCTCATTCTGGAGCACTTCGCTTTATGCCGCAGGTNGTGGAGGAAGTAGTTCTATGGACTTCATCTGGAAAGTAGTCAACGTCGTAGTACTTGCGGCAATCATTTACAAATTCGCAAAGAAGCCTGTGGCAGCAGCACTCGGAAGTTCTGCCGAATCCGCAAAAAAAGTAATCGATGACGCAAGGAACGCGGAAGAAAAAATATCTGCTGACCTGAGTGAAATGCACTCAAAAATTGCCGGACTGGAAAAGGAAGCCCTCGAAATGGTCGAGGCTGCAAAAAAAGATGCAGAAGACGCAAAGGCGCGTATCGTTGAAGAAGGGAAACTTGAAATTCAGCGTATGAAAGAGCAGGCCAGTTTCGCGCTNAAGCAGGAGCAAAGAAAAGCTGAAGATGATTTGCGACGTTGGATTGCCGAAGAAAGTGTGAAATTGGCAGAAGGCACTTTGAAAAAAGAGATGAATCAAAACGAGCAAAAAAAATTGGTGAAAAATTTTATGGATCAACTCAATCAGTCTAAAGGGGCNGCGTGAGTCAGGGTGTCATTGCGCGGCGTTATGCCAAGGCCCTAATCAGTTTGGCGGAAAAAGGGAAAGAGCTTGAAAAAACAGGTAAGCATTTTTCCGAACTGNCTGAAGTATATAAAGATTCCACAGAGTTGAGAGAAATCCTTTCGGACACAAAGGTTTCTACAGAACACAAACAGAGTATCCTCAAAGGAATTTTAAGTAAAATAAAAGCACCTGCCCTGGTTGACACATTCAGCCGTTACCTNTTGGCAAAGCGTAGAATTGTACTACTGCCAAGTATAGAAAGTGCTTTTAATTTATTATTGCNGGAAAAACTGGGCCGCATTGAGGCCCGTGTAACCGTAGCACACGAGTTACCAACCGCGACTGTCGAAAAACTAGAAAAGTCCATTTCTTCGTATTCCGGCAAGGATGTCGCAATCAGCATTACCATCGACCCTGCCATCATAGGCGGAATCGTGACGCGTATCGGTTCCGTGGTAATTGATGGGAGTATTCACACGCAATTAAATCAGTTACGTCAAACAATTATCAGAGGCTGAGCGGTTATGAAAATCCGAGCAGAAGAAATCAGTAATATTATTCAGCAACAAGTTGAAAACTTCGACAAAAAAGCCACCAAATCAGAAGTTGGAACGGTTCTAGAAGTTGGAGACGGAATTGCCCGTGTTTATGGTTTAGACAATGTCCAGGCTGGAGAGCTCGTTGAGTTTCCAGGCAATATTACCGGCATGGCCCTAAACCTTGAGGAAGACAATGTAGGTGTGGTTATTTTTGGAAGTGACCGCACAATCAAGGAAGGNGACGAAGTCAAGCGTACCGAACGGATTGCGGAAATCCCTGTGGGCGANGGTCTACTGGGAAGAGTAGTTGATCCTCTTGGATTACCGATTGATGGAAAAGGTCCAATTGCCTCCACTGAAACACGATTGATTGAAACAATTGCTCCGGGAATTGTNGACAGAAAATCTGTACATGAACCAATGCAGACCGGACTAAAAGCGATTGACTCGATGGTNCCAATTGGTCGTGGTCAACGTGAATTAATAATCGGTGACAGACAAACTGGAAAAACCGCAATTGCCATNGACACCATTATCAANCAAAAAGGTGGTGATGTGATCTGCATTTATGTAGGTATTGGGCAGAAGCGCTCAACNATGGCTCAGATCGTTCAGCGTCTCGAAACCGAAGGGGCAATGGCGCATACAATTGTTGTTTCTTCAACAGCATCCGAACCAGCCCCTCTGCAATTTTTGGCTCCGTACTCAGGAGTTAGTATTGGGGAATATTTCCGTGATAAGGGACAGCATGTGCTATGCGTTTATGATGATCTTTCCAAGCAAGCAGTTGCCTATCGCCAACTATCTCTTTTGCTGAGACGTCCCCCGGGACGTGAGGCGTATCCTGGAGATGTTTTTTATCTTCACAGCCGCTTACTGGAACGATCCTGTAAGTTAAGTGATGAACGCGGTGCGGGCTCTTTGACAGCACTGCCGATCATTGAAACGCAGGCTGGTGACGTTTCCGCTTATATTCCGACTAACGTAATTTCAATTACAGACGGTCAGATATTTCTAAGCAGTGATCTTTTCAATTCCGGGATTCGTCCAGCAATTAACGTGGGACTCTCAGTTTCCCGTGTTGGTGGTGCCGCACAGGTCAAAGCCATGAAGCAGGTTGCCGGTACATTGCGTCTGGATCTGGCTCAGTACCGTGAAAAAGAAGCATTTGCCCAGTTTGGCAGTGACCTTGATCAAGCGACTCAACGGCAGTTGGCACGTGGACAGCGTCTGGTCGAAATTCTCAAACAACCTCAGTATCAGCCGATGCCGTGGGTGGATCAGGTTGTTTCCATTTTTGCTGCAACAAACGGTTATCTAGACGAGCAACCGTTAAATGCATTGAGTAAATTTGAAACAGAATTCTTAAATTTTGTTCAAACTAAAAAAGCCGATTTACGTAAATCTATTGAAGAGGCAGGTAAAATTGATGACGCAGCAGAAACAGAATTGAAATCCGCATTGGATGAATTCGTACAAGCTTTTTCAGCATAAGACACCGTAAATTAGTTTCGGATGGCAAGTTTAAAAGATATACGCAAACGCATAGACAGCGTTAAAAGAACACAAAAAACTACCAGTGCCATGAAAATGGTATCTGCGGCAAAGTTGCGGCGCTCTGAAGATAATATTCGCGAAGCCACTCCTTATGCAGTAAAACTGAAAAGCGTTGTCTCTTCACTCAGTACACGCTTTGATGGAGTGGAGCAGGATACAGGTTTTGGCCGGCTCTTCCGTAGTACAGGAGGAAACCGTACCGGTGTCATTTTGGTAACAAGTGACCGTGGTCTTTGCGGAGGTTTCAACGCAAACCTCTCTAAAGCTCTGGCCCGTCAGTTGGCTGAAGAAGGCGTTGAATGTGCAGAATTTGTAATTCTTGGGCGCAAAGGAAATGATTTTTTCAAAAGGACAAATCACAATATCCTGGAAAATCATACCAGCACCCATCCTGACGAACAAGTGGGGCTTGTACGTAATATTGTGAGCGAATTCACTAAACGTTTTGAAGAAAATGAACTTGATCAAGTCATTCTTGCTTACAATCATTTCGTCAGCGTGATCTCTCAGGAGCCTGCGATTGAACAGCTTCTGCCGATTAAAGCTCCTGAAGTAGAATCTGTGGATGAGCGGGAAATTATTTTTGAACCTTCTCCAGAAGATATTTTGGAGACGCTGCTGAAAAAATATG
The DNA here is from genome assembly GCA_002685535.1 of Deltaproteobacteria bacterium. Classification (GTDB taxonomy): domain Bacteria; phylum SAR324; class SAR324; order SAR324; family NAC60-12; genus Arctic96AD-7. The sequence continues at coordinate 4,598 of NYXK01000157.1, forward strand.
TTCAAAATCAGGTTTACGTTTCCTGGCTCGACACAATCGCCGGAGAACACGCGGCGCGCATGACTTCAATGGACGCAGCAACCAAGAATGCAGGCGAAATGATTGATAAATTACAGCTACATTATAATCGCAGCAGACAAGCCGCAATCACGAGTGAATTGATCGAAATTATCAGTGGCGCAGAAAGTTTATAAAACAGAATAATAATTATCCACCAAACTAAAATAAGAGGAAACAATGAGCACAGGTAAGATCGTCCAGGTGATGGGACCCGTCGTTGACGTGGCATTTGAATCCGGAGACCTCCCTGAGATTTATACAGCACTCGAAATTCTGCAAAAAGATGAGCGGGTTATCTGTGAAGTTCAGCAGCATCTTGGAGAAAGCACCGTACGTACAGTTTCAATGGGATCAACCGACGGTCTTTCACGTGGAATGGATGTGAAGGATTTAGGTGAACCAATTACCACACCTGTTGGAAAAGCAGTACTGGGACGTATTATCAATGTTACCGGTGATCCTGTAGACGAAGCCGGCCCCATTACTGCAGATGCACGATGGTCAATTCACCGTGATGCTCCTCCATTTGAAGAACAGGTAACAGAAGCAGAAATGCTTGTCACCGGAGTTAAGGTGATGGATTTGCTCTGCCCCTTCCTCAAAGGTGGAAAGATTGGTTTGTTCGGTGGTGCAGGTGTTGGTAAAACGGTTGTTATCATGGAACTCATCCGTAACATTGCCGCGGAACATGGTGGATTTTCTGTTTTCGCAGGTGTTGGTGAACGTACACGTGAAGGAAATGACCTCTGGAATGAAATGAAAGATTCCGGAGTTCTTGATAAAACCAGTCTCGTTTACGGGCAAATGAATGAACCTCCCGGAGCACGTGCCCGTGTCGGACTGACAGGTTTGACTGTTGCAGAATATTTCCGTGACGAAGAAGCGGCTGATGTATTAATGTTCATTGATAATATTTTCCGTTTTACCCAGGCAGGTTCAGAGGTTTCGGCACTGCTCGGACGGATTCCTTCCGCAGTGGGTTATCAGCCTACTCTTTCAACAGAAATGGGAAATCTGCAGGAACGGATTACCTCCACCAATAAAGGTTCAATTACATCAGTGCAGGCAGTTTATGTTCCTGCTGATGACTTGACTGACCCTGCTCCAGCAACCACTTTTTCGCACTTGGACGCAACAGTAGTTTTGAGTCGAGCTATTACTGAGCTGGGAATTTATCCTGCGGTTGATCCTCTTGATTCCACTTCAAGAATTCTAGCAGCAGATATTGTTGGTGAAGAGCACTATAAAATTGCACATGAAGTACAAATCCTGCTTCAGCGTTACAAAGATCTACAGGATATTATCGCGATTCTCGGTATGGACGAATTGTCTGAAGAAGACAAAGCCGTTGTCAGCCGTGCTAGAAAAGTTCAAAGATTCCTTTCACAACCTTTCTTTGTGGCAGAGACATTTACCGGAACACCTGGTGAATATGTGGACATCAAAGACACAATTCGCGGATTCAAAGAAATTCTCGAGGGCAAACATGATGAACTTCCCGAACAGGCCTTCTACATGGTTGGTACCATTGAACAAGTGATGGAAAAAGCTAAGAAAATGAGTAACTGATGTCCGATCAACTCAATCTTGAAGTAGTAACTCCTCACCGCACAGTACTGGTAGAAGATATAGATTCGGTCACTCTGCCCGGTATTGAAGGTGAACTTGGTATTTTGCCTGAACACATTCCGCTGTTGACAACTCTGGACACAGGTATTATGTCCTACAGCAGCAATGGAAAAACACAGGCAATTGCTGTCCACTGGGGCTACGCTCAAGTAGAAGGGGAAAGTGTGAGGGTACTTGCAGAATTGGCTGAAACCGCGGCTGAGATTGACTTGCAGCGTGCAAAAGAAGCAGAAACAAAAGCCAAGGAATACCTCGTTTCCGGAAAAACCGAAACTGACTGGAAAGCAGAAGAAAATCGGCAGAAAAAATATGAGAGCAAATTGAAACGTTCAATTGTACGTCAAACAGTTGCTCAATCTCACTAGTCTTGTTTCCTGAACTACCCGCAAAACTAAGTTTCAACAAATTTGAGAATTTACACTTTCAGAATTCTCTCAATTTGTTGTTAGCTTTCAATTACACAACTAGATCACTGGCGCCTCCTGCACTCCGGTTAAATGGAGATACTATCCAGACAGCCACAGTATTCCCCNCACCATTAACACGTCTGTTACAGTTACAATAATAAGACGATTTNTCTGAAACAAACTCNACTTGTTAAAAAAAACTTTCATGCTGTCATAATTCTTGCAACTTTCNCTAAATGCACTCTGCAAACTACATTCGGCAGTAACTGACAAAGAATAATCCATGCTGNACGACAAAACAANTTCAAGAACCGGACTCAAGAGTTTTCAGGAAAATCTGATCCAGAGACTTGGNCCGGACGAAGGCCGCGCACTTGATGTGTTAGGTGTAGACTTTTTTTTCCTGGTGGACGAGCTTTCAAGCAATCTGCATGAAAAACATCCGCAGGATGCGCCGTTGCTGGATTTAAGCGATTCCGAATTTCCCTGGGAACTACAGGTTTTCACTAATCAATTTTTACGTGAATGCGCGCAGACTTCCCGTCAGTTGACATTTTTCTGTCACGGCTTACGCAACAAACTTGAGGAAGAGGAATTTCAACTCGAGTTCTGGAAAATTCTAGAAGAAGCATACCAGCACCATTTCTTCGTTGCCGACAGTAAAAAGAATTATCTTGTCTGAGTAAATTATCATCTTCACTCATGTCTCCTGAATCAACGGACACTTCCGTAAAATCAACTTCCGAAAATAATTCATCCGCGGACACCTGGAAAAAAGCCTGGATGACCTCACCCGGTCCGAAGACTTTTACTGAACACGCTTATTTATTTTTTAAAGGCGTAGGTATGGGTACTGCGGATATAGTACCGGGTGTTTCTGGAGGTACGATCGCGTTTATAACAGGTATTTATGAAGCGCTGCTGACAGCAATTGCTTCAATCAACAGCAGACTTGTTCTGCAGGTACTTCGGCTGAATTTAAAGCAGGCTTTAGCCGGATTGCATCTGCGCTTCTTAGTAACGCTTGTTTGCGGAATCGCGCTTGCGGTAATCAGCACATCGCATTTGATGCATTATCTGCTGACAGAGCATGCTGTGCAAACATGGTCAGTCTTTTTCGGCTTGATCACTGCGTCAATTTTAGTGGTAGCTCATTCTATCAACAAGCGTTTTACGAGCTTTCCGGCTTTAATTTTAGGTGCCATCCTGGCTTACGGAATTACCGGACTTATTCCACTGTATACACCTGAAGAACCATGGTTTATCTTTTTCAGCGGAATGATCGCGATTTGCGCCATGATTCTGCCGGGATTAAGCGGATCCTTCATTCTGCTTATTTTAGGCAAGTACGCTTTCATCACCGCTGCCTTAAGAAATCCTGTTAACCCGGATAATCTGGAAACCATCCTCATTTTCATTACAGGATGTCTAGTTGGAATTTTGGGATTTTCACGGATACTACGTTATGGGCTGGCACGCTGGCATGACTACACTTTAGCCCTTCTGACCGGCATCATGCTCGGTTCAATGCGTAAAGTCTGGCCCTGGAAAATTACCTTGGAGAGTCAAATAATCCGAGGAAAGGAGCATGTTCTCCGGGAAGAAAACGTCTGGCCTCTGCTTGATTTTGAATTTGGGATTGCTCTTTTGCTGATGCTTACAGGTTTTATGCTCGTTATGCTGCTGGATAAAATATCCAGACAGCGTACTTAACGCTAAGCTTTTTGTTCCAGATTTTTCAGTAACAACTTTACAGAGTTCAGCAGAATTTCACGCATTTCCGCCTGCTCTGCTATTTTTTCACAAGCCGCAAAATTATCGCAGTAAGCCGTAATTGACTGCAGCGATTCCCTGATTTTGTCTGGTGACATTCGGTATTTTTCTGCTGAAACTCCTTTTTGGGTTTTTAACTCTTCATCCTCAAGTTGGTCAAGGGCCTGTTTTTCCCGGATACGCTTTAAGGTTTCACGCAGTGCCCTGATACTTGGGGCGGATTTTTCTCCTTTTGCTTCCTGCCAAATTTCTTCACGTTCTTCAGGAGTTTTACAGCTACTCAAGAGATATGCTCCGGAAGCAGTGTAGCGTCCGATCAGTTCCGGATTTTCTGCATAAACCTCTGCGACTTTGCGGCACTGCATTGCAGAAGAGTAAGGCATATTAATATTTTCCGCATACCACGATTGTATTTGCGCTGTCGTGAGTTTGGATTCTCTGAGCAGGGAATGCAGGGAAATTAAATGCAGCCCCAGCAAAAAATAGTCATCCGCGATATTTTCAATAAATTTATTTATCCGGCTTACTACCTTCTGTACCGGAGGTGAACTTTTTTGCGGAGAGTCTTCCGTGGCATCTATATTCAATTCCGGAAGATAAAAATTTGTTCGCATCCGTCCTACCGGAAGAGTTGGAGCTGCCGGAATCGAGACATTTTTCCTGGTACCTTCGCGTTTAATTTCACGTTGTGAACCCAGGTTTATATCCAGTGCTTTACTCATTTAATTTGCCTCAACTAAACTCTTATTTTTGCTGATTAATAGTCATTCTGACCTTCTTTTTGACGTTGTACAATCCGGGACATAATTTCCCTGCAAAGCAGATCATACATTTCCGCCCCGCGAGTGCGGCCCTTGCGGTAGTTAAAAATATTCTGCTGAAATGCCGGAGCTTCCTGAATTGAAACAGACTCTTCAATCATTCGTTTGAACAGCAAATCCGGCCACCTTTCAAGAAGTCCCTCTGTAATAGTTTGTGCCAGCTTTGTCCGCGGATGTGAACGGGTGATCGCGATTCCCAGCACTTCTGCTTTGCACTGACCGAGCATGCTGGCCTTGAATTCGTCAATGTAGCTCATGATTTGATCACAACCACTAAAACCCAGATAATCTGTCACCACTGGAACAATCACAAAATCCACATACATTAAAATATTTCTGCTGACCTCGCTCCAGCTGGGTGCGGTATCAACGATCACTATTCGGTGGTTAATCGAAGAAAGCAGGTTTTTGAACAGCGAATCCTTGAAACGGGTATGACTGAGGTAACTTGAAGCCTCAACCATCGCTTCTCCGCCGGATGGCAAAAATGCCAAATGACGATCAAGTTGAATAAATTCAAAATCACTGACCTTCCCTAAAATTACGTTGGCCAGATTACAATGATGATCACGTTGAAAAGTTGTGGTGACATTGGCCTGAATGTCTGAATCAATCAAAAGAACATCACGTCGGGCTTTGGCAATTCTGGCAGCTAAATTGATCGCAAGAGTGGTCTTGGCCTGACCGCCCTTCATCGTCATGACAGCAATTTTGATACTCACCCCTTCTCTATATTAGACATTCTCAAGCAAAATAAATAATGAAAAAACGAAGGTTAAAACCTATCATGTCTACGACTAAGAACACAAGACAGGAAAAACATTGCTGGTGATGCAGACCTTTCCCGGATGCATGAATAAAAGGCAGTGTGCCTCAAGTGGAAAACGGCTGCGGTGTATAGACTTCGCAGGCAGGAGGCAGCCCAACGCCTTGTATCTGCAACAAACGCAGCCGATATAAATAGGCGGCTCCTGACATAATGTGCCATGCTACTTCTACAGTTTTGCGCTTGGAAACCTCTTCCAAATATGAACCCTTAACCCAATCATTGAATGCACCCATTGCAGGTCCGGCCCAGATTTGGTAATCCGCCTCACGTCCCTGCTCACCGGAATTTGACCAGCGTGAAGACAAACCGAGATACCAACGAAAAATCAGCGCCATTTTCCGCTTTGGATGATCCTTCGCACGTTCAATTTGATGCGGATCACGGGCATTAAAATGCTCCTCGGTCTGCCGCCAGATTTCATCAAGAGAACTGCGGAAAACCTGCTGTTCCAGTTTTAAACGCTCCTGCTGCGGAATTTCTTCGATGCTTTCATAGTTTTTATATAATTCATACAACTTTTTGGCCCTCATCGGAAACATAGTTCCACGCTTCAGCACTTGTAACTCCACTCCCATTTCAAACATATCAGCTGCGGGAGCCATCGTTACATCCGCCATTTCTGCCTGAGCTAACAGGTTTTTACTGTGCTTTGACGCAGCCGCTTCCAGACAGGATTGGTTAACTGAACCTGTAACTACATAAGCTGCTCCCATCATAAAGGCCGCCAGTGCGGACGCCGGAGTACCTATACCGCCTGCCGCTCCTATCCTGATTGACTGAGCATAGCCATATTTTCGCTGAAACTGTTCCGCCAGAGTCATGATAGCCGGAAGCAGCGACACCAGCGGTCGATTGTCTGTATGTCCTCCGGAATCAGCTTCTACTGTAATATCGTCCGCCATCGGGACTTGCGCCGCGAGCTGTGCCTGTTCCTCTGTAATGCTGCCCTCTTCAACTAATTTCCGGAGAATTACATCCGGCGCCGGAGCCATAAATTTTGAAGCAACTTCGGTACGTGATATTTTAGCAATGACCCTGTTAGTAATAACTAGCTGATTTTGCGCATTTCGGCGTAAACCAGCAGCGCGGTAACGTACAATATTTGGTGTCAGACCTAGAAAAGCCGAAGCCTCAACTGTTGTAACCCCATGCTTCAAAAACATATCTACTGCCCCACGTTCAATTGCGTCTTCGCTGGGACTGTGGATGAGATTGAAAGCATACGGCCCGTTCGGCAAAGCCTGCTGTATTTTGTTAATTGCTTCTTCGATACGTGACGGTACCAGACCGGCGGCACCAAATGAGCCGAGTAAACCTGCATTTCCGGCAGCGATAACCAGTTCCTCCGAAGCAATTCCATTGGCCATTGCACCCGTCATATACGCCATATTAAGCCCGTAACTCCGTATAAATTCCGGATCTCCAAACTGTCCGACCTGCATAGGCTGTGCGTGTGCTAAAAGCGGTAGCTTAGTTCCGGAATTTGCATCAGTCAGATCTTCAGCAAGACACACACCTGCAGCTGCTTCTGCTTGCACAACATAAACAGTCTGGTTTAAATGCAGTAATTTATTACGGATTTCATCTGCGGAATTTGCAAGCTTGCCTGTAACTACAGACAAGCTTTCATTGGGCGCAAAAATATTAGTACTGAGGCGTATCTGACTCATTTTCTCTTGAATTTAAATAATTATGATGATGAATCTGTAATTAGCGTTCAATTTTCAAAACCGCCATAAATGCTTCCTGGGGAACTTCGACAGAACCTACCCGTTTCATCCTTTTTTTACCGGCCTTTTGTTTTTCCAGCAGTTTGCGTTTACGGGTTATGTCACCTCCATAACATTTAGCAGTAACATCTTTACGCATCGCGCCTTGAGTTTCACGGGCAATGATTTTTGCGCCGATCGCAGCCTGGATTGCCACTTCATACATCTGTTTTGGAATAAACTCTTTGATTTTTTTGGCCAGTTCACGTCCACGGAAAGGTGCCTGATCACTGGGAACAATCAACGATAATGCGTCCACCATTTCACCATTAAGCATAATATCCAACTTTACCAGTCTTCCCCTGCGGTAATCAATCAACTCATAGTCAAACGATGCATAGCCGCGTGAAACTGATTTCAGCTGGTCGTAAAAATCCAGCACAATTTCATTCAAAGGAAGTTCATATTCGAGTATCACACGATTTTGCGAAGGATATTCCATATTGGTCTGGACGCCTCGACGCTCCTGCGCTAGTTTCATAATTCCACCGACGTATTCCTGTGGAGTCAGCACTCGACCGCTAATATACGGTTCCTCTATAAAATCTATCTCCATCGGAGAAGGCAGCTGAGACGGATTATCAATCCGGACGACTCCACCTTTTTTGAGATGCACCTGATACACCACACTTGGAGCAGTGGTAATCAGCTGTAAATTAAATTCCCGCTCCAGCCTTTCCTGGGTAATTTCCATATGCAATAGTCCGAGAAATCCGCAACGGAAACCAAAACCAAGCGCCACTGAAGTTTCGAGCTCATAACTCAGCGAAGCGTCATTAAGAGCAAGTTTACGTAATGCTTCTTTAAGTTCTTCATATTGTTCTCCCTCCACCGGAAAAATTCCGCTGAAAACCATCGGCTTTGCTTCTGCATATCCAGGCAGAACATCTTTGCATGGATTGTCAACACTGGTGATTGTATCTCCTATTCTTGTGTGACCAATAGTCTTAATTGAAGCACATAAAAATCCGACTTCACCAATTCCAAGTTCAGAACGTTCCTCACGGAAAGGCGTGTAAACACCAAGCTGAACTACCTCATATTCTTTTGCTGTTGAGATAAAAAGTACTTTATCTCCAACTTTTACTGTCCCGTCCACAACACGGATCATGATTACAATGCCAAGATAGGAATCAAACCATGAGTCAAAAATCAAGGCCCGCAAAGGTGCATTGCTGTCACCTGCTGGCGGAGGTACAAAGTCCACCACCTGCTCCAGCACATCCTGAATTCCAATTCCTTGTTTGGCACTGACCTTCGCCGCAAAGCTGGTATCCAAACCAACGAGGTCTTCAACTTCCTGACAAACTCTTTCCGGCTCTGCGGTAGGCAGGTCAATTTTATTCAGCACAGGCAATATTTCCAAATCATTCTCAAGTGCCAGATAAACATTGGCCAGCGTCTGCGCCTCCACTCCCTGTGCTGCGTCTACCACCAGCAAAGCACCTTCACAGGCCGCCAGTGACCTCGAGACTTCATAAGTAAAATCAACATGTCCGGGAGTGTCAATCAAGTTCATGACATATTCATTTCCGTCTCCTGCCTGATAATTCAAACGTACCGTCTGTGATTTTACTGTAATACCACGTTCACGCTCAATATCCATATTATCCAGCAGTTGCTCCTGCGCTTCACGGTCAGTAACAGCGCCTGTCTCTTTCATCAGACAATCCGCTAAAGTTGATTTTCCATGATCTATATGTGCGATGATGGAAAAGTTACGGATAAATTTTGGATCAGGTGGTCTTTTGTTCATCTAAAATTCTTCAAATTATGATAAAAAAATCAGCTCTCACCGAAAAGGCTCTAAATCTACACACTCTTGCCGTTTGCACAACTTTTCACAGTCTGGACTGCAGAATGAAATGCGTTAATGTGCCGGCTTTAATAATTAATGAATGTTCTGTATGAGATGATATTAATCTCCTGCTTATAAAATGACACATCCACGTCAATAAATCGAGGCCAGACTGTCAGCAGTGTAAGTTTAAAGTGCTTACTTTATGCAACCTGAATAAGTATTCTGGCTTTCAAGTTGGAGTAAATCTGCTATCGTTTTGCTAATGATTCACGAAACAGTCCTATTAATATGCCTGAAACCTCCGCCAGCAAACTCAGATTAGAAAAACACAAATTTCGGCACCGGCTTGAATTTGCTCTTTTCAACAGCTTAAAACGTTGGGGTGAAGGCGCATCGGCAAAAAGACTTCGACGAGGAGCATACCTGCTGGATCTCCTGCTCTATCACGTTTTACGCATTTGCCGGAAAATAGTCTCAATCAATCTGGAACTCGCATTTCCAGAATTATCAGCAAAGGAACGTGGAAAAATCGCACGTGCAAACTACCGCTGGTTCTCGCGTTTTTGCATGGACGTTTTGCACATGGATGCCTGGCAGGGTCACACCTCACAAGTGACACACTTTAATAATTTGCAAATTCTGGATGAGGCTTTAACAGAAAATAAGGGTGTACTTCTTGTCAGTGGGCACTTTGGCAATTGGGAGATGATTCCTTCTGCTCTGGCAGAACTTGGATACCCTGTAAGCATGTACGTTGGCCAGCAGACCAACCCGCTCACAAACGAACTTCAAAATAACGCACGTGCCAATTTTGGAGTTGAAACAATTGATAAAGGTAAAAAAGCGACTTTGCAAATGGGTAGAGCACTTGCTGCTAACAAGATCATCGCCATGCTGATTGATCAAAATGATCATAAATCTGATCTTTATGTTAATTTTTTTGCTAAACTTGCTTCCTCCAGCAAAGGCACAGCAGCGTTTCATTTGCTGCGTAAAAGTCCGGTTATACTCGTAACCTGTCCTTATGTTAGCGATAAATTTGAGATTACTTTTCAGCGTATCTCTTTTGAACTTAGTGGTGAACAGGAAAAAGATACTCATCATATCAGCCAGAATATTACTGCTGAGTTGGAAAAAGTTATCCGGCAATATCCGGAACAATATTTTTGGATGCACAGACGTTGGCGGGCACGTCCCCCCGAAGATTCAGAGAAAATTTATTAAGTTCAAACTTCAAATTGCTAAATAAAATTTATGACTGAAAGAAAACTGAATGTCCATTCCGAAAACTGGAGTGAAGAGCCTTTTGCGATTTCAAGAGGAATTGACGATAATTTCGATGTGGTTGTGGTCGAACTGGAACAAAACGGTTTTAAAGCATGGGGTGAGGCTACTCCAACAGAGCACTACAATGAGTCCATCTCACAAACTGAAAGCCTGATTGAGGATTTTCGCAACAGAATTGAAAACGGCATATCACGCACAGAACTGCAGCAGGAAATGCCTAAAGGTGCTGCCAGGAATGCGGTGGATTGTGCACTCTGGGATCTGGAAGCAAAACTCGCGGGAAAAAGGGTCTGGGAACTGCCTGAAATTTTACAGCATCTGGGCGCCGAAACTGACTCTGTTCCTGGAAATGTAACAACTGTTTACTCGCTTGGCGTAGATACTCCGGAAATAATGGGTGATATTGCGCTGAAAAATGCTAACAGACCAATTTTAAAAATCAAACTCACTGGTGACGGTGACTTGGAACGTTTGATTGAAATACGGAAAAATGCTCCAGAATCACGCCTAGTGATTGATGCAAATGAGGCATGGACTCCGGAACATTACCAACGTTATGTTCCGGAATTTAAACAGCTCGGGGTAGAAATGATAGAACAGCCTTTTCCTGCAGATAATGACAGTGTTTTGAAAACACTGGATCATCCAATTCCTGTCTGCGCCGATGAATCCTGTCACGACACCGCTGACCTTGATCGTTTAGTGGGACTCTATGAATTCGTTAATATTAAACTGGATAAAACCGGAGGACTTA
>NYXK01000158.1 GCA_002685535.1 Deltaproteobacteria bacterium
TTTTCGTAGCTGAAACGAGTGGTTTGAAAAAGCGTGCTTATGCTTTGGCCCAAAAAAATGAAAAGAATGCTGAGGTATGCTAAAAAGCCGAATAGACCGTAATTGATCCAGGTTTGCAGGTAGATGTTGTGCACACCAGTTGAGGCATTGTTATAGAATCGGTGACCTGTGCGTTCGGTGATTAGTTCACGGTATGCAGGCATGACTTCCGCATCATTATTGTAGCCGATTCCTAACCAGAAATGATCCTTGATTGCGGCAATTCCGGCTTCCCACATCAGTATTCGATCCTGATTTGCTTTAAGCATAAAACTGCTGATGAAGCGTTGCTGGATTACTTCTACGCGATTGGTTGACGTGCGACTTTCAAAAGAAGGTACACTGAATTGTGTATACAGATATGTTCCGCCCGCAAGCACCACGATTGTAATGGCAAGCATAATTTTCGGGGAGAGTCGAAAAAGCAGAATCGTGCCTGCAACCGCGGTTCCAAGCCAAATGCTGCGCCCCAGTGAAGCGCCTATTGCGAGCAAAACTAAAATCGTAATTGCTCCTACAAATAAACGGGTGAATGGATTCCAGTCACTGCAAAAAATAAGTGAGGCCAAAAGTGAAAAACAGAGCAGTAAAAAACCGCCATAGGTCAAATGGTGCGTAAAATTTCCTTTACCGTGGAAAACAGTGTTTTCTCCATTAGCTCCTGACAAATAAGGTGTGGCAAAACTTTGATCTGCCGGCCTTAACCAGTCTGCTCCGGTGAAATACTGGATGATCCCGTAAATTGCGATCAACATCACAAATCCGAAGAAAACCCAAAGCAGCCGATCCTCATCAACATCAGCCAGAATTACCGCAAGCAGTAAAGGCAGCAGAAGCCGCCAATTGGTCCGCAGAGCCATCAGGTGTTCTGTCTCATATGCGTTCAGTAAACCTGAAAATACAGCAGAAGCCATGAAAAACAAAATTGCCCACAGAAACGGATTTTCAAGCTGCGATAATCTGCGTTCCCATAACCAGTGGACCAAAGTGATCAAAAACAATATTGCGATTGAGGCCTCTGTGCCTGCAATGCTGAATGTGCTGAAGATGAATAAAAGGTAAAGGAAAACGCGGTTCCAGTTTTTTGTGGAAAAAAAGCTACTCATTTTTGTTGATTAGCATGGACTGTGTTATTGTTTTAATTTGGAAAAAACATCATTTCTTCATCCGGACGTTCACGTTCCAGCAGTCGCTTTAAGGCCTGAGCGCAGGAAATTCCTTCATGCAAAACTTGATAAACCGCGTTACAGATCGGCATTTCAATTTTGTGACGCTCCGCCAGTTCATGGATGGAAACTGAGTTGCGCACACCTTCTGCAACAGCGCCGCCTGCCGGGAGGCATTTTTCCAGCGACAGCCCCTGTCCCAGTTTTTCACCAAGAGTATGATTGCGTGAAAGTGTTCCGGTTGCAGTCAAAACCAAATCTCCGACTCCGGACATGCCGATAAAAGTTTCTGGGGCCCCACCCATCACTGTTCCGAGTCGTGACATTTCCGCAATCCCTCTGCAAATTAAGGCAGCGCGCGCATTCAGTCCGAGCTTCATACCGTCCGCAATTCCGGATGCAATCGCGATCACATTTTTAATTGCACCTGCTAACTGTACGCCGATGAGATCTGTGCTGCGGTAAAGGCGGAAACGAGCAGAATGAAAACTCTTTTGCAGCAGACTACCTGTTTCTTCATCAGCACAGGCCAGTACCGCTGCGGAAGGCAAATCAAACGCAACTTCACGTGCAAATGTCGGACCGGAAAGTACGGCTAATTTTGGCAGATTGTCGAGCTCATTTGCGTAAATTTCACTCATCAATGCCAGTGAATGCTGTTCGATGCCTTTGCTGAGAATGACTACGATATGTTCGTCCGTAATTTCCAAACGCATTTTTTTAGCAATTTCGCGTGTGAAATGTGAAGGCACAGAAGCAACTAGAATTTTGGAGTTCCGCACAACTTCTGACAAATCGGTNGAGGCATTCAGTGTTTCCGGAAGCGGAATTTNNGGTAAAAAAGAGGAATTGAGGTGATTTGTGAGAATATCTTGTCTGGTTTCTGCTTCATGGCACCAGAGCTGAACGCTGTTGCCATTGTTGACAAGTAGTCTCGCCAATGCTGTGCCCCATGCTCCAGCACCGATCACGCCAATTTGCAAGTTCTCAGACAGCATAATTTCGGCAGCTCTCATGTTTTTCGAGAATGTGTTTTTGCAGATCCTCAAGAGGTGCAGAAAGTGACTTTAACTGCCCGGAAAGCTCTGCTATCTGTAGTGAAGTCTGCTCCGGAGATGGACTGCCCTGGTGCTGTCTCTGGTCAATCAATTTTCGAGGATCATGGAACAACTCCAGATCTTCCGCAATTTCAGTTGGGTGTCCGAATTCTGCCAGTGTTTTCTGCAAAGCCGAGTTAGTAATTTTTGTGTCCGGTTCCGACAATTTTACTGCACGTGAGAGCAAATGATAACACTCGCGAAATGGTAGTTCCAGGGTCCGTGCTAAATGATCAGCAATATCAACAGAATTCATAAAACCTGTTTCACATTGCTTTTTCATCTTTTCAGTATTGATGCTCAAACTTTCAAAAACACCCCGTAAAATAACAGGCGCCGCTTCACACTCCCGGATCAGATCCATGATCAGATATTTTGTAACCTGAGTGTCACGATTATAACCGCTCAAACTGCCTTTTTGGATACCCAGCAAACTTGATAAAAATCCGTGTGCCAAAGAGGCCTTTGATTTGATAACTTCCGCGAAATCCGGATTTTTCTTTTGCGGCATGATCGAAGAACCTGTTACATAATTATCGTCAAGCTGCAGCAATCCGGAATATGGATGACTCAAAAATATTAGATCCTGCGAAACTATACTGAGATGATTCATCAGCATTGCGCCAGCATGTGCGAGTTGAGCCTCGTTTTCCCAGCGTGAAACAATGCAGTCCAATGTGTTGCTGTCAACCTTTGCAAAAGCGAGCAGTTCGGTGGTGAGTTTGCGGTCAATCGGCCAGGATGTTCCAAAAGCAGCCGCTGCACCCAGGGGGTTGCGGTTGATTTGTGAAATCGAAAATGAGAGACGCTCGAGGTCTCTGCAAAGTCCCTGAACATAAGCGCAGAGCCAGTGGCCCCAGGTGGTAACCATTGCCGGCTGGTAATGCGTGAATCCGGGCATGACACTTTCGGTGTGTTCCTCTGCCTGCGTCAGTAAAGAGTCTGCCAGATTTTTTACAGAATCGAAAAGGTTTAAGCCAACACTGCGTAAATAAAGACGCATATCACAGGCAGATTGGTCATTCCGGCTGCGTCCAATATGCATCCGCCCACCGGCGTCCGCTCCCTGTTTTTCAGTAACGAAAGCTTCAACATTGATGTGTACATCCTCTTTGGCCGGATCAAGTGAAAATTCACCTGTCTCTACAAGTTTTTCAAGTTGGCTGAGGCCGGTTAAAATTTTCGCTAAACTTGCTTTTGGAATAAGTCCCTGCCGCTCAAGCATAATACAATGCGCACGGTTGGTCCAAATATCGTAGGGCAGCAGTAATTCATCTGCCATCGGTAATTCCTGCACATCTCGTCCTGCACAAAAAAGAACATTCTGTTCATCAGGCTTATTCTTGAGGTGACTGCCCCAAATTTGTGATTGTTTATCTTTCATCTTTTCTCATGTTTGATGAAGCTGTAAAAAGTCCTGAAAACGTTTCATTTCAAACGAAGCGCCTAATATACGTAATTGTTTCTTTGATTGACCATCTTAAGCGGTATCAGAAAAAATGCAAGCAGATCACGTTGCTGAGAACAATCAAAGACTGCTGAAAGTGGCCCTGAGATTGCATCCTCTTCACTCATAAATTATATAAAATACCCTACAGTGCAAGTGGTTTCATGGCAGGAATGTTTGATAACAATCTATTTACTTTAGTGCAGAAGACGCTGGACTTCCGTACTCAGCGTCAGGATTTGCTGACTTCCAATATTGCCAACAAGGACACTCCCGGCTACAAAGCGGAGGATATGGTCTTTGAGAAAAGTCTGGAAAAAGCTCTGCATGCCGAAGAACCGGGTTTACTTAAAACTACAAATTCCAAACATTTTGACGGACGGAACACACCGCCGCTGAAATTGGTGGAAGGACAGCGTATACACAGCGCTTCCCCTTTTCCGGATTTTGACGGTAACACAGTTGATCTGGATCGTGAAATGGCAAAGATGGCTGAAAACCAATTGATGTACAATGCCAGCATCCGGATGCTCACTCACCAGTTCCGTATGTTGAAAACCGCAATAACCGAAGGACGCTAATGAGTTTTGAATCTTCCCTTAATGTGAGTGTTTCCGGAATGGCAGCTCAGCGGCAACGGGTTAACACTATTTCCGAAAACATTGCTAACGCAAATACGACGCGAACTCCTCAGGGGGGGCCATACCGTCGTCGTATCGTAACACTGGCCGCGGTTTCCAACGACCGAACTTTTGAAGAAGAACTGCGCTCGCAGCAACGCTCGCTGGACACGGCAACCGAAGTCAAGGTGGTGGGGATTTCACAGGACAATCGCGCGCCGATTTTACGTTATGAACCAGGACATCCTGATGCAAATGCTGAAGGATATGTGGCTATGCCAAACGTCAATGTGATGGAAGAAATGGTGAGCCTGATGGAGGCATCACGTTCNTATGAAGCAAATACCGCGGCATTCAACGCTACAAAAAATATGGCTCAGTCCGCGATTGATTTGGGACGTAACGTTTAGTACAGATCTTCATAGCTGATCTTAAATTATGAATGACATGGTTTTAAGATGGTATAAGAAGTCATCAAGTGGGACGTTTTCACTCTTTGAGAATATTTTTTGATCTAAAGATTTTATGAATATTAAACTGCCTTCAATCTCACCTCCGGTTCCAGGGCTAAAAACCGGAATTGAAAGTCAAAATCAAAATCTGGAAAGTGGTGGCTTAAGCCGTACTTTTGAAAAACTTCTGCAGGATGTCAATCAACAGCAGTTGACTGCTGAAGCTAAACAAGTAGAACTTCTGGTAACAGAAAATAAAGATATTCATGGAACAATGCTGGCGCTGGAAAAAGCAGACCTCTCTATGCGTCTCATGCTTCAGGTACGCAACAAACTAGTCAATGCATACGAAGAAGTAATGCGCATGCAGGTCTGATTCCTGTATTCAGGATACCCCTAAATTCTCCCCAAAAAAATAAAAACCAACATGGCGGCCAATTGTGCCTGCCTCTCCAGTTTTCCATCTGACGTACTTACTTGTCATTCCCGCGAAAGCGTGAATCCTTTATTTCAGACACTTACAAGTTTTTGGNTTTCCGCTTTCGNGTGAATGGTAACTTTTTACGGAACCAAAAGAGATTAATTCCTGTTGATTAATTCAGATTTGTGGTAGATTTATATGTTAATTTTTTGCGAGCTACACTTAAAAAAACATTAAAGAATGAATAAAAAAATGGAGTGGAAAAGAACACATTATTGCAGTGATTTAAGAGTAGAGGATGTTGACCGTGAAGTTGTGCTGATGGGTTGGTGCAAAACAAGGCGGGATCATGGTGGAGTAATATTTGTTGATTTACGGGATTATACCGGAATAACTCAGATAGTCTTCAAAGTGGAAATCAGTGAGTCTTCACATGTATTAGCGGATACGATACGCGGCGAGTTTGTGTTAGCAGTGAAAGGCAAAGTTGCCCACCGGATAGAAGGCAANGTGAATCCGAAACTTCCTACCGGTCAGATTGAGGTACTGATAGAAAACCTGGAAATCCTGAATCAGTCCCTGACACCGCCTTATGTGCTGGATGACCGCGAAAATGTGGATGAAAAATTACGGCTGACTTACCGTTTTCTTGATTTACGGGATTCAACACTGCAGAACAATTTGATGCTGCGCTCAAAGGCCATGCAGATTGTCCGTAACTACTACACAAGTCAGCGCTTTTTTGAAATTGAAACTCCGATTCTGACAAAATCAACACCTGAAGGTGCCCGTGATTATCTGGTGCCTTCCAGAGTAAATCCAGGACTGTTTTATGCTTTACCGCAGTCGCCGCAGCTTTTTAAACAATTACTGATGATCAGCGGTTATGACCGTTACATGCAGATTGCACGCTGTTTCCGTGATGAAGATTTGCGGGGNAANCGTCAGCCTGAATTTACTCAAATTGATTTGGAATTGAGCTTTANTGAACCTGAAGAAATATATGAATTAACAGAAGCCTTGATGGTCCAGTTGTTTGAGCAGACAATCGGGGTGAAAGTTGAAACGCCTTTCCCGCGTATGACTTATCAGCAAGCAATGGAAAATTATGGTTCAGATGCACCTGACATACGCTTTGAGCTGAAACTCATTGATATTTCAGATATTGCTGCAGACTGCGAACTGCGTGTTTTCAAACAGGTAGTGGACAAAGGAGGAATTGTTAAAGCGATTTGCGTTCCGGGCGGTGCGGAATTTTCCCGCAAAGATCTGGATGATTTGACCGAATTCGCGCAAATATACGGAGCAAAAGGCATGGCCTGGATTAAGCGTAATCCTGACGGATGGCAGTCGCCGATTGCGAAGTTTTTTACAGATGAGCAAAAACAGGCACTTGAAGAACGGGTTGGTTTAAACGAAGGTGATCTGGTACTGTTTTGTGCAGATCAAAAGAAAGTTGTTTATGACGCGCTTGGGAATTTGCGCCAAGAAATTGCTCGACGGCGGGGTTTGCTAAACGAAAGTGAATACCGATTTGTCTGGGTTACAGATTTTCCCCTCTTTGAGTACAGTGAAACCGAAAAAAGTTACACGTCCAGCCACCATCCTTTTACTATGCCGGACACAGATGATCTNGAAAAATATGCTGAAAATTCTCCGGAAAAAATTCGTTCCCGTGCTTATGATGTGGTACTGAACGGTGTGGAAATCGGCGGTGGAAGTATCCGTATTCACCGTGAGGACATTCAGAATAAAGTCTTCAAATTACTGAAGTTAACTGAGGAAGAAATTGAAAGCAAATTCGGTTTTCTGATGAAAGCACTTTCTTTTGGAGCTCCGCCTCATGGAGGAATTGCGCTGGGCTTTGATCGTCTGATGATGTTCCTGCTGAAGACAAATTCTATTCGTGATGTGATTGCTTTTCCGAAAACTCAAAAAGCAGGCTGCTTGATGACTGATGCACCTTCTGCGGTTGAGACCGATCAACTAGATGAACTGCATATTCGGGTCAAAGCTTCTGCTCAGCAAATGGAGTAACAATGTCAAAAAAAACCACCATCGGTCTCATTTGCGGTGGAACCAGTGGTGAGCATGAAGTCTCGCTCGTTTCGGCCTACAACATTCAAGCCGCNCTTGACCGTGAAAAATATGAGGTGCTGATAATTGCTATTGATAAAAATGGCGCCTGGTTTTTAGGAAACTCTGCGGAATTATTGGAGAACACGCACGATGTGCGTCAAGTAACTTTTAAGAAAAATCTGCCAATCGCACTTCCGCAAACCGGAAGTTCNNGTGACGAAAACCTGACTGNAAAGGAACAGTCTGGAAGCGAATTGGCTGAAGTAGATGTTTTCTTTCCAATAACTCACGGAAAACTCGGCGAAGATGGCGCTTTGCAGGGCCTTTTGGAGTTGCTGGGTAAACCGTATGTCGGCGCAGATGTTTACGGTTCTGCGATCTGCATGGACAAGGACGTGACAAAACGTTTGCTGCAGCATCACGGGATTCCGGTTTCACGCTACAAACTGTTGCGCAATCCAGAAGATTTGTCATTTGAAGACGCAGTGCGCGAATTAGGAAGCACACTATTTGTTAAACCCTGTCGAGAAGGTTCATCGCTTGGTGTTTCAAAGGTCAGAAGCGCAGATGAATATCGTGTTGCACTGCAGCAAGCATTTGTCGCAGACCGTAAGGTTTTGGTTGAAGAAGCNATTTCCGGACGTGAAATNGAATGTTCCGTNCTTGGTAATGATTCTCCTGAAGCAGCATCNGTTTTAGGTGAAATTGTGCCTCTGCGNGAGTTCTATTCTTATGAAGCAAAGTATGTGGACGATGATGGAGCGGAGCTAAAAATTCCCGCAGAAATTGATCCGCAGGTTTCACTTAAAATCCGCAAAACCGCGGTGGAATCTTTTCTAATTACTGAATGCCGTGGTATGGCCAGAGTTGATTTTTTCCTGTGTGATGACAATACTTTCATTCTTAACGAAATCAATACTTTGCCGGGCTTCACAAAAATCAGTATGTTCCCGAAACTTTGGGACGCGTCAGGCCTGCCTTATGCCGAACTGTTGGATCGCCTGATTGAACTGGCACAGGAATAAAAGTCAATCGGGCAGATCCAAAATCCTCCTGTCTCTATTCATTTGTAAATAGTCTGATGCAACTGCANAAAAATCCCCCGCTGAACATTGTTCTTTACGAACCTCAAATTCCACCGAACACAGGCAACATTGCCCGCTTGTGCGCAGCTACGAAATGTCATTTGATTTTGTTAGGAAAACTGGGTTTTGATTTAAGTGACAAACAGCTTAAGCGAGCCGGACTGGACTATTGGCAATGGGTTAGCTGGGAGCATTNTTCTGATGCGGAATCTTTTTTTGCGACCCTTTCTCCGGANAAATTTCATTTCCTTTCGGTGCACAACGAACGTCCCTACACACAAATCAATCCGCAGGAAGGTGACTATTTGTTTTTTGGCAAAGAAACATCCGGGCTTCCAAACGACTGGATGGAGAGTTTTCCGGAACGCTGTTTTACTTTGCCGATGTGGGAAAAAGGNGTGCGTAGTTTAAATCTTGGTTCGTCAGTGGCAGTCGTGGTTTATGATGGATTACGCCAATTGGGAAAATTTTGAAAAGATGAAGTCGTTCAATTNTTTTCTTGAACCAGAAGAATGAACAAAAATTATAAAATAATGGACAAATTTCACTCTTGCAGACACAATCCTGTTAAGATGAAACAAAATAAATANTAACCTGAAAGATAGTAGATAAAATGGAAGAGCAATATGGTGTAATGGTTTGTGGACACGGAAGCCGTGATGTAGAAGCAGTAAATGAATTTCAGGCGGTTGCACGTGGAATCAAGGAGCGTCTTCCNCAATATGAAACAGATTGGGGATTTTTAGAATTTGCAACNCCAGTGATTCGTACCGGTCTTGATGCATTGCGTGAGAGGGGTATCCGCAAAGTACTCGCGGTTCCCGGAATGCTGTTTGCCGCAGGTCATGCAAAAAACGATATTCCTTCTGTACTCAATGCTTATCAGGCACAAAATCCGGGCTTNTCAATTTCTTATGNACGTGAACTCGGAATTGATCTGAANCTGATTCGCGCTGCCGGTGATCGTGTTGAAGAAGCCCTGCAAAAAGCNGGCGACCGGATTGCACGCGAAAAAACCTTGCTTGTGGTCGTCGGACGCGGGGCTTCTGATCCGGANGCAAATTCAAATGTTTCAAAAGTAACCAGAATGCTTTGGGAAGGTCTTGGTCTCGGATGGGCNGAAACGGCATATTCCGGAGTGACTTTTCCACTGGTGGAGCCAGGACTTGAGCATGCGGCAAGACTCGGATACAAGAGAATAATTGTGTTTCCGTATTTTTTATTCACCGGTGTGCTTGTCAAAAGGATTTTCCATTATACAGATATAGTTGCGGCCAAACATCCGGAAATTGAATTCGTCAAAGCCTCTTATCTAAATGATCATCCCTTGGTTTTGGATGCTTTTGCGGAGCGTGTGGAAGAAATCAGAAATGGTGTAAACAACATGAACTGTCAGCTGTGTAAATACCGCGAGCAGTTTTTAGGTTTTGAAAATGAAGTTGGATTACGTCAGGAAAGTCACCACCACCACGTTGAAGGTATTGGTACAGGAAGCTCCGGAGGAGCCGGGGAGGACGATGCAACAGGGAGTTCCAGTGTGACCGGCAATGCACATGCACACGAACATGCGCACGAACATGATGATAACCACGAGCACACTCACGGGCATGACCATGAACATGATCACGAACACCATCCCTACCCACACGCCGACCATCCTTTGGGGCCGAACACGCTGGAAGAAAATTCAGGAAAGTCCGGTGGCGAATGACTGTTGATTATCTTCGTGATCCGAAAGCAATTTATAATCAATCCTTCGCAACTATCCGCAGGGAGGCTGATTTATCAAATCTACCGGAAGAGATTGCTCACATAGCAGTGCGTTTGATTCACGCCTGCGGAATGACGGATATTGTCGAGGATATTATTTATTCTCCGGATGCGGCCAGTTCCGCTCGTGAAGCCTTAAAGCAAGGTGCACCTGTTTTGTGCGATGCGAGAATGGTGGCAGAAGGAATTATTAGCTCCCGCCTGCCTGCAAACAATGAAATTCTATGTTGGAATAAACATCCGGAATGCGCTCCACTCGCCAAAAAAATGGGAACAACACTTTCAGCGGCTGCAGTCGATTTTTGGCGNCCCCAACTCGCTGGAGCAGTGGTAGCAGTCGGTAACGCGCCCACGACATTATTTCGACTGCTGGAAATTCTCACGGAAGGAGTGGAACCGCCAGCCGTTATTTTTGGTTTTCCGGTCGGCTTTGTTGGCGCAGCAGAATCGAAAGAATTGCTCGTAAATCAATGCAGAAAAAACGTGCCTTTTATGACCCTTTCCGGNCGNCGCGGAGGTAGCGCAATGGCGTCTGCGGCAGTTAACGCTGTGGCAAAACATGCTCAAATTTGAGGGGGCTTTAAGCCGTGGCTAAGAGAAATGTAACAAACTATCAACCGCGTAAATCCGTGGCAAAAGGAATCAATAATCAGAGATAAAATGCCTGATATAACTAAAAAATGGCTTCGCATTATTGGAATTGGTGAGGACGGCTGGGACGATTTAGCGGCCGATTCCAGAGAGTTGCTCTACGAATCCGAAATCGTGCTTGGAGGTGAGCGGCACCTGAATATGATTCCGGATGACTGGGAAGGGGAACGTATCGTTTGGCCTTCTCCGATTCGGGAGGCGGTTACAAAAATCGTGAGTTGGCGTCCCTCTGAAACCAGTGTACGCAAAAAAGTTGCGGTAATGGCAAGTGGTGATCCGTTGTGTTACGGAATCGCGGCTAAGTTGTTGCGGCATTTGCCGGTTGAGGAAATCTGGATCAAACCTGCTTTGACTACATTTTCGCTGATTTGTTCGCGGGTTGGCTGGTCACTTCCAGATGTTGAAACGTTGACGATTCACGGCCGTCCGTTGGAAATGCTGCATCCGTTTGTACAGCCCGGTGCAAAATTGCTTGTGCTTAACAAAGATGAGGGGAGTCCAAAACAAGCAGCAGAACTGCTTACTGCAAGAGGTTTTGGCAAAAGCCGAATCACCGTTCTGGAACATCTTGGCGGCAGTAAAGAAAGACAGTTTTCCGGACAAGCTGATTCCTGGTCTCACCCAGAAGGAGCCGCGCTGAATGCGATGGCACTTGAGTGTATTCCAGACGCTAACGCAAACTTTCTCGCCAGGATTCCGGGGCTTCCTGACGAGGCGTATTTACATGACGGTCAACTGACAAAACGTGAAATCNGAGCGATNACACTGTCACGTTTGATGCCGGTTGTGGATCAAGTTTTGTGGGATGTCGGTGCAGGCTGCGGCTCAGTAGCGATTGAATGGATGCGCAGTAATCCGCGTTGTCATGCACTGGCAATTGAAAAATCGGAGGCTCGTTTGAAACTGATTCAACAAAATGCTTTTCAACTGGGTGTACCAATGCTACAGATTGTTCCCGGAAATGCACCTGAGGTTTTGGCGGATCTGCCTGCGCCGGACGCGGTTTTTGTTGGCGGCGGACTCTCTGCTGGAAATGTGCTNGAAATGTGCTGGCACGCGCTCAAGCCCGGAGGTCGTTTAGTAGCCAATGCAGTAACTCTCGAAGGTGANCAAAAATTGCTGCAGTGGCAAAAAGAAAATGNTGGAAAGTCCGCTGCTAGTGNAGATTTGACTCGCTTGGCAGTCTCTCATGTGGAATCAATTGGAAAATTTCAAAGCTGGAAAGAGGCGCGTTCTGTGACTCAACTTGCCGTTATTAAAAAACATTAAAGTGATCACCACAAATATCAGCGGATGTTCACGGATTTTTTTCCGCTTTGATCTGTGTTGATCCGTGGCTAAAAAAATTGATGATACAAAAAAANGAGGAAAAACGAGGATTCCTTTACGGAATCGGTGTAGGTCCGGGTGATCCGGAATTGTTGACGATTAAAGCACATCGTTTGATCAACGAATGTGACATCTTAGCTTATCCCGCACCTGAAGTAGGTGAAGGGCTGGCACTTGAAATTGTACGGCCATTATTGAAAAACGTGACTGAATTTCTGCCGCTTCGACTGCCGATTGCAGTTTCTCCATTTCCGGCTCAGCGAGCCTATGATCAAGCAGCGTTGCTGTTGGAAGTTCAACTGNAAGCAGGTAAAACAGTCGCGGTAATTTGTGAAGGAGATCCGTTTTTTTACGGCTCATTTATGTATTTGTTTGAGCGCCTTTCAGAACGATTCAAGACGGAAATTGTTCCCGGGGTTTCTTCACCGATGGCCGGTGCTGCTGTTTTAAAAACACCNCTGGTTTCACGTAATGAAGTTTTAACAATATTACCCGGACCACTGGAAGAGGCCGATTTGGAGCAACGCTTGTTAAATACAGATGCAGCGGTGATTATGAAAGTTGGGCGGCATCTCCCTAAAATCCGGAGGGTGCTGAGGCATCTGAGACTTGAGCATTGTGCGCATTATGTGGAGCACGCTACCATGCACAATCAGCAAATAATACCAATTGAAAATCTTGAAGCCCAAAATGTCCCCTATTTTTCCATGATTCTCGTGCGTAAAATTAAAAGTCAACTCACATCCGGAGTCGTATGAGTCAACGGATTGTGGTTTTTTGTCTGGGGAAAAGTGCCTTAGCACTTGCTCAGAAAATAGCAAAACACTTAAACGCGGAATTGCACGGGAAAGCGGAACGGATGTCACCGGACGACTCGCTGCTGCCGGATGAAAAAACAAATCCGGAGGTTGATCTTATTTTTACTAACGCAATGGAACATCTTGCTGCTTTGTTTAGTGAGGGAACAGCAATTATTGGTGTTTGTGCATCAGGAATTTTGGTTCGTGGAGTGTCTGGCTGTCTCGAAAACAAGCAAAATGAGCCGCCTTTGATTGCGGTGGCGGAAGACGGAAGTTCGGTTGTTCCGCTGCTAGGTGGACATCATGGCGCAAATGCGCTAGCCCGAAAAATCGGCCAATTAATCGGAGCCACGCCGGCCATAACCACAGCTGGAGATTTGCGTTTTGGCATTGCATTGGACGAACCACCGCAAGGTTTTGTACTGGCCAATCCGGAAGACCTAAAGGGGTTTACGGCAGAACTTTTGGCAGGCGAAGCAGTATCGCTTTCTCCGGAAACTAAAACCTTAACTCCGGATTCCTTGCCTGAAAGCAAAACGGTAGCCCCGGATTACATGCCGGGATTTTACGAATGGTTGCACGAAAGCCGCCTGTCTTTTACAGAAAATGCAAAGCTGCGGATTTCGCTAAGCACGGATCCAATTTCTGGGAATGCCGAACATTTAGTTTTTTGTCCGGCATCAGAACTACCTGCAAAAAATATTGTAATTGGTGTAGGCTGCGAACGTGGGGCCGAGCCGGAAGAGTTGATTTCACTTGTCCGTAAAACATTGGTGGAAAATGAGATTGCTCCGGAAAGAGTCGCGCTGGTGGCTTCGCTTGATCTCAAATCCGATGAACCTGCGGTCCATGCATTAGC